>NZ_JBITTJ010000005.1:0-405625 GCF_044541845.1 Streptomyces sp. NPDC085481
ATGGCGGTTTCCCTTGTTCTTCAGCGGGCGCTCCGTGCGCCGCGCTGTTTTCGATGAGGGAAAAGCTACGTTGCGTTCAAAGACTCGGCAACACCCTCGTTGCGCGAGAACTGCATTTATGCAGGTGGGAGTGGGGAAATCGTTGCAGTGACCCTGGCGGGTAACGCAACGTCAGGTGGGTGCGCGTTGCAATGAATTGAAAATGAACGCTATAGTGAAGCCACTACGGACCCACGAAGGAGGCCGCGATGCCGGGCGGCAGACTCACCCAGCAGGAACGCCAGCAGATCTCGCTGGGGCTGGCCGACGGGCTCGCCTACGCGGAGATCGCCAGACGCCTCGAGCGCCCCACCTCGACGATCACGCGCGAGGTGATGCGCAACGGCGGCCCCGCTGCCTACCGCGCCGACCTCGCCCACCGCGCCACCGAACGCCGCGCCCACCGCCGCAAGCCGGCCGCTTCCCGGGGGTCGGAGGCGCTCCCGCAGGCGCACGGACGCGATCCCGAGGCGGTGCGCGAGTACGAGGAGACGCTCACCACCGTCTTCATGGCGTCGGGTATGCCCAAGATGATGGCCAGGGTCATGGCCTGCCTCGTCATCGCCGACACGGGCAGCCTCACCGCGTCCGAACTCGTCCAGCGCCTCCAGGTCAGCCCGGCCTCCATCTCCAAGGCGATCGCGTTCCTCGAAAGCCAGGACCTCATCCGCCGCGAGCGCGACGAACGCCGCCGCGACCGCTACGTCGTCGACGACGACGTCTGGTACCAGTCGATGATGGCCAGCGCCCGCTCCACCGCGCACATCGCCGAGACCTCACGCCAGGGCGTCGGTGTCCTCGGCCCCGGCACCCCGGCCGCCATCCGCCTCGAGAACATCGCCCGCTTCCTCGACTTCGTCTCCGAAACCTCCGCCCGCGCCGCGCAACAGGCCCGCGACATCCTCCACTCGAAGCCGAGGCAGGACGAGGTCTAGGGGGGTGTCCCGCGCCTGCCCGGCGGCCGGCCCGGAGCGCGCCGGAGAAAAAACTTTCCGGACTCCGGTCACATCCGCGTGCGCCGATCCGTCAGGGCTGTGACGACGCCAAGCGGGCGCCGCAGCGAAGGAGAGCAGCCATGACGAACACGAACCCCTCCATCTCCCGGATGCCCGACCCGAGCGAGTTCGTGCCCGAGCTGAAGGACGTCAGCGCGGCCCTGTTCCGGGCCACGGGCAACCACTCGGTGCCGCGCACCACGATGAGCCTGGTCCACCTGCGGGCCGGGCAGATCGTCCACAACACCTACCTGACGGTCCTGAACACGTCCTTCCTGCGCAAGGCCGGGGAGTCCGAGGAGCGCATCACCGCCGTCTCCTCCTGGCAGGACGCCCCGTACTTCACCGACGCCGAGCGCGCCGCCCTCGCGTTGGTGGAGGCCACCCTCCAGCCCGCCCCGCACGGCAGGGAGCGCGTCACCGACGAGCTGTACGCCGAGGTGGCCGAGCACTACGACGAGAAGGCGCTGGCCACCCTGACCGTCGCGATCGGCCAGATCAACTTCTTCATCGCCCTGGCCGTCATCGGCAAGCCCCAGCCGGTCAGTTCCCTCGCCGACCAGCAGTGGGACTGACACCCGGGAGCAGGGGGGAGCGGCGAGCGGCGCTGTCGGCCCGGCTGGATAGCATCGGCGGCTCGACGTCTCTTCTGTCCTGGAGGACCCGGTCATGCGCAGGCGCACGTTCGTCACCGCCCTCGGCGCCGCTGCCGCGGCCGGCACCCTGCCGGTCGTCGGCGCGGGAAACGCGGCCGCCGCCGCGCCGCTCATCGCGTCCACGCTGACGGGCCGGGACCCGGCCGCGTCGCCCAACGCCCGTGCGGTGTACGCGCATCTGGTGAAGCTGGAGAACAACGCCCGTTCCGGGAAGCAGCCGATGACCATCATCGGCCAGCACATCGAGACCCAGAACGAGCTGTACAACCCGGGCTACGGTGATGCCGGCGGCACCACGCACTCCGGCTACTACTACGGCAAGGCCCGGGACATCACCGGAAAGCTGCCCGGCTTCCTGGAGATCGACCTCGGTCCGGGGTACGGCGCCGCCGGCGGCTGGGGCAGGTACGAGGACCGCTCGTACAACCGGCCGCTGGGCCTGCCGTCGGGCCAGCGGCAGTGGCAGTACGCGGACGACGCCGTCGACATCGCGGCCGGCGTCTGGAAGGGGCTGCCGCGGGCCGCGGACGGCACGTACAACCCCGGGGGCGTCATGGTCCGCGGCGACGGTACGAGCGCGACGCTCGCGAACGGCGGGGCGGCGGCCGGGATCGTCGGCATGAGCTTCCACCAGCCGTACCCGGGCTCCCCGTTGAAGGACTTCAGCCGGGTGCTGACCCAGGTCGCCGGCCGGCACCCCGGCGACGAGGCGGGCTATCCGGTCGCGACGGTCACGACGGACCAGGCCTGGTTCGACCGCGTGGTCGACTGGGAGTCGAACACGCCCGAGTACCGCGCCCTCCTCGCCGACCTCGGCGTCCTCGCCGCCTCGCTGTCGTACTTCGCCGCGTACGACATCCCCGTGCTGCTCCGGCCGTACCACGAGATGAACGGCGGCTGGTTCTGGTGGGGCGGCAGGACCCCGGCCGGCTACAGGAAGCTGTGGCGGATCACGTACGACTACCTCGTGAAGACGAAGGGCCTGCACAACCTGATCTTCGCCTGGTCCCCCAACGCCTGGAACCCGCAGGGCACCGACGTGCCGTCGGCCTACTACCCGGGGGCCGACCTCGTCGACGTCGTCGGTGTCGACGACTACAACCCTTACGGCTCCGACCTCACGCACGTCTACTACACGGGTCTCGCCGGCTACGCCAAGCCGCGCATGCTCGCCGAGACCTTCAACGTCCCGATCACGGCCTCCGGCAGCAACGCGCTGACCCGCAGCCCGTGGGTCATCTGGAACGTCTGGGGCTCCGGCCTGTCGAACACGTCGATCAACACCAACGCCGACGTGAAGGCGACCTACTACGCCACCGACCAGGTCCACACGGGCGGCTCGGGCACCGGTTTCGGCCAGAACTTCGCGTGGGGCTCGCTCCACGCGCACTGAGCTAGTCGATGTGCACGATCTGGAACGCCTCCGCCATCCGGCCCGCGGGCAGTCCGCCCGCCGTCGCGTGTTCGCTGAGCCAGTCGCGGAGCAGGCCCGACAGGTCGTCGAAGTGGGCGGTCTGGGAGGTGTGGATGCGCAGGGCCTCGACCTTGCGGTCGAAGACGGGGGTGACGTCCACGTACTGGTTCGGGGTGGGCCCCGTCATCAGCCACAGTTCGTGGACGATCCAGGGCTCCAGGCCCTCCTGCTTCAGGAGGTCCGGGTGGGCGAAGGGGTTGCGGGCCTCGGGGTAGATCGCGCGCAGGCAGGCGTCGCCGACGGCCCGGTGGTCGGGGTGGAGATCGGCGACGCGAGCCCAGTTGATCTCGGGGGACGGGACGATGGCGCGCTGCGGGCGGACCTCCCGGATGACCCGGCACAGGTCGCGGCGCAGCTCGACGGAAGGTTCCACGAAGCTGTCGGGGTAGCCGAGGAAGCGGACGTCGGCCACGCCGCTGAGCTTGGCCGAATGGACCTGTTCGGCGCGGCGCAGGTCCGCCATCGCCTGGCGGGGGAGCGCCTCGTCGTAACCGCCCGCGCCGCCGTCGGTGACGATGCAGTACGTGACGCGGGTGCCCCGTTCGATCCACTGCATGACGGTGCCGCTGACGCAGAACTCGATGTCGTCCGGGTGCGCCGCCACCACCAGCAGGGACTCGGGGGCTGAGCGGTCCGTCGGGTCGGGTGCGAAGTCCTCCATGGGGTCAGCCTGTTCGGGTGGCGGGGGGCGTCGCAAGGCCGTGCCGTGGCGTGAACCGGACATGGCACTTACGCGCCATTCAAAAACTTGGTAGATTCAAATCATTGGTCCGACAGAGGTGCGAACAGCGACCGTCAACGACACGTGAACACCGACCGGTACTGGTACGAGATCCGGAGGCCACCGGCAATGTGCAGGATTCTCGGCTCCTTCGCCGCGGGGGCGGACCGCCCCGACCCCGCCGAGCTCGCGGCGGTCTCGGCCCGCCAGCGGCACGGCGGCCCCGACGAGCACCAGGTGCTCAGCGGCCCCGGCTGGTCGCTCGGCTGCGACCGGCTCGCCGTCACCGACCCCTGCGGCGGCCGGCAGCCCTACCGGCTGCCCCACCTGCCCGGGATCCTCGCCGTCCTCAACGGCGAGATCTACAACCACGCCGAGCTCCGCCGCCGCCTCGCCGCCCGCGGCCACCGCTTCCCCGACCGCTGCGACGGCACCCTCCTGCCCGCGCTCTACGCCGAGTACGGGCCCGCCTTCGCCGAGCACCTCGACGGCATGTTCGCCGTCGCCGTCCTCGACCTGCGCCCCGGCTCCGTCCGGCTCGTCCTCGCCGTCGACGACATGGGCATGAAGCCCGTCCACTTCCACCACGACGGCCGGGACGGCTCGACCCGCTTCGCCTCCGAGATCCCCGCCCTGCTCGCCTTCGAGGGGGTACGCATCGCCCCGCGCGAGAACGCCCTCGACACCGTCCTCGCCACCCGCACCTCCTTCGCCACCCACACCGCCCTCGACGGCATCTCCGTCCTCCCGCCCGGTGCCACCGCCGTCGTCCGGCCCGGCTGCGCACCCGTGGTCCGCCGCCGCGCCCCGCACGGCACCGCGCACACCGCCCCGTCCGACGCCCCGCCCGCCGGCCCTCGGCCGGCCTTCGGCGACACCCAGGACGTGTTACGGCACGAGGTGCGCCGCCTCGCCACCGCCGACGTTCCCGTCTGCGCCGTCACCAGCGGCGGACTCGACTCCGGGCTCGTCACCGCCCTCGCCGCCGAGTTCGGGCGCGAGACCGACGCGCCGCCCCTGCACACCTTCCACCTCGCCTACCGCGGCAAGTGGCCCGGCTCCGAGGCCGCGTACGCCCGTTCCGTCGCCCGCCGGGCCCGCACCGTGCACCACGAGGTCACCGTCGACCCCGACGAGATCCCCTCCCTCCTCACCCGCACCGTCCGTCACCTCGGGCAGCCCAACGCCGACCCGATCGCCCTCTCCACGTACGCGCTCTTCCGCGCCGTCCGCGAGAACGGCTTCACCGTCGCCCTCGCCGGCGACGGCGCGGACGAACTCTTCGGCGGCTACGACCGGATGCGCGCCGCCCTCGCCGCGCCCGCCGGATCGGACTGGGCGGGCGCGTACGCCGACGCGCTCTCGGCGGCGCCGCGGATGCTGCGCGAGCACCTGTACACGTCCTCGTACCGCGCCTTCATCGCCGACCAGGGCTCCGCCGCCGACCGCATCGAGCAGGAGCTGCGCTCGGCCGAGGCGACCGGGACCGACCGGGCGACCGCGATGAGCGCCTTCGAGACGCGCTGGCGGCTGCCCGCCTACCACCTGCGGCGCCTGGACCACCTGTCGATGGCCTGGGCGGTCGAGGCCCGCCTGCCGTTCTGCCAGCCCGCCGTCGCCGCCCACGCCCGCGCGCTGCCGCCCGGTGCGCGGCACGGCAAGCGGGCGCTGTACGAGGCCGGTGCCGAGCTCCTGCCCGCGTCGGTCCTCAACCGGCCCAAGCAGCCCTTCACCCTGCCCGTGGCGGCGATGATCGCCCCCGGCGGCCCGCTCCTCGAAACCGTCCGTGAGCTGCTGTCCCCGGCCCGCCTCGTCCTGGGCGGCAAGATCCGCGCCGACCGCGCCCAGAGGCTGCTGGCCCGCCACCTCGAGCGCCCCAACGACCGGGACGCCCTGGCCCTTTGGGGCCTCGCCGTGCACGAACTGTGGAGCGAGGTCGTCCAGGGCATGCGCATCCCGGTGGGCTGTGCGGCCTGAGCCCTCGGGGCGCGTCCGCGCCACCGTCGTCCGTGCCACCGTCGTCCGCGCCGAGGACGCCCCGGGCCCCACTCTCGTGGTCGGCCTCGACCAACTCCCGGTCGGGGCCCTGGCGTCGGCGGACGAGCTGGCGTACCTGCGCCAGGTGCTCGCCGACACCCCGTACCGCGATCTCCACAAGATCGCCCTGTACGGGCCCCCGGCCCGCCCCGGCGCCCACCTCGACTACCGCTTCGTCCAGGCCCTCCCCGCCGGCCGTTTCGACTTCCGTACCGGGTGCGGGCACTCCCTCCTCGCCTGCGTCGTCGCCGACGGACGCACGGGGCCCGTCACCGTCCGTGCCGTGACCACCGGCGACACCGTCCTGTGCGAGCCGGAACCCGACGTCACGGCCCCCCACGCCCCCACCCACGCTCACACCCTCAGCTTCCTGCGCGCCCCCACCGCCCCCGGCACCCTCCCCACCGGCCGACCGCTCGATGTGCTCGGCGGCGTTCCCGTCTCGATCGTGCGGTACGGCAATCCGTACGTCTTCGTCGACGCCCGGCACCTCCCCGAACCGGCCCTCCAGGAGCAGGCCCTGCTCCACCTACGCGCCCACGCCGCCCGCCTGCTCGGACACCCGCCCCACTCCCCGCTCCCCAAGATCGCCACGTTCGCCCGGACCCGCGACGGGCTCGCCGTCCGCGCGCTCACCGTCGGCGGCTGGCACCCCCGGCTCGCGCTCACCGGTGCCGCGGCGCTGGCCGCCGCGGGGGCCATCGACGGCACCGTCGTGCCGGGGCCCGTCTCCACCGTGCGTACGCCCGGGGGCGGCACCGTCACCGTGTCCGCCGCGCGCGACCGCGTCAGCGTCCACCGCAAACGCGCTCACGTGCTCGCCCGCCTCGACCTGCCCTGGCGTATCCACGCAACGGCGTGAACGCGCACCCCGCTCGGCGCGAGATTCCCAACTCTCCTCTGCCACGCTGAATTACGACCGGCAACCGGTATCCGTGGGGAGAGCAGACACACATGAAATTCGAGAATCTGCGTGTCGTCGTGACCGGCGCGTCCCGCTATTTCGGCCGCGCGCTCGCCGTCGGATTCGCTCATCTCGGCGCCGAGGTCTATGTGTCGGCCCGTACCGTCGAGGCCGCCGAACGCACCCGTACCGAGGTCATGGGCTCCGCCCGGGACCGTATCCACGCGTTCGGCTGCGACCTGAGCCGGCCCGCCGAGATCCGGGAGTTCGCCGCGCGGGTCGGCGAGCGCACCGACCGGGTCGACCTGCTCGTCAACAACGGGGCCCGCTGGCTGGACGGCATGGACCTGGAGGCGGCCAGCGACGACGAGATCGTGGAGACGATCGAGTCGACGGCCGGCGGAACCGTCCTCATGGTGAAGCACTTCCTGCCGCTGCTGCGCGGCTCGCTGCGGCCCGACATCGTCAACATGGTCGCCGTCCGCGACGCCGAGGGCGCCTCCGCCGCCACCGCGGGCGTCGCCCACGAGGCCTTCTGGACCGCCAAGAGCGCCCAGGCCGGCTTCGCCGACATCCTCTCGCGCCGGCTGCGGCCTTCCGGGGTGCGGGTCTTCTCGCTCTATCCGCCGGACTTCTCCACCTCCGATCCGCGCTTCGCGGAATGGGACGGATCGAATCCGGACGGAATAGCCCCCGACGAGAAGCTGACCACCCAGGCGCTCTTCGAATGCATCGTCTACGCCGTCGAACAGCCCCGTGACTGCTTCATCCGCTCCTTCCACTTCGAACCCCGCTGAGCTCACCGCACCACAGCGTCAAGGAGGTCCCATGAGCACCCCCGTCTGGATCACCGCGACCCCTCCGGCCACCCACGGCGAACTGCACATCGGCCATCTCGCCGGCCCGTACGTCGCGGCCGACGTCCTGACCCGCTACCTGCGCGCCGAGGGCGAGCCCGTGCGGTTCACCACCGGCACCGCCGACCACGCCAGCTCCGTGGAGGTCCGGGCGCTGCGGCACAACCGCAAGCCCGAGGAGGTCGCCGAGGGCTACCGCGCCGCGATCACCGCGGACTGGCTGCGCTCCGGCGTCGAGTTCGACCACATCGTCAGACCGCGCCGGGACAAGGGGTACGCGCGCTGGGTGCAGGACCTCTTCAGCCGCCTGTACGCGCAAGGGGTCATCGCCCCGCGCACCCGCCTCCTGCCGTACTGCGAGCCCTGCGAGCGCTGGCTGTACGGGGCGCACGTCACCGGCACCTGCCCGCACTGCGGCTCGCTCAGCGACGGCGGCATGTGCCACGAGTGCGCCCGCCCCAACGACGGCGGCGACCTCATCTCGCCGCGCTGCTCGCTGTGCGACACCCCCGCCCTCGCCAAGCGCTGCCGGCGGCTCTACGTACCCCTGGAGCCGTTCCGCGAGACCCTCGCCGACTACTGGGCCGCCGCCGGGCTGCCGCCGCGGCTCGCGGCGCTGTGCGAGTCGCTGGTGGAGGACGGCCTGCCGGACATCGCCGTCGGACACCCCGCCGACTGGGGGCTTCCGGTTCCGGTCGAGGGCTTCCCCGAGCATCGCATCGACGGCTGCTTCGAGTCCGCCGCGATGCACCTGTTCGGCTACGACACGAAGGGCCCGCTGCCCGCCCGTGCCATCCACTTCTGCGGCTTCGGGCACGCCTTCTGCCACGCCGTGCTCCTGCCGGTGCTGCTGCTCGCCCAGGACATCAAGCTGCCGCAGGACTTCAACGTCAACGAGTCGTACGTCGTCGAGGAGGGCGTCCGCGAGGGGAACGTCTGGGCGCTGGACCTGCTCACCGAGTACGGCTCCGACACCCTGCGCCGCCACGTCCTGCAGGCCCGTCCGACCGGCCGCAGGACCGTCTTCCAGCGCGACCGGCTGGCCGCGGCCCGCCTGGAGCTGGACGAGAACTGGAACAGCTGGCTCACCCGGCTCTTCGCCTCGGTGCGCGAGGAGTGCGCCGGGCTCGCCCCGCAGGCACTGCCCGGTGGCACCGGCTGGGAGATCCTGGAGCGGCGCCTGCACCGGGGCGTGGACGACCTGCGCGAGGCGTACGGCGCCGACGCCTTCGACCCGCGCCGGGCCGTGGCCGTGCTCGACGAGATGGTCCGCTCGGTCGCCGACTTCGGTCACGTCAACGCGCACGAGCGCTGCCGGCCCACCACGAGCTGCCGCCACCTTCCCGCGCTTGCCGCCCAGTTGGCCGTGGCGTCCGCCCTGTCGGCCTGGTCGCGGCCGGTGATGCCGGAGGGCGCCGACCGGCTCGCGGCGGCGCTCCAGGTGGCACCGGGCAGGCCGGTCGACTGGTCCGCCCTGATCGCCCCGCTGCCGGGGACGCGGCTCGCGCCGCCGTCAGGCCCGGTCTACGGCTTCTGAAGCACCCCGGACCCTGAGACCCTGAACTACTAATCAACTAAGTAGCGCCGTAATCGAGTCATCGAGCACCCCCACCCCTGCCGCGTGACCGTGCGCGCGACGCGCAGGGACACACGCGGCCCACCCACAGGAGCCCCACGTGTCCCTGCGCGTCGCCATGCTCAGCGTCCACACCTCCCCGCTCCACCAGCCCGGAACCGGGGATGCCGGCGGCATGAACGTCTACATGGTCGAGCTCTCCCGCGCCCTCGCCGAACAGGGCGTGGCGGTCGACCTGTTCACCCGCTGCCGCGGCGAGGGCGTGCCCCGCCTCGTCGACCTGGAACCCGGCGTGCGGGTCCGCCACCTGCACGCGGGGCCGCGCCGGCCGCTGCCGAAGGAGGCGATGCCGGACCTGGTGCTGCCGTTCTCCCTCGCCCTCCTGAAGGAGGAGCGGGGCTACGACCTGGTGCACTCGCACTACTGGCTGTCCGGGCAGGCCGGGCGGATCGCCTCGTTCGGCTGGGGGATACCGCTGGTGCACACCGCGCACACCCTGGCCCTGGTGAAGAACGCCCATCTCGCCGACGGCGACACCCCGGAGCCCGAGCTGCGGATCCGCGGCGAGCGGCGGATCGTGGGCGACGCCGACCGGCTGATCGCCAACACGGGCGACGAGGCGGAGGCGTTGCGTTCGCTGTACGGGGCGGCGCCGTTGCGCACGGAGGTGGTACGGCCAGGCGTGGACCTGCGCACCTTCGGCCCGGGGTCCGAACGGGACGGCCGGGCCGCGGCGCGGGCGCGGCTCGGCCTGCCGGCCGATGCCTTCGTGCCGCTGTACGCGGGGCGCATCCAGCCGTTGAAGGGCCCGGACATCCTGGTGCGGGCCGTCGCCGAGCTGCTGTGGATGGCGCCGGACCTGCGCCGGCGGCTGCTGGTGCCGGTGATCGGCGGCCATTCGGGGGCGAGCCGGGAGGGCACGGTGTGGCGGCTCGCGGCGGAGCTGGGCGTCGACGACGTGCTGAAGGCCTGTCCACCCGTACCGCAGGAGCGGCTCGCGGACTGGTACCGGGCGGCGGACGTCCTGGTGGTGCCCTCGCGCAGCGAGTCGTTCGGTCTGGTGGCCCTCGAGGCGCAGGCGTGCGGGACGCCGGTGCTCGCCTCGGCGGTGGGCGGGCTGCCGACGGCCGTGTGGGACGGGGTGTCGGGGCTGCTCGTGCGGGGTCACGACCCGGTGGACTACGCCCGCCGGCTGCTCTGGCTGGCCCGGCATCCGCGGGCGCGGGTCTCGATGGGGGAGGCGGCGGTCCGGCACGCCCAGGGGATGAGCTGGCGCACTTCCGCGACGCGGACGATCGACGTCTACCAGGACGCGTTGGCGGGTGCGCTTCGGGTGGGGCAAGGGCGGCGGCACGCCCCTGCCCCGTCGGCCTCCCTCTCCTGGAGGAACGAGAAGGCCGTAGCACGAGTCTAGCATCTCTTTTGGTCTGACCAAAGGTTAGGGAAGCTCCGGATCCGTCAATTCCGTTGATTCGACGGCCCATTGACGCACTCACGCCATGGCGGGTCCACGCATGGAGAATCCCTGGATTCACCTCACGGGGCCGGACAGAATGGAGATGTCTTCAGGGAGCGCCCGGCGGCACGGGCCCCCGGAAGGCGGAATTCACATTCCCACTCCTGGAGGAATCATGACCGCTGAGCAGAACTCCGGAATGCGCAAGACGGTCCGTCAGTTCACCCTCGCCCTGGTGGCCTGTCTGGCCGTCGCGGGCGGAGCCGCGCTGGCCGCCGCCCCCGACGCCGCTCCCGCGGGGCAGCAGCAGGCCGGCGCGAACGACGACTGGCCGCACGCGACGGGCACCCCGGCCCCGCCGGTCGACTGACGCCGAGACGAAACGGAATGCGGCGCGTACGAGCGCCGAGAAAGGCCCCGCAATCGTCCTGCCACGATTGCGGGGCCTTTCCCCTGTACGTCGCAGGGAATTCGGCGCAGGGCGAGCCGCCCATCAGTCCAGCCAGCCGAGCCGCAGCGCACGCACCCCGGCCTCGAAGCGGCTCGACGCACCCAATTCCTGCATGAGTTCGGAGAGCATCCGGCTCACCGTCCGCAGCGACACCCCGAGGTTCCGGGCGATCTTCTCGTCCTTCATCCCCGACGCGAGCATCTGCAACGCCGCCCGCTGCTGCTCCGACAGCCCGTCCCCGCCCTGCTCGGGCGCCACGTGGTCGCCGTACGGGGAGGCCGTGTGCCAGCAGTGCTCGTACAGGCTCAGGTAGGAGCGGACGAGGAGCGGGCCGCGGGCCAGGATCGCGCCTTCGCCGGGTGCCTCCGGGCGCAGCGGCACCATGGCGTACTGCTGGTCGATGATGACCATGTTCATCGGGAGGTCGGGCGCGATGCGGACCTCGACGCCCAGCTCGGCCCGCCGGTTGAGCACCTCCGCCGCCTCCGGCCGGGAGGCGTCGCTGCTGCGGTAGATGGCACGGACGCGCACCCCGTTGTCGAGCTTGCGGCGGTCGCGTTCGAGTATCCGCTCGGGGACCTGCCGGCTCGGCCCGGTCGGATACATCGAGCAGGACGCCTCCTGCGTCACGTCGATGATGTCCTCGAGCGCCTGCTGGATCCGCCGGTAGTCGGTGATCACCTCGACCGCTATCTCGGAGCGGGTCAGCGAACCGGGCCGCAGATACGTGCCGGCCAGCGTCTCCAGGGTGCTGTACGCCTGGTCGGCCTCGGCCAGGTGCTCCCGCAGCCGGGCCCGTTCGCGGTCCAGCAGCCGCAGCAGCGCGATCTCCGGGTCGACGGAGGCCACCGCGTCCGCGTCCGGCCGCCAGGCCGAGTCGCGCAGGTCGGCGCTGGTGGCGTGGGTGCTGGTGGTGGGGACGATCAGGCCGAGGGAGATCAGCTCCGACCGACATCGCTCGTACTCCTCGCAGCCGAGGCCTAACTCTCTCGCCACCTCGGTGAAGCTCGACACCCCTCGTCTGCGCAACTCCTGGTAGAGGGGCACCAGTCGACCGGCCGTGTGGTCTCCGATGCCGCCGCCCGTCCTGACCATGGCGAACTCCCCCCTTGTCGCTGCGAATCGACCGTCCGGACCGTCAGGCTACGCCGTGTGCTCGTGCGGATCGCCGTCCAGGAGACCGAGCCGGGCGGCCTTCACACCGGCCTCGAAACGGCTGGCCGCGTCGAGCTCCTGCATCACCTCGGAGATCAGCCGGCTGACCGTGCGCAGCGAGACGCCCAGGTTCCGGGCGACCTGCTCGTCCTTGATCCCGGAGGCGAGCATCCGCAGCGCGGCCCGCTGCTGCTCGGTGAGCCCGTCGCCGCCGTGCTCGGTCGGCTCCTCGTGGCCGTACGGGGTGGCCGCGAGCCAGCAGTACTCGTACAGGGCCCGGTAGGAGCGCACCAGGCCGGGACCGCGGGCCAGGATCGCGGCCGCTTCCGGGTCGCGCGGATCGGTGGGCAGCAGCGCGAAGTTGTCGTCGGCCAGGACCATGTTCATGGGGACGACGGGGGAGAGCCGGATCTCGACGCCGAGCGCGGTCCGCGCGGCCAGGTGCTGCACCATCTCGGGAACCTGGCCCACCCGGTGGCTGTACATGGCCTGCACCCGGACCCCGCGCGAGACCCGGTCACGGTCCCACGCCAGCTCCAGGGCCATCTCCTCGCGCCGTACCGAGCCGGTCAGCATGGAGTGGACGGAGCCGCGCACGGTCCTGGTCAGTTCGGCGAGCTCACGCCGCACGAGGGCCGGGTCGTCGACGATCTCCACCTCGACCTGGGAGCCGGGCTCCATCCCGGCCCGCAGGAAGGGTCCGGCGAGGGTCTCCAGGGTGGTGTGGGCCCGGCTGGTCTCGGCGAGCCGGCTCTCCAGCCGGTCGCGCTCGTGCCGGAGGAGCGCGAGGAGGGCGATGTCGGGAGCGACGACGGCGGGGGTGGTGTGTCCTGCGGTCGGCCCTGCGGTCGGACCGATCAGGCCGAGGGCCGCCAACTCCGCGCGGCAGCGCTCGCGTTCGGCTTCGGTCAACTCCAGCCGGTCGGCGACCTCGTCGAACGTCTCGCCCGGGGCGGCGCGCAGTGCCTGGTAGAGGGCGAGAGCCTGCTCGCTTCCCGTGCGCGCTCCGACGGCGTTTTTGGACACAGCGCAGCAGACTCCCCTCGGATCGCGCGGATCCTGTTGAAACGCCCCGCTAGACCCTGCCACAAAATCGAACGCCACGCACGATGTTCAATCGTCGACCGAATCGGCACAATCGGGGCACAGGCCCTTGAAGACCACCTCGGCGTCGCTGACCCGCCACTGCGGCAGGCTGCCGCGCGGCGGCGCGGGCGCGGAGGCGGCGACGTTCTCCACCCGGCCGCAGTTCGTACACAGGGCGTGCTGGTGCGCGGGGCCCGAGATCTCGAAGACGGCGGGCAGGCCGGGGCGGTCGAACTTGCTGACCAGGCCCGTCTCCTGGAAGTGCCGCAGCATCTCGTACACGGCCTGGCTGGTGAGCGTGCCCAGCCGCTCACGTGCGGTCGCGGTGATCGCCTCGACGTCGAGATGGCCGCCGGCGGCGAGCACGGTGAGCACCTCGAGGCGCGGACCGGTGACCCGCAGGCCGACGTCTCGCAGGCGCTGGATCACCGCCTCGCGGCCCGTCAGCTCTTCCACGACTGCCATCTTCTCCGCCCGCCACCTGGTCGGCCCAAACTTTTGTGGGCATCGTACCTCTTGGCCGTCCTTGTCGGCAGTGGGCCGGTCGGTCCGCCCGGGCTGCTCGGTCCGCCCGGGCTGCTCAGGCTGCCCGGACTGCTCGGGCTGCCTAGTCGTCGGTCCGGCATACGAGCAGCACGCTCTCCGTGCGGTCGTCGATGCGGTGCCGCCGCCGGCCCTCGATGTGCAGGCCCGCCGAGTGCAGCTCGGCCGCCAGGTGGTCACCGTCCACGATCCACTTGTCGGTGGTCAGTACGACCCGCTCGGTGGAGAGCTTGCCGGTGCGCGCCGCGTAGTACGTGATCCGCTCGCTCATCGACGGCAGGTCGAACACCTGCCGGGCCACCACCCACTCGTCGATCCCGTCGAACCGCGGCACCTGGAACGCCCAGGTCCGCTGCGGCTCGGCGATGAGCCCCGGCAGCAGGTGCGAGGTGTAGTCGAGCGCGAGCGCACCGCCCGCCCCCAGGCGCGAGGCGATCTCGCGCAGCAGCCTGGGCCGCGCGTGCGGCGGTACGGCGGAGACCATCGCACCCGCGAGCAGCGCGAGCCGGTAGTCGCCGTCCAGTCGCAGCTCGGTGAGGTCGGCCCGGGTGGTCACGATCAGCTCGGCGACCTGCGGGCCGATCCGCCGGGCCCAGGACTCGAGGCGTTCCAGGGCGGGGCCGTCCCGGTCCACGGCCTCCACGGCGAAGCCGTGCCGGGCGAAGGGGACGGCGAGCCGTCCGGCGCCGGAGCCGAGGTCGAGGACGGGGCCGCCGGTGGAGCGGGCGAGGCTGAGATAGCGGACGATGTCGGCGCTGTGCGGGCCGAGGAGGGCGTCGTGGAGCCAGACCGCGTCCGCGTCGCCGGGGGAGACGGTCTCGAGCCCGGGCAGGGTGTCGGACGTGATCCGGATGCCTGCGCCGGGTGCGGGCGGGTCGAAGGGGGCCTTGCCCGGCCGGTCGTATCGGGACGGCAGGACCGGTGCGAGCACTGCGGGCACGGCGGGCAGGGAAGTGCCGCTCGGTGTGTGCATCGCTCCTCCAGGGGCTCGCTCGGTCCATGCCGTCCGGGCGGGGCGCCCGTGCCGCCGGGACCGCGCCGCTGTGCTCCATCCTGACCTGGGGCGGAGTGCCGGTTCCAGCGGATCGGGGGGCGTGAACACGCGATGGCGTGTGTCTGCCACGGGGGGGCGGCGGGAACGTCGGGGGAGGAACGGAGGGGTCAGAGCGAGCGGTTGAGGCGCGTGGGGTTGAGCGGGGCGAAGCCCTGCCGCTCGTAGAAGGGGAGCGCCGGGTCCTGTTCCGTCGGCAGGGTGAGCCGCTGCCGGGCGGCGCCGAACTCGCGCATCCGCTCGCTGGCCGCCGCCAGCAGGGCCGTACCGACGCCGCCGCGGCGCGCTCCGGGGATCACCGCGAGTGCGTACAGCTCGCCCTCGCCCGGTACGGGTACGCCGCCGGCCGCGACGCCGACGAGCGCGCCGTCCGCACCGGTCGCCACCAGCCAGCCGAGCCAGCCGGGCGCGCCACCGGGAATTTCAATTTCCGCGCGGATACGGGAAAGTGCGCATTGCGTCGAGACAAGCCGCCCCGTCGGGATTTCGCCGAGTATTTCCGTGTAGCTGCCCCGAATGGACTCCGCAAGCAGCCTGGATATCGTCGCCGCGTCGGCGGCGGCGGCCGCCCGCACGTCAGCCAGCTGCATTGGTTCGTACCCTTCGACGTGCCGAGCTGAACGCCAACATACCCACAATAGCGGGGAATTCAGGGTGGCGTGACCGATGTGAAATCTACGAATTCCCTTAGTAATTAATAGGGGAACGAGCAGCAGGCGATGATCAGCGGCGCCGCGGCGAGTCCGGCCGCCGCGATCGTGAGCAGCCCGCGGAGCACCGGATGCCCCGCGCTGTGCGGGGTGAGGATACGGCGCATGCGCAGCGCGGCCGAGGGGCCGCCCGCGGCGAACGCCTCGCGGGGTGCCCTTCCCGAGGCGAGCGCGTACAGGGCGGTCGCGAGCGCGTCGCGCGAGCAGCAGCGCAACGCCCTGTCGTCCGCGGTCATTTCGAGGAGCAGCGGTACCGCGGTGCCGCCGTTCCGGGCGAGCGGAAGGCGCGGAAAGACGGCGGCGAACGACTCGGCCGCGGCGACGAGCAGATGGTGCCGCCCCGAGATGTGCGCCCGCTCGTGCGCGAGGGCGGCCGCGAGTTGGGGGCGGGTGAGGGTGTGCAGGGCGCCCGAGGAGACCACGACCCGGCGCGAGCGGCCCGGCAGGCAGTACACGGCGGGGCGTTCGTGCTCCAGGACGGTGGCGCGCAGCCCCGCGTCGTACCGGCCGACGAGCCGCAGCGTCTCCGCGTGCCGCTGCCGCTGCCGGCGCGCCCGCAACAGCGCGCGGACGAATCCGGTGGCCGGTACGGCGAGCACGGCGAGGGCGACGCCGGCCGCCGTGGTCTCCAGTCCGCTGAGCTCCGACAGCCGCTCGGGCGGAGGGAACCGGAACGTGAACAGCGCGTCGCTGAGCCGGTGTCCGGTCCTGCTCGGCAGGATCAGCTGGGCCGGCAGCAGGGCGGCCGAGCCCGCGAACAGCAGGCCGCTCGCGACCCACACGGCGAGCGCGAGCCGGGGCACCTGCTGGGCCCAGCGGGCCCGTACGAGCAGCCAGGGCACCAGGAAGCCGGTGCAGAGGACGAGACCGAGCGGGGGCAGGGTGTGGTGGTTCATCGGTCCTCGCCCTGTGCGCGCCTGGCGGTGCGCAGCGCCGCGTCCAGGGCCGCCATGTCCTCGTCGGAGATGGTCTCCACGAAGCGCAGGAGCGCGGCGGGCCGGTCCTGGCTGTCGCCGAGCGCGTCCTGCATGAGTCCCGCGGTGTACTCCTCGCGGCTGCGGACGGGCTCGTACAGCCAGGCCCGGCCCGATTTCTCGCGGCGGAGCCAGCCCTTGCGGTGGAGTATGTCGGCGACCGTCATCACCGTGGTGTAGGCGACGCGGCGCCCCAGATTGATGTCGTCGACGATCTCGCGGACGGTCGCGGGCCGTTGCCATGCCCACAGCCGGTCCATGATCTCGGCCTCCAGCTCTCCCAGCCGGCGCACGTGCATCCCCTCCCCCTCGCGGGCGGCTCATCGTACGGGCCGTCCCGCCCGCGGAGGTATACCCCTCAGGGGTAGTCAGGGGGTGTGATGGCGCGATGACGACCCTCATGAGGAACCGCCCCCGCGCTCGGCGCAAGGGCGGTCGTCCCGAGGTGTGTTCCGAAGTGCCTTCCCGAACTCGTCTCGAACTGTCGTCGAACCGCTTCGCGGAGTGCGTCAGGTCCTGATCAGGCGGGCGATGGCCTTCGAGGCCTCCCCGACCTTCACCTTGGCCTGGTCCCCGCCGGCGGCGATGGCCTCCGTGACGCAGCAGCTGAGGTGCTCGTCCAGGAGGGCCACGGCGCAGGACTGGAGCGCCGCGTTGATGGCGGAGACCTGGGTGAGGACGTCGATGCAGTAGACGTCCTCGTCCACCATCCGCTGCACCCCCCTGACCTGCCCCTCGATACGCCTCAGGCGTCTGATGATGTCTTCCTTGTGCTGTACGTAACCGGCCACGGCGGCCTCCTCGTCACATCACTGGCCGACGGTCACTCGGCTCGGTTCCCGGTGGACTGGAAGCCCCGCAGGCGCAGGCTGTTGCCGACCACGAAGACCGAGGAGAAGGCCATCGCGGCGCCGGCGATCATCGGGTTGAGCAGGCCTGCCGCGGCGAGCGGCAGCGCGGCCACGTTGTAGGCGAAGGCCCAGAACAGGTTCGAGCGGATGGTGCCGAGGGTCCTGCGGGACAGCCGGATCGCGTCCACCGCGGCCCGCAGGTCGCCGCGTACGAGGGTCAGGTCGCCGGCCTCGATGGCGGCGTCCGTGCCGGTGCCCATGGCCAGGCCCAGGTCGGCCTGGGCGAGCGCGGCGGCGTCGTTGACGCCGTCGCCGACCATGGCGACCGAACGCCCCTCGGCCTGGAGCCGCTTGACGACGTCGACCTTGTCCTGCGGCATGACCTCGGCGACGACCTCGTCGATGCCGACCTCGGCGGCGACGGCCTCGGCGACCGCCTTGTTGTCGCCGGTGAGCAGGATCGGGGTGAGCCCGAGGCCACGGAGGCCGCGGATGGCCTCGGCGCTGGTCTCCTTGACCGCGTCGGCGACCTCGAGGACCGCGCGGGCCTCGCCGTCCCAGGCGACGGCGATGGCGGTCCTGCCGGCCTTCTCGGCGGTGTCCTTCGCGGTCCTGAGCTCCGCCGGCAGGGCCATCGTCCACTCTTCGAGCAGCTTCTCGCGGCCGACGAGGACGGCGTGACCGTCCACGACGCCCTGGACGCCGAGGCCGGGGATGTTGGCGAAGTCCTCGGGGGCGGGCAGGGTGCCGACGCGGGCGGCGGCGCCGGTGGCGACGGCCTGGGCGATCGGGTGCTCCGAGGAGTGCTCCAGGGCGCCCGCGAGGCGCAGGACGTCCTTCTCGTCGGTGCCCTCGGCGGTGTGCACCTTCAGCAGGGTCATCCGGCCCGTGGTGACGGTGCCGGTCTTGTCCAGGACGATCGTGTCGACCTTGCGGGTGGTCTCCAGGACCTCGGGTCCCTTGATGAGGATGCCGAGCTGGGCGCCGCGGCCGGTGCCGACCATGAGGGCGGTCGGGGTGGCGAGGCCCAGGGCGCAGGGGCAGGCGATGATCAGGACGGCGACGGCCGCGGTGAACGCGGAGGTCAGCCCCTGTCCCGTACCGAGCCAGAAGCCGAGGGTGCCGAGCGAGAGCGCGATGACGATCGGCACGAACACGGCCGAGATCTTGTCGGCGAGGCGCTGGGCGGCGGCCTTGCCGTTCTGGGCGTCCTCGACGAGCCTGGCCATCCGGGCCAGTTGGGTGTCGGCGCCGACGCGGGTGGCCTCGACGACCAGGCGGCCGCCGGCGTTCAGGGTGGCGCCGGTGACGGAGTCGCCCACGCCGACCTCGACGGGCACGGACTCGCCGGTGAGCATCGAGGCGTCGACTGCGGAGGAGCCCTCGACGACGGTGCCGTCGGTGGCGATCTTCTCGCCGGGGCGGACCAGGAAGCGGTCGCCGACCTGGAGTTCGGCGGTCGGCACGGTGACCTCGCGGTCCCCCCGCAGGACGGTGACCTCCTTCGCGCCCAGCTGCATCAGCGCCTTGAGGGCGGCGCCCGCCTTGCGCTTGGAGCGGGCCTCGAAGTAGCGGCCGGCCAGGATGAAGGCGGTGACGCCGGCGGCGGCCTCCAGGTAGATGTTCCCGGCGCCGTCGGTGCGGGCGATGGTGAACTCGAAGGGGTGCGTCATGCCGGGGGTGCCGGCGGTGCCGAAGAACAGCGCCCACAGCGACCACAGGAAGGCGGCGACGGTGCCGACCGAGATCAGCGTGTCCATGGTCGCGGCGCCGTGCCTGGCGTTGGTCCAGGCGGCCCGGTGGAACGGCCAGGCGGCGTACGTGACGACCGGCGCGGCGAGCGTGAGGCTCAGCCACTGCCAGTACTCGATCTGCAGCGCCGGCACCATCGCCATCGCGATGACGGGCACGGCGAGCGCGACGGCGGTGATCAGCCGCTGCTTGAGCGGCCGCAGCTCGGCGTCGGCCTTCTCCTCGTCGGAGGGCCCGTCGGCGCCGGGGGTCTCGCTCTTGGGGGGTGCGGGCTCGGCGGCGGTGTAGCCGGTGGCCTCGACGGTGGCGATGAGGTCGGCGACGTCGGTGTCGGCGCCGAAGGTGACCTTCGCCTTCTCGGTCGCGTAGTTGACGGTGGCCTCGACCCCGTCCATGCGGTTGAGCTTCTTCTCGATCCGGGCCGCGCACGAGGCGCAGGTCATGCCGCCGATGGCGAGCTCGACCTGGGCGGTGCCGGGGGTCGTCGTGGTCATGGTCTGCTCCTCGTGGTCTTTCGGGCGACTCGGGGGCCGGGGCTCGGGCGGAGGCGGGCGAGCCCCGGCGGCCGGTTGGCGCTCGGGGCGCCGGTCAGGCGCGGCCGGTCAGCTCGTAACCCGCGTCGTCGATCGCCGCGGCGATCGCGGCGTCGTCGGGCTCGCCGCCGGTGGTCACGGTCACCAGGCCGCCGGCGACGTCGACGTCGACGGTGATGACGCCGGCGAGTGCGCTGACGGAGTTGGTGACGGACGTCTTGCAGTGGCCGCAGGTCATGCCGGAGACGGCGTAGACGGTGGCGGTGCTGTCGGCGACGGCGGTGGCCGTCGAGACCTCGGCGGTGTTGGTCGAGCAGCTGCCGTCAGGGGTGCAGCAGGAACCCATGTCTTCCTCCATCGATCGGTGTGCGTTGTAGGCATTGGATACCCTCCGGGGGTATCCCTTCGAGTCCATGTATACCCCCCTGCCGTATGTCGCGCAAGCGTGGCCCCCGACTTGACTTGATACCCCCCAGGGGTATGGTGAGGTGCAATGAAGCAGTCGCTCACGGAGCGCCCACGTACGGGAGAGCAGCCATGAACACCGGAGTGAAGATCACTGCCTTTGCCGCCGCGCTCGCCGCGACCTTCGGGACCGCGTACGGAGTCGGCAAGGGCGTCGGGCCGATCGGCGAGCCGGCGAAGGCGGAGCACGCGGGACACGCGGGGCGCGCGGAGGCGACACCGGAGGGGGACCCCGGCGCGGGCCACGCGGGTCACGGCGCGGCGGAGACGGCGAACGCGCCGGCCGCCGGCGGCCTTCAGGTCTCGGAGGGCGGCTACACCCTCGCCCTCGGCACGCCGACCCCCGCCCTCGGCAGGAGCACCCTCACGTTCTCGATCAAGGACGCGGCCGGCAGGAAGGTCACCGCCTTCACCACCGAGCACGGCAAGGAGCTCCACTTCATCGTCGCCTCGCGCGACCTGACCGTCTTCCGCCACCTGCACCCGGTGAAGGCGGCCGACGGCACGTGGACGGTGGCCGCGGACCTGCCGGCGGCCGGCGGCTACAAGGCCTTCGCCGACTTCAAGCCGGCGGTGAAGGGCGCGAAGGGCGTCACTCTCGGTGCCGACCTGTCCGTTCCTGGCGCGTACGCCCCGAAGCCGATGCCGCCGGTGAGCCGGACCGCCGACGCCGACGGCTACCAGGTGCGGCTCGCCGGCACCCTCGACCCGGGCAAGGCGGGCGAGCTGCGGCTCACCGTCACCAAGGCCGGCCGGCCCGTCACGGACCTGGAGCCCTACCTCGGTGCGTACGGGCACCTCGTCGCCCTGCGCGACGGCGACCTCGCCTACCTGCACGTCCACCCGAACGAGGGTGGCCCCGGCCCGGACGTGTCCTTCACGGCGACGGCGCCGAGCCCGGGCACGTACCGCCTCTTCCTCGACTTCCAGCACGAGGGGAAGGTGCGGACGGCGGCGTTCACGGTCCGTACGGGCGGTACCGCGCCGGCCGGTGAGGCGCCGCACGATGCGGGAGCCCACTCCCACGGCTAGTCTGGTCATTGGACTAGACCTGTAGCCGCCGTTCGTGTCATGGAGGAATGGGCTCAATGAGCAACCGTGCAGTGCTGGAGGTGATCGCCCTCGACGAGGAGGACGCGGTCGCTGCCCAGGCCGGTGGGGCGGACCGCCTCGAGCTGGTCACCGACATGGCGGCGGACGGACTCACCCCGTCCACGACCGGCTTCGCGGCGATCCGCGCCGCCGTGGACATCCCGCTGCGCGTGATGCTCAGACTCGCCGACGGCTTCGCGGCGGGCGACATCGACACCCTCGTCGCCAGGACCGCCGAGCTGCGCGAGGCGGGCGCGACCGAATTCGTGCTCGGCTTCCTGACGCCGCACGGCGACCCGGACCTGGTCGCCGTCGAGCGCCTGATCGCCGTACTGGACGGCTGCAGCTGGACCTTCCACCGCGCCATCGACCGCGCCGCCGACCGCGACGCGCTGCGCAAGCAGCTCGCGGACCTGCCGGGCCTCGACACGTACCTGACGGCCGGCGCGGCCACCGGCGTCGACGACGGCCTGGCCACCCTGAAGGCGGAGGCGGCGCGCGCGGGCGAACCGGGCTACGAGCCGCAGATCCTCGTCGGCGGCGGTCTCCGCCTCGACCACCTGCCGGAGCTCCGCGCCGCGGGCCTCACCGCCTTCCACATCGGCGGCGCGGCCCGCCCCGCGGGCTGGACGGCACCGGTGTCGGCGACCGCGGTACGAACGTGGCGCGAGGCGCTGGACGCGTAGCGCGACAGGTCGTGCGCCGGGGCCGAACCCGTCCCCCCGGCGCACGCCGACACGAACCCGCACGGGGCAAGCCCCGCACCCTTCCTGGCCCCTTGGCCCCGGGGCCCCGTGGCCCACTGTTGGCCCCGTGCGCGGTCTTCCCCGGCCGGGCGGGGGCTGAAGGTCAGCGCAGAAAGGTCTTCCGCCATTCCAGCGGTGACATGGTCAGCGCCGCCTCGGCGAGAGCCTGTGCGGAGGCCGTCTTGAGGCTGTTCAAGGAAGTGTCGATCCAGTCCTGGACCAGGGTGTTGCCCTGCGCCCGGTACTCCACGGCCTGCACGAGACACTCCAACTTGTCCGCATCCCTGGCCACGACAGCCTCGGGCGTCTCCTTGGCCTCGTACTCCTCGACCACGCGCTGAACCCCGTCCCTCACCGCCGGGTGCGCGGCAGAGACCTGATCCGCGGTGACCGTCGCGTTGGTAGCGGCGTCGATGTAGCGCCGGCCGATGTGCGGGATGTCCCCGATCCGGGTCTCCTGCGTGTCGTGGAACAGACACATCAAGGCGACCTTGGCGGGATCCACCCCTTCCATCATGGCCAGCACCGCACCGATGACGCCGACGCGGAACGAATGCTCGGCGATCGACTCGGGGTTGTTGTTCCCGGTGAACCACCACCCGGTGCGCTTGGCGTTCTTGAGCACCCCCATCTCGAAGATGAACCCGGCCGTACCCTCGGCGTTCGCCGTCTCGTCTGCCATGCGGTGCCCTCCGGTGTCAGGTGCGATCAAGCAAAACGTAATGCACGGTGCTGAGTTCGCGGCGTGACCTCTCCGAGGTGCCGCCTCCGTCGAGCAGCCGCCCTGCGCGCTCCGCCAGGTCGCGTGCCAGCACATGCGACGCCTGGGGCAGCCAGGGATGCGCGGTCAGCAACGCCCAGAGGGTGTGCACGTACAGGTCGACGAATCCGGGAGCGTGGTGCAGACCGTATGTGAGTCCACGCAGGAGCGTGACCGGATCCCAGGCCGTCAGCTCGCGGTCCCGCATGAACTGGTCGTCGGACTGGGGAAGTCGCACGCCGCCCAGCCAATACGCCCAGTAGTTCAGGTTCGCGGCCTCGGCGGTGTCGTCATCGGCCAGGGACCGCTCGATGAAGTCCAGAAGCGGTTGCGGGTCTCCCAGCCGGGCCAGCGCCGTGGCAGTCGATCGCGCTTCCGCCCAGTGCTCCGACCATCCTCGTCCCGAGAGAACTCCCCGACGGGCATGCAAGGCGTGAGCCGTCCAAGACGCCGCCGCCGGTCCCCGGTCGTACGAGGTGAGGTAGAGGGCTTGGCGATGTAACAGCCTGCCACCCCCTGGTCTCCGGGCGGCTTCCGCCGTCTCTCGCAGATGATCGAAGAACGCGATTCGGTCTGCCGTTCCCAGCAGCGGGGCGGCTACGGCAGGCCTTCGGCTCGGAGCGGGCATACGTTCGCCCACCGCCGGAGGGGCCACTCCGGTCAAGGCCCAGGCCAGCATGTGCGCCGTGTCCCGGGTGTGTACCCATGACGCGAGTGGGTGCAGCCCGATGTCGCCACTGGGCTCCAGCGCGGCACCGATGATCTGGTCGGCGTCCATGGCCGAGTCCAATAACCCCACCACAGCCGGGTCCGCGCCCAGAGCCCCCAGCCGACGCCGCAGGTTCAACAGGGCCCCGGCCTTCATGTTCGCGAGCGGTCTGCGCCCCGACTCCCACCCCTGCATCGTGCCCAGATCCACGCCCAGGGCCTCGGCCATGGACATCTGCGTACGCGGGATGCTCTCCCGCGCCAGACGCAGCACGAAGCCTGCGACCGTCCCAGTGGCCGTACGTCCCCGTGCGGACGGTTTCGCCGCCATGACCAGCTCCCCGAGAGCGTTTCGTCCCCCAACACGTACTGCCAGTCAGTCCTACCGCGTCCGCGCCGACCGTACGTTCAAGACACGAAAACGACCAGCACCCGGGCGGGTCACGGGTGTTGACCACTCCGCCGTATCCCGTCCAGAGAGGAGTACGCCCATGACCACGTCCGATCCGTCCCCAGGCGCGCCGAGCCGTGCCCTTCGTGTCCGGGCGGCCGGCGGCTGGGAGAGGTTCATGCGGCGCGTCGAGGCCGAGGGCGTGAACCCGGTCGGGTCCGACGGCTATGAGCAACACCCTCTGCTCCACACGAAGGTTCGCGACACCGCCAGCAAGGGCGAAGGCGAACTGACCGCCGTGACGCACGAGCTGCACGGCGACGGCCGGGTTGTGCGTATCGCCCACATCCGGTCCGAGAACGGTGTCGAGTGGACGTCATCGGCCGACAACATCCGGCCAGCCGACGCCGACCAGGCGAACCGGACGACGACCGGTTCGGACGGTGGTGGCTCGCAGCCGTCGGCGCCGCAGGACGCGGACGCCCTCGAAGACCACCAGTGGGACTGACATGGCCGACTCGCCGCTCCGAGCCGATCCTGCTCGACGTCGCCACGGGCTCGCAGGCGCGGACCCGGGCGGACGAGAGCGGCGGGTGGGCCGTGACGCAGCGGGGTCCCCTCAAGTGGGACACGGCCCGGCACCCGGCTCAGGTTCCGGGGAGGATACGGCGCGTTTCGTAGGCCCACATCGCGATCTCGACCCGGTTGCGGGCGCCGAGTTTGGCCATCAGGCTGGCCAGATGCGTCTTCACCGTGCTGAGGCTGATGTGCAGTGCATCGGCGATCTCGGTGTTGGTCAGCCCGCGAGCGACGGCGAGGAGCACCTGCTCCTCGCGGGCGGTGACGGGGGAGACCGGCTGGGCCACGGGCCGGCCGGCGGGCAGGTCCGCGAATGCCTGGAGCAGACGGACGGTGACGCTGGGCGCGATGAGCGCCTCACCGTCGGACGCCGACCGTACGGCCTGCGCCAGGAGGTCCGGTCCCGTGTCCTTGAGGAGGAATCCGCGGGCGCCGGCCCGCAGTGAGCCGTAGACGTACTCGTCGAGGTCGAACGTGGTGATGACGACCACGGCCAGCGGGTCGGCGACGCCCGGGCCGGCGACCAGCCGGGTGGCCTCGAGCCCGTCGAGTACGGGCATGCGGATGTCGAACAGGCAGACGTCGGGGCGTAGTTCGCGGGCCAGACGTACCGCTTGCCGCCCGTCGGCGGCCTCGCCGACCACCTCGATGCCGGGCTGGGCGTTCAGCATGATCCGCAACCCGGTGCGGATGATCGTCTGGTCGTCAGCGACGAGGACGCGAATGGACACCGCTCTCGCTCCTCGCTCTCGGCAGTTCGGCTTCGACGTGCCAGCCCCGGTCAGTACCCGGGCCGGCTCGCAGTGTGCCGCCGAGCAGGGTCGCGCGCTCGTGAAGTCCGGTAAGTCCGTATCCGTCGCGACCCCGGCCGGTGCGCCGGCCGTTGTCGCGCACGCTCACCCGTACCGTGAGCCGTTCCGCGGCGACCCGGACGACGAGCTCGGTCGCGTCGACCGCATGGCGCAGCGCGTTGGTCACCGACTCCTGCACGATCCGGTAGACGGCCGCGTCCACGGCCGGGGGCAGCGCGTCCAGTTCGCCGTCGAGCCCCAGGTCGACCCTGAGGCGACCACCCGGGGTGCGCACCAGGCGCTCCAGATCCGCGACTCCGGCAGGGGGCGCCAGCTCGGCGCCGACCCCGCGGTCGCGCAGCGCGGCGACCATGGCGCGCATTTCCTCCAGCGTGCGCGCCCCTTCCTCCTCGACCCCCTCCAGCGCCTCGACGGCGGCGGACGGGTCGGTGCCCGCGAGCACCCGGCCCGCCTGGGCGATGATCACCATGGCCGACACGTGGTGGGCCACCGTGTCGTGCAGTTCCCGGGCGAGCTGCTCGCGCTCGCGGGAGCGCACCTGCTCCAACTGCCGCTCGCGAGCGGTCACCCAGAGGCGCACGGCAGCCCCGACCACGCCGGGCAGCAGCAGGAAGACGAAGCCCACGACCTTTTCGACGACCGGGGTCTCGTCCGTGACGACACACAGCGCGCCGACCGCGATGATCACCGCGCCGCCCAGCACGATCTCGCGTCCCGATCCCCACCGGGGCAGCGCGTACACCAGCACGAGCACGACCGCGCCGGTGTACAGGCCGAGGGGCTCGCGCAGTGCGGCGACGAGCGAGGCCACCGGAAGCAGGATCACCGAGCCGAACGCCAGCGTCACCATCGCCAGCGGGCGGGTCCGGCGCCACAGGGGCAGCAGGCACAGCCATACGGCGAACACCACCGCCACCGGCCGCCACACGACGTTCTCGCGCAGGGTGGCCTCCAGCGCCACACCGGCAAGGCCCGCGGCGAGCAGCGCCCAGTCCCGCCACACCCGGGCGGGCGCGTCGGGCGGCCGGGGTTCGGTCCACAGGGTTCGCAGGTCGTCTCGAAGCACGGTTCTCAGCCTAGGGACCGCGGCGTGCCGCGCATCGGCCGAAAGGACGGGTCGTCACTCCGCCCCGGGGCCGACGGATCCGCGGCCCGCGGGCCGATGCCGCGGAGCGCCGCGGCGACGAGCCTCGGTATCGGCGGCCGTACAAGGACGGCCGACGAGGTGGTTGGAGGACCCGATGCTCTCGAAAGCCCTGTTGCGCCTGGGCGCAAGCGCCGCCCGCCATCCCTGGCGGGTGATCGCGGCATGGCTGATCGCCGCCACGCTCGCCGTCCTCGCCGCCGTCGCCTTCGGCGGGCGTACCGCGGACTCGATGACCGCTCCGGGACTGGACTCCCGACGGGCCGCGGAACTGATCGAGCGGGCAGGTACCGGCGAGGAGGGGATGACCGCCCAAGTGGTCGTCACCCCCCTCGAAGACGGTGCGACGTTCTTCGACCACGGCAGCGCGGGCACCGCTCTCACGCGGCTGCAGACCGAAGTGAAGCGGCTGCCGCACGTGCTCGGCACGAGCGACCCGGCGGGGGCACTCGACACGGGCGGGGACACCGCCGTGCGCGGCGGCCTCGTTTCGGCCGACGGGCGGATCGCGGTCGTCCGGGTGCAGTACCCCGACCAGAGCCGGCTGTCGGCCGAAGACCTCGACGCCCTCGTCGATCTCGGCGACCGGCTGCGCGCCGAGCTGCCCCTGCGTATCGAGATGGGCGGGAACCTCTTCTACGCCTTCTCCGACCCCGACGGCGGCGCGAGCGAGCTGATCGGCCTCCTCGCCGCGGCCGCGATCCTGTTCCTGGCGTTCGGTTCGCTCGTCGCCGCCGCGCTGCCGATCGGCATGGCGGTCTTCGGGCTGACCATCGGAGTCGCCACGATGACGGTACTGGCGGGGGTGACAGAGGTCCCCACCTTCGCACCGGTCCTGGGCAGCATGGTCGGGCTCGGAGTGGGCATCGACTACGCGCTGTTCGTGCTCGCCAGGCACCGGGAGTACCTCGCGCGCGGGCTCGATCCGCAGGCGGCGGCCGGACGAGCGGTGGCAACGGCGGGTCGGCCGGTGGTCTTCGCCGGCGGCACCGTCGTCGTGTCGATCCTCGGCCTGGCGGTCGCGAACGTGCCGTTCATGACGGTGGGCGGGGTTGCCGTCTCGATCGTCGTCCTGACGATGGTGCTCGCGTCGGTGACGCTGCTGCCGGCCTTCCTCGGCGCGGCGGGCCCGCGCCTGGCCCGGGCCGGCCGGATCGGCCGGGCTCTGCAGACCAGGAAGCCGGGCCGACTCGCACGGCGGCGGGACCCGGCGGCAGGCGCCGCCCGCGCCGCCGGGTGGCGTCGCTGGATCGGGCACGTCGGCCGGCACCCGGTGCCCTACGCGGTCGGCGCGGCGGGGCTGCTGCTGACCGCGACGCTGCCCGTGCTCGGCCTGCGCGTCGGCCTGCCCGACGACGGCTCACAGCCGCAGAGCCGTACCGAACGCCGGGCCTACGACCTCGTCGCCGAGGGGTTCGGCCCGGGCACCAACGGTCCCCTCGTCATCGCCGCGGACCCCACCGGTGATCCGGGAGTGCTGGACCGACTCGTCGGGGCGGTCGCGGCGGATCCGGGCATCGCATCCGTCGCGCCGACGCACATCGATCCGGCCACCGGCATCGCGACCCTCGTGGTGTTCCCGACCACCAGCCCTCAGGACAAGGCCACGGCCGACACCATCGCCCGGCTGCGCACCGACGTGCTGCCCACGGCGATCGGGCACGGCCCGGCCAGGGCACACGTCGGCGGCGCCGCCGCGAGCCTGTCCGATGTGGGCCGACGCACCAGCCAACGCCTGCCGGTGTTCGTCGCCGCCGTGCTGGCGATGTCGTTCCTGCTGCTGATGCTGGTCTTCCGCTCGGTACTCGTACCGCTCAAGGCGGTACTGCTGAACCTGCTGAGCATCGGCGCGGCCTACGGCGTCATGGTCGCGGTCTTCCAGTGGGGCTGGGGAGGCGCACTCATCGGGCTGGAAGCGACGGTTCCGATCGTGTCGTTCATCCCGATGTTCCTCTTCGCCATCCTGTTCGGCCTGTCGATGGACTACGAGGTGTTCCTCCTCTCCCGCGTACGCGAGGAGTACCTGCGCACCGGCGACAACGGCACGGCGATCGTGGAGGGCGTCTCGCGCACCGCCCGGATCATCACCTCGGCCGCCCTCATCATGGTGGCGGTCTTCCTGTCCTTCTCCGTCGCCGAGGACCCCTCCACCAAGATGTTCGGGCTCGGCCTGGCCACCGCGATCCTCATCGACGCCACGGTCGTACGCATGGTGCTGGTACCGGCGACCATGACACTCCTCGGCCGGACCAACTGGTGGCTGCCGAAGTGGCTGGACCGGATGCTTCCCCGCGGCCCGGTCGGCACCGACGACACCGACGCGGAATCCACGGGTGAAGCCCCGCGTCCACGGCTGGTTGACCGTTGACTCAACTCCTGCCCGCCCTTGGCGTCCGGCACCTCAGCGCGTCACCTGGGGGCATGTCGAGTCGTGATCACCGGGTGGTCCTCGTGAGGTCCTTGATCCCGGCGGCGGGCTGGTCTGCTTGCCGGGAATCGGATCGCCATCAACGGGGTTGGTGGGGGGACGAGCCGATCATTGGAGGGTCATGCGAGCGATTCAGGTGTACGAAGTGGGCGGTCCCGAGGTGCTGCAGGAGGCCGAGGTGGACCAGCCGCGGCCGGGTCCGGGCGAGGCGGTCGTGGAGGTCGCCGCATCCGGGGTCAACTTCCTCGACGTCTACCACCGCGAAGGCCGGTACAGCCTCCCGCTGCCCTTCACCCCGGGCACCGAGGGCGCCGGCACGGTCGTCGAAGTTGGACCCGGCGTCGCTGACGTCGCGGTCGGGGACCGGGTCGGTTGGGTGGAGATTCCCGGCACGTATGCCGAGCGGGCCGTCGTGGACTCCTCCCGGCTGGTGCCGCTGCCCGACGATATCGACTCCGAGACGGCCGCCGCCGTACTCCTCCAAGGCATGACCGCGCACTATCTCGTCAAGGACGCCTACCCGGTCCAGGGGGGCGACACGGTGCTCGTGCATGCGGCTGCCGGTGGCATGGGGCTGCTTCTGACCCAGCTCATCACCCATCTCGGCGGCAGGGTGATCGGCACGACGTCGACCACGGCGAAGGCCGAGCTGGCGAAGCGTGCCGGGGCCGCTGAGGTGATCCTTTCCTCCGCGGTCGACGATCTCGCAGCCGAGGTGAGGCGGCTCAACGGCGGTCAGGGACTGCCGGTTGTCTTCGACGGCGTCGGCGCGCACACCTTCGACGCGAGCCTCGCCAGCCTGCGAACCCGCGGCCATCTCGTGCTCTTCGGCGCGGCAAGTGGTGCCGTGCCGCCGTTTGATCCGATTCGGCTCGCCCACGGCGGTTCGCTGTCCCTGATCCGGCCCAGCCTCGGGGACTTCATCGCCGATCGGTCCGAACTGCTCCGACGGGCCGCCGACGTGTTCGAGTGGGTGCGCTCCAAGGCGCTTGAGGTCAACGTGACGGGCCGCTACGCACTGTCCGAGGCCGCCCAGGCCCACAGCGATCTGGAGGCTCGGCGTACCACCGGCAAGCTGCTCGTCATACCCGATGCGGCCGCTATGGGACGCCGCGAGGAGACGCAGAGCTGATCGCGGGTGACGAGGTCGGGGAACTTGGAGACCGAGATGTCGAGGGCATGGCCGACCGTCATCGCCGAGATCCCCGACAGCGTCAGGCACTCAGCAGGACAAGATCAAGTTCTGGCGGGTTTCCGGCGTATCCGGGTCACACCCCTTCAAGAGCCCTCAGCCGAGACCTGGCTCACCCGTCCACAACCTCCTGGGACAGAACACCCAGGGCCCGCCCACCCAGCCCCCGCGCCGCAAAGTGCGTGGCGGTGGCTGGGTGGGCAGGGTTAGCCTCCGGCGCATGCAGACCATCGACGCCTCGCTCGTGCGCCGGCTGATCGCCGCACAGTTTCCGCAGTGGGCCGGCCTGCCCGTGCGGCGGGTGGACTCCGCAGGAACCGACAACGAGATGTTCCGGCTCGGGGACCGGCTGGTTGTGCGGATACCGAAGGCGGAGTGGGCGGCGGGGCAGGTCGAGAAGGAGCAGCGGTGGCTGCCGTTCCTCGCGCCGGGGCTGCCGCTCGACGTGCCGGTGCCGGTCGGGAAGGGGGTGCCGGGGGAGGGGTTCGGGCAGGTCTGGTCGGTGTACGCGTGGCTGGACGGGGCGGACGCGTACCGCGCGCCCGTCGCCGATCTCGCGCACGCCGCCGTCGAGTTGGGGCGGTTCGGGGTCGCCCTGCGGGCGCTCGACGCCGACGGTGGGCCCGTCTCCTTCCGGGGTGGGCCGGTCACCGCTTGGGAGGAGGGGGCCATGGTGGGGGCCGCGCGGGACCTCGGGGCGGACGGGGTGCTCGATGCCGATGTCGTCCTGGCGGCCTGGGAGTCGGTGCTGCGGCTGCCGCAGTGGGGCGGTGAGCCCGTCTGGGTTCACGGGGACCTCCTGCCCGGAAACCTGCTCACCCGCGGCGGTCGGCTCAGTGCCGTCATCGACTTCGGCGGTCTCGGCACCGGCGACCCCGCCTGCGACATGATGGCCGCCTGGACCCTGCTCACCCCCGAGACCCGCCCCCTCTTCCGCGAGGCCGCCGAGGTCGACGACGCCACCTGGGCGCGGGGCCGGGGCTGGGCCCTGTGCTGGGGCGTCGTGACGGAGCACTTCTATCGGGGGAAGAACCGGGTCCTGGCCGACGTGGCCCACCGGGCGTGGTCGCAGGCCCTGCCGGAGTACGCGGGGCGGGACTGAACTCTGGCCCCCGGTACCGGGACCTGTCAGGATCCCCGCATGGAGATCCGTCGCGTCACTCAGGCCGAGGCCGTCCACGCCGCCGGTCACCTCTTCGACACCACCCCGGGGCAGCAGGCGACCGAACGGTTTCTGGCAGACGAGTGCCATCACCTTCTGATCGCCTACGTCGACGACGTCCCGGCGGGGATGGTCACGGGTGTCGAGATGACACATCCGGACAAGGGGACCGAGATGTTCCTGTACGAGTTGGGCGTGGACGAGTCGTTCCGCGGGCACGGCGTGGGCCGGGCTCTGGTGTCGGCGCTTGCGGACCTGTCGCGCGAGCGGGGCTGCTACGGCGTGTGGACGATCACGGACGAGGACAACGCGGCGGCACTGGCGACGTACCGCCGCGCCGGCGGCGTCCCGGAAGCGGGCCAGGTGGTGCTCACCTGGACGTTCGACCAGCCGTAGACCGACGCGACGGAGCCGCTGCCCGCAGGGACCGGCGGCGGCCCGACCTCCGGCCGGGCGCGCCCGCCCCGGACGCGCCCCGGTTCACCGGTTCAGTCGCTCAACTGGTCCGGCAGGCCCGCGGTGTGTACCACCGTCAGGCCTGACACCGCACGCGTCAGCGCCACGTACAGCCGGCGCAGGCCCGTGCGCTCGTCCGGTTCGCCGTCCACCACGGCCGCCGGCTCGTCCAGGACCACGTAGTCGTACTCCAGGCCCTTCGCCAGCGAGGCCGGGACCAGGGTCAGGCGGGACTCGGCCGTGGTCTCCTCGCCGGGGGAGAGGTACGCGAGCCCCGCCGCCTCCAGGGCCTCGGCGAGCGGCGCGATGCGGGCGTCGGCGGCGATGAGGCCGATCGAGCCCTCGTGGGTCAGCGACTCCACGCACGCCGCGACCACGTCGGCGTCCAGGTCCCCGGAGGCCCGGATCGTCAGCGAGCCCGGGTTCTCCCGGACCGACGCGACCGGTGTCAGGCCCGGCGACATGTGGGGCAGCAGCCGGGAGGCGTACGCGATGACCTCGCGCGGTACGCGGAAACCGGCCGTCAGCTCCTCCACGTGCGCCGCCGGCTTGCCCAGGTGCGCGAGGGCCTGCGCCCAGCTCTCGGTGGCCCACGGGGTGGTGCCCTGCGCGAGGTCGCCGAGGATCGTGGCCGAGCCGGTGGTGCAGCGGCGGCCGACCGCGCGGTACTGCATGGGGGAGAGGTCCTGCGCCTCGTCCAGGACCACGTGGCCGAGCGAGTGGGTGCGCTCCACCAGGTCCCACGCCTCGTCGATCAGGACCGCGTCCGCCGCCGACCACCTGGCCGACTTCACGCTGCGGGCCGGCTTCGCCCACAGCAGCAGCTTCTGCTCCTCCTCGTCGAGGATCCCGGCCGCGTGCTCGGCCAGGAAGTCGGCGTCGCCCAGCAGGCGCAGCACCAGCTTGGCGGGCTCCACCGCCGGCCAGCACTCCTTCACGACCGCCTTCACCGCCGCGTTGCGGGCGACCGCGTTCTGCACCCGGTCGTCGGGCGCCTCGCCCGCCTGCTCCATCCGCACCAGCACCGCGTGCGCGATGCGCTGCGGCAGGGCCTCGCGGGCCGCCCCGTACCGGATGTCGCGGGCCTGCAACTCCCGGACGATCTCCTCCAGTTCGTGCGCGGGAACCCGCCAGCGCCGCGAGCCGCGCACCACCATCAGCGGCTCCGCCGGCAGCGTCACGTGCGACCACACCGCCCGCCGCAGCACCTCCGCCATCCGGGCGTCGCCCTTGACGACGGCGGTCGCCGCCTCGTCCGCGCCCCGCACCTCGACATGGCCGACCAGGTCGTCGACGGTCGCCTGCTGGACCTCCAGCTCGCCGAGCGCGGGCAGCACCTGCTCGATGTAGTGCAGGAAGGAACGGTTCGGTCCGATGACGAGCGTGCCGGTGCGGGCCAGCCGCTCCCGGTGGGCGTACAGCAGGTACGCGACACGGTGCAGGCCGACGGCCGTCTTTCCGGTGCCGGGCCCGCCCTGCACGCACACCGTGCCGGACAGGTCGGAGCGGACGATCTCGTCCTGCTCGGGCTGGATGGTCGCGACGATGTCCCGCATGGGGCCCACGCGCGGCCGCTCGATCTCCGCCTGGAGCAGCCGGCTGGTCCGCTCCAGCTCCTGCGGGTCGGAGAGGTGCTCGTCCTCGTACGCGGTGAGGTCGCCGCCCGTGTACCCGAAGCGTCGCCGGAGGCCGACGTCCTGCGGGTCCTTCTTCGACGCGCGGTAGAACGGCTGCGAGACCGGCGCACGCCAGTCGATCACCATCGGGTCGCCGTGGGCGTCGTGCACGTGCCGCCGGCCGATGTAGAAGCGCTGGCCCTCCTGCGTGGTGTGCAGGTAGTCGAGCCGGCCGAAGAACAGCGGCGTGCCGGCGAGGTCGGCGAGCGCCTTGATGCGGTCCTCGATCTGCCGGGTGAGGACGATCGAGTTGACCCAGTTGGCGGTGACGTCCTTGATGTCGAGCGACTCCACGTCCTCGCGCATCGCGCGCAGGGCGGCGCGGGAGGACGCGAGATGGGCGCGCTCCCGCGCGAGCGGATCGGTTGCGGACGTTGCGGACACGGTGAAGCCTCCGGGTCGGGTACGCGGACACGTCAAGGTGGCCGCCGGTTTCCGACCGGACGGCGGCGCTCCACGAGCGGGAGGCGGGGAAGCTGGCGAGTGTACAGCGGTCGTCGGCCGGGGGGCGAACGGTTTTCTTCCCCTCCGCCCCGTAGGGGGCGGGGTCCGACTCACGACGGACCCGGGTTCACCCCCCAGACCGATGTGTTCGGAATGTCCGATTCGCATCATGGAGACATGACCGCGACGACCTTCACCCCGGCGACCACCGGCCGCACCCCGGCGGCCAAGGGCCGCACCCCGGCGACCACCGGCCGCACCCCGGCGGCCAAGGGCCGCACCCCGGTGAGCACCACTCTCCCCCGCCCCCTGGCCTCCACCCTGCGCGCGATACGCGCCTTCGGCGCCGCGACCGTCGGTGTCGTCCTGCTCGGCGCGACACCCCCGCCGGAGGCGGGGGTGCGAGGCCGGCCGTCGGTCGTCCGGGATCCAGCCCTCCGGCAGCAGCGAGACCGGTGACGTGGCCCGCTACGGCGCGAGCAGCTCGCTCGCGTCCACGATCCGGTAGGCGTAGCCCTGCTCGGCCAGGAAGCGCTGGCGGTGGGCCGCGAAGTCCTGGTCGATGGTGTCGCGGGCGACGACCGAGTAGAAGTGCGCCTGGTGGCCGTCGGCCTTCGGGCGCAGGACGCGGCCGAGGCGCTGGGCCTCCTCCTGGCGGGAGCCGAAGGTGCCGGACACCTGGATGGCGACCGTCGCCTCGGGCAGGTCGATGGAGAAGTTCGCGACCTTCGACACGACGAGCACGCTGATCTCGCCGTTACGGAACGCGTCGAACAGCTTCTCGCGCTGGGCGTTCGACGTCTCGCCCTTGATCACGGGCGCGTCGAGGTGCTCGCCGAGCTCGTCCAGCTGGTCGATGTACTGCCCGATGACCAGGGTCTGCTGCCCGGCGAACTTCTTCACCAGGGCCTCGGTCACCTTCCGCTTCGTCGCCGTCGTCGCGCAGAAGCGGTACTTCTCCTCCGGCTCGGCCGTCGCGTACGCGAGCCGCTCGGAGTCGGTGAGGTCGACCCGGACCTCGACGCAGTCGGCGGGCGCGATGTAGCCCTGCGCCTCGATCTCCTTCCAGGGCGCGTCGAACCGCTTCGGCCCGATCAGCGAGAAGACGTCCGACTCCCGCCCGTCCTCCCGGACCAGCGTCGCCGTCAGCCCCAGCCGCCGCCGCGCCTGCAGGTCGGCCGTGAACTTGAAGACCGGGGCCGGCAGCAGGTGCACCTCGTCGTAGACGATCAGGCCCCAGTCGCGGGAGTCGAAGAGCTCCAGGTGGGGGTAGATCCCCTTCCGCCGCGTCGTCAGCACCTGGTACGTGGCGATGGTGACCGGCCGGATCTCCTTCCTGGTCCCGCTGTACTCGCCGATCTCGTCCTCGGTCAGCGAGGTCCGCTTGACCAGCTCGTGCTTCCACTGCCGGGCCGAGACGGTGTTGGTCACCAGGATCAGCGTGGTCGCCTTGGCCTTGGCCATCGCGCCCGCCCCGACCAGGGTCTTCCCCGCTCCACAGGGCAGTACGACGACACCAGAGCCGCCGTGCCAGAAGCCCTCGACGGCCTGCTGCTGGTACGGCCGCAGCGCCCAGCCGTCCTCGGCGAGGTCGATCCGGTGGGCCTCGCCGTCCACGTACCCGGCCAGGTCCTCCGCGGGCCAGCCCAGCTTGAGCAGGGTCTGCTTGATCTGCCCCCGCTCGGAGGGGTGCACGGCCACGGTGTCCTGGTCGATCCGGTCGCCGACCAGCGGCTGCACCTTCTTCGACCGGAGGATCTCCTCCAGGACCGGCCGGTCGGTGGTGGTCAGCACCAGCCCGTGCGTGGGGTGCTTGGACAGCGTGAGCCGCCCGTACCGCGCCATGGTCTCGGCGACGTCCACGAGCAGCGCGTGCGGCACCGGGTAGCGGGAGAACTCCACCAGCGCGTCCACGACCTGCTCGGCGTCGTGCCCCGCGGCCCGGGCGTTCCACAGCCCGAGCGGCGTCACCCGGTACGTGTGGATGTGCTCGGGCGCCCGCTCCAGCTCCGCGAACGGCGCGATGGCCCGCCGGCAGGCCTCGGCCTGCTCGTGGTCGACCTCCAGCAGGAGCGTCTTGTCGCTCTGGACGATCAGGCAGGACACACATACCTCCAGGGATAGGATCGCGTTGTGACAGACACCACATCTGCGCCTGCCACGGCAAGGGCCTTGCCCCGTGCCCGTCGCCCGAAGGGCGTCCCGGCCAACGCGTCGGGAATGCGCGCGGCCATCTATGTCCGCCTTTCGCGGGAAACAGAAAACTCTACCTCGCCCGAGCGCCAGCGCGCGGCCTGTGAGGCACTGTGCGCGGCCCGTGGGTGGCAGGTCATGGCCGTGGAAGAGGACATCGACGTCTCGGGTTAGTCGCGGGGTCTGGACCGTCCGGGACTGCAACGTGTCCTGTTCCGCCTCTCCGAGTTCGACGTGATCGTGTTCTTCAAGATCGACCGCTTGGCCCGCTCCACGGTGGACTTCGCGGAGATCATGAAGATCACTCAGGCGGAGAGCGTGGCTCTGGCGTCCGCCAGCGAACCCCTGGACCTCACGTCGTCCATGGGCCGCGCGATGGCGAAGGTGATCGCGGTCTTCGCGGAACTGGAGTCCGACACGATCGGCATGCGCGTCTCCAGCGCCCACGAGCACCTGCGGCGGGAGGGCCGCTATACGGGCGGCAGGGTGCCGTACGGATACCGGGTAGCCCCCAACCCCGACGGTGCGGGGAAGGTCCTGGAGGTCAACCCCGAGGAAGCGAAGACGATCCACGAGATCGTGGAACGGGTCCTCAACAAGGATTCGCTGCTCAAGATCGCAGTGGACCTCACGGAGTCCGACAAACCCTCGCCCGGCCACTCCTCGCGGCATACCACGGGCAAGCGCAGCGACTCCAAGCGCTGGTACCCCTCCACACTGCGGAGCCTTCTGGGGAACCCCCAGTTGCTGGGGCAGGTGATCGAGGACGGCAAGCCGATCCTGATGACGGACGGCCTGCCGCTGGTCAACCGCACGCCGATCCTGGACATGGACACCTGGCAGGCCTTGCAGGACGAGCTGAGCCGGCGAGCCAATCCGGGAGACCGACGCCGCGAAGGAACAGCGCTGCTGCGGGGGATCGTCTACTGCGCGGTGTGCCACAACCGCATGTACACGTACGTCGCCAAGGGCCGCATCCGCTATCGGTGCATCGGCCGGTTGAAGGCCCGGCAGGCAGGCACGGAGCTGACCTGTTACGGCGTGAGCATTGCGGGCGAGGGTATGGAGCAGCACGTCACGGCGCTGTTCCTGGAGAAGTTCGGTGCGCTCCCCGTGGTGCGCATGGTGGAGCACGCGGGCGAGGACTTCCGCCCGCAGATCCGGCAGGCCAGGGAAGCGCTGGAGGACCTTGAGAAGGACCGGTACGACCGTGGGCTGTTCAAGGGCGAGGAGGGCGCCGCGAGGTACGCGGCTCAGTACGCCAAGCTGGAGGAGCGCTTGGCGTCGTTGAACGAGAAGCAGCGCACCGCGAAGCCTGCGGGCGTGGAAGCGGTCCCGACCGGCCGGACTCACGCACAGCTCTGGAAGGACGCGGATACGGCGGGCAAGCGCGATCTGTTGCTGAACGCAGGTGCGTACGTCGAGGTCGGCATGTCCCGCAAGGGCGGCCCCAAGCTCGACACGTCCCGCCTCGCGGTCCACTTCGGCGAGGACGGCGAGATCCGCCGCGCGGACGCTGACGGCAAGGACGTCGAAGTGGTCCTACAGCGTTCTGCGGTTCAGACGCTTGAGCTGTTCTGAGCTCGCCGAGCGATGACGGAATGATGGTTCTCCGAGCCGGACTGGACTCCACGCCCCAACGACGAGCTGATGGCCCTTGCAGAGCGGTTCGCGCCCGACCAGCGCCAACCAGCAGCCACCGTGATCGAACAAGCCGCAGCGGAGCTCCCTGACTTCGACGACATCGTCATGGGTCTCTGTCGCTGAGATGGCAGGTCGAAACGGGGTGGTGACCTGGCCAAGCGTGAGGATTTCTCCTGTTCTGGCGGTTCGTGGCCCTACCCCAAGTACGGGGCGGCGCGGTGCTCCAGGAAGTGCCGGATTCGCAGCCGTTGCGTGTGGTGCATCGGAAGCGAATCGAGTTCTTCTGACGCCACGAAGCGGAGTTCAGTGCTCTCCTCGGAGATGGTCAGCGCACCACCGACGACCCGGGCGGTGAAGCAGACGTTGAACTGTCGGCGTACCTCTCCGTCGCTGTACGCGATGACATGACGGGGGTCGGTGTACGTGCCGACGAGTCCCGTGATCTCGACGTCCAGACCAGTCTCCTCCTTTACCTCTCGCACGGCCGTGCCGGGCAGGGAATCCTCCATGTCCATGGCTCCGCCCGGCAGCGCCCACAAGTCGTTGTCCCGGCGACGCTGGAGAAGTACGCGTCCGTCCCCGTCGGTCACGACGGCGGAGGCTGCCACGACCAGACTGTTCGGCCGGGGGGCGTTCGGATCGTCGTAGTACTCGGTTCGGGCCACGGCGCTCAGCCTTCCACGGAGTGGGCCGTTTCCCACACGGCGTCGAAGCTCCCCGCGTAGGTGTCGAACATGCCCCCGTCGTCGTGGCGTCGCAGGTGCCACACGGGCGCACCGTAGGCGTTGACGCCCCACACGTGTCCGTTGACCAGCATCTGGTCGTCCGCGCGGTACAGGCTGTTGTAGAGGGTCGTTCCGTGGGTGCGCAGCTCGATTCCCGGCACGCCCGCGAGGGGCCGGTAATGCAGGAGGGCGAGACGACAGCGGGATTCGATGCCATGGCCGAACTTCTCTTCCCGTCCGCGCTGCTGGACGTTGGGGTCGTCGGCGTCACCCACCGCGATGCGGATCGCGCAGCCTTCGTCGGCCCGTTCGCGCAGGAGGTCGCTGAGTCGGGGGTACGCCTCGTGAAGGAAGACGGCCGCGTACACCAGCACGTCGATTCGCTGCCGAGCATGGGAGAGGAGGTCCACGAAGACGGACACGGGAAGATCTGCCCGCTGTCCGTACAGGGCGACCAGTTCGGGGCTGACCGCGCGAGCGGCGCGCGCCTGCCGGAGTGCCGGCCACAGGGCATGCACGTCTTCTCCGAGTGCTTCCGCCGCCGCCAGTGCAGTTGTCCGGCGTGGAGTGCGCCCGAGATTGACCCACCGTTCCACGGACTTGGGGTCGACGCCCGTGACCTCGGCGAGGGCCGCGTGTGTCCAGCCGCCTGCCTCCATGACGGCTCGAAGTCGCTCGTTCGGCATGCTTGCGGCCCCCTCGGCTTCCGGACGTTCCCAGGGACGTTCTACAGGCCAGGGGACGTCCCGAAGTGGGAAACGTACGAGGTTCCTCCGTCCTGGTTACCAGCGCGACGATCGCGCCATGAGTGAGCCCACGCGATACAGCACCCCGCCGATCGAGCTGCCGCTGAACCTGGAGCGGGAGCCGGACCCTGCCGACGGGTGCGCGGGCTGCGTCGAGTTGGCTGCCGTGCGGGACCGTGCTCGCGTCGCGGGCGACTGGACGACCGTGACCGACTGCAACGTCTACATGCGGCGCCACCCCGAGGGGCACTGATGGTCACCCGAGCGGACATCGGAAAGCCTGTCAGGGATGACGTCGGCCGAGTCGGCATCCTGCGCGACCTGATCCCCGACTACGAAGACCCCGCCGAGTCGCCCGGAGCGCGCCGCAAGCGCCCCACGGCGTTCTTGCGCCCCGAGGGTGGCGGCCGGGAGTGGCTGGTCCCGCCCAGCGGCGTACAGCGGGTGTAACGCCCCACCGGGCGGCCCCGTCCGGCGACGGTGAGCAAGACAGCGGGTGGGGCTTTCCGCCGTCCGGCCCGGCGTGCTGGGGATGTGCATCCGACCTGATCGCTTGGACGATGAGTGGACCGTTCACGTCTCGTGCTTCCCTTCCACGCGGCCGAACGCGGCCAAACATCCAGTCTGCCTGATGCCGGGCGATCGGGGGCCCTCGCAGGCGGTCGGGAGCCCGGCCGCAGGCGGCGCGCTCGACCTGCTCGCCGCCCTCGCCCGCGACACCCCCACCGGCGTCGGCTCGGCGGAGGCGGCCGGCTGCGCCGTCCCGTCCCTCGCAGCCATCGAACCGGCACCCGGCCGCACCGTCCTGGCCGGCCTGACCGAGGTCACCCCGGACCGGCTGCGGGGCATGACCAGAGCCTGACCGCGCGTCCCGGCGTCCGGCCTGCCCGAGGTCGGCCGATGTCCGGAGCCCGACCCCGGTCGGCTCGTGGACCCGCGCGCCCGGGGAGGTCCTACGCCTCCTCGTCCGCCAGTTCCGCGACCCCGGTGATGCGGTGCAGCGGATACGTACGGACCTCGTCGGCCGTGTGGTCGTAGCCCGTCACGAAGCCGCCCTCGACCCGGACCGGCGCGATGACCCGCTGGCTGGCGGCGCCCTCCGCGTTGACGTAGCCGATCCACACGGCCGTGCCGGTCATGGCGGCGGCCTGGACGGTGGCCAGGGTCTCGGCCGGCGAGGTGCGGGGGAGTTCGCCGGCCGCGAGCGCGGTGGCGGGCTCCTTGCGGACCACCGTCGAGGCCCGGTCGCCCGCCCGGATCGCCCGTACCGCGGCCGCGAGCAGCGTCGCGTCCGGGGCGGGCGGGCCGTCGGGGACAGGGGCCGGGGCGGTACGGGGCGGGGTGCGGTACGCGTCGGCGCGGGTGATCAGGACGTCGCCCTCGGCGGACTCCGCGGCCGGCGCGTACCCCATCGCCCGCAGCCCTTCGAGCAGCGACGCCGGGTCCGCCTGCGCGGCGAGCACGGTCGGCGCGAGCCGCCGCAGCCGCAGGGACGCGGAGCGCCGGTCGGCCAGGATCTCGCCCAGCATGGCGTCGTCGTCGCAGCGCACGTATGCGGAGGCGGCGCCGACCCGCAGGTGGCCGTGCCGGCGCGCCACGTCGTCGATGAGGTACGCGAGCGGCTGCGGCACCGGCGTGCGCGAGTGCGCCGCCAGGAAGTCGTGCAGGTCGGACGCGCTGCGGCCGGCGTCGAGGGCGCGGCGCACGGAGCCGGGCGTGAAGCGGTAGACGGTGGCGCCGCCCTTCGACTCGACGTCGGCCAGTACGGAGAGCAGGTCGGCGAGCGGGCGGCGCAGCGGCCCGGGGGCGACGGCCGTCAGGTCGGCCTGGAGCAGCACGTGGTCGACGGCCTCGGGCAGCAGCGGCGCGAGCAGGGTCGCGGCGCGCGAGGCGGCGACGGACGGCTCGCAGTCGTGCCGGTGCTGCGGCGCCTGTGCCGCGTCGTCGTCGGGGGCCGCCTCGGCGAGCGGCAGGTTGAGCAGCGCGCGGGCGGGCGAGGAGAGGGCGCCGCGCCCGGTGACGCCGAGGAGTTCGGCCTCCTCCAGGGTCCAGGCGGCGATCCGGGACCGGAGGTCTCCAGGACCGCCGTCGCCGCCGGGGGCGGCCGGGCCGCCCGGGCCGCCCGAACCGCCGCCCCGCAGCGGCCGGTCCCATCTCAGCCGGGCGAGCACCGACTCCGGGTCCGCGGCAGCGCCCGGCGGCAGGGTCGCCTGGAGGACGAGGACCCGGTGGCGCACCTCAGGGGCCGGGCCGCGGTCGAGCCCGGGGCCGAGCGCGGCGAGGACGCGGCCCTTGGCGTCCTGGCTGCCGACCACGCCCGCGGTGCGGGTGGCGGTGAGCCAGGGGGCGACGAGCCGGGCCCAGCGTTCGGCGGGCGGCAGGTCGAGCCAGTCGTCGTAGCCGGGCGTCGGCGCGTACCGCTCGTCCGCCTCGCCGTCCGAGGCGAGCAGCCCCGCCCCGAGGCAGAGTTCGAGCCAGAACGCGGCGGTCTGCTCGGGCACGTCGAGGGTCGCCGCGGTGCGCTTGAGGTCGCGTACGGACAGGCCGCCGGCCCGCAGCACCTGCGGCCCGCCCTGGTCCCAGGACTTGAGCAGCTCCTCGACGGTCGCGAGGGCGGTGTACGCCTGGCCGGCCGCCGCGTTGTCCACCACCTGTGGACGGTACTCGCGGGCCGTCACCACCACCGGCGGCACCGGCTCCGGCGACCGGTGCGCCCGCCCGCCCCGCAGGTGCAGCGCCGCCTCGCGCGGCAGCACCACCGTCCGCGTCGACACCGGCAGCAGCAGTCCCCGGTCGCGCAGCCACTGCACGGGCGGCGTCGGATTAGCCGTCACCTCCCCGTACGGCGGGCCCCACACGAGCCGGTCGAGCACGGTGAGCGCCTCGGTGGGCGCCGTGTCGAGCAGCTCCGCCATCCTCGTACGGTCGGTGAACAGCTCCGTCAGCGAGGCGACCGCCGACACCGGGTCGTGCGTCGCGGGCAGCCCGGCCGCCGCGATGATCTCCTGGAGCCTGCCTGGCGACATCCCGGCCGTCGCCTCCGCGACCGTCGGCCCGAGCCCGGTGGGGGACGGGTGCTGCGCCGACGGCGCGAGCAGCTCCCGCGCGGTCCGTACGAGCCGGAGCCGCTCGTCGTCACCCCAGACGAGCGCCTGCTCGCGCAGGACGGCGACGGCGCGGGGGAGGGCGGCTTCGATCGCGGGCGCGTCGGTGTGCCCCGCGCCCGGGGTCTCCCCGCCATCGCCGGTGAGCAGCCGGAGGAGCACGGGATACGGGGCGGGGTCCGGCGCCACCGCCAGCGCCTCGGCCGTCTGGAGCGCGAACCGGTCGAGCCGCTCCAGGGCGCGCACCACCGAACCGCGGGTGCCGGCCCGGGTGGCCAGCTGCGTCAGGTCGTTCGGCACCGGGGAGAGCAGATCCGGCCGGGCCCTGAGCAGCGCGGCGAGGCCCTCGTCGCCACCGGCGCGCAGCGCCTCCGCGAGAGTGCGCGGCGCCGTGCCGACGCCTGTTCCTTCGGGCACGTGCGCCTCCCGGTCGAGCTCACCGATCCCCATCCGGACCACGTTAGCCCCTGCGCAGGCGCTAACGTCGTGCCGTGGGGATCGAGAACGACCAGTTGGTCTTCGACTATCTGAGCCGGATCGGCGATCTGGCGCAGCAGCGCCAGGTGCCGGCCGCCGAGCGCCGTGAACTCGTCTCGGGCCTGCGCGACGAGATCGAACGCCGCCGGTCGGTGAAGGGCGAGCGGGTGGCGGGCATCCTCGGCGACCTGGGCACCCCGGACGAGGTCGTCGACCGCGTCGCCCCGGTCCCGGCACCGCGCGAGCCCGACTGGTGGCGCACGGACGGGCCGGAGGTGCCCGGCTTCGTCGGGGGCGTGGAGATCCCGGACCTGCTGAAGCCCCCGCGGCCGGAGGAGGACCCGGAAGAGGATGACCGGGCGCCGGGCGAGGCGTCGGACGGGCCCTCGTCCGAGGCCGAGGCTCCGGACGGGGAACCGGAGGCGAGGCCGCGCCGGCGCGTCACCCTCCGTCTGGGCAGCCCTCTCCTCGTCGCCTCCGCCGTCCTCCTCCTCGCGGGCGCCGCCCTCGGCTCCCTGGTCGCCCTGGCCGCCGGCTGGCTCCTCGCCTACGCCTCCCGCGCCCGCCGCGCCGCCGTCCTCGTCATCCCGGGCGCGTCGGCCACGGTCGCGGTCGTCTGGCTGTGGGGACGCGTCGAGGGCCGCTGGGGGGCCCCGGTACCCCCGGGCGGCGAGGCGATGGGTGCGGCGGTCTCGGAGACCTGGCCGTGGACCCTGCGGGCGGCGGCGATCGCGTCCGGTCTCTTCCTGCTGTGGCGCTCGCGCCGGGGCTGACGGCTCAGGGACGGGGTGAACTCACGATGGCGGCGAACGGGACCGCGGTGTGGGCCTCGACCGTGAACAGGTCGAACCTGCGGTACTCCCTCTGGGTCTCCTCGTCGTTGATGAGGCCCTTGCCCTTGAACGTGGAGATGGACGCGTCCCAGCCGGAGCCGGTGGGATTCAGACCCCACCATGAGGTCACGTAGCGCGGCTTCCGCGTGACGTTGACCAGGTTGTTGTTGTAGCGCACTTGTGCGTGGTAGAGGAGATTCTCGCCGCAGTCCTTCGGGAGGCAGTGCACCACCGATTCCTCGTCCCACGAGTACTGTTCGATGCCGAACGCGTCCAGGTCGATCTTCCCCCGGTCCTTTCTCATGACCATGACGTCCAGGTCGGCGTCCACCACGTCGTATTTCGCGCCCTTGGATATCTGGACCACTTTCTCCTCGGTGTACTCCTCGCCCGGGTCGAACCAGGTGCCGGGACCCGTGAAAGGGCCCGCAGCGAGGGTGTCCCACGTGAAGGACCCCGCCATCCGGGACGCGTCGTGCTCCCTGGACGCCTCCAGCGCGGGGCGGAGGTCCCTCAGCCCGTCGCTCTTCTCGACGTACTTTCCCGAGCGGCCGAAGACCGACCAGTTGTCGCCGAGGACGTACACCGGAACGGACCCGCTGTTCCTCAGGTGCAGCGTCACGGGGAGCTGGACGACCGGGCGTTCGAGATCTGCCCGGGGGACTCCGAACCTCACGGTCAGGGCAAGGTTCGCCGGCGCCGCCGTCGGCTGGTACACGGCCGAATAGGCGATGTTCACCGCGGCCAGGAGCGCGGTCGCCGTCACACCGGCCGCGATCTTCGTCGGGTGCGGGGTGCCCCGCCACGCCTTCGCCCGGATGACCACGTACAGCGCCCACAAGGACCAGACGAAGAGCGGGAAGAAGGCCCGTGTGTAGTCCGTGTACTCCATCTCCTGGAACCACAGGAAGACCAGCATGGTCGTCACCGTCAGCGCGATGAGGACACCCACGGAGACGATCGCCCCGGAGATCTTCAGTCCCCGCTTGCCCCAGTAGTCGAAGACCGCCACGGCCGCCGCGGCCTCGGCCACGCCCCCGAGCAGGAACACGAACCCCGTGATCCGCCCTGCGAACGTCAGCGCCTCGAAGGCGTCCGGGATGCCGATGGCGGTCAGCAGGGCCCAGCCGCCCACCAGACCGGCCGCCATCAGCCCGATGGTCGCGCGCCTGTGCCACGTACGGTCCGGCCAGGTGTCGCTGCCGCCGCCGAGCCAGGACACGGCGGAGCGGTCGTCCGGGTCCAGGTCCTCCGGGTGGCCGTGACGGCGCAGGATGCCCCGCAGTTCTCGCAGAGACCAGGCGCTTCCCACCGTCTCGCGGCCGACGCGCACCTCGCGCAGGCCACGGTCGTCGGGCGGATGCACCGTGACCTTGGTCCGGCGTTCCATGGCCCCAGACTCCGGCCGGGAGGAGCCCCGCGCAGGCGGTGGGGCGCCATTGGAGTGCTCCGCTACCCCGGAACGGTCACCCCCACCGCCCACGGCGCCCCCGGTACCACCAGCGGCGAACCCGTCACCGGGTCCGGGACGACGACCGAGTCCAGGCCGAAGACCTCGCGTACGAGCTCCGCCGTGACGACGTCACCCGGCGCGCCCTCCGCCACCACGCGGCCCTCCTTCATCGCGACCAGGTGGTCGGCGTACCGGGCCGCCTGGTTCAGGTCGTGGAGGACCACGACCACGGTGCGGCCGCGGACGTGGTTGAGGCGGCGGACCAGGTCCAGGACCTCGACCTGGTGCGCGATGTCCAGGTACGTCGTCGGCTCGTCGAGCAGCAGCAGGTCGGTCTCCTGGGCGAGGGCCATCGCGATCCAGACCCGCTGGCGCTGCCCGCCGGACAACTCGTCCACCGAGCGGTGGGACAGGGCGCTGACGTCCGTGCGCTCCATCGCGTCCACGACCGCCCGCTCGTCGTCCTCCGACCACTGCTTCCACCACGCCTGGTGCGGCTGCCGCCCCCGCGCCACCAGGTCCGCGACGGTGATGGCCTCCGGTGCGACCGGGGTCTGCGGGAGCAGGCCGATGGACTGGGCGATCCGCTTGGTCGGGATCCTCGCCAGCTCCTCGCCGTCGAGCAGGACGGCCCCGCCCTTGGGCTTCAGCAGCCGCCCCAGGGCCCGCAGCGTCGTCGACTTGCCGCACGCGTTGGGGCCGACGATGACGGTGACCTTGCCGTCGGGGATCGCGAGGTCCAGTTCGTGGACGACCGTCCGCTCCTCGTACGCGAGCGTCAGCTCCCGTGCCGTCAGCCTGCTCACGACCTGCCTCCTCCGGTGCGGCTGCGAACGATCAGCCAGATCAGGTACGGGGCGCCGACCGCCGCCGTCAGGACGCCCACCGGCAGTTCGGTGGGCGCGAACAGCCGCCTGCCCAGCAGGTCGGCGAGGACCACGATGACGGCGCCCATGAGCGCCGAGCACAGCAGCGGGATCTGGGCGGTCCTGGTGGTCCGCCGGGCGATCTGCGGGGCGAGCAGCGCCACGAAGTCGACCGGGCCCGCGACCCCCGTCGCCACCGACGCGAGGACCACGCCCACGGCGACGAGCCCCAGCCGGACCCGCCCGAGCCGCACGCCGAGCGCGGTCGCCGTGTCGTCGTCGAGCGCCACCGTCCGCTGAGCCCGGGCCGCCCACAGCACGGCCGGCAGCATCACGAGCAGCGTCCAGCGCAGCGGCGCCGACTCCTCCCAGCCCCGCCCGTTGAGGGAGCCGGTCATCCAGATCTGCGCCTGCTGGGCGACCAGGTAGTCGCCCTTGGTCATGAACAGATGGGTCACCGAGCGCAGCGCGATGGCGAAGCCGATGCCGATGAGCACGAACCGGGTGGCGTGCAGCCCGCCCCGCCACGCGAAGAGGTAGACGAGCGCGGCGGCCAGCACCCCGCCGGCGATCGAGAGGTAGGGCAGGACGGTGTACGAGGCGAGCCCGAAGGTCATCGCCGACACGGTCACGGCGCCCGCGCCCTGGCTGATGCCGATGATGTCGGGGCTGGCCAGCGGGTTGCGGGCGACGGTCTGGATGAGCGCGCCCGCGATCCCGAACGCGGCGCCGACCATCAGCCCGGCCCCGAGCCTCGGCAGCCGCAGCTCCTCCACGACGAACGCGGCGGGCGAGCGCTGACCGGCGAGCACCCTCAGCACCTCGCCGGGGCCGACGAACCGCTCCCCGACGCAGAGGTACGCGACACAGACCGCGGCCAGGACGAGGAGCAGGCCCCCGGCGACGAGCGCGGAGCGCCGGTGCACCAGGAAGGAGGCGCGCCCGGCGCGCACCAGACCGTAGCCGTACGGACGGACCTGAAGGGTGCTCATGCCGGCACCGCCTTGCGCCGCACCAGCGTCACCAGGAACGGAACGCCGATCAGCGCCGTCATCACGCCCGCCGGCACCTCGCCCGGCGGGAACAGGATCCGTCCGGCGACGTCCGACACGAGCAGCATCACCGGCCCGATGAGCGCCGCCATCGGCAGCACCCAGCGGTGGTCGCCGCCGACGACCGCGCGGGCGATGTGCGGAACGGCGAGGCCGACGAAGGCGACGGGTCCGGCGGCGGCGACCCCGGCGCCGGTCAGCACGGTCGCGCCGACGCCCGCGACGATCCGCACGGTCGCGACCCGCTGCCCGAGCCCCTTGGCGACGTCCTCGCCGAGCGCGAGCGCGTCGAGCCCGCGCGCCACCGACAGCACGAGGACGGCCCCGAGCAGCAGGAAGGGCCAGATCTGGCCGACGATGTGGGCGTCCCGGCCGTCCAGCGAGCCGATCTGCCAGAACCGGAACTCGTCGAGCGCCGAGGCCTTCGTCGTCAGGATCCCGGTGGTCACCGACAGCAGCAGCGCGTTGATCGCGGCCCCGCCGAGCGCCAGCTTCACCGGCGTCGCCCCGCCGCGCCCGCCGGCGGCGATGGCGTACACGGCGACGGAGGCGAGGGCCGCGCCGGCGAAGGCGAACCACACGTATCCGGTCAGCGAGTGCACCCCGGCGAAGGCGATGGCGAGGACCACGCCGACCGAGGCGCCCTGGCTGACGCCGAGGATGCCGGGGTCGGCGATCGGGTTGCGGGTGATGCCCTGCAGCGCGGTCCCGGCGAGCGCGAGCGCCGCGCCGACCATGAGGCCGATCAGGGTGCGGGGCACCCGGAGCTGCCGTACGACCTCGGCGTCGTCGCTCGTGGCGCCGTGCAGGAGCGCGTCGAACACGGTCGACGGGGGGATGGCGCGGGCGCCCACCGCGAGGCTGAGCAGGATCGCGAGCAGCAGGGCGACGACCGCCGCCGTGGTCGCGGCGACGCGCCGGGAGGCGCGTCGGGAACGTGTGGCGGTCATGGACACCCATCGGCGGTTATGGTGTGCGGTTCGGTAAGGCTTCGCTAAGTGTAGACAGCAGCGGTTTTCGAACACACGGGCACAATGACCCCCATGACGATGACGCCCTCCGCCCCGACCGTCGGCTTCGACCTCGACATGACCCTCATCGACTCGCGCCCCGGCATCCGGGCCGCCTATCTCGCCCTCACGGCCGAGACCGGCGTCCCGATCGACGCCGACCTGGCCGTCTCCCGGCTCGGGCCGCCGCTGGAGCAGGAGATCGCCGAGTGGTTCCCGGCCGAGCACGTGACGGAGATGGTCGCGCGCTACCGCGCCCTCTACCCGGCGTACGCCATCGAGCCGACGCTTCCGATGCCCGGCGCGAGGGATGCGATTCAAGCCGTTCGCGAGGCGGGCGGCCGGACCATCGTCGTGACCGCCAAGAACGGACCGCACGCCGAGCTCCACCTCGCCCACCTGGGCATCGAGCCCGACGCCGTCATCGGCGGGCTGTGGGCCGAGGCCAAGGCGCAGGCGCTGCGCGCGCACGACGCCGGGGTGTACGTCGGCGACCACACCGGCGACGTACGCGGCGCGGCGACCGCCGGCGCCTACGCGGTCGCCGTGGCCACGGGACCCTGCGCCCCCGAGGAGCTCCGCGCGGCGGGCGCGGACGTGGTCCTGACCGACCTGACGGACTTCCGTGCCTGGTGGGAGGGTTACCGCGGCTGAATCGTCGCGGCCTGCACGGCCCGTGCCCGGCGCCGCTGGGCGGCGATGGAGCGGAGCACTCCGGCGCCGGCGACGAGGAATCCGACCCCCATCAGCATCGAGACCAGGTACGCGACCGTGGGGAACGGATCGCTCCCGAGGAACAGCGGAGCCACCGTGACCAGGGTCGCCACCGCGCCGACGATGAAGGCGATCGCACCGGCCCGGACGAGGCCGTCGCCCGGAGCACTGTCGTCCGCTGCGGCCGAAGGGGTTTCACTACGCATTCGGCCAGGGTAGTTCCCAGGCCGGGACAACGGACCGGCGACGTCTTGTCACCGGGCCTGAGCCCATTAGCCTTGGTGCCCGGGTCGGTGACCCGCCGTATCTCTTTCGCAGAGAGAGCTTTTCCACCAGAGCCGGGATCCCGGCGCACCCATCGAGTACGAGGACGAGGACGGACGTGCCTACCGGCAAGGTCAAATGGTTCAACAGCGAGAAGGGCTTCGGCTTTCTCTCCCGCGACGACGGCGGCGACGTCTTCGTGCACTCGTCGGTGCTCCCTGATGGAGTCGACGCCCTGAAGCCGGGGCAGCGCGTGGAGTTCGGCGTGGTCGCCGGACAGCGCGGCGACCAGGCGCTCTCGGTCACCGTTCTCGACCCCACCCCGTCCGTCGCCGCGGCGCAGCGCCGTAAGCCCGACGAACTGGCGTCCATCGTCCAGGACCTGACGACGCTCCTGGAGAACATCACGCCGATGCTGGAGCGCGGCCGCTACCCCGACAAGGCGAGCGGCGCGAAGATCGCGGGCCTGCTGCGGGCCGTCGCGGACCAGCTCGACGTGTGAGCCGCTCCCCTCAGGGGAACTTCAGCGCGTCCGGGCCGAGGGGCGGTACGAGTCCCTCGGCCGCGGCGCGCGTGAGCAGCCCGCGCACCGCCGCGTAGCCGGTCTCGCCGAGGTCGGCGGTGAACTCGTTGACGTAGAGGCCGATGTGCTGGTCGGCCACCTTCGGGTCCATCTCCTGGGCGTGCTCGAGTACGTACGGGCGGGAGACGGTCGGGTCGTCCCAGGCCATCCGGACCGATGCCCGCGCCGACTCGGCGAGCAGCCGCAGGGTGTCCTCGCCCAGCGAGCGCTTGGCGATGATCGCGCCGAGCGGGATGGGCAGGCCGGTGGTGTGCTCCCAGTGCTCGCCCATGTCGGCGAGCGCGTGCAGCCCGTAGTTCCCGTATGTGAAGCGGGCCTCGTGGATGACGAGCCCCGCGTCGACCTTGCCGTCGCGCACGGCGGGCATGATCTCGTGGAACGGCAGCACGACCACCTCGCCGACCCCGCCGGGCACGGTGTCCGCCGCCCACAGCCGGAACAGCAGATAGGCCGTCGAACGCTCGCTCGGCACCGCGACCGTCTTCCCGGTCAGGTCCAGGCCCGGCTCCCGGCTCAGCACCAGCGGCCCGCAGCCGCGGCCCAGGGCTCCGCCGCAGGGCAGCAGGGCGTATTCGTCAAGGACCCAGGGCAGGACGGCGTACGACACCTTCAGGACGTCGTACGGGGCGTCCGCGCCCTCCGCCCACCCGTTGGTGAGGTCGATGTCGGCGAAGGTCACGTCCAGGCGCGGGGCGCCGGGGACCCGGCCGTGGGCCCAGGCGTCGAACACGAAGGTGTCGTTCGGGCAGGGCGAGTAGGCGATCTTCAGCTTGGTCACGACGGGGGCTCCACGAAGACGGTCTGGCTGAGCAGCTGGAAGGCGTACCGCAGCGAGTCCAGGGCCTCGCCGATCCGCCAGGCGGCACGGTCGCGCGGGCCGACGGCGTTGGACACGGCCCGGATCTCGACGACGGGCACGCCGTACGCGGCGGCCGCCTCGGCCACCCCGAAGCCCTCCATCGCCTCGGCGGCGGCCCCGGGATGACGCTCCGCCAGTTCGGCGGCGCGCCCGGCGGTGCCGGTGACGGTCGAGACGGTCAGCACGGGCCCGAGCACATGCCGCTGCCCGCCGCCGGCGAGCGCGGCCGCGACCGCTCCGGTGAGCGCCTTGTCCACGGCGTGCACGGACCGCCCGAAGCCGAGCTCCTCGACGGCGAGGTAACCGTCGGCCGTCTGCGCCCCCAGATCGGCCCCGACGACGGCGTCGGACACGACGACGGAACCGATGGGCGCGTGTGGTGCGAAGCCACCGGCGATACCGGCGGACACGACGAGGTCGTACGGAGGAGTCGCAGGGGTCTCCCGGGGGGCTTCCCCGGGTGTTTCCCCGGGGGTCTCCCGCACCGCCGCGTACGCGAGGGCCGTGGCGGTCGCCGTGGCGGCCGCCGCCGGGCCGACGCCCGCGACGAGCACGTCGACGACCGGGTACGGCCCGGGGTGCCCGGGCGTGCCGGGCCGCGGCACGGGCGTGTCCGGCCGGGCGCTCGTACCGGCGTGGCGGCGCAGCGCGAAGCCGCCGGGCAACGGGAACTCGCCGCACAGCGGGAACCCGCCCCGGCCCGGCCCGCCTGACGCGAGGCCGCCTGACGCGAGGCCGCCGGCGACGGAGTCCGCCTCCGCCGCCACGGCCGTCACGATGAGGATCCGGTGGGTCACCGGCGGATCAGGAGTCCTTCTTCTTCAGCTCGAAGTGCCAGATCCCGGTCACCGTCTTGCCGGTGTTCTCGACGATCGTGACCTGCGTCTTGTTCGTCTCCTCGCCCGTCTGGCTGGAGAAGAAGGCGCTGGCCGGGATGGTCCGGTAGGTCTTCTTGAACGGCTCCGGCTCGGCCGCCTGGCCGCCCAGGAAGATCGTCCAGCCGTTGTCGGCGATGTCCGGGTCGACACCGAAGCGGACCTTGTCCGAGGGGTCGACGGAGATGGACTTCTCGGCCTTCTTGTTGAGGCAGGCCGGGATCTGCGACTCCTTGATGGCGTCGCCGTCGTTGTAGCAGGCCGCCTCGGAGTTCACGGACAGGGACCCGACCGTCACGGTCGCAACAGGGGTCGGCTTGTCGCAGGCGGAGAGGACGAGGAGCCCGGCGGAGACGGCCCCGAGGGCCAGGGCGGCCCGGCGGTGCTTGCGGGTGAGGAACGCAACGGTCATGGGCCGAAGGCTATCGGGCCCCGCCGCCCGCGCCACGCGGGGGTACGGCGTGCCGCTTCCGACATCCGTCGCGGGCTTACGCCACCCGTGCCCTGGTGCTCAGGCCAACCGTGCCGTGGGCCCGCCCCGCCCGTTGCCGCCTCCCCGCCCGTTGCCGCCTCCCCGCCCCTTGCCGCCGCCCTGCCGCCGTGCGGCCGTCAGCAGGCCCCGTACGGACAGCAGCACGCCGAGCCCCAGGATCGCCGCGGCCACCGCCATGCCGAGCCGGCCGTTCAGCGGCAGGGAGATGCCGATGGCGCCGCCCACCACCCACGCCATCTGCAATGCGGTCTCCGAACGGGCGAACGCCGAGGTGCGGACCACCTCGGGCACGTCGCGCTGGATCAGCGCGTCCAGGGACAGCTTCGACAGCGCCTGGGTCAGGCCCGCGACCGCGCCGAGCACCGCCACCATCAGGCCGCCGAAGAAGACCGCCGTACAGATCGCCGTGGCGCACACGATCGACACCATCGTGGCGATGATCACCTCGGGCCCGTGCCCCCGGTCCCGCAGCAGCGAGCCGACCGCCGTCCCGCACGCGTTGCCGACACCGGCGCACACGCCGACGATGCCGAGCGACACCGCCGCGCTCTGCCCCGAGAGGGGGTGCACGCGCAGCAGGAAGGCCAGGAAGAAGATCAGGAACCCGGACAGCATCCGCTGCGACGCGTTCGCCTGCAGCCCGTGCAGCACGGCCGGCCCGACCGTCCGCAGGCTCGGCTTCTTCTCGCCGTGCGTCAGCAGGTGCGCCCGCCGCTCCCCCTTCGCGGAGTCCACCTTGTGCGGCATCCGCAGCGCCCAGTACGTACCGAGCAGGAACAGCGCGCACGCCCCGTACAGCGGCCAGGCGGGCCCGACCAGCTGGAGCCCGGCGCCGATGGGCGCGGCGATACCGGTCGCGACCAGGCCGGCCAGCGTGACCCGGGAGTTGGCCTTCACCAGGGAGAAGTTCGGCGGCAGCAGGCGCGGAACGACGGCGCTGCGCACCACGCCGTACGCCTTGGACGCCACGAGCACGCCGAGCGCCGCCGGGTACAGCTGGATCCCGCCGGTGGCGACCGCCCCCGACATGGCGATGGCCAGCACCGCCCGGGTCAGCATCGCCCCGGCCATGGCGGCGCGCCGGCCGTGCGGGAGGCGGTCCAGGAGCGGGCCGATGACGGGGGCGAGAAGGGTGAAGGGCAGCATCGTGATGCCGAGGTAGAGCGCGACACGGCCGCGCGCCTCGTCCGTCGGCACGGCGAAGAAGACCGTCGTCGCCAGCGCGACGGTGATCATGACGTCGCCGGCCCCGTTCACGGCGTGCAGCTCGATCAGCTTGCCCAGGCCCGACTCGCCCGCGCCGTGCGCGTGCGTGGCGCGCCGGATGCCCTTCGCCGTGCCGGTGAACGGCAGGTGGAGGGCACGGCCGACCTTCCGGCCCGCTCGGCTGAGCGGCCCGGCGTGATCGTGGGATCGTGCGGGAGACCGTGCGGCTGCCACTCCGTCATAGTGCCCCACGCGCAGCTCGGAGGAACCGTGGCAGGGCCCGGCGACAGTCCGCGATCCGGGCCACTTGGTACGGGCAGGTGGGCGGCGGGCGGCGGAGAGGGTAGCGTGCGTAGCGCGCCACCGGCGGATGTTCTCGGCCGCGCGCCTCTTCGGCATCCCGCAGAATGGATGACGATAGGTGTGCCCGAGACACGCGAGAAGCACGAGAGACATGTCGGGCGTGGACGTCGATGCGGCCCTCTGGTCCGCTCCGCCCACGGCCCCGGAGCTCCCTCCCGCTCGCTCCCGCTCCTCGGCCGGCGCACCCGTGAGACGGCGTAGGAGAGAAGCGAGACCTGTGAGTGCTGCGACGACGCGAAGCCGTACCCCGCGTACCCCGCGAGCCACGCGTACCCCCGACCGCCTCTGCGCCGAGGCGGTAGACCTCGCGAGGGAGGCCGCCGAAGAGGCGGCAGCACCCGGCGTCGTCGGGGAGCACACGGAGGTCGTCGCCGAGGGCGACCGGGTCGTCACCCACTTCTTCGAGTGCAAGGAACCCGGCTACCGCGGCTGGCGATGGGCCGTGACGGTCACCCGGGCCTCCCGGGCGAAGAACGTCACCCTTGACGAAACCGTCCTGCTGCCCGGCCCGGACTCCCTCATGGCCCCCGAATGGGTGCCGTGGAGCGAGCGGCTGCGCCCCGGCGACATGGGCCCCGGTGACCTGCTGCCCACCGAGCAGGACGACCTGCGCCTGGAGCCCGGCTACTCGGGCGAGGACGCGCCGCCACCGAATTCGGCGGTCTCCGAGGAGCTGGCCGACCACCTGGACGCGGAGGACGCCGAGATCGTCTCCCGCACCCCGTCGCGGGGCGCGATCGCCGCGGTCGCGGAGGAGCTCGGCATGCGCCGGGCCCGGGTCCTGTCCCGCTACGGCCTGCACATCGCGGCCGACCGCTGGGACGAGTCCTTCGGCGCGAAGACCCCGATGGCCCAGGCGGCCCCCGCGACCTGTGTGTCCTGCGCCTTCCTGGTGCCGATCGCCGGGTCCCTGAAGCAGGCGTTCGGTGTGTGCGCCAACGAGTTCTCGCCGGCCGACGGCCGCGTCGTCTCCCTGGCGTACGGCTGCGGCGGCCACTCCGAGGCCGCGATCATGCCGAAGCCGCCGCGCCCGGCGGCGCCGGTCCTGGACTCGATGGCGGCCGACGAGTTCCCGCTGCGTCCGGCGAAGGACTCCGGGTCGACCACGGAGCCCGACGGGGCTTCGGAGGACCTGGGGCACTCGTAGGGGCCGGCCGGCCTCGTCTTCGGGCGGGTGTCGTTGGCGGGCCTCGTCTTCGCGGGTGCCGCGGGGGAGGGCAGGGGCCGCGTTCCGGACTGCATGATTTACGGCGCGGTACCGGTCCGGCGGCAGCCGGGGCACCTTGCCCCGCGCCACAAGTCCTCGTCGGCGGGCCTCGTCTTCGCGGGTGCCGCGGGGGAGGGGCAGGGGGCCGCGTTCCGGACTGCATGATTTACGGCGCGGTACCGGTCCCGTGGAAGCCGGGGCACCTTGTCCCGCGCCACAAATCACGCTTTACGTCCGGAACGCGGCCCCCTGCCCGTCCCCCGCTCCCGTCCGTCCGGCTCCCACCGCACCCTGGGGCGTGAAACGTGCCCCCGCGCGCCCCCGGGCCCTGACGTGCCCCGTCGATCGTCGCGGGGCAGGGCGCGGTACCTTCGGGCCCCGGCCCCCATCCCCGTCCCGCAGAGTGGAGTCAGACGTGAGCGTCAGCGTCAGGACGTCGACCGACGGAACCGACCCCTTCGGTACCGCACGGCTCCGCAGAGGCGTGCTCGACGCATGGGGCGCGGGACCCGCACGCTTCCGCGAGGACGCCAACGCCGAGGAGGACCTGGTCCTCGGCGGCTACCGCGACCGGCTCGTCGTCGAACTCGCCCAGAACGCCGCCGACGCCGCCCACCGCGCCGGCGTCACGGGCAGGCTCCGCCTCACCCTGCACCCGGCCGACGCCGACGGCCCGGCCGTCCTGGCCGCCGCCAACACCGGCGCCCCCCTGGACGCGGGCGGCGTCGAGTCGCTCTCGACCCTCCGCGCCTCCGCCAAGCGCGAGCACGACACCGGCGCCGTAGGACGTTTCGGTGTCGGCTTCGCCGCCGTCATCGCCGTCTCCGACGAGCCGGCCGTCCTCGGCCGCCACGGCGGTGTCCGCTGGTCCCTGGCCGAGGCCCGCGAGCTGGCCGCCGACGCCGCCCGGCACAGCCCGGGCCTCGGCGACGAACTGCGCCGCCGCGACGGCCACGTACCCCTCCTCCGCCTCCCGCTGCCCGCCGAGGGCACGGCCCCCGACGGCTACGACACGGTCGTGGTCCTCCCCCTGCGCGACTCGGCCGCCGTCGATCTCGCCGAGCGGCTCCTGGACTCGGTGGACGACGCCCTGCTGCTCACCCTCCCCGGCCTCGCCGAGATCGTCGTGGAGACGGGGGACGGCGTCCGCACCCTGACCCGCGCCGAGCGCGACGGCTACGTCCACATCGCCGACTCGGCGACCGGCACGCACCGCTGGCGGACCGTCAGCCACAGGGGTCCCGTCGACCCCGCCCTGCTCAAGGACCGCCCCGTAGAGGAGCGCCTGCGCCCGCACTGGTCGGTCACCTGGGCCGTGCCCGTGGACTCGGAAGGGGCGCCGCAGTACCCCCGTACCGCCCCCGTCGTCCACGCCCCGACCCCCACCGACGAGCCGCTCGGCATCCCCGCCCTGCTCATCGCGTCCTTCCCGCTGGACACGGCCCGCCGCCACCCGGCGCCCGGGCCGCTCACCGACTTCATCGTCGAACGCGCGGGCGAGGCGTACGCGGAACTCCTCGCCGACTGGCGACCGGTGACCACCGGCACCCTCGACCTCGTACCGGGCCCGCTCGGCAAGGGCGTGCTCGACGGCGCCCTGCGCGCCGCGGTCCTGGAGCGGCTGCCGAGGATCGCCTTCCTGGCCCCCGCCGCCGCCTCCGAGGAGCTGCCCGCCCTGCGCCCCATCGAGGCGGAGGTCGTCGAGGGCGCGGGCGCGGAGACGGTCGCGGTCCTGGCGGAGGTGTTCCCGACGCTGCTGCCGGCGGGCCTGGAGCGCCGGGTGGAGCTGCGCGCGCTCGGGGTGGGGCGCGTGCCGCTGACCGAGGCGATCGACCGGTTGGCGGGGGTGGACAGGTCGCCGGGGTGGTGGTGGCGGCTGTACGACTCGCTGGCGGGGGTGGACCCGGACCGGCTCACGGGGCTGCCGGTGCCGCTGGCGGTGGGGGGAGGGGGCCAGGCCGCGGGCCTGGGTGCGGGTGGGGGTACCGGCGAACGTGCGGGTGGGGACGCCGACTTCGGGCCTGGCGCCGACGTCCTCGGGTCCGGTGCCGAGCTCGGCACGGGGGCCGCCGCCGATGACCGCACCCCTTCACCCACCCGGGTGCGCACCACCATCGGGCCCCGTCAGGTCCTCCTGCCGCAGGAGCACACGCCCGCCGACCTGACCCGGCTCGGCCTGAAGGTCGCGCACCCGGACGCCGCGCACCCGCTCCTGGAGAAGCTGGGCGCGCTGCCGGCGACGCCCCGGGCGGTTCTGACGACCCCGCAGGTCAGGGCGGCTGTGGCGGCTTCCCTCGACGCGGGGGAGATCTGGGACGAGGACGGCGACGCCCTGGACGCCGACGAGCTCGCGGAGACCGTCCTCGCGCTGGTGCGGGACGCGGACCTGGCCCCCGGCGACGAGCCGTGGCTCGGGGCGCTGGCCCTGCCCGACGAGGACGGCGAACTGGCGCCGGCCGGGGAACTGGTGATGCCGGGCTCGGCGTTCGCGTCCGTGATGCGCGAGGACGAACTGGCGTTCGTGGACCGGGAGACGGCCGAACGCTGGGGCGAACAGCCCCTGGCCGCCTGCGGGGTGCTCGCCGACTTCGCCCTCGTCCGGGCCGCTGACCTGGTCCTCGACCCGGACGAGCTGGAGCCGAGGGAGGGCGACTACGCGGAGCCGGACGACGCGGGCCTGCTCGACGCCGTGGACGTGTGGTGCGAGGACGTCCTGGACCGGCTGCCGGAGACCCCGGTGCCGCCGGTGGCGACGGAGATCGTCGCCGTACGGGACCTGGACCTGGTGGACGACGACGCCTGGCCGCAGGCGCTCGCGCTGCTGGCCCGGCCGCCGCTGCGGGACGCGCTCACCCAGCCGGTCCGGGTGCTGCTGCCCGACGGGACGACGGAGACCGTGCGGTCGTACACGGCGTGGTGGCTGCGGGACCACCCCGTACTGGACGGCCGCCGCCCGGCCGGCCTGCGGGCCGCGGGCACGGACCCGCTGCTGATCGGCCTGTACGACTCCGCCGACGCGACGGGCTTCGAGGACGAGCAGGTCCTGCGGGCGCTGGGGGTGCGCACCTCCGTGCCCGCTCTCCTGGACGAGCCGGGCGGCGCCGCCGAGCTGCTCGCCCGCCTCGCCGACCCGGCCCGGGAGGTCTCCGGCACCCAGCTGCACGCCCTGTACACGGCCCTGGCCGACCTGGACCCGGAGCAGGTCACCCTGCCCGACGAGCTGCGCGCGGTGGTGGACGGCGCGCTGGTGGTCGTGGACGCGGCGGAGGCGCTGGTCGCCGACGCCCCGGACCTGCTGCCGCTGGCGGCCGGCCTGCCCCTGCTCCCGGTAGCCCCGTCCCGCGCGGCCGACCTGGCCGAACTGTTCCAGGTCCGGCGCCTGAGCGAGGCGGTCGACGCCGAGGTGACGACGGTCGGCGAGGAACACGAGGTCCCGCCCGCGGTCCACGCCCTGCTCGGTCCTGCGACCCCGGCGACGTACATCGAGCACGAGGAACTCCGCGCGTCCGACACCGAACTCGACTGGCGCCGCACCCCGGACGGCGTGATCCACGCCGCCACGCTGGAAGGCGTCGCGGCCGGCCTGGCCTGGGCTGCGGGCCAATGGCCCCGCCGCTTCGAGGTCGCGGCCCTGCTGGAGGACCCGTCGAGGACGGCGGAGCTGGCGAGGGACAGGTGGTTCGACTGATCGCTGGGCGACTCAGTTGTAGTGGGCGGCGAGACTGACCTGGGTGTCGCCGCCGGCGCCTTCCAGCCGCCACTGGAGGTACTTGTGGTCGGGCTGGAGGGCCACGGAGACCCAGTGGCCCGGGACGACGAGACCCCGCCACTTCTCGACCCAGAAGCACTGGGTGCCGCCGAGGCAGAAGGGCCCGACGCAGATGCACTGCCACACGTCGAGGAAGAAGGTGGCGTTGCGCGTTCCCTCCGCGCCGACCATCGCGAACCCGGTGCCGCTGCCGACGGCCCACGCCGTGGAGCAGATCGCCCAGTCCCAGCCCTGCACGCAGACCTGGGAGCCGTTGCAGAACGTGTTCTTGAACCAGATCTGCTCGTCCGTCGTACGAACCGATGCCGACTCCTCGTAGCCGGCCTCACGCTCGCCGACGGAGTAGGTCCCGGCGTCCGGCGGTGCCTCCTCCTTGCTCGGAACGGCGGGCTGATGCTCGATCGCACGGCCACCCTCCACGACCCCGCGCTCCCCGGAGGGGAAGTCGAGGAGCTGGACGGCGTGGTCGTTCCCCAGATCCAGCGTGGTGCTCACACGCGCGGGGAGTTCCCGCTTGTTCATGGTGCTGGTCATCTCAGACGTCCTCCCTCTGGAACGCAGGAAGGCGTGACGACGCGCCCCTGCCAAGGTGAGTGTGCTGAAGAGAGATCGCGAGTCCTCGGGGCGTCCTTCCAGGGACTTCCACCCGTGCGACTCCGCTCGTTCTCAGTCTGTCACGGCCTACGGGAATGCGCCCGCTCTGGGGGACGGCTCCGGTGCGGTGGCTGCCACGCGCGGGGATGACCTGTCGTCACCTCCAGGTGGCCGAGCGGCCCGGCCCTCGGCAGAGCCGTCGGAGGGACGCGGCCGGGGACGCGCGATTCGCTGACCGGGGCGGCGGGCGTGCCGGTCTAGATTGCCGAGCCATGACGCAGCAGAAGGCGGGCCTTCTGGGCGACGCCTCCCCCGACCATGACCCGGCCCCGCCAACAGACCCCTCCCAACGTGTCGTCCCGCTCCGTGGCATGTGGGCCGGCGTCCGGTCGCCCGGGAGAGCGGCGGCGGCGCTCGCGGCCGTCTGGGTCCTGACCCGGCTCGGCATGCTCTACCTCCTGGTCCAGGACAGCATCGGCGTCAGCAACGTCGCCCAGGAGGTGGAGTTCCTCTATCCGCGCTGGTCCGCCCAGCTGGCCGAGGGCTCGTTCCCGGTCGGCGACGTCTCCTGGCAGTACCCGCCCGGCGCGGGCCTGCTGTTCCTGTTCCCCTCGGCGCTGCCCTTCCTGGACTACTTCCCGGCCTTCCTCGTCCTCACGTTCGCCGCCGACGCGGTGGTCGCGCTGGCACTGGCGCGGGCGCGGGTGGGTGAGGGCCGGCAGCCGGCCGGGGCGTGGCTGTGGACGGCGGGACTGCCGCTGCTCCTGAACGTGCCGCACGGGCGGTTCGACATCCAGGTGACGGCGTTGGCCGTGCTCGCCCTGCTGGCCTGCGGCCGCAGGCCGCGCCTCGGCGGGGCGTTCGCCGCGCTGGGCGCGCTGGTGAAGGTGTGGCCACTGCTGACCCTGGTGGGACTGGAGCGGGGCCGTACCAGCAGGGAGGCCTGGCTGTCCGCCGTCGTGGCGGCCGCGGCGCTGGTGACGGTGCTGGCCGTGGCCTTCCGGCACACCTTCGACTTCCTGGAGCAGCAGGGTGCCAGGGGCGTGCAGATCGAGTCGCTGGGCGGCACGGTACTGGCGCTGATGCGGGCGTCGGGGACGCCGATCTGGGTGGAGTCCCGTTACGGCGCGCTGGAGTTCACCGGTACGCACGTGGCGACCGTGGCGCAGCTGTCCCTGCTGCTGACGGCCGCCGCCTTCGGCTGGCTGATGCTCTGGCGGGGCAGGGCCTCGCGCTGGACCGAGGCGACACCTTTCGACGCGGCGCTGGCGGCGGTCCTGCTGTTCACCGTGACCAGCAGGGTGATCAGCCCCCAGTACATGGTCTGGCTCCTGGGCCTGGCAGCGGTCTGCCTCACCTCACGCCTGACGACCCAGCGCCCGGTGGCCTGGTTGCTGCTGGCCACGGCGGCGGTGACGGCACTGGCCTTCCCGACCCACTACCTGGAGGTCATGCAGGGCACGCCGCTCGGCAACACGCTGATGGTCGTCCGCAACGGCCTGCTGCTGACGGCGACCCTGCTGTCCTGCCGCCGACTGTGGCGGGCGACGGCGACGGCGACGCCCGGTCGGTGATCGGGTCGGTCCGACGGGGCGACTACCGGCTACGGGCCCCGCCCCGGCCCCCCGCCCGGGCACGGCACGACGGGTCCCGCCCGGGCCCCGCCCCTCATCACCTGCGACGGCTGCGACCGCGCCTTCCGCGGCCACGACCCCGACGCCACCTGCGCGGACCGCGGACGGGCCGCGTGACTCGCGCAAGGAGGCCCTGGCCGGCCGGGAGCGTTGGGCCTGTGAGGGGGCAACGGCGGGGCACGCGGCGGAGCGGCGGCCGACGGTCAGAAGTCGATCACCTCGCGGTCCAGCGGGTACTCCGACCGGTGCAATCCGTCGTACGGAGAGGATCGGTGCGAAGCCGCGCCGGTGGTGGGTGTTGCCGCAGCACGACTCGCTGGCGTACCAGGTGCCCGGGAGGACCGGCGGGTGCAGGTCGAGCGGAGATTTGCGGGCGGTCGGGGTGGACTGCACCGTCTCCTCGAACGGCGACCCGCCCGATGCGGTCAGGATGGCGCCCACCAGGTGGTGTTCGAGGACGTCGGGCACGGGCTGCCCGTGGTCGAGGGCCAGGTCGATCCAGATGATCCACTGCTGGGACCCCTGGATGACGGTCGGTGTCGGCGGTGGTGGCGGCGGCGTGTACGCGTCCGCCCCCGGCAGGGGGTCGCCTACCGGGTTTGCGGCCGCGCCCAGTGCCTGTCCGCTCAGCGAGCCGATGACCCGGTGGGTGTGCGCGTCCTGGACGTCCACCCGGTCGAGTCGCACCTGAGAACTGCTGGGCAGAGAACTGGTGGTGAGCAGCTCGTACGAGAGGTGCACCTTGCCGTCGGTGGCGTCGAACGGCGCGGGCTTGGTCAGCACCGCTGCGGTGAGCGGGGTGAACTGCGTGCCGGGCGGCAGTGCGGCTCCGTGCCCGGGCACGACCGCGGTCGCCGCCACGATCGCTCCGAGCTGGCGGACCGATCCCGACGGATGCTCCCCGGGGCCCGCGCCGAATCGCACCCGTCCGGGCTCACCGCCACCGGTCTCGCCCCCTGTCGGGCGGTCAGAGCGGGGTGGTGGGCCGGACGGGCTGCGTGAGGGCGCGGGTCCGACCCCGGAAGGCCGCCGCCGGCGGTCGGCGTCGGTACGCGTGGTGGATCCCCGGTCGGTCAGGCCGGGACCGGCTCCAAGCCCGCGCCCGCCGAAGGCGGGTAGGTCTCGGCGCCTGAGCGTTCGGCCGCGTCGATGTAGGTGGTGAGGGCTTCGCGGGACCGGGCGAGTCGGTGCATCTCGTTGTCCAGTCGCCGCAGGCGGGTCCGCATCGCGGTCAGGAGTTCGGGGCAGCCCGGGAGTTCCGGGGTCTCGCCGATGGCGCAGGGGAGGAGGTAGGCGATGTCCTCGGAGGACAGGCCGGCGGCCAGGAGGTGGCGGATCTGCTTCACGCGGAGCACGGCGCCGTCGTCGTAGTCGCGGTAGCCGTTGGCGCTGCGGTCCGCCCGCAGGAGGCCCTGGGCCTCGTAGTAGCGCAGCTGGTGGGTGTTGACGCCTGTGCGGCGACCCAGTTCCCCGATTCGCATCGAAACCTCGCTTGACCTTCACATCGGTATCAACGTTGACGATGCTGTCATGAACAAGAAGAGCGAAACATCCGTTACCGTCATCGGACTCGGGCTCATGGGGCAGGCACTCGCCGGCGCGTTCCTGACGGCCGGTCATCCCACCACCGTCTGGAACCGTACGGCTGCCAAGGCCGACCGCCTGGTGGCCCGGGGCGCGCGGCTCGCGCCGACCGTCGCCGACGCGGTCAAGGCCGGTGAGCTGACCGTCGTGTGTGTCACCGACTACGACGCCGTGCGTGAGCTGCTCGGGGCCGGCGACGTCGAGTTGGGCGGCGCGATGGTGGTCAACCTGACCTCAGGCGACTCCGCCCAGGCCCGGGAGACCGCCCGGTGGGCCGAACGGCGCGGCGCGCGTTATCTGGACGGCGCCATCATGGCCATCCCGTCGGGGATCGGGACCTCCGAGGCGGTGATCCTGCACAGCGGGCCGCAGTCCGACTTCGAGGCGTACGAGTCGACGCTCGGCGCGCTCGGCACCGTCAGCCACCTGGGTGCGGACCACGGTCTCGCGTCCCTGTACGACGTGGCCGGCCTGGCCATGATGTGGAGCGTCCTGAACGCCTGGCTCCAGGGCACCGCCATGCTCAGGACGGCCGGGGTCGACGCCGCCACGTACGCGCCGTTCGCGCGGCAGATAGCCGTCGGTGTCGCCGAATGGCTGCCCGGGTACGCCGAGCAGATCGACCGCGGCTCCTTCCCGGCCGAGGTGGCGGCCCTGGAGACCGAAGCGCGGGCCATGGACCACCTGATCGAGGAGAGCGAGGCGCTCGGGGTCAACGCCGAACTGCCGAGGTTGATCAAGGCGATGGCCGAGCGCGCGATCGCCGCCGGGCACGGTGGGGAGCAGTACCCCGTGCTGATCGAGGAGTTCGGCAGGCCGCGCGGAGCGTGACCGGAGCCGGCACGGCGGTCCGGCCCTGATGCGCCGGTCAGGGCCTACGCCGGGAATCGTCGTCCCACCCACCGCCACGCGAGCTCCAGCACCGCCGACCCCGCAGCCGCGATGGCGACCGCCGTCCAGGGCATCGTCACGCCCACCAGCTTCAGGGCGAAGAAGTCCTGGAGCCAGGGGACCACGAGGACCAGGAGGAAGGCGCCGCCCATCGTGGCGACCAGGGTGACGCGCCACCAGGTGTAGGGGCGGGCGATGATCGCGAGGACCCACATCGAGACGAGGAAGAGGGTGAGGGTCGCCGCGCTGGTCTCGGCGTCCAGGGCGCCGGGGCCCGTGTAGTGGTGGCGGGCCAGCAGGTACGTGGCGAAGGTGGCCGCCGCGGCGATGGTGCCGGCCGGGATCGCGTACCGCATCACCCGGCGTACGAAGTGGGGTTTGGCGCGCTCCTTGTTGGGGGCCAGGGCCAGGAAGAAGGCGGGGACCCCGATGGTGAGGGTGGAGAGGAGGGTGAGGTGGCGGGGGAGGAAGGGGTACTCGACCTGGGAGACGACCACCAGGATGGCCAGCAGCACCGAGTAGACGGTCTTCGTCAGGAACAGCGTCGCCACCCGCGTGATGTTGCCGATCACCCGGCGGCCCTCCGCCACCACCGACGGCAGGGTGGCGAAGGAGTTGTTCAGCAGCACGATCTGGGCCACCGCGCGCGTCGCCTCCGAGCCCGAGCCCATCGACACGCCGATGTCCGCGTCCTTCAGCGCCAGCACGTCGTTGACGCCGTCGCCCGTCATGGCGACGGTGTGGCCGTGGGACTGCAGCGCGGCGACCATGTCGCGCTTCTGCTGCGGCGTGACGCGGCCGAAGACCGCGTTCTCGTCCAGGACCTTCGCCATCGCCTCCCGCTCGGTGGGCAGCGTGCGCGCGTCGACGGTGTTCGCGGCGCCGGGCAGGCCCAGCTTGCCGGCCACGGCGCCGACGGAGACCGCGTTGTCGCCGGAGATGACCTTGGCGGCGACGTTCTGGTCGGCGAAGTAGGCGAGCGTCTCGGACGCGTCGGGGCGCAGGCGCTGTTCCAGGACCACCAGGGCCGTCGCGTCCGCCTCGCGGGTGAGGTCGGCGGAGTCGAGCTCCCGGGTCGTACGGGCCAGGAGCAGGACTCGTAGGCCCTGCTCGTTCAGCCGGTCCACCTCGGCGAGGGACGGGTCCTCCGCCGCGAGGAGCACGTCGGGTGCGCCGAGCAGCCACGTGGAGTTCTCGCCGTCGCCCTCGCTGAACGCGGCGCCGCTGTACTTGCGGGCGGACGAGAACGGCAGCGACTCCGTGCAGCGCCAGTCCTCCGCGTCGGGGTAGGCGTCGATGATGGCCTGGAGCGAGGCGTTCGGGCGGGGGTCGGATTCGCCGAGGGCGCCGAGGACCTTCCGTACGTACGTCTCGTCCGCGCCGTTCAGGAGACGGAGCGCGGTCACGTCCATGCCGCCCTCGGTGAGCGTGCCCGTCTTGTCGAGGCACACGACGTCGACGCGTGCGAGGCCCTCGATGGCCGGGAGTTCCTGCACGAGGCACTGCTTGCGGCCGAGCCGGATCACGCCGATCGCGAAGGCGACGGAAGTGAGGAGGACGAGGCCCTCGGGGATCATCGGGACGATGCCGCCGACGGTGCGGGCGATGGAGTCCTTGAAGTCGTTGTCCTTGACGACGAGCTGGCTGATGACGAGCCCGATCGCGGTCGGGATCATCATCCACGTCACGTACTTGAGGATCGTGGAGATGCCGGTGCGCAGCTCGGAGTGGACGAGCGTGAAGCGGGAGGCCTCCTCGGCGAGCTGGGCCGCGTACGCCTCGCGCCCCACCTTGGTCGCGGTGAACGCGCCGCCGCCCGCCACCACGAACGAGCCGGACATCATCAGGTCGCCCGGCTTCTTCACGACGGGGTCGGCCTCGCCGGTGAGCAGGGACTCGTCGATCTCCAGGCTGTCGGCCTCGGCGACCTCGCCGTCGACGACCACCTTGTCGCCCGGGCCGAGTTCGATGAGGTCGTCGAGGACGATCTCGGAGGTGGAGATCTCGGTGGCGACGCCGTCGCGGCGGACGGTGGGTTTGGCCTCGCCGATGACGGCGAGCCCGTCGAGGGTCTTCTTGGCGCGCAGTTCCTGGACGATGCCGATGCCGGTGTTGGCGATGATCACGAAGCCGAAGAGGCTGTCCTGGATCGGCGCGACGAAGAGCATGATCACCCACAGCACGCCGATGATCGCGTTGAAGCGGGTGAAGACGTTGCCGCGGACGATGTCGGTGGTGGAGCGGCTGGAGCGGACGGGTACGTCGTTGACCTCGCCGCGGGCGACGCGTTCGGCGACCTCGGCGGAGGTCAGGCCGGCTATGTGGTGGACGACGGGGGGTCCTGTCGCCGCGCCGGTCCCGGTCCCGGCGCCGGTCCCCGGCGGACCGGCCTCGCCGCCGTCGGTGTCGATCTTCGCCCGCTGAGTCATGTTTTCGACGTTACGACCGGAACGGGCCGCTCACCCGCCGAGCGGCCGGAAGATCAGACCGGGGTAGGAGGGGAATGGTCCCCTGGCATTACGGGGCGGGGGCGTCCTGGTCCTGCCGGCCGGCCCGCTCCGCCGCGTGCCGCTTGATCGCCGCGTCGCGCTTCCGCACGTACCAGATGCCGATGAGCCCGAGGCCCGCGCCGGCCAGGCAGGTCCACACCCACCAGGCCAGGTCCCGGTCGTCGAACCAGCCGTAGAACGGGATCTGGACGAGGAACAGGACGAACCAGAGGATCGTGCCGCCCGTGATGGTGGCGACGACGGGCCCCTCCAGGGGCTCGGGTGCCTCGTGCTTCGGTGTCCACTTCGCCATGCGCCTCAGTCTAGGCGGCCGGGTTTCGTGTCTACGCGCGGAGATGGACGCTCGCTCGTTCATGTGTTCATACTGAAACGGTTTGCCTCCGGCGGGTTCCCCTCGTATGAACCGCCAAAATGGACGTCTCCAAACCTCCGAAGAGGAACCCCCGATGAGCACCACGGCCACCGCCACGGCCACGCCCCCTGCCCCGGAGCCCTCCCAGGGTCCCGTCTCGGGCCTCGACCGCTACTTCAGGATCTCCGAGCGCGGCTCCACCGTCGCCCGTGAGGTCCGCGGCGGTTTCGCCACCTTCTTCGCGATGGCGTACATCATCGTGCTGAACCCGATCATCCTCGGCAGCGCGAAGGACATGTACGGGCACCAGCTCGACGGCGGCCAGCTGGTCACCGCGACCGTGCTCACCGCGGCCTTCTCGACGCTCCTCATGGGCGTCATCGGCAACGTGCCGATCGCGCTGGCCGCCGGCCTCGGCGTCAACACCGTCGTCGCGCTCCAGCTCGCGCCGAAGATGTCCTGGCCGGACGCGATGGGCATGGTCGTCCTCGCCGGTCTGGTCGTGATGCTGCTCGTCGCGACGGGCCTGCGCGAGCGCGTGATGAACGCCGTACCCGTCGGCCTGCGCAAGGGCATCGCGATCGGCATCGGCCTGTTCATCATGCTCATCGGCCTCGTCGACTCGGGCTTCGTCTCCCGTATCCCCGACGCCGCGCACACCACCGTCCCGCTCCAGCTGGGCGGCGACGGCCACCTCACCGGCTGGCCGGTGCTCGTCTTCATCCTGGGCACGCTGCTCACCCTCGCGCTGATCATCCGCAAGGTGCCGGGCGCGATCCTCATCTCCATCGTCGTGATGACGATCGTCGCGATGGTGATCAACGCCGTCGCCACCGTTCCCTCCTGGGGTCTGACCACGCCCGAGTGGCCCGGCAACCCGGTCGCCTCGCCCGACTTCGGCCTGGTCGGCAAGGTGAGCCTGTTCGGCGGCTTCGGCAAGGTCGGCGTCCTGACCGGCGTCCTGTTCGTCTTCACCGTGCTGCTGTCCTGCTTCTTCGACGCCATGGGCACGATCCTCGGCGTCGGCGACGAGGCCAAGCTGATCGACAAGGACGGCAACTTCCCCGGCATCAACAAGGTCCTGCTGGTGGACGGCCTCGCCGTCGCCTCCGGCGGCGGCACCTCGTCCTCCGCCACCACCTGCTTCGTGGAGTCGACGGCGGGCGTCGGCGAGGGTGCCCGTACGGGTCTGGCCTCGGTGGTGACCGGCGGCCTCTTCTCGGTCGCGCTGTTCCTCACGCCGCTCGCCACGATGGTGCCCTCGCAGGCGGCGACGCCCGCGCTCCTCGCGGTGGGCTTCCTGATCCTGGCCGGGTCGGTCAAGGAGATCGACTGGAGCGACTACACCATCGCCGTGCCGGCGTTCCTGGCGATGGTGATGATGCCGTTCACGTACTCGATCACCAACGGCATCGGCATCGGCTTCATCGCCTTCACCGTGCTGCGGCTCGCGGCCGGCCGGGGCCGTGAGGTCCCGGTGGCCATGTACGTCGTGTCGGCGGTCTTCGTCTTCTACTACGCGATGCCGGCGCTCGGCCTCACGTAGTGCGGGTGGGATCCAGCCCGTAGAACTTCTCCGTCTCCTCGACGGCGGTCTTGAACCGCTCGTCGAAGTCATCGCGAATGAGCGTCCGGACCACGTAGTCCTGGACGCTCATTCCGCGTCTGGCGGCGTGTCCGCGGAGCCGTTCCAGCAGCTCTCCGTCGATGCGCAGGCTGAGCACGGTCGATTCCATGCCCGTCAGGTTCGCGGCACCGGCGGCCCCGATGCGTCACTTTCCGGATCGCTCTCACTCATTTGGGTGACAGGTTGCGAGGGAAGGTTTTCGATTGGTCTTTAGCTAGGGTAATGAGTTACGCTAACGACATGCCTGACCTGTCCCACGGCACCGCCGACGACGCCGCGGCCGTGAACGCGCTCCGCAGCTCCGTCATGCGGCTGAGCCGACGCCTGAAGCACCAGCGCGTCGACGAATCGCTGAGCCCCACCGAGATGTCGGTGCTGGGCACCCTGTCGCTCTGCGGCTCGGCCACCCCTGGTGAGCTGGCCCGCAAGGAGCATGTCCAGCCGCCGTCGATGACCCGCATCGTCGCGCTGCTCGAGGCCAAGGGCCTGGTCCGGCTGGAGCCGCACCCCGACGACCGCCGGCAGAAGGTGGTCAGCCAGACCGAGCAGGCCGAGGCCATGCTCGACGAGTCCCGCCGCAAGCGGAACGCGTGGCTGGCCTCCCTCGCCGAGGGTCTGGACGAGGACGAATGGGCGAAGCTGCGCGCCGCCGCCCCGGTCCTGGAGAAGCTCGCCCACCTCTGACCCCAGGCGCCAAGGAGGCGACGCACTTTGAGTACGGGACCCGGAGCAGACTCCGCACCCGTCCATCAACCCGATACCTACGCGCACCCGCGCACCCGCCGGGGCAAGGGGACCTTCTCCTCGCTCTCGATCCGGAACTACCGGCTGTTCTTCACCGGAGCGATCGTCTCCAACACCGGTACGTGGATGGCCCGGATCACCCAGGACTGGCTGGTCCTCAGCCTCACCGGCTCGGCCGCCGCCGTCGGCGTCACGACGGCGCTCCAGTTCCTGCCGATGCTCGTCTTCGGCCTGTACGGCGGAGTCATCGCCGACCGCTACCCGAAGCGCCGCATCCTCCTCGTCAGCCAGGCCGCGCTCGGCCTGTGCGGCCTGAGCCTCGCCGTACTGACCCTCTCCGGCAGCATCCAGGTCTGGCACGTCTACCTGGTCGCCTTCCTGCTCGGCATGGTCACCGTCGTCGACAACCCGACCCGGCAGTCCTTCGTCTCCGAGATGGTCGGCCCCGACCAGCTGCGCAACGCGGTCTCGCTGAACTCGGCGAACTTCCAGTCCGCCCGGCTCATCGGCCCCGCCGTCGCCGGTCTGATGATCGCCTCGATCGGCAGCGGCTGGGCCTTCCTGATCAACGGACTGTCCTTCCTCGCCCCGCTCGCCGTACTGATGCTGATGCGGACGAACGAGCTCCACAAGGTGGAGCGCGCCCCGCGCGGCAAGGGCCAGCTGCGGGAGGGGCTGCGCTACGTCGCCGGGCGGCCGGACCTGATCTGGCCCATCGTGCTGGTCGGCTTCATCGGCACCTTCGGGTTCAACTTCCCGATCTGGCTGACCGCGTTCTCGGAGGAGATCTTCCAGGTCGGCGCCGGTACGTACGGCTTCCTCAACACCCTCCTGGCGGCCGGCTCCCTCGCCGGCGCGCTGCTCGCGGCGCGGCGCGGCTCCACGCGGCTGCGGATGCTGGTGGTCGCGGCGGGCGTCTTCGGCGTCCTGGAGGTCGCGGCCGCCCTGTCGCCGTCCTTCTGGCTGTTCGCGCTGCTGCTCGTACCGATCGGCACGGTCGGCCTGACGATCAACATCAGCGCGAACTCGGCGGTCCAGATGGCGACGGACCCGGTCATGCGGGGCCGCGTGATGAGCCTCTACATGATGGTCTTCGCCGGCGGCACCCCCATCGGCGCCCCGCTGCTCGGCTGGGTCACCGACACCTTCGGCCCCCGCGTCGGCTTCGCGACGGGCGGCCTGGTGTCGCTCGCGGCCGCCTCGGCCATCGGCCTGGTCCTGGCCCGCGTGGGCGGTCTGAGGATGGCCTGGGGCTGGCACCACGGGCACCCGCAGGTGCGGTTCGTGCCACGGGAGAGGCTGGCCACGGCGGCGTAGACGGGGGCGGATGGGCGCCCTGGCGGGCGCCCCCGTTCCCCGTCGGCCCACTCTCGCCGGCCCGGTGCCCGGTCGCCCGCTCTCGTAGGCCGCGCTCCCGTTCGCCCCCGCCGTCAGACCCGCCGCTCGAGTACCTGCCCCGGCCAGTCGCCCACCGTGAACGCGTCCGTGCGAGTGAAGCCCTGCCGCTCGTAGTACTCCACCAGCCGCCCCTCGCTGCCCGCGAAGCAGTCCACCCGCAGCAGCGAGACGCCCAGCCGGCGGGTCTCGTCCGCCGCGTGGGCGAGAAGGGCCGTGCCGACCCCGTGGCCGTGGAAGCGCCCGTCGGTGGCGAGGAAGCGGACGTACTGCTCCGGCTCCTCGGCGGGCGGCACGGACGAGCCCGGGTGCGGGGTGAGGGTGAGGGTGCCAGCGGGTACGCCGTCGACCTCGGCGATCCACGGGCTGCCCTCGGCCACGACCTGCTCCACCAGCTCCACCGTCTTCGGCCGCGACGTGAACGGGTCGGTGCCCCACTGCGCGGTGATGCCCTTGCCGTTGAGCCAGACGACGGCGCTGTCGAGTATCGAGAGGATCGCGGGGACGTCGTCCGCCCCACCCTGCCTGATCTTGATCTCGCTGTTCATTCCGCCGACCCTAGGCCACGGCCCGGTCCTGCCACACTCGTGCACATGAGGATTTTCGCTGCCGTCCTCCCGCCGCCCGCCCAGCTCACCGAGCTCGCGCGGGTGGTCGACCGGCTCGCGCACCTGCCCGGTGCCGACCGGCTGCGGTGGACCTCCCGGCCCGGCTGGCACTTCACGCTCGCCTTCATGGGCGAGGTCGACGAGGCCCTGCTCCCGGACCTGCACACCCGGCTCGCCCGCGCCGCCCGCCGCACGGCACCCTTCCCGCTCCGCATGCACGGCGGCGGCCACTTCGGGCGGGCGGTGCTGTGGACGGGCGCGGCCGGCGACCTGGACGAGATGCGGCTGCTCGCCGAACGCGCCGACGCCGCCGCCCGCCGCGCCGGGATCCCGATGGACGAGCACCGCCGCTACCAGGCCCATCTGACGGTCGCCCGCTCCCGTACGGACCTCGACCTGCGCCCCTTCGCGGCCGCCCTCGACCGCTTCGAGGGCACCCGCTGGGACGTCTCGGAACTCGCCCTGGTCCGCAGCAACCTGCCCGGCGGCGGCACCCCGGGGGAGCAGCCCCGGTACGAGACGGTCGCCACATGGCCCCTGGGCGGCGCGGGGACGGGGGACGGGCCGGGTTAACCTCGGGGGGTGGACCCGAAGACCCGTAACCGGATCATGGCCGGTGTGCTCGTGCTGATGTTCGCGATCATCGCGGTGGCGTCGATCGTGGGATGACCCCGCGGCCGTGGACGGCGGTCGCTTCGGCGGCCTTCGCTTCGGCGGCCCTTGCTTCGAGGGCCCTTGCTTCGAGCCCACTCGAAGGCGTTGGCTAGTGATCCATGGAGTACACGCAGCTCGGACGCACCGGACTCAAGGTCAGCCGCCTCGTGCTCGGCACGATGAACTTCGGCCCCCAGACGGACGAAGCCACCAGCCACGCGATCATGGACGCCGCGCTCGACGCCGGCCTCAACTTCTTCGACACGGCCAACGTCTACGGCTGGGGCGAGAACAAGGGCCGTACCGAGGAGATCGTCGGCTCCTGGTTCGCCAAGGACCCGGCCCACCGCGACAAGGTGGTGCTGGCCACCAAGGTGTACGGGAACATGGGCGCGGACGGCGAGGCCTGGCCGAACCACGACAAGCTCTCCGCCGTGAACATCCGGCGGGCCGTCGAGGCGAGCCTGAAGCGGCTGAACACGGACTACATCGACGTCTACCAGTTCCACCACATCGACCGCCGGACCCCCTTCGAGGAGATCTGGCAGGCCGTGGAGGTGCTGATCCAGCAGGGCAAGATCCTCTACGCCGGCTCGTCGAACTTCCCCGGCTACAAGATCGCCCAGGCCAACGAGACCGCCGCACGACGCGGGATGGTCGGCCTGGTCAGCGAGCAGTGCCTGTACAACCTCTACGAGCGGCGCGCCGAGATGGAGGTCGTTCCGGCCGCCCAGGACTACGGTCTCGGCGTCATCCCCTGGTCCCCGCTGCACGGCGGCCTGCTGGGCGGTGTGATCCGCAAGGAGACGGAGGGCGGCCGCCGCGCGACCGGGCGGGCCGCGGAGACCCTCGCCGACCCGGCGGCACGGGCCCGCCTCCAGGCGTACGAGGACCTGCTCGACAAGCACGGTGTGGACCCGGGCGAGACGGCCCTGGCCTGGCTGCTCACCCGCCCCGGCGTGACCGGCCCGATCATCGGCCCCCGCACCCCCGAGCAGCTCACCGGCGCCCTGCGCGCGCTCGAGCTCGATCTGGGCGAGGAGCTCCTCGCCTCCCTGGACGAGATCTTCCCGGGCCCTGGGCCGTCGCCGGAGGCGTTCGCCTGGTGATCCCCGCCTCCGACGGGTTGCGCCGCTTCAGTCGCGGGGGAACCCGTCGGTCGTGAGGACGAGGCCCAGAGGGTTCTTGGTCAGGTCGAGTTCCGTGCCGAAGGCGACCCGCACCTCCTCGGTGTAGTCGCCGTCCTCGGGCTTGGTGTGGGCGATGCACTTGCCCGTGTAGGGATCCACGATGAGATAGACGGGCACGCCGGCGGTGGCACAGGCGGTCTTCTTCGGGCCGTAGTCGTTCATGGCGATGCCCTTGGAGATGACCTCGGCGACGAATTCCACGTCCTCGTGGTTCCAGCCGCCCTTGCCGTTCTGCACGGTGTCGTCTCTCATCTTGGCGACGTCCGGGCAGAACGCGTTCCGGTGGCCGGGAAAGTCGATCCGTACGTCCGACGCCACCCGCACGTCCATCCCGAACCGGTCTTCCAGGGCACGGATGATCCTGCGGGTGATGTCGAAGTGCGTCTGCCTCTGCGGAACCATGAAGACGACCCCTTCGACGACTTCGCTCTTGTGTCCCTCGGGGGCGATACGCACGGCCGCGCCGACATGCGGGTGGCGACAACTCGCCACGCCCACGGGCGCGTCACGCGCTCCCGAGCCAGCTCGTCGCGTCGAGGCGGAAGGCCGTCTCCGGCGGGACGACCGTCCGCAGGGCCGACTCCACGTCCCGTACGCGCGCCGCGCCCAGCGTCCTCACCCACTCCGCGCGGAGGTCGTCGAAGATCGCGGCCGAGCGGGCGAGGGCGTCGAGGCCGTGCGGGGTGAGGCGGACGAGCTTGCGGCGGGCGTCGGCGGGGTCGTCGGCGCGTTCCGCGTAGCCGAGGGCGAGGAGTCGGTCGACGGTCTTGCCGGCGGCCTGCTTGGAGACGCCGAGGTGCCGCCCGATGTCGCTGGCGGTGGCCCCCGCGGGCCCGCCCGCGGCGACGGCCTGCATGGCGAAGCCGTGCGCGGGGCGGAGCTCGGGGTGACCCTGGGCGGCGAGCCGGGCGTGCAGCCGGTCGATGAGGGTCCGGAACCCGGCGAAGAGGAGGAGCGGCAACTCGAAGCCGGGCGGATCGACGATCGCGCCCGGAACCCCCTTGCCTCCATCGACAACCTGGTTTACGTTTTCCCCGTCAACATGGTCAACCATGTTGTCCATTCTAGACCGCTACCGGGGGAGATCCCACCTTGTCGCTCGACACCCGTACCGCCGACGCCATCAAGCTCCTCAAGGAGTCGCCGCACACCCTCGACGGCTTCCTCAAGCTCAACGAGATCTTCGAGTCCACCACCCTCGACCCGCACTCCCGCGAGACCGTCATCCTGACCGTCGCCGCCCACAACCAGTGCCACCTCTGCATCGACATGCACGAGGCGAGACTGGCCGCCCTGGGCCCGGCCCCGGCCCCCGAACGCCTCGCCGCCGTACGCCGCTTCACCCTCCAGGTCCTCGCCTCCTCGGGCGCGGTGACCGACGCCGAGCTCGACGCCTTCTACGCCCACGACTACACCCGCCAGAACGCCCTGGAGGTCGTCCTCGGCATCGGCACCTACACGGTCTCCACCTTCGCCAACCGCCTGACCCGCGCGGCCTGACGGAGCACGGCCCGACGAACCGTGAAACCGCCGGGCGGGCGGCCGTCGGGCTAGTACGCGTACGCGCCGCCCACGCCCCACGCCTGGTGCAGCGCGTTCGCGAAGGCCGCTGCCAGTTTGTGTTCGCCGGTCGGGCCGGGGTGGGTGCCGTCGTAGGTGTCGGTGGGGAGGTCGTACGACTCCGGGATCGTCGCCAGGAGCAGGGGGGAGGCGGCGGTGTCCTCGTCCGCGATCGTCTTCGCCAGCAGCTCGTTGAAGCGGATGCACTCGGCGGCGAAGGGGGCGTCGTACTCGGCCCGTACGTTCGGGATGACGGGGAGCAGGACGGCCCGGACGTGCGGGTTCGCCTCGCGGGCCGCGGTCAGGAAGGCGCGGACGTTGGCGGCCGTCTGGTCGCTGTTGGTGTAGAAGCCCAGGTCGATCAGGCCCAGCGAGATCAGCAGCACGTCCGCGCCGGTCGCCCTCACCGTCTCTCCGATCAGCGGCGCCATGTGCAGCCAGCCCTCGCCCCAGCCGGCCAGATGGCGGCGGGCGGCGGCCGGGAAGGCCGGGTCGGCGTAGGCGTGCGAGACCGCCGCGTCGGCCCCGGCCTCGTACAACTCCGTGCGGGGGCCGACGATCTCGTACCCGCCGGGCAGCACCCTCTCCAGGTGCTGCCACATGCGGTGGCGCCAGGTGAAGTCGCCGGCGCGTCCGATGGTCATGCTGTCGCCGACGAACAGAAAACGCATGACGAACATCATCTCCGACGCCGGCGCGGGGCGGCGACGTGATTCCCGACACCAGAGACCCGCGCCCACCGCGCGCCGCCCCGCCCACGCCCGGGCCCGCCGGAACGACCACAGCGCCCGTGGCAGGCTGGGGACATGCGATCTGCTGCGCTGCGCCTGTTCGGTGCCACGGTCCTCGTCCTGCTCACGGCCGCCGCGCCGGCCTGGGCCGCCGACGGGCCCGACCGTGACTTCACCATCGAGGACCCCCGGATCACCGAGTCCAGCGGCCTCGCCGCCAGCCGGGCGCACCCCGGGATCTACTGGACGCACAACGACCAGGACCAGCCGCGCGTCTTCGGCATCGACTCCCGCACCGGGAAGACCGTCGCGACCCTCACCATGAAGGGCGTCGGCACCCCACGCGACATGGAGGCCATCTCCGTAGGGCCGGACGGGAACATCTACGTCGGCGACGTCGGCGACAACCTCGACGGCTCCTGGGACCACGTCTGGATCTACCGCTTCCCCGAGCCGAAGCAGCTGAAGGACCAGACCGTCCAGGCCAGGCAGTACGACGTGAAGTACGCCGACGGGGCCCGCAACGCGGAGGCCCTGATGGTCCATCCGCGCACCGGCCGCGTCTACATCGCCAGCAAGAACGAGGACGGCGGCGGCCTGTACGAGGGCCCCGAGCGCCTGGACTCCTCCCGCACCAACGTCTTCCGGCGCGTCGGAGAGGTGCCGTGGGTGACCGACGGCGCCTTCTCCCCGGACGGCGACCGGCTCGTCCTGCGCGGCTACCTCCTGGCCAAGGAGTACGCCTGGAAGAACGGCCGCCTGGCCGACGAAGGCACCTCGGTGGGAGCGCCTTTCCAGGGCCAGGCGGAATCGGTGACGTACGCGCCGGACGGCTCGGCCCTCATGTTCGGCTCGGAGGGGCGGCAGAGCCGGGTGGTACGGGTGGAGGCGGACGGAGCGAGCAGGCCGCCGGGCCACAGCGGCGGCGGCAGTCCGGCACCGTCGAAGTCGGGGACCGGGGCCGGGACACCCGGCAGCGGCAACGGCAACTTCGGGCTCGGCATCGTCGTCCTCGCCGTCGCCACCGCAATCGTCATCGGCGGGAAGCGGCTGCTGCGGCGCGACTGACCCGCTGCGGACACGCGAGGGCCCGGCACCGGAACATGTCCGGTGCCGGGCCCCTCGTCCGCGCACGGGGCGTCGTTACAGCTTCTCGATCACGTAGTCCACGCAGGCCGTCAGGGCCCGCACGTCCGCCGGGTCGATCGCCGGGAACATCGCGATCCGCAGCTGGTTGCGGCCCAGCTTGCGGTACGGCTCCGTGTCGATGATGCCGTTGGCGCGCAGCACCTTGGCGACCGCGGCTGCGTCGATGTCGTCCGCGAAGTCGATCGTGCCGATGACCTGCGAGCGCTTCGCCGGGTCGGTGACGAAGGGGGTCGCGTACTTGGACTCCTCGGCCCAGCCGTACAGCGCCTGGGAGGACTCCTTCGTACGGGCCACGGCCCAGTCCAGGCCGCCCTGGCCGTTGAGCCACTTCAGCTGCTCGTTGAGCAGGAAGAGGGTCGCGAGCGCCGGGGTGTTGTACGTCTGGTTCTTCAGCGAGTTGTCGATCGCCGTCGGGAGGGAGAAGAACTCCGGGACGTGGCGGCCGGACGCGTGGACGCGGGCCGCGCGCTCCAGGGCGGCCGGCGAGAAGGCCGCCAGCCACAGACCGCCGTCGGCGGCGAAGGACTTCTGGGGGGCGAAGTAGTAGACGTCCGTCTCGGTGATGTCGACCGGCAGACCGCCCGCGCCCGAGGTCGCGTCGACCAGGACGAGCGCGCCCTCGTCGGCGCCCGCGACCCGCTTCAGCGGGGCGGCGACACCGGTGGAGGTCTCGTTGTGGGTGTAGGCGTAGACGTCGACGCCCGCCTCGGCCACCGGCTCCGGGTGGGTGCCCGGGTCGGAGGAGATCACGGTCGGCTCGGCCAGCCACGGGGCCAGCTTCGCGGCCTTCGCGAACTTGGAGGAGAACTCGCCGAAGGTGAGGTGCTGCGACTTGTTCTCGATCAGACCGTGGGTCGCGATGTCCCAGAAGGCGGTCGATCCGCCGTTGCCCAGGATCACCTCGTAGCCCTCGGGCAGCGAGAACAGGTCACTGATGCCGGCACGCACCTCGCCGACCAGGTTCTTGACCTTGGCCTGGCGGTGGGAGGTGCCGAGGTAGGAGGTGCCGGTGGCGGCCAGGGCGTCCAGCGCCTCCGTACGCACCTTGGAGGGGCCCGCGCCGAAACGGCCATCGGCGGGCTTGATGTCAGCGGGAATCTGGATATCGGCCACGAGGCGGAGCGTATCGGGTCGGCGAAGGCGGGGTCGGGGGATGTCCGCCGGATGAGACGAGGACTGAGACATCCTGTAGTCGTGGGATCACACGAGAACGCGGCGAGGCATCCGGGGCGTCCGGTGGGCGCCCCGGCCGGGGAGCTGGCGGGCGCCCTGCGCGCGGCGGTGGCGGGGGACGTCGACTTCTCCACCACGGCCCGCGCCCTGACCTCGATGGACGCCTCCAACTACCGGCGCGTGCCGCTCGGCGTCGTCGCCCCGAGGGACGCCGACGACGTGGCGGCCGCGCTGGACGTCTGCCGTACGTACGGGGTGCCCGTCGTCGCCCGCGGGGGTGGTACGTCCATCGCGGGACAGGCCACCGGAACGGGTGTCGTGCTCGACTTCACCCGGCACCTGCGGTCCCTCGTGTCGCTCGACCCCGAGGCGCGGACGGCCGTCGTCCAGCCGGGCCTCGTGCTCGACCGGCTGCGCGAGGCGGCCCGCCCGTACGGGCTCACCTTCGGCCCCGACCCGTCCACGCACAGCCGCTGCACCCTCGGCGGCATGATCGGCAACAACGCGTGCGGGGCCCACTCGGTGGCCTGGGGGACGACCGCCGACAACGTCCGCGGGCTGGAGGTCGTGACGTACGGGGGCGAGCGACTGCGCCTCGGGCGGGACTGGCGGGGGGCGCCGGCCGGGCTCAGGGAACTGGTCGGTGCTCACCTCGCGCTGCTGCGCACCGGCTACCCGGCCGGGCTGCCCCGCCGCATCTCCGGCTACGCCCTCGACGCACTGCTGCCCGAGCGGGGCGCGGACGTGGCCCGCTCCTTCTGCGGGAGCGAGGGGACGCTCGGGGTGCTGACGGAGGCGACCGTGCGGCTCGTGCCGTTGCCGGCGGCGCCGGTGCTGGTGGTGCTCGGGTACGCGGACGAGGGCGCCGCGGCGGACGCGGCGGCGGGGCTGCTGGGGTACGGGCCGCTGACGGTGGAGGGGATGGCGGCCGATCTGGTGCGGGGCGGGGGCGGGGGGCTTGCGCGCGGTGGGGGTGGAGGGCTTCCTCGGGGTGCGGCGTGGCTGTTCGTGGAGGTGGACGGGGAGGACGCGGCCCGGCGGCTGGTGCGGGCGGCGGACGCGCTGGATTCCGTCGTGGTGCGCGACCCGGCGGTGCGGCGCGCGCTGTGGCGGATCCGGGAGGACGCGGCCGGGACGGCGACCCGGATGCCGGACGGCGCCGAGGCGTGGCCGGGGTGGGAGGACTGCGCGGTGCCGCCGCAGCGGCTCGGCGCGTATCTGCGGGAGTTCCGGGGCCTGTTGGCGCAGTACGGGTTGCGGGGGACGCCGTACGGGCACTTCGGCGACGGCTGCATCCACGTGCGGATCGACTTCGACCTGTGGACGGGGGACGGGGTCGGCCGCTTCCGGGAGTTCTCGGAGGCGGTGGCCGATCTGGTGGTGGCGCACGGAGGTTCGCTGTCGGGCGAGCACGGGGACGGGCAGGCGCGGGCGGAGCTGCTGCCGCGGATGTACGGGGACGAGCTGGTCGGACTGTTCGGCGCGGTCAAGGACCTGTGGGACCCGGACGGCGGGCTCAACCCGGGGATGCTGGTGCGGCCGAAGCGGCTCGACGAGGGCCTGCGGTTCGCGGGGCTGCCGGTGGTGGGCCTGGGGCGGGAGGTCGCGCGGTGTGTGGGCGTGGCCAAGTGCCGGGTGGAGGGCCCGAGTTCAGGGCCGGGCGTGATGTGTCCCTCGTACCGCGCGACGGGGGAGGAGAAGCACTCCACGCGCGGGCGGGCGCGGCTGCTCCACGAGATGGCGCTCGGCGAGGTCATCACCGACGGGTGGCGCTCGGAGGAGGTGCGCGAGGCCCTGGACCTGTGCCTGTCCTGCAAGGGGTGCCGCAGCGACTGCCCGGTGGGCGTCGACATGGCCGCGTACAAGGCGGAGTTCCTGGCCGGCTACTACGCGGGGCGGCCGTGGCGGCGACCGCGCTCGCACTGGACGATGGGCGGCCTGCCGCACTGGCTCGACATGTTCGGGCGGGGGCTGAACGTGGCCATGGGGCTGCCGTTCGCGGCCCGGCTGGCGGGGGTGACGCCCGAGCGGCCGATGTCGAGGGTGGCGGAGCGGCCCTTCACGTACTGGTTCGGTGAGCGCGCGTCGGGACGGCCACCGGCGCTGACGCTCTTCCCGGACACCTTCACCGACCGCCTGGCCCCGGAGGTGGGCGCCGCGGCGGTGCGGGTCTTCGAGGCGGCGGGGCTCGGGGTGGCGTTGCCGCCGGGGCGGGTGTGCTGCGGGCTGACGTACGTGTCGACGGGGCGGCTGGGGGCGGCGCGGCGGGTGATGCGGCGGACGCTCGACGTGATGGATCAGGTGATGGGGGGCGGGGACTCCGGCGGCGGTGCGGGTGCCGGTGATGCGGGTCCCGGTGGTGGTGCGGGTCTGGGTGGCGGTGCGGGTGCGGGTGCGGGTGCGCGGCCCGTCGTCGTCCTGGAGCCCTCCTGCGCGGCGGCCCTGCGTACGGATCTGCCCGAGCTCCTGCCGGACGACCCGCGCGCGGCACGTCTCGCCGCTTCCGTGCGCACCTTCGCCGAGGTCCTGGAGGAGCTCGCCCCCGACTGGCGGCCACCCCGCCTGGACCGCCCGGTGGCCGGCCAGACCCACTGCCACCAGCACGCGGTCCTGGGTGGAGGGCCGGACCGCAGGCTGCGCGAACGGGCGGGGCTGGCAGGGGAGTTGGCGGGCGGCTGCTGTGGCCTGGCCGGCAACTTCGGCTTCGAACCGGGGCACGAGGCCGTGTCGCGGGCCTGCGCGGAGGACCAGCTCCTGCCGGCCCTCGCGGCGGCCCCGCCGGACGCGGAGGTCCTGGCCGACGGATTCTCGTGCCGTACGCAGATCGCGCACATGGCGGAGGGGCGCAGGGCACGGCACGTGGCGGAGGTGCTGGCGGAGGCGCTGGACCGAGAGGGGACGTCCTAGAGGCGTCTCGCCGATCTGGCCCAAACCCGACTCACGTGGGGCCGGGCCCCACCTGCTTGTCGTGCTGCCGGCGCACCATCTCGTCGATCCAGACGGGGGCGAACGGGGACGTGCAGCCCGGGGAGGTCGGGTAGTCCTTGAGCACCTTCAGGCGCTCGCCGATCCCGACGGCCCGGGCGCGGTGTTCGGCGTGCTCGATCCCGATCCGGGCCAGGCAGTGGTTCATCGCCCACTGCAGCCGGTCCGGGGCGTCCTTCATCTCCGCCTCGATGACGTCGAGCAGGCCGGCGAGGTCGAGGCCCTCGGGCTTCTTCGCCACGCGGTCGGTGGTCAGCGCCCAGCCGGCGCTCGCGACCACGGGATCCGGATCGGCGGACCAGGCCACGCGCAGCTCCTCGGCGTGCGGGCTCTTCTTCACCACGTAGCTCACGAGCCAGTCGTGCACCTTGGGCGTGCGCGCCTGGCGCACCATGCCGTCCAGCTCGTCGCGCTCGAACGCCTTCGGGCGGCAGATCAGCATCGCCAGCAGCTTCGCCGCCGTGTCGTCCGTCGCCCAGAGCCGGCGCGCGAGGTCCTGCTGCGTCTTCAGCCGCTTGGCGAGGGCTCGCAGCCTGCCGAGGTTCACACCGTGATCGTCCCCGTGCCTCTGGTTGACCTCGCGTGCCTTCGGGTCCTCGAGCGCGGCCAGCTCGGCCATCACCTCGGCCACCGTCGCCCCGGTCGGTGCCGTCTCGGCCACCTCGGTCTCCTGTCCCTCGCGTGCGGGCTTCAGCCTACGACGGCCGTGCGCCCGAGATGTCCCTGGCAAGCCGCAGGAGTGCCCCCACCGCCGGGTGTCTGTCCCCCTCCCGCCAGGCCAGCAGCACCGGGATGGGTGGCGCGTCCGTCAGGGGGAGGTAGGTCACGCCCGGGTGGGGGTGGAGGGCGGCCGTCGACGCGGCGGAGACGCCGATGCCCCGGGCCGCGGCGATCGCCGTGAGCCAGTCGTCCGTGTTGGCGACGGTCAGGGTGGAGCGGGGGCGGGCGTGCGGGGGCCACAGGTCGAGGGTGGTCGTGCCCGAGACCGGGTTGAGGATGGCCGTCTGGGTCGCCAGGTCCGCGAGGGTGAGGGTCTCGTGGGCGGACAGCGGGCTGTCGGAGGGGACCGCCGCCACGCGGGTCTCCGTCAGCAGCTCCTCCGTCGCCAGGCCCGGCACCTCCACCGGGCCCCGTAGCAGCGCGGCGTCGACTTCGCCGCGGAGGAGGCCGGCCGTGCGGTCGTCGATGCGGAGGAGTTCGAGCGGGGTCTCGGGGTGGGCCGCCTGCCAGCGCCGGAGCAGGGGGGTCGTGTACGGGCCGAAGGCGGACCAGGCGTGGCCCAGGCGCAGGGGGCGGTGGTGCAGGTGCTCGGGGTCGACGGCCGTGTCGAACGCGGCGACCGCCGCCGCGGCCCGGTCCTGGAAGGCGCGGCCCTCGGGGGTGAGGGCGAGGTGGTGGGTCGAGCGGTCCACCAGCCGGGCGCCCAGGTGCTTCTCCAGGGCGGCGAGGGTGCGGGAGACGGCGGGCTGGGTGAGGTGGAGGCGGGTGGCGGCGCGGGTGAGGGTGCCCTCGTCGGCGATGGCGAGGAAGCAGCGCAGGTGGCGGAGCTCGATGTTCGTGCGGCTCATGCGTGCGGAGCATAAGCAGGGGCGGATCGGCATTTCACGCGGCGCGCGGTTGCTCGTAGCGTGAGGAAAGAGAGTGTGCAGAGGGCATCTAGTTCAGTACTCTGGACTTGATGGTTCAATGGATTGAACCTACGAACCTCGCCTCACCCCTCGTCATCGTCTGCAAGGAGCGCGCCGGTGGAAAGCCCGGTCAAGGACATACCCGTGGCCACCGCCACCGCCCCCGGCGCGACCCGGGCCCCGGCTCCGGCTTCCGCCGCCAAGGGTGGGCGGTTCGGGCCCGTCGCCCTCGTCGTCGCCGGCGGGCTCTCCGTACAGTTCGGGTCCGCCGTCGCCGTTCTGCTCATGCCCCGGGCCGGCGCCCTCGGCGTCGTCACGCTGCGGCTCGTGCTCGCCGCCGCCGTGCTGCTCGTGGTCTGCCGGCCGCGCGTCCGCGGCTACGGCCGCGCCGACTGGGGGACCGTGCTCGCCTTCGGCGCCGCCATGTCCGGCATGAACATCCTCTTCTACCTCGCCGTGGACCGGATCCCGCTCGGTGCGGCCGTCACCCTCGAAGTGCTCGGCCCGCTGGCCCTCTCCGTCGTCGCCTCGCGCCGCCTGGTCAACCTGCTCTGGGCCGGGCTCGCCCTCGGCGGCGTGGTGCTGCTCAGCGGCGGCGGTTTCGACCGGCTCGACGCCGCGGGTGCCGGGTTCGCCCTGGCCGCCGGTGCGATGTGGGCGACGTACATCGTCTTCAGCGCGCGTACCGGCCGCCGATTCCCGCAGGCGGACGGGCTCGCCCTCGCGATGGCCTTCGGCGCGGTGCTCAGCCTGCCGTTCGGCATCGCGGAGGCGGGGGACCGGCTGCTCGTACCGTCGACGATCGGGCTCGGTCTCGCCGTCGCCCTGATGTCCTCGGTGCTGCCCTACACCCTCGAACTCCTCGCCCTGCGGCGCCTCCCCGCCCCCACCTTCGCCATCCTCATGAGCCTGGAACCGGCCATCGCCGCCACCGCCGGCTTCCTCGTCCTGCACCAGGCGCTCGGTGTGACGGACGCCCTCGCCATCGGGCTGGTGATCGCGGCGAGCATGGGCGCGGTACGGAGCCAGGTCGCCCGCTCCCGTTGACCTTCGACCCGCGGGAGGGCCCCCGCCGCACCACCCGAGGCCGGCGCGACCGGGCCCCGGTGTCCGCACCCGGGGCGCCGGGCGGGCGCCTGACCGGGGCCTTGGCGGGCGGCCGGCGGCGGCCCGGGTGCGGACGTGCGGCCCGCGCCGGGGCGGGTACGGGGGAAGCCCGGCCCCGGCGCGGGAGTCTGGGAATGCCGGAGGCATCCCCGGCCCGGAGAGACACGGCCTGGGCCTAGGCCCAGAACGCCCCTGCGTCGGCCGCCACGTCGCCCAGGTACGCCTCGCGGCCCGCGGTCACCCTGCCCTTGGGCCAGGTCAGGACGTGGACCGTGTCCGCGGCCAGGGTGCGCTGGGCCGCTCCTACGTCTGAGGGCCGTTCCTTTGAGGGCCGTTCCTCGGAGAGCGGTTCCTCTGGAGTCGTTCCTCCGGGAGTCGCTCCTCGGCGGTCCGGGGCCCCGGGAAAATCATGCAAGCGTGCTTGATTGTTTCCCGGGGCCCTGCCATGCTCCTCGGCACACGCCCGTGACCGCCGTCCCCGAGGGGAGCGCTCCGTGTCCGACCCCGCCGTCGTCCTCGACGATCTGCGTGCCGAGAGCGAGGAAGTCGACGCCCTCGTAGGGGAGTTGACCGAAGACCAATGGGCGACGCCGACCCCCGCGCCCGGCTGGACGGTCGCCCACCAGATCGCCCACCTCGCCTGGACCGACCGGGCCGCGCTGCTCGCCGCGACCGACCCCGAGGCCTTCGCCGCCGAGGCTGCCAAGGCCCTCGCCGCGCCGGACCGCTTCGTCGACGAGGGCGCCGAGGAGGGCGCGGCCCTGCCTCCCGCCGAGCTGCTCGCCCGGTGGCGCGAGGTCCGCGAGCGCCTCCACCAGGTGCTGCGCGAGGCCCCGCCCGGCGCCCGCTTCCCCTGGTACGGGCCCGCCATGAGCGCCCCCTCCCTCGCCACCGCCCGGCTCATGGAGACCTGGGCGCACGGCCAGGACGTGGCCGACGCCCTCGGAGCCGTACGCGAGCCCACCGCCCGGCTGCGGCACGTGGCCTGGATCGGGCTCCGGGCCCGGGACTACGCGTACCTCGTCCGCGGCCTCACCCCGCCGGCCGACCCCTTCCGCCTCGAACTGACCGCCCCCGACGGCGAGATGTGGTCGTACGGCCCCGAGGACGCGCCCCAGCGCATCGAAGGCCCCGCCCTCGACTTCTGCCTCCTCGTCACCCAGCGCGTCCACCGCGCCGACACCGCGCTCGTCGCCCGCGGCGCCGACGCCGAGCACTGGCTCACCATCGCCCAGGCCTTCGCGGGCCCGGCGGGTCCGGGCCGGGCCCCTCAGGGGGACGCGTCGTGATCCTCCGGATCGGCAACGCCTCCGGCTTCTACGGCGACCGCTTCGACGCCGTACGCGAGATGCTCACCGGCGGCGGACTCGACGTGCTCACCGGGGACTACCTCGCCGAGCTGACCATGCTCATCCTCGGCCGCGACCTCCTCAAGGACCCCACCACCGGCTACGCCAAGACCTTCCTGCGCCAGATGGAGGAGGGCCTCGGCCTCGCCCACGAGCGCGGGGTGAGGATCGTCGCCAACGCGGGCGGCCTCAACCCGGCCGGACTCGCCGACGCCCTGCGCGCCCTCGCCGAACGCCTCGGCGTCCCCGCCCGGATCGCCCACGTCGAGGGCGACCGGCTCCCCGCCGAGAAGGGCGTCCTCGCGGCCAACGCCTACCTCGGCGGCGCCGGCATCGCCGCCTGCCTCGACGCGGGCGCCGACGTCGTCGTCACCGGCCGCGTCACCGACGCCGCCCTCGTCACCGGGCCCGCGCAGTGGTTCTTCGGCTGGGGGCCCGAGGAGTACGACCGGCTCGCGGGCGCGGTCGTCGCCGGCCACGTCCTGGAGTGCGGCACCCAGGCCACCGGCGGCAACTACGCCTTCTTCACCGGCCACGACGTGCGCCGCCCCGGCTTCCCGCTCGCCGAACTCCACGAGGACGGCAGCGCGGTGATCACCAAGCACCCCGGCACCGGCGGCCTCGTCGACACCGGCACCGTCACCGCCCAGCTCCTCTACGAGACGGCGGGCGCCCGCTACGCCGGGCCGGACGTCACCGCCCGCCTCGACACCGTGCGGCTCACCCAGGACGGCCCCGACCGGGTCAGGATCGACGGCGTACGCGGCGAGGCGCCGCCCCCGACCCTCAAGGCGGGCCTCTGCCGGCTCGGCGGCTTCCGCAACGAGGTCGTCTTCGTGCTCACCGGCCTCGACATCGACGCGAAGGCGGCCCTGGTCCGCGCGCAGATCGAGGACGCGCTGGAGCGGGAGGCGAAGTCCCGTCCCGCGCAGGTGAGGTGGGAGCTCGCCCGCACCGACCACCCCGACGCCGACACCCAGGAGACCGCGAGCGCCCTGCTCCGGCTCGTCGTCCGCGACCAGGACCCCGAGGCCGTCGGCCGCGCCCTGACCGCAGCGGCGATCGAGCTCGCCCTCGCGAGCTACCCCGGCTTCCACGTCACCGCCCCGCCCGGCAAGGGCGCCCCCTACGGCGTCTTCGAGACCGCGTACGTCCCGGCCGGCGAGGTCCCGCACACGGCCGTGCTGCCCGACGGGACCCGCGCCCCCGTCCCCGTACCGCCGCGGACCCGCCCCCTCGCACCCGTACCGCGACCGCCGCTGCCCGAGCCGCTCCCCGACGGGCCGGTCCGGCGCGCTCCGCTCGGCCTCGTCGCGGGCGCCCGCAGCGGCGACAAGGGCGGCGACGCGAACGTCGGGGTGTGGGTTCGCGACGACCGGGCCTGGCGCTGGCTCGCCCACTACCTCACCACCGACCGCTTCAGGCGACTCCTGCCCGAGACCGCCGGGTCGAGCGTGGAGCGCCACCTGCTCCCCGACCTGCGGGCGGTCAACTTCACCGTGACCGGACTCCTCGGCGAGGGCGTCGCGTCCCGGTCCCGCTTCGACCCGCAGGCCAAGGGCCTCGGCGAATGGCTCCGCTCCCGGCACGTGGACCTACCGGAGGAACTCCTGTGACCGTCCTCGCCTCCGCCCTCGACACCGGCGGACCCGACTACGAGGCCCACCGCACGGCCATGCTGGAGAAGCTGGCCGCCCTCGACGCCGAGCACGCCAAGGCGCTCGCGGGCGGCGGCGAGAAGTACACCGAACGGCACCGGGGGCGCGGCAAGCTGCTCGCCCGCGAGCGGATCGAGCTGCTCGTCGACCGCGACACCCCGTTCCTCGAGCTCTCCCCGCTCGCCGCCTGGGGCAGCGACTACCCCGTCGGCGCGTCGATCGTCACCGGCATCGGGGTCGTCGAGGGCGTCGAGTGCCTGATCACCGCCAACGACCCCACCGTGCGCGGCGGCGCTTCCAACCCCTGGACGCTGAAGAAGGCGCTGCGCGCCAACGAGATCGCGTACGCCAACCGGCTCCCCGTCATCTCGCTCGTCGAGTCCGGCGGCGCGGACCTGCCCTCCCAGAAGGAGATCTTCATCCCCGGCGGGGCGCTCTTCCGCGACCTGACCAGGCTCTCCGCCGCCGGCATCCCGACGATCGCGATCGTCTTCGGCAACTCGACGGCCGGCGGGGCGTACGTCCCCGGGATGTCCGACCACACCGTGATGATCAAGGAGCGTTCGAAGGTGTTCCTCGGCGGGCCGCCGCTGGTGAGGATGGCGACCGGCGAGGAGAGCGACGACGAGTCGCTCGGCGGCGCGGAGATGCACGCCCGGGTCTCCGGCCTCGCCGACCACTACGCCGTCGACGAGCCCGACGCCCTGCGCCGGGCCCGGAGGATCGTGGCCCGTCTCAACCACCGCAAGGCCCACCCGGACCCGCTCGTGGCGCCGCCTCCCAGGTACGACGAGGAGGAGCTCCTCGGCATCGTCCCCGGCGACCTGAAGACCCCCTTCGACCCGCGCGAGGTCATCGCCCGCATCGTGGACGGCTCCGACTTCGACGAGTTCAAGCCGCTGTACGGGCCGAGCCTGGTGACCGGCTGGGCGAACCTGCACGGCTACCCGGTCGGCATCCTCGCCAACGCCCAGGGCGTGCTCTTCTCCGCCGAGTCGCAGAAGGCGGCCCAGTTCATCCAGCTAGCCAACCAGCGCGACATCCCGCTGCTGTTCCTGCACAACACCACCGGCTACATGGTCGGCAAGGAGTACGAGCAGGGCGGCATCATCAAGCACGGCGCGATGATGATCAACGCGGTCTCGAACTCGCGCGTGCCGCACCTGTCCGTCCTGATGGGCGCGTCGTACGGCGCGGGCCACTACGGCATGTGCGGCCGCGCCTACGACCCGCGCTTCCTCTTCGCCTGGCCCGGCGCCAAGTCGGCCGTCATGGGCCCGCAGCAGCTCGCCGGCGTGCTCTCCATCGTGGCCCGCGCCTCGGCGGAGGCGAAGGGGCAGCCGTACGACGAGGAGCAGGACGCGGGCATGCGGGCGTTCGTCGAGGCGCAGATCGAGTCCGAGTCGCTGCCGATGTTCCTCTCCGGCCGGCTGTACGACGACGGGGTCATCGACCCGCGCGACACGCGCACCGTCCTCGGGCTCTGCCTTTCCGCGATCCACACGGCACCGGTCGAGGGCGCGCGCGGCGGCTTCGGCGTCTTCCGAATGTGAGGCCTGTGCGCATGACCGAGATGATGTCGACCGTCCTCGTGGCGAACCGCGGCGAGATCGCCTGCCGGGTCTTCCGCACCTGCCGTGAGCTGGGCATCGCCACGGTCGCGGTGTACTCCGACGCGGACGCCGACGCCCTGCACGTACGCGAGGCCGACGCGGCGGTACGGCTGCCGGGCGCGTCGCCCGCGGAGACCTACCTGCGCGGCGACCTGGTGGTGAAGGCCGCCCTGGCGGCGGGCGCCGACGCGGTCCACCCCGGCTACGGCTTCCTCTCCGAGAACGCCGACTTCGCCCGGGAGGTGGCGGCGGCGGGTCTGGTGTGGATCGGCCCGCCGCCGGCGGCGATCGAGGCGATGGCGTCGAAGACGCGGGCCAAGGAGCTGCTCGGCGTGGCCCCCCTGGCCGACGTGACGGAGGCGGACCTGCCGGTCCTGGTGAAGGCGGCGGCGGGCGGCGGAGGCCGCGGGATGCGCGTCGTACGCGAACTGTCGCTGCTGGACGCGGAGCTGGCGGCAGCCTCGGCAGAGGCCCTGAGCGCCTTCGGGGACGGCGAGGTCTTCGTGGAGCCGTACGTGGAGAACGGCCGCCACGTCGAGGTGCAGATCCTCGCCGACGGCCACGGCACCGTGTGGACCCTCGGCACCCGTGACTGCTCCCTCCAGCGCCGCCACCAGAAGGTCGTCGAGGAGGCCCCGGCCCCCGGCCTGCCGCCCGGCCTGGCCGAGTCGCTGTACGAACGGTCGGCGGCGGCCGCGAAGGCGGTGGGCTACGTCGGCGCGGGCACGGTCGAGTTCCTGGTCGCGGACGGCCGCGCGCACTTCCTGGAGATGAACACGCGGCTGCAGGTGGAGCACCCGGTGACGGAGGAGGTGTACGGCGTCGACCTCGTCGCGCTCCAGCTCCGGGTCGCCCAGGGAGCGGAACTCCCCGCCGAGCCGCCGCCCCCGCAGGGCCACGCCATCGAGGCCCGCCTGTACGCGGAGGACCCGGCGGGCGGCTGGACCCCGCAGACCGGCGTGCTGCACGCGCTGGAGCTGGGCGGCGCCGGAGTCCGCGTCGACACCGGCTACGCCTCCGGCGACTCCGTCGGCGTCCACTACGACGCGATGCTCGCCAAGGTCGTCGTCCACGCCCCGACCCGCGCCGAGGCCACCCGCAAGCTGGCCCACGCCCTGGAACGCGCCCGCGTCCACGGCCCCGCGACCAACCGCGACCTGCTGGTCGCCTCCCTCCGGCACCCCGACTTCGCGGACCCGGCGCGCCTGGGCACCGGCTTCTACGAGCGGCACCTGGCGGAGCTGACCGCTCCCGTGCCGGGTGAGGCGGAGGCCGCGGTGGCGGCGGCGCTGGCGGAGGCGGCCGGGAACGGGACCCGGTTCGGCGGCGGTTGGCGCAACGTACGGTCCCAGGACGAGACGCGGACGTACGGGAAGCAGGAGGTCCGCTACCGCCCGGCGAGGGGCGGCGGCTACGAGGTGACGTCCCACCCGGGCATCCGCGTGGTGGCCGTGGCCCCTGACCGGGTCCGCCTGGAAGTGGCCGGAGTGGCCCGGAACTTCGAGGTGGCGAGCTACGAGGACGGATCGCTCCACGTCGGCCGCCACCGCCTCACCCCGGCCCCCCGCTTCCCGGACCCGACCACCCAGCAGCAACCGGGCTCGCTCCTGGCCCCCATGCCGGGCACGGTCGTCCGCGTGGCGGACGGCCTGGCGGTCGGCGACCGGGTCGAGGCCGGCCGGCCCCTGCTCTGGCTGGAGGCCATGAAGATGGAACACCGGGTCATCGCACCCGCCTCCGGCACGCTCACCGCGCTCCACGCCGCCCCCGGCCGCCAGGTCGAGGTAGGCGCCCTGCTAGCCGTCGTCACGACCGAAGCACAGGAGGACCGAACCCCATGAGCAGCAGCCTGATCGAGTCGCCGGAACACACCGCACTCCGAGCCGCCGTCTCCGCCCTGGGCCACCGCCACGGCCCCGGCTTCGACCGGGCGACGCTGTGGGCGGAGGCCGGAAAGCTCGGCTACCTGGGCGTGAACCTGCCCGAGGAGTACGGCGGCGGTGGCGGCGGCATGGCCGAGCTGTCCATCGTCCTGGAGGAGGCGGGCGCGGCCGGCGCGCCGCTCCTGATGATGGTGGTGTCGCCCGCGATCTGCGGCACGGTGATCTCCCGCTTCGGCACCGAGGCGCAGAAGGCCGCCTGGCTGCCCGGCCTCGCCGACGGAAGCCGCACGATGGCCTTCGGCATCACGGAGCCGGACGCGGGCTCCAACTCCCACCGCATCACGACGACGGCCACGCGCACGGAGGACGGCTGGGTCCTGAACGGCCGGAAGGTCTTCGTCTCGGGCGTGGACATCGCGGACGCCACCCTCGTCGTCGGCCGCACCTCCGACGCCCGTACGGGCAACCTGAAGGCCTGCCTGTTCATCGTCCCGCGCGAGACCCCCGGCTTCGAACGCCACCGGATCGACATGGAACTGGCAGCGGAAGAGAAGCAGTTCGAGCTGACCCTGAACGACGTCCACCTTCCCGCCGACGCCCTGGTCGGCGACGAGGACGCGGGCCTCCTCCAGCTCTTCGCGGGCCTCAACCCCGAGCGCATCATGACCGCCGCCTTCGCGATCGGCATGGGCCGCTACGCCCTCGCCCAGGCGGTGAAGTACGCCAAGGAACGCCAGGTCTGGAAGACCCCGATCGGCGCCCACCAGGCCATCGCCCACCCCCTGGCCCAGGCCCACATCGAACTGGAACTGGCCCGCCTGATGATGCAGAAGGCCGCCGCCCTCTACGACGCGGGCGACGACATGGCCGCGGGCGAGGCGGCGAACATGGCCAAGTACGCGGCTGCCGAGGCCTGCGTCCACGCCGTCGACCAGTCCGTCCACACCCTCGGCGGCAACGGCCTCACCCGCGAGTTCGGCCTGGCCCGCCTGATCACGGCGGCCCGGGTGGCCCGCATCGCCCCGGTGAGCAGGGAGATGATCCTCAACTTCGTCTCCCACCAGACCCTGGGCCTCCCCAAGTCGTACTGAGAAGGGGGTAGTACCCGGGTATGACCTCGCACCTGGCTCCCGGGTGCGACGACGGCGGCACCGTGGGGGGAGGAGAGTGCGGGGCGTCAGCCGAACACGAGCGAGGAGCCGTCACCGATGCCCCCGATCCGCCCTGCCGTCCGCAGCACCGTCCGCACCGCCGCCCGCGCCTTCCTGGCCCTCCCGGCCGGCCTCGCGGCGGTCGTGCTGACCCTGACCGGTCAGCCCGGCCGGGCCGCGCGGCTACAGGCCCGGATCACCGGCACCCACGGCTGGACCGGCGGCCGGGTGCTGGGCCGGGCCGTCCTCGGACTGCCCCTGGACGCGGCGGCGTTCGTCCTGGTCGGCTACGCGCTGTTCAACTCGGTCCGCAACTTCGGCTACCCGGTCTGGTACCTGGACACCGACTACCACCAGGCCTGGGGCGGCCCGACCATGGCCGGCGTCTGGGCGGTCCACGCGGGCGGCTGGCTGGTCTGCCTGGCCGTGCTGCTGCACTGGCCGGTGCGCTGGCTGGCACGGGGCCAGCAGGCGCTCGCCCGCCGCGTCACGGCCGACCCCGAGGCGACGGCCGGGACCCCGCTCCGGGTGTAGCTCCGGCTCCGGGGCCGCGGAATACTCGGCTGCAACTGAGGCCGGCCCGCCCATAGGATCCTCGTTCGAGGCGCTGGCATGGCGCCCTGCCGACAGTCGGCACTCAACGGACCGAGGATGCGTGGCGCAATGAGCAGCCGACTCTTCGCAATCTCCTTCGACGCGCACCAGCCCGAGCGCCTAGCGCATTTCTGGTCCGGCGTCCTGGGCTTGGAGAGAGCCGAGGATTCTTACGACGGCGTCGCCTTGCTGTCCGGGAATGACGCCGCCTACCGCCTCGGCTTCCGTCCCTCCCAGGTGCACAAGGTCGCCCAGAACCGGCTGCACTTCGACCTGACCAGCTCCTCCCTGGAGAACCAGCGGGAGACCGTGGCCAGGGCGCTCGACCTCGGCGCGCAGCACGCCGACGTCGGCCAGGGAACGGACGTGTCCCATGTGGTGCTCGCCGACCCCGAGGGCAACGAGTTCTGTGTCCTCGAGCCGGGCAACAATTTTCTCGCCGGCTGCGGCTTCATCGGAGCGCTCGCCTGCGATGGTTCGCAGGCCGTGGGCTACTTCTGGAGCGAGGCGCTGGGCTGGCCGCTGGTCTGGGACCAGGACGAGGAGACCGCCATCCAGTCACCGGACGGCGGTACGAAGATCACGTGGGGCGGTCCGCCGCTCATGCCGGACCCCGGCAAGGACCTGCACTTGGACCTCGTCCCGGAGGGCGATCGGCAAGCAGAGGTCGAGCGCCTGCTCTCCCTCGGGGCGAAGCGTCTCGACTCCGCCCACGGCGGGAACGACGCGGTGCTGCTGGCCGACCCCGACGGCAACGAGTTCCGCGTGCTCACGCGCCGGTGAAGCCGGAACCAAGGGAGCCGCGGTAGGCGTTGCTGCTGCGGGGTCGTCGATGCTGTGCGGGACGGTCGCATCTGACGTGACCTCGGCACGTCTTGCGGCCCGCTCCCCCTTCGGGAGCGGGTCGTTCCCTTCTCCAAGAATCATGCAGGCGTGCTTGATTGTTTCTCGGGGTGCTGACAAGGTCTCCCCAAGTCGTGTCGGCACAAGCGATCCTGGCGCCACCATCCACCCAGTCAGGGGGCCAAGCATGGTGTTCCACAGCGAGTACGCGGATGTTCCGGCCGTCTCCCTCCCCATTCACGACGCCGTTCTCGGGCGGGCCGCCGAGTTCGGTGACACGCCGGCCCTGATCGACGGCGCGGGGGAGCTGACGCTCACGTACGGGCAGGTCGACGCGTTTCACCGGCGGATCGCCGCCGGGCTCGCCGAGGCGGGGGTCCGCAAGGGTGACGTGCTCGCCCTGCACAGCCCCAACACCGTGTTGTTCCCGGTCGCCTTCTACGCCGCCACGCGCGCCGGGGCGTCCGTCACCACCGTTCACCCGCTGGCGACGCCGGAGGAGTTCGCCAAGCAGCTGCGGGACTCCTCCGCGCGCTGGATCGTCACCGTGTCGCCGCTGCTCGCGACGGCCCGCGCGGCGGCGGAACTCGCGGGCGGGGTCGAGGAGGTGTTCGTCTGCGACACCGCGCCCGAAGCGGACGGCTGCCGGTCGCTGCAGTCGTTCCTCGGCTCCACCGCGGCCGAGCCCGCTCTCGCCTTCGACCCCGACGAGGACGTCGCCGCGCTGCCCTACTCCTCCGGGACGACCGGAGTGCCCAAGGGCGTGATGCTCACGCACGCCTCCATCGCCACCAATCTGGCGCAGCTCGAACCGCTGATACCGATGGCGCCGGGTGAGCGGATCCTGGCCGTCCTGCCCTTCTTCCACGTGTACGGGCTCACCGCCCTGATGAACGCCCCCCTCCGCCGCGGCGCCACCGTCGTCGTGCTGCCCCGCTTCGAGCTCGACGGCTTCCTCGCCGCGATCGAGCAGCACCGCATCGAGGCCCTGTACGTGGCCCCGCCGATCGTTCTCGCGCTCGCCAAGCACCCGGCGGTCGCCGACTACGACCTGTCGTCGCTGCGGTACATCGTCTGCTCCGCCGCCCCGCTGGACGCGGCCCTCGCCGAGGCGTGCTCCGCCCGCCTGGGGCTGCCGCCGATCCGGCAGGCGTACGGCATGACGGAGCTGTCCCCGGCCACGCACGTCGTCCCGCTCTCCGTCGAGGACCCGCCGCCCGGCACGGTCGGCAAGCTGCTGCCCGCGACCCGGATGCGGCTGGTCTCGCTCGACGACCCGGCGCGGGACGCGGCGCCGGGGGAGGAGGGCGAGATCGCCTTCCGGGGGCCGCAGGTCATGAAGGGCTACCTCGGCCGGCCCGAGGCCACCGCCGCCATGGTCGACGAGGACGGGTGGCTGCACACCGGCGACGTCGGGCGGGTCGACGAGGACGGGTGGCTGTACGTCGTCGACCGGGTCAAGGAGCTCATCAAGTACAAGGGCTTCCAGGTCGCCCCGGCCGAGCTCGAGGCCCTGCTGCTCACCCACGAGGGCATCGCCGACGCGGCGGTCATCGGGGTGGGCGACGCGGACGGCGGCGAGATCCCGAAGGCGTTCGTGGTGCGCCAGCCGGCCGCGAAGGAGCTGTCGCCCGACGAGGTCATCGGCTTCGTGGCCGAGCGGGTCGCCCCGTACAAGAAGATCCGGCAGGTGGAGTTCATCGACACCGTGCCCCGAGCGGCGTCGGGCAAGATCCTGCGCCGGGAGCTGAGGGACCGCACATGAGCCAGCCCGGACCGCACACGCCCCTCGTCACCACCGCCTTCGACCGCGGCATCACCACCCTGACCCTGGACTCCCCGTCCAACCGCAACGCGCTCTCCGCCCCCTTGGTCGGCGAGCTCGCCGACGCGCTCACCGCCTGTGGCAAGGACCCCGCGGTCCGTGCCGTGCTGCTCACCCACAGCGGCGGCACGTTCAGCGCGGGCGCGGACCTGAAGGCGCCGCCGGGCCCGTACGCCTTCGTGGACCTGCTCCGGCAGATCGTCGAGCTGCCGAAGCCCGTCGTCGGCCTGGTCACCGGGCACGCGCGGGCGGGCGGCCTCGGGCTGCTCGGCGCGTGCGACGTCGTGCTGGCATCGCCGGACGCGGACTTCGCGCTGACGGAGGTACGGATCGGGGTCGCGCCCGCGGTGATCTCGCTGACGCTGCTGCCGAAACTGGAGCCGCGGGCGGCGGCCCGGTACTACCTGACGGGCGAGCGTTTCGGTGTGCCGGAGGCGCTGCGGATGGGGCTGGTCACGGCGGACGCCGCCGCCCTGGACGGCATCCTCGACGGTCTGCGCAGCGCCTCCCCGCAGGGGCTGCGCGCGTCGAAGCGGCTGGTCACGGCTAGAGTCCTGGAAACCTTCGAGCGGGACGCGGAGGAACTGGTCCAGTTGTCCGCCTCGCTGTTCGCCTCGGCCGAGGCTCGCGAAGGGATGACGGCCTTCCTCGAACGACGGGACCCAGCATGGCGGCTCTGACCGGCCCGAAGCAGGACAGGAGCCGCGCCACCCGGCAGCGGCTCCTGGAGGCCGCGGTGTCCTGCCTTGCCGAGCACGGCTGGGCCGGCTCCACGGTCGCGGTGGTCGCCGAACGGGCCGGCGTGTCGCGGGGCGCCGCGCAGCACCACTTCCCGACCCGTGAGGACCTGTTCACGGCGGCGGTCGAGTACGTCGCCGAGGAACGCTCCCAGGCCCTGCGCACCCTCCCCACCCAGGACCGCCGCGCGGTGGTGTCGGCCCTGGTCGACCTCTACACGGGCCCGCTCTTCCGTGCCGCCCTCCACCTGTGGGTCGCCGCCTCCAACGAGGACCAGCTCCGCCCCCGCGTCACCGAGCTCGAGGCCCGCGTCGGCCGAGAGTCCCACCGCATCGCCGTGGCCCTCCTGGCCGCCGACGAATCCCGGCCCGGCGTCCGCGAATCCGTCCAGGGCCTCCTGGACATGGCCCGCGGCCTGGGCCTGGCCACCCTGCTCACGGACGACCGGGCCCGGCGCGAGCGCGTGGTGAGCCAGTGGACCCGACTCCTGGACGAGGCGCTGGGGTGACCCGGGCCACATCGCCCCACCCCGGCCCGCAGTACGCTGGTCGCATGCTTTCGCTCGTACGTCGTCGCCACGTGGACCTGCTCCGCGTCGCGAGCATGGGCTGTCCGGGTCGCGTCTGACCCCCGCCCCACCCATCGCCCGGCACGGCCCGACAGGGCACGGCACCGGGCGCCGTACACCTCCCGCGGACGCACACAATGAGTTACAGCTCGCAGCTCCCCATCGTCGACCTCTCCGCGGCCGACCGAGGCCCCCAGGCCCGGCGGCTGCTGCACGCCCAGCTTCACTCCGCCGCCCATGACGTGGGCTTCTTCCAGCTCGTCGGGCACGGCGTGACCGAGGGCGAGACGCGGGCGCTGACCTCCGCCATGCGGGCCTTCTTCGCGCTCCCCGAGGCGGACCGGCTGGCCCTGGACACCACGAACTCGCCGCACTTCCGCGGCTACACCCGGATCGGCGACGAGCGCACCGGCGGCTCCCGCGACTGGCGGGACCAGCTCGACATCGGGGCCGAGCGCCCCGCGCACGTACCGGCGCCGGGGGAGCCCCCGTACTGGTGGCTGCAAGGCCCCAACCAGTGGCCCGAGGGCCTGCCCGAGCTGCGGCTCGCCGCGCTGAACTGGATCGAGCGGCTCTCCGGCGTCGCCGAGCGCCTGCTGCACGAGCTGCTCACCTCGATCGGCGCCGCGCCCGACTTCTACGACGACGCCTTCGGCCCCCGCGCCCACCCGCACCTGAAGCTGGTCCGCTACCCCGGCAGCAGCGGCGAGGGCGACGACCAGGGAGTCGGGGCCCACAAGGACTACGGGTTCCTCACCCTGCTCCTCCAGGACCACGTGGGCGGGCTCCAGGTGGAGCGGGAGGACGGGCTGTTCCACGAGGTGCCGCCGCTGCCGGGCGCGTTCGTGGTCAACCTGGGGGAGCTGTTGGAGGTGGCGACGAACGGCTATCTCGTCGCCACCAACCACCGGGTCGTCTCACCGCCCGGTGCGACGGAACGATTCTCCGTCCCGTTCTTCTACAACCCGCGGCTCGACGCCCGCATCGCCCCGCTCCAGTTCCCGTACGCCGCCGCCGCGCCCGGCATCACGGCCGACCCGGCGAACCCGCTGTTCGCCGAGTACGGCCGCAACGAGCTCAAGGGCAAGCTGCGCGCCCACCCCCTGGCCGCGGTCCGCCACCACGCGGACCTGGTCACGGGCGCGGGTCAGCCGGCGATGTCGGCGTAGCCCTCGATGTCGCCCGGGTTGCGCTGCCCCGGCCCCGTGTAGCGGGCGGACGGGCGGACCAGGCGGCCCGTGCGCTTCTGTTCCAGGATGTGCGCCGACCAGCCGGCCGTGCGGGCGCACGTGAACATCGACGTGAACATGTGCGCCGGCACCTCGGCGAAGTCGAGGACGATCGCCGCCCAGAACTCGACGTTCGTGGCGAGGACACGGTCCGGGCGCCGGTTGTGCAGCTCCTCGAGGGCCGCCTGCTCCAGCGCCTCCGCCACCTCGAAGCGCGGCGCCGCCAGCTCCTTCGCCGTGCGACGCAGGACCCGCGCGCGCGGGTCCTCGGCGCGGTAGACGCGGTGGCCGAAGCCCATCAGCCGCTCGCCCTTGTCCAGCGCCTGCCGCACGTACGCCTTCGCGTCACCCGTCCGCTCGATCTCCTCGATCATGCCGAGGACGCGCGACGGCGCGCCGCCGTGCAGCGGACCGGACATGGCGCCCACCGCGCCGCTCAGCGCGGCCGCCACGTCCGCGCCGGTCGAGGCGATGACACGCGCGGTGAAGGTGGAGGCGTTCATGCCGTGCTCGGCGGCCGAGGTCCAGTACGCGTCGACGGCCTTGACGTGCTTCGGGTCCGGCTCGCCGCGCCAGCGGATCATGAACCGCTCGACGACCGACTGAGCCTTGTCGATCTCGCTCTGCGGCACCATCGGCAGCCCCTGCCCGCGTGCCGACTGGGCGACGTAGGACAGGGCCATGACGGCGGCGCGCGCGAGGTCGTCGCGGGCCTGCTCGGCGGAGATGTCCAGGAGCGGCTTCAGACCCCAGACCGGCGCCAGCATGGCGAGCGCGGACTGGACGTCGACGCGGATGTCACCGGAGTGCACGGGGATCGGGAACGGCTCGGCCGCCGGCAGGCCGGGGTTGAACGCGCCGTCGACCAGCAGGCCCCAGACGTTGCCGAAGGAGACGTGGCCGACCAGGTCCTCGATGTCGACCCCGCGGTAGCGGAGGGCGCCGCCCTCCTTGTCGGGTTCGGCGATCTCCGTCTCGAACGCGACGACTCCCTCGAGCCCCGGTACGAAATCGGACATGAGGCGGCTCCTCTATGCGTGTGCGCCGGAACCGATCGATGGCGACCGAGGGGTGGTGATCGATGATCAATCATCCGGCGGGGGGTGGTTGGTGAGACGTAACAGCGATCCAGCCCATGAGTCTGTACGGTTCCGACGATGCGGGGAAGCGTGACATCCGGCACAGTGCGCCGATCCGGCGAGGAAGGGTTAACCACCTGCGGTGCCGGGCAGACTCGGGCGCTACGGCAGGATGGCCCCGTGACCGATGCTCTCGATCCCGCCGACATGCGCGAGCAGTACCGCACCATGGAGCTGACCGTGGCGGATCTCGCCCCCGAACCGATCGAACAGTTCGCACGCTGGTTCAAGGACACCGCCGCCAACCCGGCGATCCACGAACCGAACGCGATGGTCGTCTCCACCGCCACCCCAGACGGCCGCCCGTCCTCCCGCACCGTCCTGCTCAAGCACTACGACGACGCGGGCTTCGTCTTCTACACCAACTACGGCTCCCGCAAGGGCCACGAGCTGACGGCCAACCCGTACATCTCGCTGCTCTTCCCCTGGCACCCGCTCGCCCGCCAGGTCATCGTCACCGGCCGCGCCGCCCGCACCGGCCGCGACGAGACGGTGGCGTACTTCCGCACCCGCCCGCACGGCTCACAGCTCGGGGCCTGGGCCAGCCACCAGTCCTCGGTGATCGAGTCGCGGGCCGAACTCCTCACCCGTTACGAGGAACTGGCCGCCCGCTACCCGGAGGACGAGCAGGTGCCGGTGCCGCCGGAGTGGGGCGGCTTCCGGGTCGTACCGGAGACGGTGGAGTTCTGGCAGGGCCACGAGAACCGCCTGCACGACCGGTTGCGGTACGTGCGGGAGCCGGACGGCGAGTCGTGGCGCGTGGAGCGCCTGTCCCCGTAGACGCCGGGAACCGCGGAGGTCCGGAACCGCGGAGGTCCGGAACCGCGGAGGTCCGGAGACGCGGAGGTCCGGAGACGCGGAGGTCCGGAACCGCGGAGGTCCGGAACCGCGGAGGTCCGGAAACGCAGGCGACCCGTGGGCCTTGGTCCCGTCCACTGCAGTTGGACGGGAGCCGGCCGGACTGAACCGGCGGCCCACGGGTCGGGTGACTGCGTTGTCGTCGGCAGAAGGCCTGCCGAGGTGCACAAGAGTGCGACGGCAGGCCTTAGCCCGCAGTCACCTCACGAGTCCGAAAAGAAACCATGTTTTCGGATCACCTCCTTTCACGTGTGCTCCCACCCTAGGAAGCCCCGCCCGAGCGCTCAACCTATTTTCGGGAAGGGGCTGTGTCCTGGGTCACGTTTCCAGTTCAATGAGGCGGGGGGTGCCGCATGAGCGGAACGAGCGACACGGCCAGGGTGCCGAGGATTCCGGGGGCGGACGGGGCGGACCTGCTGGCCGCCCTGCTCGACGGGATGGACGCGGCGCTGTGCGCGCTCGACGCCCAGGGGACCGTCACGCACTGGAACCGCGAGGCCGAGCGGATCCTCGGCTGGTCCGCGGGTGAGGTGGTGGGGCGGCACGGCTTCGCCGGGTGGGCGGCGCGCAGCGCAGACGCCGAGGAGACCCTGGCCCGGCTGATGCGCGCGATGACCGCGCCCGGCCGCCAGGTGCACGAGTTCGCGCTGCTGCGCAAGGACGGCGGGCGGGTCCTGGTCCGTACGCAGACAGCGGGCGTACGGGGAGCCGACGGCGGCCCGGCCGGCATCTACTGCGCGTTCAGCGAGGTGCACGCGCAGATCGACCTGGAGCGGTCCATCGCCCTGAGCGAGGCCCTGTTCGAGGAGGCCTCCTGGGGCGTCGTCCTGGTCGACGTCGACCTGCGCCCGGCGGTCGTCAACGACTACGCGGCCCGCGCCCTGGGCACCGCGCGCACCTCGCTGCTCGGCCGCCCGCTCGGCGAACTCGTCGTCCAGGGCGTCGAGGACCTGGAGGGCGCCCTCCAGCACGTCCTGGCCGCCGGCTCGCCGCCCGAACCGGCCGACGTGTGGGTCACCCTGCGCGGCCCCCGCGGCGACCGCCGCCGCTGCTGGCGCTCCGGCTTCGTACGCCTGGCCTCCCCGCTCGCCGAGGAACCCGAACCGGTCCCGCTGGGCGTCGGCTGGCTCTTCCAGGACGTGACGGAGGCCCGGCTCGCGGAGCAGGAGGCGGACCGGCTGCGCTTCCGCTGGACCCAGCTGCACCGCGCGGGCGTGGCCGCCGCGGAGTGCGAGGACCCGGCGGAGGCGGCCGCCGTCCTGCTGGACTTCGCCCTCGCCGGCTTCGCCGACCACGTCCTGGTCGACCGGACCACCGCCGACGGCCGCCTGGTCCGCGCCCTGGCGACCCCGTCCGGCGCCCCGGGCCCGGTCACCCCGGTCCCGAACGCCGGCATCCCCCTGCGCTACCCCCCGTCGCACCCGGCCCTCCAGTCCCTCGGCCGTCCCGGCCCCACCCGCGCCAGCGCCGCCCCGGACGCCTCCCACTGGTCCACCGACCGCCTCTGGCCGCCCGCCATGTCCCACGCCCTGTGCATCCCCCTCCGCTCCCGCGCCCGCAGCCTCGGCGTCGTCACCTTCCTCCGCTCCCCGTCCCGCCCCGCCTTCGAGCGGACCGACGCGGTCTACGCGGAGACGGTCGCGGCCCGCGTGGCGGCGGCCCTGGACCTGGCCGGGGGCTGACCCGCGGCGACGGCGCCCCCGCGACCGAGCGGTGTCGGTCACGGGCCTGGGCCTGTTCCGCCCGGTGACGCCGACCCGTCTGACACCTGGGGTCCGTGGACCTGCCGGCGGATGTCGCCGGGTACTACGTCTCGTAGGACCTGACAGAAAGCGGAGGGGCCACGGCGAGAACTCGCCGTGGCCCCTCCGTCGTTTTCCGGTCGTCGTGGCGCGATCAGTGGCGGAAGAAGATGCGGTCGCCGTACTCCGTCATCACCCGGCCGTTCCACTCGTGGCCCCCGTCCACGTTCCCCGAGCGCAGCAGGGGCGGCTCGATGCCGAGGCGGACCATCTCCTCGGCCGCCGCGGCCATCGTGGCCTGCATCAGGGCGCTGGTGACGACCGTCGAGGCGGGGGCGAAGGGGGCCTCGATGGACTCGTGGGTGAGTTCGGCGTCGCCGATGGCGATCTTGGAGTCGAGGACGATGTCGCAGTGGTCCTTCAGGTACGTGCCCGAGACGTGCCGGGACCTCGTCTCCGTCGCGTACGCCAGCGAGGTCACCCCGATCACCGTGAGGCCGAGGGCGCGCGCGTTCATCGCCATCTCGACCGGCAGGGCGTTCCGGCCGGACAGGGAGATGATGATCAGGACGTCGCCGGCCCGGGCCGGGGAGGAGTCGAGGACCGCGCCGGCCAGGCCGTCGACGCGCTCGAGGGCGGAGCCGAGGGTGGCGGGCATGACGTCGACGCCCACCACGCCGGGGACGGCCAGCAGGTTCATCAGGGCGAGGCCGCCCGCCCGGTAGACGACGTCCTGGGCGGCGAGCGAGGAGTGGCCCGCGCCGAACGCGAAGAGGCGGCCGCCCGAGGCGACGGCCTCGGCGATGGCGGTGCCGGCGGCCGCGATGTCCGCCGCGTCCTCGTCCCGTACCTTCTGGAGCAGGCCGATCGCCGCGTCGAAGAACTGTCCGGCCAGCTTGCTCTCGCCCGCGCTGTCGCCCATTCCGGTGCTCCTTCTCGTCGTGGTCGCCGATCACGGTGCGGTCTGGACCATTGCTCTGTCAATACCGCCTCCTCCGCGCACGCCCCGGTTGTCGGTGCGATGCGTCAGAATTGGGGGAGGGCCAGCGCACGACTCATCGAGGGGCACGTATGTCCGGACTGATCGACACCACGGAGATGTATCTCCGCACCATCCTTGAGCTGGAAGAGGAAGGTGTGGTCCCCATGCGCGCCCGGATCGCGGAGCGGCTCGACCAGAGCGGCCCCACCGTGAGCCAGACGGTGGCGCGCATGGAGCGCGACGGCCTGGTGGCCGTCGCGAGCGACCGGCACCTGGAGCTCACGGAGGAGGGCCGCCGCCTGGCCACCCGCGTCATGCGCAAGCACCGGCTCGCCGAGTGCCTGCTCGTGGACGTGATCGGCCTGGAGTGGGAGCAGGTCCACGCGGAGGCGTGCCGCTGGGAGCACGTGATGAGCGAGGCCGTGGAGCGCCGGGTCCTCGAGCTGCTGCGTCACCCGACGGAGTCGCCGTACGGCAACCCGATCCCGGGCCTGGAGGAGCTGGGCGAGAAGGCCGAGGCGGAGTCCTTCCTGGACGACTCCATGGTCTCGCTGGCCGATCTGGAGGCCGGCGGCGAGGGCAAGACCGTGATCGTCCGGCGGATCGGCGAGCCCATCCAGACGGACGCCCAGCTGATGTACACCCTGCGCCGTGCGGGTGTGCAGCCCGGCTCCGTCGTCTCGGTGACCGAGTCCCCCGGCGGCGTCCTGGTCGGCAGCAGCGGCGAGGCCGCCGAGCTCGACGCCGAGGTCGCCGCGCACGTCTTCGTCGCCAAGCGCTGAGGCCGTTCGCCGGGGCGGGTCCTCGTGGGCCCGGTTTACGGCGGAATCGCCACGGCCGCGGCCTCTTCCGTGCCACGCTTAGGGGATGAGGGCCGTCCGTCAGGCGACAGCGCAAGCGACAGCGACTGAGACAGCGACTGAGACAGAGAGCCCCGGCGCCCTAAGGCGCCGGGGCCTGTCCTCCCCTGTGCTGACCCGGAGCCCCGAGCTCCCAGGGTCATTCCCCTCGGACCGTTTTCCCCGAGCGGTCCGCCTCCCGTTGAAGATCTCCCCTCGGCCACAGCAGTCAATCCTTGAGCGCTGTCACTCGAACGAGGGGTGTTGAGTGGCAGAAGCGCATTTTCGAATATGGGTTCGATAGTCTGGCGAAGCTCGAAGGACACAGAGGGGGTGCCAGGGATCATGGTGCGACGACTCGACGTCACCGGGGCCGACGGCGTACGCCTGGCGGCCTGGGACTTCACGGAGGAGACCGCCCCGCAGGCCGGCTCCGGCGTCTTACTCCTGCACGGGCTCATGGGGCACGCCTCCCACTGGGCACCCGCCGCCCGCTGGCTCGGCAGCCGTCACCGCACCGTCGCCCTCGACCAGCGGGGCCACGGCAGCAGCGAGAAGCCCGCCACCGGGCCCTTCACCCGCGAGGCGTACGTCGCCGATGCCGCCGCCGCCGTCGAGCGGCTCGGGCTCGGCCCCGTCACCCTCGTCGGCCACTCCATGGGCGCCCTCACCGCCTGGCAGCTCGCCGCCGAGCACCCCGACCTCGTCCGCGCCCTCGTCATCTGCGACATGCGCGCCTCCGCCCTCGGCGCCGCCTCCCAGCGCGAGTGGCAGGACTGGTTCCGCCGCTGGCCCGTCCCGTTCCCCTCCCTCGACGCCGCACGGAAGTGGTTCGGCGAGGAGGACCCCTGGGTGGAGCGGTCGAACCCCGCCCGCGGCGACTTCTTCGCCGAGGTGATGACCGAGCACCCCGACGGCTGGCGGCCCGTCTTCGACCCCGCCCAGATGCTCACCTCCCGCGAGACCTGGGTCCACGACGCCCACTGGGACTCGCTCGCCCAGGTCCGCTGCCCGACCCTCGTCGTCCGGGGCCTCGACGGCGAGCTGGGCCGCGCCGAGGCGCAGGAGATGGTCCGCGTCCTGCCCCGCGGGGCGTACGCGGAGATCCCCGACGCCGGACACCTCCTCCACTACGAACACGCCGACGCCTGGCGGGAGGTCGTCGAGCCGTTCCTCGACGGCGTCCTGACCTCCTGATCGCCGGAGCAGGAGAAGGAGGGAGTGAGCGGTACGGGTGGGGTGGGGGGTTCCCGTACCGCTCACGGCATCCTCAGCCGGCCTGCGCCGCCGCCTCCCGCGCTTCCCGGGCCCGGCGGGCCTCGGTGTGGGGGAAGACGTGCCGGTTGTCGACGCTCCACTGGATGGACTCGTCGCCGCGCGCGGTCGACCCGTTGAAGCGGGGTGCCACCAGCTCGGCGAGCAGCTCGTAGCTCCGCTTGGTCTTCTCGAAGGACGCCCAGTTCATGGCGTACACGAGGAAGGTGCCGAAGCCGCCGGTCTGCTCCTGGAGCCGCTGGATCGCGGCGACCGCGTCCTCCGGCGAGCCGACGATCGCGAGGCCCTGCTCGACACCGGCCTCCAGCTCCTGGGAGCTCTTGACCCCCTCCATGCTCGCGGCCACGTCGAAGCCGGCCGCCTTGCCCCAGTAGCCCCACAGCCACTCGGAGAAGCCCTCCCGGACGTCCGCGTAGGCCTGCTCGCGGGTCTCGGCGATGTACAGCGGGGCGACCACGCGCCAGGTACGCCGGTCCACCGTACGGCCGTGCTCCTCGGCGGCCTCCTCCGCGAACCGCCACTGCTGCGCGAGGTCCACCGCCGGCAGCCCGGGCGGCGGCGCACCCCACGACACCAGGCTGAGCCCGTACTGGCCGGCCATCTTGGGGCTGTTGGGCGAGCCGATGCTGGAGATCGCCATCTCGATGCCCGGCTTGCTGTAGCGCGGGAGCTGCATCTTGGCGTCCTGCACCACGAACCAGTCGGTCTTGGCGCTCACCCGCTCCTCGCCGTTGACCAGCTCCTGCACGACGGGGATCGCCTCGCCGGCCATGCGCTTGAGGTCGTCCTGCGCCACGCCGAACTGGTGCGAGTCGTTCGGGGTGGCACCGGGGCCGACGCCGAGGATGTAGCGGCCACGGGAGAGGTGGTCGAGCATCAGCGCCCGGGTCGCCACGTTGTACGGGTGGTGGAAGGGCAGCGGGACCACACCGTTGGCCAGCTTGATCTGCCGGGTCCGCTCGGCGGCCGCGGCGATGATCGTCTCGGGGGCGCCGATCGTCGGCCAGGACAGGGAGTGGTGCTCGCCGAACCAGACCTCGTCGTAGTTGAGTTCGTCCAGGTGCTCCACGAGCTGAAGATCGCGCCGGATGGTCAGGTGCGGGTCCTGGCCCGGGGCGTGCAGCGGGGAGAGAAAGGCTCCGATTCCGGTGTGCAACGGGGGTCTCCTTGCCGGGGTTGGTCAGCGAATGAAAGACGGGGGGGAGGGGGGCGGCCCGCCGGGAGGGCCCGCGACGCGCCCGCGGGCCCTCCCGGCAGCGGCCGGGAGCGCGCCGCGGGCCGCTCCCGGGACACGGGCCGCCGGGAATCCGGGACCTACGCGCTCCGCGGCACGCCCGGGATGCTCAGGACCTGCTCGATCCGCTCCTCCACCGTTCCCGACACGGTGTGCACCGGGATGCCGAGCGTGTGGACGATCTCCAGCATCAGCTCGTCCGACAGCACCCGGAAGTGCGCGCTGATCGGGTCGTGGCCCTCGGGCAGCGGGAACTCGTTCGGGACGAAGACGACGGCGTCGTACCCGACGCGCGCCTGCTCCCTGGCGAGGAGGCCGAGCTGGTCCACGACCTCCTCGACGACCTGGGTGCGGGGCGAACGCACGCCCGCCGCCAGGGTGTCGGTCGGCTCGGGGTACCGGCCCACGGCGAGCCGCACCTTGCTGTAGACCCACTCGTGGAGCACCGAGCCGTCGGACAGGAAGCCCTTCGGGCGGGCGGCCTCGTCGGTGGCACGCTCGGTGTAGCGGCGTACCGCGAGCTGGACCAGCTCGGTCTCGCTGGACTCCTCGAGCGACTTCGGGGTGGTGCCGGCCGGGTCGCGCATGGCGCTTCCGTGGACGCGCTCCAGGCCCGTGCGCTTGGACAGCTCGGTGGTGAGGGTGGTCTTGCCGTTTCCGTACGCGCCGACGAAAGCGATTCTCACGTCTACGTCTCCGTTTCGATCTCTCGGGTTCTGGCGGGTGATCAGGCGGCGGCGGGGGTGGCGTCGGCCAGCCGCTCCAGCTCGTTGCGGGTGTCGATCTGCGCGTACTCCTCCTCCGCCTTCGCGATGGCCTCCTCGATGGTCATCACGGTCGGGAAGTCGAAGATCTCGACGATCCGGGCCAGCCGCTCCGGGATCGTGCCGCCGACGATGTGGACGGGGATCTCCAGCTCCTCGAGGGTGTCGAGCAGCAGCTGCTCGGCGAGCTGGCGGAACTTCTCGTTGACCGGACGGTGGCCGTCCTCGACGATCGGGAACTCGATCGGCAGGTGGACGAACGCGTCGTAGTTGGCCTTGGTGTGCTGGCGGGCCGGGATGCCGATCTGCTTCATGACCTCGGCGTAGAAGCGGACCTCGTCCGTCATCGGGACGGTGTCCAGGTCGATGGAGTCGTTCGGGTTGATGCCGACCTTGACGCGGACGTTCGCGTACGACCACTCGTGCAGGGCGGAGCCGTCGGATATGTAGCCGTTCGGCAGGTGGCTCTCGGCGACCGCGCGGCCCTGGATGCGGCGCGTGATCAGCATGATGAGCTCGGCGCCGTTGCACTCCTCGAGGGTCTTCCCGGGGAGGGAGATCGGCAGCAGCTCGCGCATGGTGGGGGCGGCGGTGCGCGGGATGCCGGTGAGGTGCGCGATCGCCATGCTGGTGATCGTCTTCCCGACGGAATAGGTACCGGAGATGGACAGGTTCATTACTGCTCCTCTGAGGTGACGTGACGGGCGGGACGATCGGGAGTGCCAGGAAGGGGACCCAGGGCGGTCGGTACGCTCGACGCTCGACCCGGCGTGAACGTCCTTGTTCTTCCGGGGAGTCGTCCGGGGAGTCGCCTCTGCCGACCTGCGAAACTGGCCCGCGGAAGAATCATGGCAACGGCCGCCGGAGTTACCCAGACTCCAAACTCAACAGCGTCGCCGGACCCATCACCACGGACACGATGGGTGCCACCAACACCGTCTTCGAGCTGGGAGAACGCAAAGCGGCGGCGGGCCAGGAGAGGCCCGCCGCCGGCGGCTCACTTCATTCGGACCGGTCAGTCCCGTACGGCCACGTGCTTCCGCTGCCGTGGGATGAACACGGGGTCGGGGAAGATCCCGGTCACCCGCGTGCTGAAGACCGTCTCGCCGCACTGGACGCCGCTGACGACCTGCCGGAGCCGGCCGAGCGCGTCCACCTCGGGCTCCTCCGCGACGATCGTGCACGGCTCGTCGAACTCGACGTAGCGCGAGAAGGTCGTGTCGAGCTCGATCGGGACGACCCGCCGTGGCGCCGCCACGGCCTGGGCGGCCTGGCTCGCCGCTTCGAGCAGGACCATGCCGGGGATGTGGTCGTGGGGGTGGTCGAAGAGGACCGGGTGGGTGGTGTCGGCCCGCAGGGCCCAGCGTCGTCGGCTGTCGTTCCCCGTGTGCGTGGTGTCCTCCGCCAGCACCACGTCCTGGGGGTCCGTACGGCCGACGAGCGCCGGGTCGGTGGCCGGCCCTGGTGGCAGGGCTCTGGCGAACGCCTCCCGGGCGTCGGCGTGTTCGCCGCGCAGCCGGTCGTAGAGGGCGGGAGGGTAGGCGGTGTAGTGGATCAGGGCGGTGCCGAGGAGCCGGCCGCCGCGGGTGGCCGTGACGCGGGCGGTGAGCCGGGCGAGGCCCGATCGCCGGCGGGTGAAGGGATCGTGGGTGACGGTGAGTTCGAGGTCGGTCGGGTCGGTGTCGATGGCTAAGCAGTCCGGCGCGACCGTGCAGGACAGGAGCTCCCAGCCCATGCGGTGGCCGACGGGTATGTCGAGTCCGAGATGGCTGGTGACGGCCAGCGCCTGCCGGACGCTCTCGGTGAACAGCAGGACGGTGTAGTCGTGCGGCGTGGGAGTGTAGAAGGCGTGGTGACGGGGCCAGCGCACCGTCACGGCGTGCGTGAGGTCGTCGACGCGGCGCCAGTCGGCGACAAGGACCTCGTCGAGGTCGACCTTGCCTGCGTAGCGCCTGACGTCGTGCGTGGCGTCGTGCGTGATGTCGGGTGGGGAGGGTTGGGGGCGGGGATCGACGAGTCCGTTGGTGGTGCACCGAGCCATCCGAGCTTCCTCCGATAGGTGTCGACGCGAGGTCTGCGTTCGCTCTGGCGGCAATCAGCGCGAACGCCGGTAAGATAGAGATTATTCTTTTTTTTGTCGAGGGTTGAACCAGTGACGAAGGAGGCGTCTGTGGCTGCCGAGCTCACAGGCAAACGGGAGATCAAGCAGGAACGCGCAGCTCGGACCAGGGCCGTCATCGCGCGGGCCGCCGCCGAGGTGTTCGCCGAATGCGGATTCTCCGGAGCGAGCGTCACGAAGATCACCCGGCGGGCCGGACTGACCCTCGGCGCGATGTACTTCCACTTCGAGAGCAAGGAGGCGCTGGCCCGCGAGATCGTGCGCAGCCAGCCCGAACGCGTGACGCCGCCGTACGAGACGGAGGGGCTGCAGCACGCCGTCGACATCACCTTGACCTGGGCCCACGCGCTGCTCGATGATCCGTTCCTGCTGGCCGGGGCCCGGCTCGTGATGGAGCAGGACTCCTTCATCGGCCCCGAGGAGAACTCGCACCAGCAGTGGACCGAGGTGATCGCCCAGTCCCTCACCGTCGCCCAGCGCGACCGCGAGGTCCGGGCGAACGTCGACGTCAACACCGTGGCACGGCTGATCGTCAACGCCTGCACCGGAGCACAGATGCACGCCCATCTGGAGAGCGGCCGCCAGGACCTGCCCCAGCGGATCAGGGAGATGTGGAACGTGCTGTTGCCGACCATCGCCACCCCGAGCGCGCTCAAGCGCCTCTGCCTCGACGACTCCCGCGGGGCGGCGGCATGAGCCCGGCGGACGCCTTAGCCGGAGCCGGCCGCACCCCCGGGATCGTCGTCACCGGTGCGACCGGGGCCGTCGGCCGCCACGTGGCCCGGCTCCTCGCCACACCGGGACGGACCGCCCCCACCCTCCTCGTGCGCGACCCGGACAAGGCCGCCTCGCTCCGTCTGCCGGGCACGGTGGCCGAGGGTGACTACGCGGACGGCGACCGCCTCCGCCGCGCCCTCGACGGCGCCGGCGCCGTCTTCGTCGTGACGGCGAACCCCCTGCGTCCCGAGGACGACGAGAACCTCCTCGCCGCCGCCCGCGCCACCGGCGTACGGCATGCCGTGAAGCTCTCCTGGCTCGGTGTCGCCGACCCCGGCGCGGACGACCTCGTGGCCACCTGGAACCGGCGCGCCGAGGACCTGTGGCGCGCGAGCGGCCTGTCCTGGACCGTGCTCCGCATCCGTACGCCGATGTCGAACGCGCTCGCCTGGGCGTCGTCGATCCGCGAGCACGGGGTGGTACGCGCCCTCGGCGGCGCGGCGCGCACGGCCTGCGTGGACCCCCGGGACGTGGCCGAGGCCGCCGTACGCGCCCTGACCGAGCCCGACCGCCACGCGTCCGCCACGTACGCGCTGACCGGGCCGCAGGACCTCTCGGCGCGCGAGCAGACCGCCGTGCTGTCGGAAGTCCTGGGCAGGCGCCTGGAGTTCGAGGACCTCACGGCCGAGGAGGCGCGCGCCGGATGGGTCCGGAGGTACGGGGAGCCGATCGCCGACGCCCTGCTCGCGGGCGCGCGGCGGCGCGGCGGGGGAACGACGGGTCCGGCGGGATCGGCGGGCCGGGTCGACGACACGCTGGCGACGCTCATCGGGCGGCCGCCGACGACCTTCGCCGCCTGGGCCGCGGACCACGCCGCCCTCTTCGCCTGAGGCCCCAGGGGGCCCGGGGTCTGGAGCCCGGGGCCCGGGGTCTGGGGTCTGGGGTCCGGGGTCCGGAGCCTGGAGCCCGGGGTTCCGCCGGGCCCTCGGCGCGACACCCCTCAGCCCTGCGGCCGCCCGACTCCCGACAGCACCACGTCCCAGACCGCGCCCAGTTGGCCGAGTTGCCCGGGGGGCCCACCGCCCGGCTGGGCCGACTCCTCCAGGCCCGAGACCAGGAGGCGCGTGAGCAGCGCCACGACGTGCGGGTTCACACCGGGCCGTAACTCGCCTTCCTTGCCAGCCTGTTCGAGCAGTTCGTGGACGTGGGGCAGCCAGGCCTCGTGCCAGTGATCCCGCTCCAGGGTCCGGTCCCGGCTCAGCCGCCCGGCCGCCCGGACGGTGGCCTCCTCGTGCAGCAGCCGGGCCAGGGCGGTGGTGATGCCGATGACCCGTTGCAGGTGGGGTGCCGACCCGTCCGACCTGCCTGCCCCGTCCGCCACGGCCGTACCCGTGGCCGTATACGCCACGGCGGCCCTCGTGAGGGCGAAGCCGTGGGTGTGCACGGCGCCCGCGAGGGACATCTTGGTGGGGAAGTGGAAGGTCAGGGCTCCCATGGTGACGCCCGCGGCCCCGCTGATGCGCTGGAGTGACGTCCCGCCGTATCCGTACAGCGAGAACTCTCCGGCGGCGGCGTGGAGCAGACGCGCTCGCGTCCGTTCCGCCCGCTCCTGACTGACCATGTGGGTACCGGCCCTTCGGTAACAAAGATAGCGCTCGCTATCATTTACCGGTGCCCCACCCCCGTATGCAAGCCCGTCGGCCGAAGCCGGCCCGAACGGTTAACCTTCGGTAAAGAAAAATAACGATCGCTCTCTTCCTGTACAAAAAAAAATATCGATCTCTATGATGCTGGGGAGCCTCGCACTGGCAGGGGGTGCGGGCGTTGTCCACGGAGGAGGATGGCCACGATGACTGGTTCTGGATCTCCGGCACTTGGCGTCGCGTTATCGGCGAGGGGTCCCGCGACCGCGGTCGCCAAGCCGGCCGTTCGGACGGCTGACCTGAAGTTCGCCGAGCTGGGGGACTTCCTCGCGGCCCGCCGCGCCGAGGTCACCCCGGAGCAGGTGGGCCTGCCGGGCGGCGGTTCCCGGCGGCTGAGCGGGCTGCGCCGCGAGGAGGTGGCCATGCTCGCCGGCATCGGGGCCTCCTGGTACGCCTGGATCGAGCAGGGGAGGGCCAAGAACGTCTCCCCCGAGATCCTCGCCGCCGTCGCCCACGTCCTGAGACTCGACGAGGCGCAGTGTCTGTACGTGATGCGCCTCGCGGGTTACGCGGCGCCCAGGCGGCCCCGGGTCCCGGCGGAGGGGGACCAGCGGCTCAACGCCCAGATCGTCGACGGCTTCCTGCCGAACCCGGCGTACTTCGTCGACCGCTACGGGGACATCGTGGCGGCCAACCGCACCGCCGTACGGCTCCTCGGCATCGAGGGTCCGCACCCCAACTACCTGGAGATGCTCTTCCTCGACCCGCGCGCCAGGACCCGGTTCCCCTGCTGGGAGCGGGACGCGGCCGAGGCGGTGGCACGGTTCCGCACCCAGAGCAGCGAGTTCCTGGGCGATCCCCGGCTCGCCGCGCTGACCGGCTACCTGTGCGAGTGCAGCCCGGCCTTCGCCGGACTGTGGGCCCAGCACCAGATCAGCGACGGGTCGAGTTACGAACAGGTGCTGCGCCACCCCGAGCTGGGACAGCTCTCGCTCACCCAGGTCGGCCTCGACCTCGCCGTCCGCCCGGGCCTGCAGCTGATCCTGCTCAGCCCCCGCGCCGACGCCACGGCCGACCGCCTGGCCGTCTGGGCCCGGGAGTCCCCCCGCGCCTTCGACGTGGTGGGCGTGCCGGCCTGAGCGCCGCGCGGGGAGCAAGTCGGCCGCCGGCCGAACCACCAGTAATCCGAACGATAACCAGATAAGAGAGGTACGGAGACCATGACTTCGTCGTCGGGTTCCGCAGGCCGCAAGGGGCTCATCCTCGCGGCCCTGGCCTTAGCGCAGCTGATCATCGCGCTCGACTACAGCATCGTGTTCGTCGCGCTGCCCGACATCGGCAGCGGCGTCGGCTTCTCGGACCAGCAGCTGCAGTGGGTGATCGGCGCCTACGCCGTCGCCTTCGGCGGCTTCCTGCTCCTCGGCGGACGCATGGCCGACCTCATCGGCCGCCGCCGGATGTTCCTCACCGGCCTCGCCCTGTACGCGATCTCCTCGATCGCCGGCGGCCTCGCCGAGACACCCGCCGTCCTGGTCGCCGCCCGCGCGGTGCAGGGCATCGGCGGCGCGTTCCTCGCCCCGGCCACCCTGTCGCTGCTGACCACCAACTTCGAGGAGGGCAAGGAGCGCAACCGCGCCCTCGGCGTCTGGGGCGCGACGGGCAGCAGCGGCATGGTCGTCGGCTCGCTGCTCGGCGGCGTGCTGACCCAGGCCTTCGGCTGGTCCGCGACCTTCTTCGTCAACGTCCCGCTGGCCGTCGGCGTCGCCCTGCTCGGCCTGCGCGCCATCCCCGCCGACCCGCCCACCGAGCGCCGTCAGGGCTTCGACCTGCCGGGCGGCATCACCGTCACCGGCGGTGCGCTGCTGCTCGTCTTCGGCCTCGTCCAGGGTCCGGAGTCCGGCTGGGCCTCGCCCACCATCCTGGGCAGCTTCATCGTCGCGGTGGCGCTCATCGTCGCCTTCGTCGTCATCGAGTCCCGCACCGCCGACCCGCTGGTGCCGCTGCGGGTGTTCTCGTACAACAGCCTGCGCCTCGGCTCGATGATCACCTTCATGTTCATGGCCACCTTCGGCGCCAGCGCGTACTTCATCACGCTCGCCCTCCAGACCGTCCGCGGCTGGAACGCGCTCGCCACCGGCCTCGCCTTCATCGTGCCGTGCGCGTGCATCCTGATCGGCTCCATGATCGGCGGCAAGCTCACCACCGCCTACGGGGCCCGCGGCACCCTGGTCATCGGCCTGATCGTGGGCGCCGTCGGTACGGCCCTGTTCGCCGCGTTCCTGGGCGACGGCTCGACGTACCCGCAGATGATCCCCGGCATCGTGGTCTTCTCGCTCGCCCAGGGCGTCATCTGGACCGCCATGTTCTCCGCGGCGACCGCGGGCGTCGAGGAGAAGCTCCAGGGCCTGGCCTCCGGCCTGGCCACCAGCGGCCAGCAGGTCGGTGCCGCCGTGGGCCTCGCCGTCCTGGTCGCCGTCTCCAACGGCGTCGCGGGCCCCGACCCCGACAAGGCCCACCTCTCCGACGGCCTCCAGGCGGCCACGTACACCTCGGCCGCCCTGATCCTGCTCACCGTCCTGATCGTCCTCGGCCTGCGCAAGCAGCCCAAGGCCGTGCCGGAGTCCGCGGAGGCCGCGCAGGAGAAGGCCACCGAGGCCCCGGTCCGGGCCGGCGGAGCCGCCTGAGCCCCCGTCCGGCTCACGACCCGCACCACACCCCGGGAGGCGTGACACCGCACCGCAAGGTCGGTGTCCCGCCTCCCGGTCACTTCCGGACCGCACCCACTCGCGCGCCGGCCCCACTCGCGCGCCGGCCCCACTCGCGCGCCGGCCCCACCCGCGCACCCGCCCCACCCGCGACCCCACCCCACCCAGGGAGGACCACCATGCCGCTCATCACGGGGACCCCCACCCCGCCCCCGCCCGTGCTGCCCTCCCTGCGCCTGGGCCGGCACACCGTCACGGCCATCCCCGACGGATCCGTCCAACTGCACCCCCTGCGCTGGCTGCCCGAGTCGACCGCCGACGACTGGGCCGGTGACAACGCCTCCCTCCTCGACCCGCACGGCTTCATCGAGGCCCCCATCGGCGCCCTGCTCGTGGAGTACGAGGACAGCGCCCTGCTGATCGACACCGGCTTCGGCCCGCACGACATCCCCGCCGCCGACACGATCGACACCATCGGCGCCCTGCGCGGCGGCGCGCTGCCGCACGCCCTCCGCCGGACCGGCCGCACGCTGGAGGACATCGACACCGTCGCCTTCACCCATCTCCACGACGACCACGTCGGCTGGGCCTTCCGCTCCGGCCCCGCCGGCCGCTTCCCCTTCTCCCGGGCCACGTTCGTCGCCTCGCGCGAGGAATGGGCGGACTGGACCATGCCGCCGGAGGTCTCCGTGCCCGCGCGCACCGCCGGACACGGCGAGGAGATCTTCCCCGGCGTCACCGCCCGGCTCACCCCGGGGCACACCCGCGGCCACACCTCGTACGTGATCGACACCGGCGAGCACCGCCTGATCGCCTTCGGCGACGTCTTCCACACACCCGCGCAGTTCGCCCGCCCCGACTGGCCGGTGTCGATGGACACGCTGCCCGAACAGGCGGTGCGCACGCGGTACGAGCTGCTACCGGAGCTCACCCGCCCGGACACCCTCGCGTTCGGCATCCACTTCGGGCAGGGCCAGTTGGGCCGGGTCGTGGAGGAGGACGGCGCCCTTCGCTGGGGGCCGCATTCGGAACTCTGAATTCCGTACCAAAGGGCGGGCTCGGCACCGGAATCAGGTGTTCCGGGCCCGTTCTCATTTCGCGCCCCCGAATCTGTTGGCGACAGCAACAGCATCCCTGGTGATAGCGCCGGGGAAGCCGGTGACATTGAAGTCTGGGGCGCGGGGAAAGCCGCTGCGATGATTCTCGGTATGAGCCAGAACCCCACGCGAGCCGCCTTCTTCGACGTGGACGGCACCCTGACCACCTCGGTGGGCATGTTCCGCTTTCTCGCCTTCTATCTCGCCGCCATGGGCCGCCCACGGCGCGAATTCGACGAACGCGTACGGGAACTCAAGGCGATGGCCGCCGTCGGCTGCGCCCGCGAGACCACCAACCGCGCCTACTTCGCCCACCTCCAGGGCCTCGACGCCGGCGTCGTCGCCGACGTGGCCCGGAGCTGGTTCGCGGCCGAACTGGCCACCGGGGGCTACTACCACGCCCCCGCCGTGGCCGCGCTGCGCCGCCACCAGGAGCGCGGCGACCACGTCGTCCTCGTCTCCGGCTCGTTCCCGGCCCTCCTCGACCCGGTCGCCGCCGACCTCGGCGTCGACGACGTCCGGTGCACCCGCCCCGCGATCTCCCAGGGGCGCTACACCGGGGAGCTCGACGGCCCGCCGATGATCGGCGCCGCCAAGAGCGACGCCGTCATGCACGTCGCCATCCGCGGCGGCCTCGACCCGGAGGACTGCGCCGCCTACGGGGACCACGTCTCCGACCTGCCGATGCTGAGGGCCGTCGGGAAGGCGTACGTCGTCGGAGGCGACGCCGGTCTGCGCTCATCGGCACGCGTCCACGGCTGGCGGCTGCTGCCGGGGCCGCCGCCGGCCCCCGAACCACCGATCCCCTTTTCTCCGTCCGGATACCGCGTTCCGGCCCGACCCCGCCTTCCGTCCCACCCCCGTCCGCTTTCCACCCGCAGACCAGAGAATTCCCCCTACACCTCTGCCCGTTACGAAATTCCGGAGGGCGCATGACCGCCTGGTTCTTTGAACGGATGCACGGCTTCGGTTCCGCCGACGCGATCGTCTTCGACGGCAGGACCCACAGCTATGCGCAGCTCCTCGAGGCGACCGCACGCTGGGAGAAATTCCTCGACGAGAAGGACGTGCGCGCCGGACAGGTCGTCGCCCTGGAAGGCCCCAGCAGCGTCGAATCCTGCGCCGGTCTGCTCGCCCTCGTCGCCCGCGACGCGGTCGTCGTCCCGATGACCCCGCTGCCCGACGCCAAGCGCGCCGAGTTCCACGAGATCGCCGAGGTGGAGGTGGCGATCACGGTCGCCGGCGCCCCCGACGGCGGGCACCTGTGCCGGCGCACCGGCCGCGCCGCCGACCACGAGCTGTACGGCAGGCTGCGCGCCGCGCGGACCCCGGGCCTCGTCCTGTTCAGCTCGGGCACCACCGGCCGCAGCAAGGCCACGGTGCTCGACTTCGCCAGGATGCTCAGCAAGTACGGGGAGGCCCGCCGCCCCAAGCGGACCCTGGGCTTCCTCAACCTCGACCACATCGGCGGCATCAACACCCTGCTGCACACCCTCAGCCAGGGCGGCGCGCTCGTCACGATCGCCGACCGGACCCCCGACTCGGTCTGCGCGGCGATCGCCGAGCACCGCATCGAGGTGTTGCCCACCACGCCCACCTTCCTCAACATGCTGCTGATCTCGGGCGCCCACGCCGGCCACGACCTCAGCTCGCTGCAACTGGTCACGTACGGCACCGAGCCCATGCCCCTCGGCGTCCTCCAGCGGCTCGACGCGACGCTTCCCGGCGTCCGTCTGAAGCAGACCTACGGACTCTCCGAGCTCGGCATCCTGTCCACCAAGTCCCGCGACAACGACAGCCTCTGGGTCAAACTCGGCGGCGACGGCTTCGACCACCAGATCCGCGACGGCATCCTCTGGATCCGCTCCGACATGGCGATGCTCGGTTACCTCAACGCGCCCGCGCCCTTCGACGACGAGGGGTACTTCAACACCCAGGACGCGGTGGAGACCGACGGCGAGTACGTCCGCATCCTCGGCCGCAAGTCCGAGATCATCAACGTGGCGGGGGAGAAGGTCTACCCCAGCGAGGTCGAGAACGTCCTGCTGGAGATGGACCTCATCGCGGACGCCACCGTCTCGGGCCGCCACAGCCACATCACCGGCCAGGTCGTCCAGGCCACCGTCAAGCTGACCCGGCCGGCCGACCCCCGCGAGGTCGCCCGCACCGTCCGCAGGTACTGCAGCGAGCGCCTCCAGGCGTACAAGGTGCCGCTCCTGATCGAGGTCTCCCAGGACGACCAGCACTCCGAGCGCTTCAAGAAGATCCGGAGCGCGGCATGACCGCCACGCCCGAGCACGAGGAGAGGCCCGCACCCGTGGCCGTCGTCAGCGGCGGCAGCCGCGGCCTCGGCCGGGTCCTGGTCGAGCGGCTGCTCGCCGACGGCTGGCGGGTCGCCACCTTCAGCCGTAAGCCCAACGAGTTCACGGAGGCGACCGCCGGCAAACACCAGGACTCCTTCCACTGGGCGGCCGTCGACCTCACCGACACCACGGCCGTACGGGGCTTCGCCCGCGACGCCGGCAAGCGCTTCGGCCGGATCGACCTGCTCGTCAACAACGCGGGAGTGCTCCACCAGGAGCTGTTCCTCACCACGGCGCCCAAGCGCATGGACGACCTCGTCGGCGCCAACCTGCTCGCCCCGCTCCATCTGGCCCAGGCCTGCGCCCGGTTCATGATGCGCGACGGCGACGGCACGATCGTCAACATCTCGTCCATCAACGCCATCCGCGGCTACCGCGGCGTCGCGGTCTACGCCGCCGCCAAGGCCGGCCTCGAAGGGCTCGGTCGCGCCCTGGCCCGGGAGCTCGGCCCGCTGGGCATCCGGGTCAACACCCTCACGCCCGGCTTCTTCGACAGCGAGATGACGGCGGAGGTCACCTCGCAGAACCGGGAGAAGATCCAGCGCCGCACCCCGCTGGGCCGCCTCGGCACCGTGGACGAGATCGCCGACGCGGTCCTCTTCCTCGCCTCGCCCCGGGCGCGGTTCATCACCGGACAGACACTCGTCATCGACGGAGGCATCACATGCTGAACGGCACGCAGACGAACCAGAACCAGGACGTCGACCTCCAGGAAGTCATCCAGCGCGAGATCGACAGCGTCCTGCTCAACGACGAGGGCGGCTCCACCTACGCCCTCGACGACCCGCTGCTCACCGCGGGACTCAACTCCCTCCTCCTGGCCCAGCTGCTGCTCCAGCTGGAGACCGAGCTCGGCGTCGACCCGTTCGCCGAGGACCGGTCCATCGCCGACATCCGGACGATCCGTGATCTCATCGCCGCGTACGACGAGGCGATACGGGCCCGGACGGCGGGGGTGTGAGCGTGCGCACCGGCCAGCAGATCCTGCTCAAGTCCATCGACGACTACCTCGGTCCGAGCGAGACCCGCTTCTTCTCCCGCGGCTACCAGCGCGCCGAGTACCGGGTCCGGAACGTCATCGTCACGCCGGCCGAGGCCCCCGACGCGGGCGTGCGCGCCACCGTCGACGTCGGCTACCCCGCCGACTGGTCCCGCAAGAAGGACGGCACCGACCTCCGGCCCCACCTCAGCACCGTCGACGCCCTCGTCCTCGGCGTCCAGCTCGCCGAGCTGCACCTCGCCCACGGCTACGGCCTCGACGCCGCCGCCCGTACCCGGATGCGGCTGCACAAGGTCGTCCTGCGGGCCGGCGGCGCCCCCCAGGAGGAACTGGCGGACATCCCGCTCGCGGCCCGCCTGGTCAGGACCGAGGACCTGCCCGGGCTGCCCGCCCGCCATCTGACCGTGCACGACTGCACGGTCGGCAACCTGCGGGTCCGCACCGAGATCGAGCACGACATCGTCACCCGCGCGGTCGAGGAAGCCCGCCACGAGAGCCTCGAGCACGCGCTCGGCCCGGCCGAACGGCGTTTCTGGGGCGACGGGTTCAAGCGGCGACGGCACCTCATCGACGACGTACGCGTCGACATGGACTCCCTCTCCGCCCAGGCCGACGTGCACTTCGCACCCGAGGCCGAGCCGGCCCGCGAGGGCATCGAGGGCGCCCACCAGCCGTCGGTGTCGCTCGTCGACGCCTTCGTCGTCAACCTCCAGCTCGTCCAGGTGCTCATGTACGAGCTGGACGGCGTCAGCCGGGCCGAGAGCAACACCCTGTGGATGATGCAGACCGTGCTCGAGTCCGCGCCCGTTCCGGCCGAGCTGCCCGACCACCCGGACCGCTCGCGGCTCGCCCGCGCCACCCTCACCGGCAAGCGGCTGCTGCCGCTGCGCGGCGGGATCTGGCGCAGCGTCGAGGTCAAGGCGGAACTGGCCGGCGTGGCCCTGCGCTGCGGCTTCGCCCACGAGCTGCCCCCGGAGGCGGCGGCGTCCGCGAGCTGAGCCGGGCACAACCGGCACCCGGGGTGCGCCGCCGTGGCCTTTCGGGGCCCCGGCGGCGCACCCCTTCCACTCCACCTCAAGCAAAGGCTCATCACCGTGGATCAGGCCCTGCTCGACTGGTTCAGGACCGGCCCCGACGACACGGCGGCGAAGCAGCCCGCACCCCCCGTACGCCTCGCCCCGGCGCTCCCGGCGCTCTCTGGCCCCCCGAAGCCCCCCGACCTCACCCCCGCCGCCCTGGCCGCCGCACCCCCCGGCCGGCGCGCGCACCTGCTCGGCGACTACCTCTGCCAGGAGATCGGGCGCGTCCTGCACTGCCCGGCCGAGGCCGTCGACCGCGACCAGACGATGACCGACCTCGGTGTCGGCTCGATGACCGGCCTCGAACTGCGCAACCGCATCGTGGCGACCCTGGGCGCCGCCCCGGCACTCACCACCATCCTGCGCGCCGAGAACGTCCGCGAGCTCGCCGCCCACCTGGAGGGCGTGCTCGCGTGACCCTTTCACCCCCGCCCCCCAGGGGCGCCGAACTGTGGCTGCTCCGCCAGCCCGAGCCCGGGACCTGCACCGGAGTGCTCGACCTCGACGAGCTCGACGACACCGAACGCAGCCGGGCCGGCACCTGCCGGCGCGAGTCCGGCCGCCTCCTCTACAGCTCCGCCCACATCGCCCTGCGCCGCCTGCTCGGCGCCTACCTCGACACCGCCCCCGCCGAGCTCGTCTTCGGGCGCGCCCCCTGCCCGTGCTGCGACGAGCCGCACGGCAGACCGGTCCTCGAGACCCCCGAGTCGACCCTGCACTTCTCCCTCTCCCACGGGAACGGGATGGCCCTCATCGGGGTGTCGCCGCTGCCCATCGGCGTGGACGTCGAACGCGTCCCCACCGGCGAGACCGCCCGCGTGTGCTTCCCCGCGCTCCACCCCGACGAGCGCTCGGAGCTGGGCGGGGCGGCCGACGGCGTGGACGCCGTCTCCTTCGGCCAGCTGTGGACCCGCAAGGAGGCCTATCTGAAGGGCATCGGCACCGGCCTCGCCCGCGACCTGGCCGCCGACTACCTCGGCGCCGACACCGCCCGCCGCCCCGCCGACTGGGCCGTCCACGACGTGCCCTGCGGCCCCCGGCACATCGCCGCCGCGGCCCTGCGCGGCCCGGAGCCGGTGGAGTCCCTGCGCGTGCACTGGCTGCCCATGGACTGCCTGTACCGCGACGACCCCCGGCCGCTGGACAAGCAGCACACCTTCCTGGGAGAGCTGGTCGCCTGACATGCCGCTGTACGAGCTGACCGCGCCGGCCACCCCCCACGAGCCGGCCGTCGGCGCCGGGCCCCTCCCGTACGAGACGACCCTGGTGCTCCTGCACCACGCCGGCGGCTCCTCGCGGGGCTTCGGCCCCTTCCTGCCGCACCTGCCCCGCAGCTGGCGGGTCCTGGGCGTGGACCTGCCCGGCCGGCTGCTCGACCGGGGCGCCGCCCGGTGCCGTACCGCCGAGGAGGCCGTCGAGCTCGTCCACCGCGAAGTGTGGCCCGAACTCGACGGTCCCTGCGCCGTGTTCGGCCACAGCATGGGCGCCCTGCTCGCCTTCGAGCTCGTACGCCGCCTGGAGGCGGAGGGCCGCGCCCCCGACTGGCTGGGCGTCTCCGGCAGCCTCGCCCCCCACGCCCGGCGCGCCGCGACGGCCACGGTCCTGCGGCACGCCCTCGCCCCCACTCCAGGGCAACCCGAGGCCCTGGCCCGGCTCGTGGCCCGTACCGTACGGGACGACCTCACCCTCGTGGACGGGTACGAGTACGCCGCCGGCCCGCCCCTGCGCACGCCCCTGGCCGTCTTCGGCGGCACCGACGACCCGCTCGCCCCGGCGTCGCGCCTCGGCGCCTGGTCGGCCCACTCGCCGCACCCCGTCGCGTACCACCTGTGGCCCGGTGGTCACTTCTACCTCTTCGATCACGCCGAGGCCGTCTGCGGGGCCGTCCGCGCGCACATGGCGAAGGCCCCCGCGCCCCGGGGCTGAGGGGCGGGAGCCTTCGGTCCCATGGGGGGGCCTGGAGGCCTGGACCGCTACTGGCGGGTGCCGGTCTCGGCCGCCCGCGCGATCCGGTCCAGGAGCTGGTGGTGCTCCACCGCGTGCGCGAAGTCGGGCACGACCCTCGTCCCGTCCTCGATGTCGGTGCGCAGCTGCGCGTACGCGTGCGCGACCGCCTCGGCGGGACCGCTCACGCCCGGCAGGTTCCGGTAGCGCTCGGGCACGGGCAGCACCGAGAGAGTGGAGTCGCCGCCGCGCGCGCCCGCGATCTCGAACTGGCCGAACTGGAGGTGCCCGGAGCCGCCGGTGATCACCAGGTCGCCCTCGGTGCCGTTGATCTCCCAGAGCAGGTTGGTGCCCCGGCTGGAGCCGCCCCGGTAGTGCAGGGAGGCCACCGCGCCGTTCTCCAGCTCACCGGAGACGGCGATCTGGTCCTCGGCGGTCATCGTCAGGAACTCGCCGGTCTCCGCGACCCGCACCCGCGGCCGGCGGGTCGCCGTCGTGGCGCCGAGCGAGGCGAAGCCCGACAGGCACATGGTCAGCGCGTCGAGGGTGTGGCCGAAGGGGATCGTCATCAGGCTGGCGCCGTTGGCCCGGTCGGTGGTGTACGCGCCTCCCGCGCCCACCACCGGACCCCAGCCGCCGCCCGAGCCGACCAGGGTGGTGGACAGGACCTCGCCCACGTACCCGTCGGCGATCAGGTCGCGTACGTAGCGCACGCCCGGCGCCGAGCGGGCCTGGAGCCCCACGGCGGTCCTCGCCCCGAGCCGCGCGGCGAGGGCCGCGAGCTCCTCCGCCTCGGCGAGGTCGACGGCCAGCGGCCACTCGCTGAACACGGCCTTGCCCGCCTCCAGGGCCGGCACGATCAGCTCGCGGTGCCGGGGCACCCTGACCGCAACGACGACGAGGTCGATGTCGTCGTGGGCGGCGAGCTCGGCGGGGTCGGTGAAGGCCAGCGGCACCCCGTGCTTCTCGGCGGACCGGGCCGCCGCCTCCGGCGTGGAGGCGGTCAGACCGCGCAGCTCGAAGCCCTCGACGGCCTGGAGCGCGGGCAGGTGGCCACGGGAGCCCCAGCCGCCGTTGGCGCTGAGGCCGACGACGCCGACTCCGAGGGGCTTGAGGGAACCGGTGCTCTGTGTCATGGAAGGTGTACCCACTTAACGTCGGTCCTGCGGTGAACTGTTCAGGCGGCGGCGAGCCGCTCGTACGACCCGCGGTAGAAGACCAGCGGCGCCCCGTCCTCGCGGCTGCTCAGACGGTGCACCCGGGAGACGATCACGTCGTGGTCCCCGGCCGCGTACTCCGCCTCCACGGAGCACTCCAGCCAGCCGATGGCCCCGTCCAGCACGGGCGTCCCGTTCGGCGTGGCGGTCCAGCGCACCCCGCGGAACTTGTCGTCGCCGCTGGTGGCCAGGCGGTTGCTGAGCTCCCGCTGGTGCTCGCCGAGGATGTTCACGCAGAAGCGCTCGGCGGTGCGGACCTGCGGCCAGCTGGTGCTGTTCCGCGCGATGCAGAAGAGGACGAGGGCCGGGTCCAGGGACACCGAGGTGAAGGAGTTCACCGCGAGACCGACCGGTGAGGCGTCGCTCTCCCGCAGCGCGGTCACCGCGACGACGCCCGTCGTGAACCGGCCCAGGGTCGCGCGGAATTCCTCGTGGCTGATGTGGCTGACGTGGGTGGTGGAAGGCGAGGGCATGCCTCCATGGTTGGGGCGCCCTTCGGGACGGACAAGTGCGTGGTCGACCTATTGCCGCCGCCAACACCGAGATCCGGACGGCGGGCCTCAGACGGCGCTGCAACCCCCGTCGACCGGCACCGCGCCACCCGTCACGAACGAGGCCTGGTCGCTGAGCAGCCAAGCCGCCGCCCGCGCCACCTCCGCCGGCTCGGCGAGCCGCTGCTGCACGGCCCGCGCTACGGCGCCCTGCTCCAGCTGCGGTACGGCCTCGATGGCCTGCTCCATCAGCTCGGTGCGCGTGGCGCCCACCATCAGGGCGTTGATCCGGATGCCCTGCGTGCCGTACTCGGCGGCCGCGGCCCGGGTCAGGCCGAGGACGGCGTGCTTGGCGGCGACGTACGGCGAGACCGCCCCGGTCGCGAAGGAGCCGGCGGTGCTGGAGGTGTTGACGACCGCGCCGCCCGAGTCCTGCCCCAGCATCACGGGCAGTTGGGCCTTCAGACAGTTCCAGACACCGCGCACGTTGACGTCCATGATCCGGTCGTAGACGGCGTCGTCCGTCTCGTGCAACCGGGTGCCGATCGAGCCCCAGCCGGCGTTGTTGAAGGCCCCGTCGAGGGAGCCGAAGGCGGCGACCGCGCGCTCGACGACCCGCTCGGCGTCGGCCGGGACCGTCACGTCCCCGGTGACCGCCTCGGCCCGCCCGCCGTCGGCGCGGATCTCCGCGGCCAGCTTGTCCAGGGCGTCCGTCCGGCGGGCCATGAGCACCACCGCGGCCCCCTCGGCCGCGAACAGCCGGGCGGCCGCCGCGCCGATCCCGCTCGAAGCCCCCGTGACCATGACGGTCCGGTCGTTCAGCAGTCCCGTGCCCTGTCCCATCGCGGTGCCTCCCCGGTGACCGGAATCGATTGCGAAGAAAGGTATCTGCGGGGGCTGTGGGCCAGGAGCGGATTTCGGCCACGGTCATCGCGTGCGGGTCTATAGGATCACCGGCGGACGTCGACCAGGACGTCAGACCTGGAGGACCAGCCCATGACCCCGTCCCGCCGCACCGTCCTGCTCGCCGCGGGCGCCGGATCCGTCGCGCTCTCCGTCGCCGGCACCGGCACCGCCACGGCCGCCGAACCGCTGCCCCCGCGCGGCCCGCGCACCGGCGACAACCCGGTCGTGCGCGAGAACCTGGCGGAGGGCTCCGACGAGTGGAGCGTCGGCAGCCGCGAGACCTGCGGCGTCGACCTCCGGAACCCCCAGATCCAGGCGTACGCATCCGCCGCCTCCGTCACGCCCGGCGAGACGCTCACCCTGCGCCCCGCCTCCCGCACCGGCTCCCGCACCTGCACGGTCGAGGTCTACCGCCTCGGCCACTACGGCGGCGACCGCGCCCGCCACCTGCTCACCGCCGAGGACGTCACCGTCGGCCGGGCCTGGAAGCTGAAGGTGCCCGGCACCTGGGTGTCCGGCCTGTTCCTCGCCGTCCTCACCACGCCCGAAGGCCACCGCGCCTACACGCCCTTCGTCGTCCGCGAGCCCGCCCGCCGCTCCGACGTCCTCGCCGTCGTCCCGCTGAGCTACGCGGGCCGCCGCCCCTACCCGGGCCTCGGCATGCCCGCCGCCTTCGGCGCGGACGCGAGCGCCTCGCGCTGGCTGGAGGAGGCGGGCTACGACGTCACGTACGCGACCGAGGACGACGTCCGCGCCCGCCGGATCGACCCGCGCCGCTATCCGGCCGTCGTCCACCCGTCGGCGGTCGCCCTGCCGCGCCCGCTGGCCCTGGCCGAGCCGGGCCACACGGACGAGCGGACCCGCCGCGAGGCCGCCGAACTGGTCGACGGCCTGCTGCGGTAGCCCTCTGCGGTCAGGGCGTCAGGCGGCGGTTCAGCAGACCCAGAAGCTGAAGTCGCCGCCGACCCAGCCGACGAGCGTCCGCTCGTCCCAGATCGTCACGTAGCCGTCGGGCGCCACCTCGAAGCGCACGGTCATGGTGTCCGCGGTCACGGCGCCGCCGGTCACCACGCCGATCAGCCGCTGGGTCCGGTTCGGCCGGGCCCGCAGCGGCAGCTGGAAGAGCTTCTCGCCCTGCGTCCAGGCGGTGCCGTCCGCCTTGGACAGCGAGAAGTGCACGTGTACCTGGTCGCCGGCGGTCCGGAACTGGGGCACGTAGTTGACGCTGTTCGGCGTGTACACCGCCTCGTTGAACGGGACGGTGACCCACGGGTTCGTGCCCGGGTGCGGGAAGCGGGCCACGTTCAGCTGCCGCACGCTGTCGGGCTTGGCCGCGATCCCGAACGCCAGCGTGTCCTCGTACACGCATATGCCCTCGGGCTCACGGTTGGTGAGCCCGGGGAACGCGGTGATCTTCTGCGACTGGAGCACGGTGCCGGAGGCCCAGTCCGTGCAGGTCACGGTGAAGTTGTCGACGTTCTGGTCGCCGTACAGGTGGTAGACGTGGTCGCCGAGGCTGGTGAAGCCCTGGAGGGTCTTCCCGGAGGCGCCGAACGGCAGCGTCTGCAGCGGAGTGAACGTTCCGGCAGCGGCGGCACCCAGGTCGTAGCGGTCGATGCCGCCCTCGGCCGTCGGCGACGACACGTTGTTCGACTGCCAGCGGAAGATCAGCTGGCGGCGGGTCGGGTCGATCGAGGCCGACACCCGGTGGACGTTGGCGCGGGGCGTCTTGACGACGGCCGCGTCGGAGGCGTCGGCGGTGGCGTTCGGCACGTACGGGATACGGGCGAGCGCCGTCGCCCAGCCGCCGCTCGGCACGGCGCCGGTCCAGATGTGGGTCCCGGCGGCGCTCCGCTCGACGCACAGGCCGGTCCCGTGCCCCGATCTGCCGATGAACATCTTGTCCAGGAGCGTGCCGTCGGCGGTGAGACGCGAGACGGTCACCCGGTCCATGTCCTCCGGCGTGCCGTCGGGCTGGCACACGTACCAGAGCTGGTCGACGGACTCCCAGAAAACCGACTGCGCGACGCTGACGGGCGAGGCGAGGGTGGCGCCGGCGAGCAGCGTGGGCGTGACGGCGGAAGCGAGCGTGATCAAGTGAGGTCTCCTCAAGGACAGGCAGGAGAGGCCGAGCCTACGACCAGAGCCTCTCCCGCCTGCGGGGAGGTCACCTGGAGGCGCTGAGGAACGCCGCCCATGCGGTGGGGGAGACGGAGAAGGAGGGGCGGGTGGTGTCCTTGGAATCACGGACATGGACGGCGTGGGGGCAGGTGGCGACCTCGACGCAGTCGCCACCCTGGTCGCCGCTGTACGTGGACTTCGTCCAGGCGAACGCGACCTCGACGCATTCGCCGCCCTGGCTGCCGCTGTAGCTGCTCTTGAACCAGCTGAGGTCGGTGCTCATAGCTCTCGTGCCACCTGTTCGATGAGTCGTACGGAGTCCTCCGGGGTGAGAGCCTGTGCCCGCAGGGTGCTGTAGCGGGCGAAGACGTCTCCCACGTCCGGCTGTTCGCTGAGAAAGTACCTTCCGCCTTGCCCTTCGACATAGACGAGTTGTCTCCGACGCCCCTCGGTCTCCAGCAGGGTGAAGGGCCCGTTGAGCCCGGCGTGGGTTTTGCGGTTCTCCGGCATGATCTGGATCGTGACGTTGCGCAGGTCTGCACACTCCCGCATGTAGATCAGGTTCTTCCTGAGCACATCCTTGCCGCCGAGGGGCTTGGTGAGGGCGGCCTTCTCCAGGACGAAGGTGACGAAGGGCGCGGGTTTGCGAAAGAACACCTGCTGCCGTGCCAGCCGCGCCACGACGCTGGCCTCGATCTCGTCCTCCTCGAGGGCCGGGACGGCGCTGTCGAAGACGGCCCGCGCGTACTCCTCGGTCTGGAGGAGCCCAGGGATCACGTGGTTCTCGTACTTATGGATGCCCGCAGCCTTGGCTTCCTCCTCCAAGTAATCCTCGAACCACGCCGCCACTCCGCTCGCCGTCACCTCATCCGCGATCTCAAGAAGTGCACCTTGTGCACCCAGCAACGGGTCGACGATCTCGACGAACCGACCCCTCGGTCGCCGCTGCCCGCTCTCGATCATCGCCACCTGGGACTTGGAGTAGCCGGTCTCCTTGCCCACTAAGTCCTGCGACACCTTCGCCCGTTCCCTGTAGAAGCGCAGCAGCCTGCCGAAGGCCTTGGCGGCTCCTGGACCGCCCGTGTTCCCTTTGTTCACAGCCCACCTCCCCGAGTGCACAGTCCGCCGCAAACAACCTGTGGCGCTGGTCACAGTAGAGCGGCACCGGAAAGCTGGCGTCATGAATTCGCGCAAGTCACTTGACAGGGTGCCTGCTTGGGTACCCGCGGCCGGTCACGCCCTCCGTCACGCGGGCGTTCACTTCGACGCCGTACGGATCGGCGGGTTCCTCGGGGAGGACGTGGCGTACCGGCTCATGGAGTTCACGGACTTCCACGCCGGGCCGATCGTCCGCGAGGCGACCGGCGGGAAGAACCTCTACTTCCTCCTCCCGCCCGCCTCCGCCGCCGCGTACGCCTGGCCGGCTCCGGTCCGTGCGCTGACGCGCGACGGCCGGAGCGAGGCGTTCGTGGGCGTCCCGGCGCTGCACGGGACGACCTGGCCGCTCGACTGGCGGTCGAGGCCGACCGCCGAGGACCCGTTCGTGGAGCCGGCGCTGCTGCACGAGATGGTGAGCCGGGCGACGGTGGAGTGGGTCAGGCGATGAAGGTCTCGGGGGCGATCGCCGGTTGACCTTGACACGGTGACAAGGTCTTCACTGCTTCCCGAGGAGGTGGTCCCGATGACCATGAAGAGGCAGGAAGCGGATGTGATGCGAGTGCTCCAGGGGCTGGAGGACAGCCGTCCGTCCGTGCGGCTGCGGGCAGCCCTGGCGGTCGGTACGGCGCCTGACCCGCGCTTCGTCGACAAGCTCGTCGAGCGGTGCGCGATCGAGCCCGAGTTCTTCGTCCGCGACATGCTGACCTGGGCACTCACCCGCCACCCGGTGTCGCTGACGCTCCCCGAGCTGCTCCGCGAAGTCCGCTCGGAGCGTGCGCAGGCACGCAGCCAGGCGCTGCACACACTGTCCAAGATCGGGGACCGGCAGGCGTGGCCGGCGATCACACGGGCCCTGTTGTCCGACGCCGACGACGAGGTGGCGAGGAGCGCCTGGCGGACGGCGGTCGTGCTCGTGCCGGAGGGGGAGGAGCCGGCCTTGGCCGCGGTGCTGGCGACGCAGCTCGGGCGCGGCGAGCGGGAGACGCAGCTGAGTCTGAGCCAGGCGCTGGTCGCGCTGGGTGAGGTGATCGTGCCGGCCCTGCATGCCGCGACGACGGTCTCCGACCCGCGTGTGTCCGCGCACGCGCTCGCGACACAAAGGCTGCTGCGCGACCCCGACGCGGGATTCGGGTCGGCGATCGAGGAGGCCAAGCGCGCCGTGGCCCTCACCGGGGCCCCCACGACGGACGATGACAACCGTGCTGATCGGTGAGGTGTCGAGACGGTCCGGGGTGAGTGCCCGCATGCTCCGGCACTACGAATCCCTCGGCCTGGTGCGGCCTTCGGGCCGTACGGGGTCCGGGTATCGGGAGTACGCCGCGGAGGACATCCGGCGGATCTTCCACATCGAGAGCCTGCGGTCGCTGGGCCTGTCGCTGCGTGAGATCGGGCGGGCGCTCGACGATCCCGGCTTCGCGCCATCGGCGCTCGTCGGCGACCTCATCCGGGAGACGCGCGACCGCATCGCGGCCGAGACCGAGCTGCTCACCCAGCTCCGCCGGATCCAGGCCGCGGACCCGGTCGGCTGGGAGGAGGTGCTCCAGGTCGTCGCGCTCCTCCAGGCGCTTGGGTCGAAGAGCGCCACTGCGCGTCAGCGCGCGGTGCTGCTCGCGGGCGACGAGGTGCCGGTGCCGGTGGAGGCTCTGGTCGAGGCGGCACTGAGCGAGACGGAGCCGAACGTCGCCGGGGCCCTGCGATGGGCGCTCGCGCGATCGGACGAGGGCGCGGTGGCACTGCTGGCGGAGGGCCTCCGCTCACCCGTGGCCGCGGTGCGGGAACGTGCCGTTCAGGCCCTCGTCGAGCTGCCCGGTGACGAAGCCGCCGGGCAGCTGCGGGATGCCCTTGCGAGCCCTGATGTCGTGGTCCGCGGGCATGCGGCTCTGGCTCTCGGTGCGCGGGGTGTGGTCGATGCGGTCCCGGTGCTCGTCGACATGATCGTGGGGGGAAGGAACGACACCGATGCGGCCGATGCGCTGGGCGTGCTGGCGAGCGACTCCGCGACGGCGGACCGGATCGCGACCGCGATCGTCGACCGCCTTGCCGACGACACCGCCGGGTCAGCCGCCCGCGGGCGGCTGACCCAGGCGCTGGCGGACATCCCGGGGACGACGGCATCACGTGCCCTCGTGGAGCTGTCGCATGACGAGGACCGTGCTGTCGCGCTGACCGCCACGTACCTACTCCGGTTCCGCGAGGCGCGGTGACGGATCTGCTCCCGCTGATCCGCTCCCCCCCGGCCGGTCGGTCGACGGCCGGCCGGGCGTGGCGTTCTCCGTGCCGGTCTCGGACCGGGAGCGCCCCGGTCGGGGTCAGTAGGGCAGCTTGAAGTAGGTGGTCTTGCAGTTGAACGGGGTGCCGCCGGCCCCGTTCTGGCGGCACGTCACCATCTTCATCTGGTCGCCGGCGCGGCCGAGGTAGTCGTAGTCGAGCGGACCGGAGGACGAGTTGTCGCCGTTGGCGTCGTAGGCGAAGGCGACCTGGTCGCCGCCGAGGGTCTGGTTGTAGACCGTGGTGACGATGCGGTAGCCGTCCCCGTGGGTGTCCATGGCGTAGATGACGCCGTAGCCCTCGGTCATCACCTCGTACGCCCCGTACCCGTACGTGGAGGAGCTGGCGTACCCGATGTGGGTCTCCAGCGGGTAGGCCTGGGCGCTGGGTGCGGCGACGAGGGTGGCCAGCAGGGCGGCGCCGAGGGCGAGGCCGGCGCGGAGGGTTCGCGTGCTCATGGGGTTCCTCTCCTGGTCGGGACATGCGTCTTCCGGCCACTCTGGGGCGGGGAGGCGAGTGGCCGGAAGGAGGGCGGGGCCGTCCCGGACTGTCCCGGACAACCCCGTTGCCACGCATGGCCCCTTGGCGCGCCACGCGTGGCCGCCCCTCAGGACGCGAGGGCCGTCAGGAGGCGAGGCTCCTCAGAACGCGGGGCCCGTCAGAACGCGAAGACCGTCGCCTCCGCCGTCCGCGCCCGCATCTCGCACGTGTTGCCGTACCGGGCCGACCAGCTGACCCGCTTGCCCTGCCAGACGCCGTCGCCGGTGACCGTGACCGGGTCCCACTCGCGCGTACAGGGGCGGTCGCCGGTCGACTTGGTCACCTGCCGGAAGTCGCCCCCGGCGGCGGTCATCTCCGCGCAGGCCGACTCGGCGTCGGGGTGGGTGCCGCCGGCCGCGGGGGAACAGGTCAGGGTCACCGCCCGGACGACGGTGGCCGTCGACGCCTTCTCGCCCTTCCCGATCGTGAGCACGAGCGCCGAGGGCGGGTACAGGCTGCTGGGCGCGGCCTGGGCGCTCGTGATCGCGGTGCCGACGAGGGCGATGCCGGTCGCGGTGGCGAGAGCGGCGGCGCCGAGTGAGCGGAAGTAACGCACGGGGTGTCCCTTCGCGTGGAGAAACGGGTGGTGTGCCCGGGGGTGGGTGCGAGCCGAGTGGCTGCGGAGTGGAGTCTTGCTGACGCGGAGGGTGATCGCACATCTGTCGGAAGTTTCCGGCCGTATACAGGCAACACGGCCCGACCGACTGGTCGTTCGGGCAGGCGGGAGCGGGTGTGGGACCCTTCGGCGAGTCGCCGGTTCCGCTTCGGCCGCTCGGCCGTTCAACTGCGAACGACCCTCTGACCTGCGGACATTCGAAAGAAGTTCCGACTTGGAGTACTTGTGTGCGGTTCGGGACGACCGGAACCTCCCCCATGGGGCGGAGGTGGTCCGTACGGGCGGACGAGGCGGCCGGACCCGGGTCCGTAACGCGATGGCGACATCCGTCAAAAGGCGGGGCTGCTGGCGGAGTTCCAAGCGTTGTCCCGCCCCGAGGGGCAGGCCATGCGGATCCTGGAGACGGACGGCACCGTCCTGCGCGACTGGCGAGCCGGTCCGGATGACCGGGCCAATCCCGAGATCGACCGTGGACAGCTCCGGGACCTCCTGCTCGGCCCTCTCGACGTCCAGTGGGATCGGGGCGTGAGGCAGGTGGTGCCGGGGACTCGGGACGGCGTACTGGTCCATTTCGCGGACGGGCGACAGGAGACGTTCGACCTCCTGGTCGGCGCGGACGGCGCTTGGTCCCGAACACGGCCGGCAGTCTCCTCGGTGACGCCGCACTACGCCGGCGTCACCTACGTCGAAACCTCCCTCGACGACGTCGACACCCGCCACCCTGACCTCGCCCGGCTGATCGGCGACGGTTCCATGGCCGTGTACGGCGTGAACCGAGCACTCGTCGCCCAGCGCAACAGCGGCGGCCACGTCAAGATGTACGCCCAGTTCCGCGCGCCGCTGGACTGGCACACGAACCTGGACCTGGCCGACGTCGAGGCCGTCCGATCGAGTCTGCCGGCTCTGTTCGACGGCTGGGCCGCTCCCGTCCTCGACCTCCTCCGCCCCGGCACCGCTTTCGTCCACCGCCCCCTCTGCGTCCTGCCTGTGTCCCACACCTGGACCCACGTCCCCGGGGTGACGCTCCTGGGTGACGCCGCCCATCTGATGCCCCCGTTGGGGGCGGGCGCGAACCTGGCGATGCTGGAAGGCGCCGAACTCGCCGAGTCCATCGCCACCGCCACCGGCCCTGGAGATCTGGACGAGGCCGTCCGCGCCTTCGAGGAACGGATGTGGGCACGGGCCGGCAGGTGGGCGAAGATCACGACGGCCGGTCTGGAACGCCTCGTGAGCCCGGACCCCGCCGAAGCCCTCACCCTCTTCGGCCAAGTCCAGCCATCCTGACTTCGTCCTCGTCCTCGTCCTCGTCGGGCGCGGGCGTATCCGGGTCGCATAGCGGGCGCAGGACACCGGCGGCCGGGACGCTGGCGGTGAAGCTGTAGCGGCCGAGGAGGTTCAGGACGACGCTCCGTGCGCGGGGCGTGATGCGCTAACACGCGCAGCAACGGCTGAGGTCCTCCTCGCTGTCGGCCTTCACGACGTACACCTCCCAGCGCTCCCGGCCGGGCCCGGTCACCCAGACCTTGTCCTGAAGGGCGTAGCAGCAGGAGGTGTCGGTCTCCTCGGAGGTGGCGAGCCCGGCCCCCGTGAGCCGGCTGCCGGCGGCGGTGACCTCCTCGGTCGAGGCGACCTCGACGCCGAGGTGGTCGAGGCGGGTCTCCTCGTCGGGTGACCCCTCGATGAGGACGAGCTTGAGCGGGGGCTCGGCGATGGCGAAGTTCGCGTATCCGGGGCGGCGCTTGGCGGGCTCGGTGCCGAAGAGCCTTGCGTAGAAGGCGATCGAGCCCTCCAGGTCGGCGACGCGCAGGGCGAGCTGGACGCGGGACATGGCGGTCTCCATTCTCGGGAAAACCTGTATCGACGTTCGTCGATACAGTCGACCTTGGCACTGGCATCGATGTCTGTCAACATAGAGGAATGTCGATACAAGCTTCGCCCGCATTGCCCGTCCTGGGGCAGGACGAGACGGTGGCGTGCTGTGCGCCGATGGTCCGCGAGCCGCTGGGCGCGGAGGCCGCGGCCGGTATGGCGCGGATGTTCAAAGCGCTGTCCGACCCGGTCCGGCTGCGGCTGCTCTCGCTGATCGCCTCTTACGAGGGCGGCGAGGCGTGCGTCTGCGACCTCACCGGCCCGTTCGACGTCTCCCAGCCGACCATCTCCCACCACCTGAAGGTGCTGCGCGAGGCCGGCCTCGTCGACTCCGAGCGCCGCGGCACCTGGGTCTACTACTGGGTCCTCCCCGACGCGCTCACGCAGATGTCCGCCCTTCTCAAGGCCCCCGAATGACCGTCCCGCTCGCCCGCCGCGCCGCCGCCGAGGCGCTCGGCACGGCCGCCCTCGTCGCCGTCGTCGTCGGCTCCGGCATCCAGGCCACCGCGCTCACCCGGGACGCCGGCCTCCAGCTCCTCGCCAACTCCCTGGCCACCGTCTTCGGCCTCGGCGTCCTGATCGCCTTCCTCGGCCCGGTCTCCGGCGCCCACTTCAACCCGGCCGTCACCCTCGCCGCCTGGTTCACCGGCCGTCGCACCGGCGACGGCCCGACGGCGCGCGAGGTCGCCGCGTACGTCCCCGCCCAGCTCGCCGGGGCCGTCGGCGGCGCCGTCCTCGCCGACGCCATGTTCGGGGAGCCCCTGGTGGCCTGGTCCACCCGCGACCGGTCCGCCGGACACCTGTGGCTCGGCGAGGTGGTGGCCACCGCCGGGCTCGTCTGGCTGATCCTCGGCCTGACCCGGGCGGGCCGCGCCCCCTGGGCGCCGGTCGCCGTCGCCTCGTACATCGGCGCCGCCTACTGGTTCACGTCCTCCACCAGCTTCGCCAACCCGGCCGTCACCGTCGGCCGCACCTTCACCGACACCTTCGCGGGCATCGCCCCGGCGTCCGTCGGCCCCTTCGTGGCCGCCCAGTCGGCCGGTGCCGCCATCGGCGTGTGCCTGGCCTTCGTGACCGCCCCGGCCGGGCCGCGTACGCCGGCCACGACCCCCGCCCACCCCGTACAGGAAGGCGCCCTGACCCGATGACCGCCGCTTCCGCCGCTTCCGCCGCTCCCGCCGTGCCCTCCGTGCTCTTCGTCTGCGTGCACAACGCCGGGCGCTCCCAGATGGCCGCCGCCTTCCTCATGCGCCTCGGCGGCGACCGCGTCCAGGTCCGGTCGGCGGGCTCCGCGCCCGCCGACGCCGTGAACCCCGCCGTCGTCGCGGCCATGGCCGAGGCCGGCGTCGACATCTCCGCCGAGATCCCCAAGGTCCTCACCACCGACGCCGTCCGCGCCTCCGACGTGGTGATCACCATGGGCTGCGGCGACGCCTGCCCGGTCTTCCCGGGCAAGCGCTATCTCGACTGGAAGCTCGACGACCCCGCCGGCCAGGGCGTCGAGGCCGTACGCCCCATCCGCGACGCCATCGAGCAGCGCGTCCGCGGACTGCTCGCCGAACTCGCGGTCCCGGTCCGGGCCGCCTCGTAGACCGATTCTCCGGAGGGTGAAGAACGGGGACCGTCCGGCCGACCGGCAGGGAGCCCGCGGCGGGACCCCCTGCTGCGGCCCGGCCTACCCCTTGCTCACCGCCGCCAGGATCTCCGGCAGCCGCCCCGCCACCCGCGGGGCCGCCAGCTTCAGGCCGCCCCAGGTGAGCAGCGCGCCGTACAGCGTGCCGGCCGGGAACAGCAGCCACAGCAGCGACTCGTGGTCCGCGACGTGGAGGTAGATCGTCACGGCGATCACCGGCGCGCACATCAGCGCCGCGGCGAGCATGCCGCCGAAGATGGAGATCCAGGCGAGCCCGCCCTGCCCCGGCGCCACGTTCTTGTACGCGCTGTCCTGCGGTATCGAGTACGGGAAGTTCGCCGAGGCGACCGCACCCGTCGCCATCATCGCGCCGAGCAGCGCGAACGCCACGCCCATCGCCTCCGGCAGCTGGTCCCAGGCGCCGAGGATGCCCGCCGTCACTCCCGTCACCAGGGCCGTGTACGGCACGGTGACGGTCAGCAGGGCGAGGGCCCGGGCCCGCAGCTCGGCGTACGCGTCGGCCTTCGTCGCGATGGTCTGCGCCACCATCCAGAAGGCGGAGGTGTCCTGGCCGAACTGGTTGTACATCAGCATGCCGAGCATGCCCGAGGCGAAGCACGCGAAGTAGATCGAGCCCGTGCCCTGGAGCGCGTTGAAGAGCGGCACGATCGCGCCGATCGCGAGCGAGGTGACCCAGCCCGCCTTCGTCTTCGGGTCGCGCCAGATGTAGCGCAGGCTGCGCTCCATCACCGTGCCGGTGCGCCCGCCCGGAAGGAGCCGGCCGAGCAGCCCGGAGGAGGCCTTGTCCTTCGACGTGTCGGCGGCCGCGCCGATCGTCGAGCCGTCCGGCTCCACCATGAGGCGCACCAGGGACCGCTGCCACCAGTAAAGGAGTGCCACCACCGCGCCCGCGGTGAGCAGCAGCTTGGCCGCGGCGACGACGTAGTCGCCGTCGCCCGCCGCGTCCACCGCGGAGATCGCGGAGGCCGGCGGCAGCCAGCCGACGACCTCGGCGGCCGGCTCGACCGCCGAGAGCCCGCCGGCCTGACTGAGCCGCTGGGCGCCGAAGTTGACCACCTGCATGCCGACCGCGATCACCAGACCGGAGAGCACGGCGAGGTCGCGACCCTTGCGGGAGGTCAGCAGCCGTACGTTGGCGGCGGCCACCGACCGCGAGAGCGCCACGCAGGCCAGCAGGACCAGCGGTACGGCGAGGACGGCGACGACCGTCCCGGCGGCGCCCCGCGCGAGCGCCAGGACCGCGCCGACCGTCAGGCACAGGGTGAAGGCGGGGCCGATGCCGACCAGCGAGGCCATGAGCAGCGCCCGTACCAGCGGCCGGGGCCGCAGCGGCAGCATCACGAGCCGCGAGGGGTCGAGGGTCTCGTCCCCGCTCGGCACGAACAGGGGCATCACGGTCCAGGACAGCGCGAGGACCCCGGTGAGCAGGACCGTGACGGTCGCCGCGTCGGAGTGGCCGCGCAGCAGCACGGCGCCGAGCAGCAGGAAGCCGGCGAAGACCGCGGCGAAGACGATCGAGATGGCGTAGACGGCGGTCCTGCCGCCCGACTGCTTCAGCCCGTTGCGCAGCAGCGACAGCTTGAGCCGGACGAAGACCGAGGTCAGCGACGGGGCGGCCGCTGCGGCGGCGGCGGAGGGGGCGGGCGAGGTGGCGGTGGTCATCGGGCCGGACCGCCCAGCCAGTCCAGGGACTCCCCGGCGGCCTCGCGCCCGTTCGCGCCGACCAGCTCCAGGAACGCGGCCTGCAGCGACGGCGCCGCGCCCCGTACCTGCTCCAGCGGGCCCTGCGCGCGGATCTGGCCCGCGGCCATCACCGCGACCCAGTCGCACAGCGACTCCACCAGCTCCATGACGTGGCTGGAGAAGACGACGGTGGCGCCGGAGGCGGTGTAGCGCTCCAGGACGCCGCGGATGGTCTGTGCGGAGACGGGGTCGACGCCCTCGAACGGCTCGTCCAGGAAGAGGACTTCCGGGTTGTGCAGCAGCGCGGCGGCCAGGCCGATCTTCTTGCGCATGCCGGTCGAGTAGTCCACGACCAGCTTGTTCTGCGAACCGGCCAGGTCGAGCACGTCGAGCAGCTGCGCGGCGCGCTTGTCGACCTCGGCGCCCGGCAGCCCGCGCAGCCGGCCGCTGTACGCGAGGAGTTCCCGCCCCGAGAGGCGCTCGAAGAGCCGCAGTCCCTCGGGCAGGATGCCGATCCGGGCCTTGACCTCGGCGACGGACTCGGGGTCGGCCCACACGTCGTGGCCGGCGACCAGGATCCGCCCGTGGTCGGGGCGGAGCAGACCGGTGATCATCGAGAGGGTGGTGGTCTTGCCGGCGCCGTTGGGGCCGACGAGGCCGATGAACTTGCCGGCGGGCAGGACGAGATCGATCCCGTTCACCGCGATCTGCTGGCCGAATCGTTTCCACAGACCCTCGACGCGGACGGCGGGCACCGCACCACCGTCAGGTGCGCCGCCCGCCGATTCGACCGCTCCGTCAAATGCCTGGTCAGGCATCATGTTGCGTCAACCCCTAGGTTGTCCCCGTACTAACGAGGACACCTTACGGCCGAGGCCCTTTCGGCCACAGAGGCCGAAGGTCCCCGGTCAGCCCCGCCGGGTCCGCGCGTCCGCCGCCTCCCGCCCGCACGCGTACGCGAGCGGACTGATCAGCTCCTCGGCGTCCGGCAGCCACCGGTTCGCCGGAGTGGGCCGCCGGGCCCACTGCACCGCGCCGTGCCCGCCGACCCGGGTCGGCGGCGCCGCCACATAGTGCCCCTCGCCGCGCGTGGTGAGGTCGATCGAGGACGGCACCCAGCCCAACTTGCGTACGAGGTCGGGCACCTTGACCGAGGCGCCCGGCAGCACGAAGAAGAACATCCGGCGGTCGGGCGCGCAGGTCACCGGGCCGAGCGTCAGTTCCATGCGTTCCATGCGGGCGAGGGCGAGGAAGCCGGCCGACTCGGGAACCTCGATCGCGTCGAAGGTACGGCCGGTCGGCAGCAGGATCGACGACTTCGGCTGCTTCGACCACATCCGCCGCGCCCCGACCGCGCTGCCCGTCGCCTGGGTCGACCAGTCGGGCCGCGCTGGGTGTGCGCCGGGCGAGGGGCACGCGTCCGCGCCGCAGGAGCAGCGTTCCCTGCCCTCGACCGCCTCCAGCCAGGTCCCGGGGAACACGTCCCAGTGCCGCTCTTCCGCGTACCGCACGGCGCTGTCCAGCAGCTGCTCGCCTCGCTGCTTGGGGATCTGTGCGGCTTCCGTGACTCCGATGGTCTCTTCCACGTCGAGCTCAACTCCCGCCGTCACCTGGGGTTACGGGCGCGGCCGCGAGCGGTGTGGAGCATCGATCCTGCATGCGGGGCGCACGGTTGCACGAACGGGGGCGCGCGCGGGGCAGGGGAGCGGCGGGCGGGTATCCCCTTGCCGGGGGGCGTCGGCTGGGTGTTGCCCGGAGGGCTGCGCGGCCGACGTGTCCGGTTTCGCGTGTTCACATCGGCATTGACCGGATATCTGCCGGGCAGTGATCAGTCCTGTTGATCAACTCGATCGACGGGACCACGGCATCACCCGCACGGCCTCAGGGGGTAGTCAACATGGCAGCCAGGCCACTCGTCGCCCGTCAGCCCAACGAACGGCTGCAGGCGCTCATCCAGGAGGCCGGGTGCTCCAACGCCGGCCTCGCCCGCAGGGTCAACATGGTCGGCGCGGAGCGCGGCCTCGACCTGCGGTACGACAAGACCTCGGTGGCGCGCTGGCTGCGCGGGCAGCAGCCGCGCGGCCGGGCGCCCGGCATCATCGCCGAGGCGCTGGGCCGCAAGCTGGGCCGCACGGTCACGATCGACGAGGTCGGCATGGCCAACGGCCGCAACCTCGCCTCGGGCGTCGGGCTCCAGTTCGCGCCCACCGTGCTCGGCGCGATCGAGCAGGTCTGCGAGCTGTGGCGCAGCGACGTGGGCCGGCGGGACTTCCTGTCGGGCTCCACCGTCGCCGCCTCCGCGCTCGTCGAACCGAGCCGCGACTGGCTCATCACCGGCGCCGACGCACAGGTCGCGCGGGCCGCCGGGGCGCGCGTCGGACCCTCGGACGTCGCGGCGGTGCGGGCGATGACGCGCGCGCTGGTCGACCTGGACCGGCAGTTCGGCAGCGGGCACGTGCGCCCGGTCGTCGTCCACTACCTCAACAGCGTGGTGTCGGGCATGCTCTCCGGCTCCTACCGGGAGGCGGTGGGGCGCGAACTGTTCGCGGCCGTCGCCCGGCTGACCGAGCTCGCCGGATACATGGCCGTCGACACCGGCCAGGCCGGTCTCGCCCAGCGCTACTACATCCAGGCCCTGCGGCTCGCCCAGGCCGCGGGCGACCGCGCGTACGGCGGCTACGTCCTCGCCGCCTCCATGAGCCACCTCGCCGCCCAGCTCGGCAACCCGCGGGAGATCGCCCAGCTCGCCCGCGCCGCCCAGGAGGGCGCCCGGGGCCATGTGCCGCCGCGCGCGGAGGCGATGTTCCTGGCGGCGGAGGCACGCGGCCACGCGCTCCTCGGCGACGCGCACTCCTTCGCGCTGGTCGCGGGGCGCGCGACGCGGGCCCTGGAGCAGGCCGACCCGGAGTCGGGCGACGACCCCGACTGGATCGCCCACTTCGACGCCGCCTACCTCGCCGACGAGCTGGCCCACTGCCACCGCGACCTCGGCCAGGCCCAGGAGGCGGCCCGCGCGGCGCGCGAGTCCCTGGCCGGCCACCCGGAGAGCCGGGCCAGGCGGCGGGCGATCGGCCTCGCGCTGCTCGCCTCCGCGCAGGTACAGCAGCGCGAGGTCGAGCAGGCCTGCCAGACCGGCACCCGCGCCCTCGAACTCCTCACCACGCTCCGGTCCTCGCGCGGCACGGAGTACCTGGCGGACCTGAAGGAGCGCCTGGAGCCGTACGCGGGGGAGGCGGTGGTGCGGGAGTTCGGGGCACGGCTCGAGCTGCACGCGGCGTAGGGGTGTGCGGGGACCAGGCCGGCGGCGGGTCCGTGGGCGCACGCGCACAGCGTCGAAAGTCACACGTGGGTCAGACGTGTGTGCGGGCGCGGGGGCACACCCGGTAGCGTGAGCCGACGGTTCCGTAGGTCCATCAGTAGGAGTCCCGGTGACGCACAACGGACAGGGTCCGGAGCAGCAGCATCCGGCCGCCCAGGGCGGCCCCATGTGGTCTGCCGCCCAGCCCCTCCCTCCTGAGGCGACCCCTGGCGGCCCCTCGGACGCCCAGGCGACCCAGTACCTCCCGCCGGTGCCGGCCCAGCCGCCGGCGCCCCCGACGGCCCCGCCGGCCGGCTACGGCTATCCCCCGGCGCCGCAGCAGGGGGGCGGCTACGGCTACCCGCCCGCTCCCCAGGCACCCCAGCAGGGGTACGGCTACCCGCCGGCCCCTCAGCCGCAGCAGCCGCCGCAGCAGTCTCAGCCGCAGCAGCCGCAGGCCCAGCAGCAGCCTCAGCCCGGGTACGGCTACCCCGGCCCGGCGGCGCCCGCCTCCGACGCGCAGGCGACGCAGTACCTGCCGCCGGTCGCCCCCGTACCGCCGCCGGGCGGAGACTCGCAGGCGACGCAGATGATCCCGCCGATCGCCGGCGTCCACGGCGGCCCCGGCGCCCCCGGCGCGGGCCCCGACATGCAGGCGACCCAGTACATCGCGCCCGTACCCCCGCAGGGGCCGGCCGCCCAGGGGCCCGGGCAGGTGCCCGGGGAGCGGCCGCCGCTCGCCGACTTCGACAACCTCTTCCGCAGCGAGACGCCCCAGCAGGCGCCCGCGCCCCACCACCAGGCGCCCGCGGCCCCGTACCAGCCGCCGGTCCAGAACCACCAGCCCACCGTCGGCCTGCACCACCAGCCGCCGCAGCCGCCCCAGCAGCAGTACGGGCAGCAGCCGCCGCAGCAGTACGGCGGCTTCCAGGACGCCTATTACGACGACGGTGCCGGTGCCGAGCCCGAGCCGCCGCGCCGCAGGTCGCCGATCGCGCTGATCGCCGCCGTCGTCGCCGCCTGCGCCGTGATCGGCCTCGGCGCGGGCGCCCTGCTCAGCGGCGGCGACGAAGACGACAAGAAGGACGCGAAGGGCGGCCAGAACGTGGCCGCCAGCTCCGCCGCGCCCTCCGGCCAGGCGACCGAGAAGGCCGCCGACCCCGCGGAGGCGCAGGCCAAGGCCCTCGACAAGCTGCTCGCGGACAGCAACAACAGCCGCGACGCCGTGATCCGCTCCGTCGAGGCGATCAAGAACTGCACCAACCTCGACCAGGCCGCCACCGACCTGCGCGGCGCCGCCGAGCAGCGCCGCGGCCTCGTCACCCGGCTCCAGTCGCTCACCGTCGACCAGGTGCCGAACAACGCGGCGCTCACCGCAGCCCTCACCAAGGCCTGGCAGGCCTCGGCCTCCGCCGACGACCACTACGCGGCCTGGGCCGACCAGATGAAGGGCAAGAAGGCCTGCAAGGGCGGCAAGGCCCGGTCCACCAGCCAGACGGTCGAGGCGAACAAGAAGAGCGCCGAGGCCACGAACGCCAAGCGGCAGGCGGCCGGGCTGTGGAACCCGACCGCCGAGAAGTACGAGCTGACGAAGCGCCAGCCCACCCAGCTCTGAGGCGCACCCGGCTCTGAGGCGCACCCGGCTCTACCGGAGCCTTCGCCTCCGCTCGCTAGGGCGCGGCGAGCACGGTCTCGCCCACGTCGACGAAACCGGGCTTCTGCGCCACGAGCCGCCCCTCGCGCACCACCTGGAACGTGACGTCGTGGTTGACGATCCGGGGGAAGCCGGGGGCACCGAGCAGGTCGTCGTAACGCCAGCGCAGGGCGGGCGTGAGGCCGCCGGTGTCGACCGTGACGCCCTTGTCGAGGGCGTGGGTGATCCGCACGGCGGAGACGCCGTCGCTGTCCAGCGACTCGACGACCCGCTTGAGCACGGTGTAAGCGATCCAGGTCGTCTGCACGCCCGGGTCCGCCGGGTCGACCCGGTTGTCGACGAAGGCGTGCTCCTGGATCACCTTCCGCATCGGCGCCCAGCTCTTGTCGCCGGCCTCCGGGTACCAGCCGGTGACGTAGGCGCCCTCGAAGGGGCTGTGCGCGCCGCCCGTACGGTCGATGAGGGGTTGCCCGACGCTGCCGAGGACGGAGGAGATGCGGACGTCGTCGCCGCCCTCGCCCTCCTCGGGCTCCGGCAGCCGGCGGAAGGAGTCGAAGAACGTCTGGGTGCGCTCGCCGAGCACGGCGGTGACGCAGCCGTCCTCGTCCCCGGCCCGGCTGCGCGCGCGGCTGGCCTGCGCGGTGTACTCGGCGGCGTCCTCGACGGCCGGGATGTCGACGGCGCCGCGGTGGCTGGCCTTGCGCAGGCCGGCGTTGAGCAGGTCCGGGAGCTTGTCGCCGGCGAGGGTGTCGGGGCGGACGAGGGAGACCTTGCGGCAGCCCCCGGCGAGCTGCATGCCGTTGCCCGCGATGAGGGAGGCCTGGCCGCCGTTGACGGGATAGGAGAGGGGGCTGGTGAACTCGTCCTCGGAGATGCCGTAGCCGCCGATGTACGGGATGCCGGCGGCCTCCAGCGGGGCCATGAAGGCGCGGCCGTTCTGGCTGTACGAGCCGACGACGGCGACGGCGTTCTCGCGGACGGCCCGGCGGGCGCAGGCGGCGGCGCCGGAGGTGGTGTTCTGCTCGTTGCAGGTGAGGACGCGGAGTTCGTGGCCGTCGATGCCGCCGTTGGCGTTGACCCAACGGGCGTACGTCTGGGCCATGGCGGGCATTCCGGGCATATTGGTGGCGCGGGTACCGTCGGGGGCCCAGGTCATGACGGTGACGGGCTCCCTGGAGCCCCCCGTGGCCCCAGGGAGTACGCCGCAGCCGGTGAGCAGCGACACCCCCGTCGCCGCGGTCGTCACGTACGCGAGCAGTGAGATAAGTCGCCTACCGGTCATGACCATGCACAATTCCGCCTCGCAGGTAACGCGGGAGTGAGCAAGGTTCAACAAGGGGTGACGGCAAGGTGAATTACGGGGGTTGGATCTCGTCCGAATCACGGGGGCCGGTCAGGGCGGGCATGGGGGAAACGTACGATCGAGCGGTGCCCACCCCAGCTACCACTCCCGATCTCACTCCGACCTCCGGTTCGGTGAACCCTTCCCGTCGCGGCCGTCGCTCCTCCACCATGGGCGGCATGCCGCTCAATGACATGCCGTGGTGGCGCTGGCGCATCAACGTGCGCTCGGCGCTGCACATGCTTTCGGACCCCGGGTTCCACGAGACGACCTGGCTGGCCGGCCAGGAGGGGTACGGCGACGTCACCGACGCCGTCTACCGCCTGGTCGAGGACACCTGGCTGGACAGCTGGTCCGCCGAGAAGTACGTGGGGACGATCTTCCGCGACTCCGGCGAGGCCGCGCTCGTCGACGTGGCCGTGCTGCGGGTGCTGCGCATCATGCACCAGGTGGGCGCGGACGCGCCGGTCTCCGCGTACCTGGAGCACCACGGCTGGCCGGAGGCGGTACGGGCGGCGCGCGAGGCACACGTTCGGATGGCGACGGCGGACGGCGAGGACCCGGACATGCCCCCGCGCTCGCTGGAAGTCCTCCGCATCATCACGCGTTCCGCCTGACGGACGAGGCGCCTGCGGGGCCGGCCGGTTGTGGCAGGCTAGGCGGATGACCGACCAGTACGTCCTCACCCTCTCCTGCCCCGACAAACAGGGCATCGTGCACGCCGTGTCGAGCTACCTCTTCATCACCGGCTGCAACATCGAGGACAGCCAGCAGTTCGGAGACCGCGACACCGGTCTCTTCTTCATGCGGGTCCACTTCTCGGCCGAGGCCCCGGTGACGGTGGAGAAGCTGCGGGCGAGCTTCGCGGCGGTGGGCGACGCGTTCGAGATGGACTGGCACATCAACCGGGCCGACGAGCAGATGCGCGTCGTGCTGATGGTGTCGAAGTTCGGCCACTGCCTGAACGACCTGCTGTTCCGCTCGCGGATCGGCGCGCTGCCGGTCGAGATCGTGGCGGTCGTCTCCAACCACACGGACTTCGCCGAGCTGGTCGCCTCGTACGGCATCCCCTTCCGCCACATCCCGGTCACCAAGGACACCAAGCCCGAGGCGGAGGCGCAGCTCCTGGACCTGGTCCGCGAGCAGGACGTGGAACTGGTCGTCCTGGCCCGCTACATGCAGGTCCTCTCCGACGACCTGTGCAAGCAGCTCTCGGGCCGCATCATCAACATCCACCACTCCTTCCTCCCGAGCTTCAAGGGCGCCAAGCCCTACCACCAGGCCCACACCCGAGGCGTCAAGCTCATCGGCGCCACGGCCCACTACGTGACGGCCGACCTCGACGAGGGCCCGATCATCGAGCAGGAAGTGGAGCGCGTCGGCCACGAGGTCACCCCGGACCAGCTGGTCGCCATCGGCCGCGACGTGGAGTGCCAGGCCCTGGCGAGGGCGGTCAAGTGGCACGCGGAACGCCGCATCCTCCTGAACGGCCGCCGCACGGTCGTCTTCGCGTAGGCCGTGCCCGGGGTTCCGGGGCGGGCCCCTAGAGCCGGCTCAGCGACGCCGCCGCGAACAGCACGTCCCTGATCGCCTCGCGGTCGCCGTCCTGACCCGCTGCCGCCTCCTCCGGCGGGACGTGACCGGCGACGAGCTGGCAGAACTCGACGCCGTCCATCGCCACCTGGGCCACCGTGTGGTCGCGGGAGCCGAGGGCGGCCGGGGAGTCCAGGGCGATGTACCAGTGGCCGCCGCCCGCGCCCTCGATCTCCAGATGGAGCGAGCGGCCGGGCGAGCCCGCCGTCACCAGGTGCCGGGGCGGCGCCGCGAGGCCCGAGCGGCGGCGGCCCGCCAGCGCCGCCGGCAGGAGCCGGGCCGCCAGGTCGATCATGCCGTGCATGTGCGCACCGCTGGGCGGCTCGTACGGATACGCCACCGCCTGCGCGATGTCGTCCGCGTGCACCCAGCACTCGAAGGCCCGCTCCAGAAGCGAGTCCCGCAGTGGCAGCGCGAAGTCCCCGTACGTCACCGTCAGGTCCCCGACCCCGCGCCCCGCGAACGACACCGTACGGATCAGGGTGTGGCTCTGCTCCCGCCACGGCTCCCGTACCGTCCGGTTCGGCGGCCGGTGCGAACCGTTCCAGTACGCCTCCGTCCGCTCCGCCGGCCCGCTCTCCACCGCGCCCGGACCCAGCGGGTCGTCAAGGCCGAGCGACGCCGCCACCAGGCCGTCCACCGCGAGGAGATGGCCGATCACCCCGGCCACCGTCGTCTTCCGGTTCCTTCCCCGCTCGCCCTCGAACCACTTCAGCCGCACCGGCGCGTGCCACTCCGACTCGCCGATGTCCCGCAGCAGCGCGTCGAGCCGCGCCGTCTCCGCGTCGTACGGCGTCGCCCACGCGGGTACGGGGATACGGGCCGGGCGCCGGCCCAGGCAGTTCTCCAGGACGCGGGAGCGCAGCAGCGGATCCAGGTCCAGGTCCCGTTCGGCGTGCAGCAGTCCGACCGCGTCCCGCAGCCGCAGCGCCTCGTCCGCACACGGCGCGCACTCGGTCAGGTGCTCCTCGACGGCCTGCGTCTCCTCCGGCGAGCAGGCCGACAGCGCCCACGCGCCGAGGAGCGACTTCAGGACCCGGTGGGGGAGGGGTTCCGGGGCCACCACCGGATCCGGGGCGGGCTCCGGGGCAGGTTCCGGGGCGGGTTCGGGCTCCGGAGCCGGTTCCGGAGCCGGTTCGGGCTCCGGAGTCGGGGTCATGCTCGGGGCCGGAGGCGTTGCCTCGTCATGGAAGGCCCGGAAGCGCTGGACGTCCTGGGCATCCTCGGCGTCCTGGAACGGAGACGGGCCGGTCAGGTCCGCGTGGTCGTCCGCCGGCCGCCGCGGGCCCGGTATCCACGGGGCGCGTGCGATCTCCTCGGGATCGTCGTTCGCCCCGCTCACAGCGACCGTCCGTACGATCCGGGCGGCGAGGAGCCCTCGAGCGCCCGGGTGTTGGCCGTGGACAGCAACTGGAGCCCGAGCCGCAGCCGGCGCCGCGCCTCGTCCTCGGTCACGCCGAGGTCCGCGGCGGTCTGGCGGTAGTCCCGGCGCTGGAAGTACGCGAGTTCGAGGGCCTGCCGCAGCGGCGCCGGCATCGAGGTCACGATGTAGTCCGCGCGGGCCGCGACCGACGCCCGGCGCACCTTCTGCTCCAGCTCCTCCGCCGAGCCCTCGCCGCGCTCCGCGTACGCCACCGCCTCGGACTGGCGCAGCCGGTGCACGGCCTGTCGCTGGGTGAGCCGGGCCACCCAGGCCCGCATGTTGCCCTGCTTGGGGTCGTACGCGTCGGGGTTCTCCCAGATGTAGCCGAAGACCTCGCGCGTGATCTGGTCCGCCGCGTCGTCGTCGTCCAGCACCCGGTGCGCGAGGCTGTGCACGAGGGAGGCGAACCGGTCGTAGAGCTCGCCGAGCGCGGCCGCCTCACCGCGCGCCAGCCGCTGCTGCATCCTGCGGTCCCAGCGCGGTGGTGTGTCCTTCGCCATCCGAAGCCCTCCCGACGGCCCTCCCGGCCCGAGTTCACGTTCCAAAGTAATGCGCCCGGGCTCGAAGTACCTCTCTTTGCCGCAAGTGCGCCCTTGGCGGAAGGGGCGATGGTAAGGAAAGCGACAACGATGATTCCGGGGGTTTCAAAGGGCTTCGGCGGGGCAGCGGGAGGAGACAGGAAGCACTGCCTCCGCTTGAAAGGCGTCGCTCGTGACGATCCAGGTCGACGAGAACGAGCAGAACCCATGGACCGTGCTGCACATCAGCGGGGAGCTGGATCTGGTCACTTCACCGCTGGTCCGCAGGCGCGTGCACGCCGCCGTCGCGGGCGGCCGCCACGACGTGGTCCTCGACCTGTCCGCGGTCCGCTTCTGCGACTCCAGCGGCGTGGGCGTGCTTGTCGCCGCCCGCCGCCTGATGCGCTCCTGCGGGGGCCGGCTCCGCCTCATCCTGCCCGCCCGGGGCGCCGAGGACGGCGCCCACGTCAACCGCGTCCTCGCCGCCCTCGGCGTCCGCCGCCTCTTCGACGTGTACGAGGACGTCCCGGCCGCCGTCGACGAACGCGCCCGGCCCCTCTCCGTCCCGGCCCCCGCGGGGCCCCGGTCTCCCACGAGGGCCTCGGCCTAGGAGAACCGCTCGCGCAGTTTGTACTTGAGCACCTTCCGCAAGGTCTCGTTCCTCGGCAGGGCCTCCACCAGCTCCAGTTGTTCCGGCAGCTTGAACGTCGAGAGGCCCGACTCCCGCAGGAAGGCCGTCACCGTCTCCAGGGTCAGCGGCTCCGCGCCCTCGGGCTGTTCGACCACCGCGCAGACGCGTTCGCCGCGCTCGGCGTCCGGGAGGCCGATGACGGCCGCGTCGCCGACGCCGGGGTGTTCGTGGAGCAGGTCCTCGATCTCCTTGGCCGAGATGTTCTCGCCCTTGCGGATGATGATGTCCTTGATCCGCCCGGTCAGGACGAGATGGCCGCTCTCCGTCAGGTGCCCCACGTCCCCGGTGATCAGGAAGCCGTCCTCGTCGAAGGCGGCCGCCGTCTGTGCCGGATCCAGGTAGCCGCGGCACACCGCCTCGCCGCGCAGCCGGATCTCGCCGTCCCCCATGACGCGGATCTCCATGCCCGCCGGCGGCCGGCCCTCCGTCGTGGCGAGGTTCTCGGGGGTGTCGCCGGGGTCGCCCATCGTGATCATGGGCACCTCCGTCATGCCGTAGCCGTGGGTCAGCCCGCAGCCCATCTCCCGTACGACCGCGTGGTAGATCTCCGGCGGCTTGGGCGCGCCGCCGCCCGCCAGGAGGCGGAGGGTGGGGATGAGCGGGGTGGCCGGATCCTTGCGCTGCTCGGCGAGGAACATCGAGTAGAAGGCGGTGGACCCGCCCGCCACCGTGACGCCGTGCTTGCGGTACTCCTCCAGCGCCTCGGGCAGCGAGAAGTGTTCGAACATGACCGCCGGGAATCCGTACAGCAGCAGCATCACGGTGTAGTCGGGACCCGCTATGTGCGCGTACGGGAAGGCCATCGAGCCGACGTCCTCGGCGGTCAGGTGGAGCGCGTGGGCGAGGCAGGAGCCGCCGGCGATCAGGGAACGGTCGGTGTGCAGCACGCCCTTGGGGTCGGAGGTGGTGCCCGAGGTCCAGTAGATCCAGCGGACGTCCGTGCCCGAGGAGGGCGGGGGAGGCAGGACCGCCGGGTCGCCGTCGGGGAGGGCCTCCTGCTCGTACGCCTCGAGGACTCCTCGCGCGCCCAGGCGCCGTGCCATCTCCGCGTGGTCGAAGCCGCGCCAGACGCCGGGGACGGCGAAGAACTCGGCTCCCGACTCGCGCAGCGCGAAGCCGACCTCCTTGTCCCGGTAGAAGGGGATGACCGGCGACTGTACGGCTCCGATGCGGGCCAGGGCGAAGGAGAGCACCGCGGTCTCGATCCGGGTGGGCAGCTGCCAGGCCACGACCGTGCCGGGGCGCACGCCCCTGCCGTACAGGCCGGCGGCGCAGCGTTCGGCGCGGTCGCGGAGCTCGCCGAAGGTGAGGGTGCGGTCGCCCTGGAGGAGGACGGGCCGGTCGGGGGTGAGGGCGGCGCGGCGTTCGACGAGCTCCCAGAGCGTGCGGGCCTCGCCCAGGGCGTGTGCGGTTTCGGTCACGACTTCGGTCACGACGACTCCCCTAGCTGACTAACCGTCAGATCGTGCCGAGAGCGTAGAGGGCCGGTCCTTGTCGGTCCAGGGGTGCGGGGCTAGCCTGATGCGCAGTCCGTATCTGACGGGTCATCAGAAAATGGAGGGGTCATGACGGAACTGCCCCGCATCATCAGCGTCGACGACCATGTGATCGAGCCCGCCCACCTCTTCGAGACCTGGCTGCCGAAGCGGTACCGGGACCGGGGGCCCAAGCCCCTCACGGCGGGCATCGGCGAGCTCGCGTACGTCGGCGGCAAGTACCAGATCACGATGGACCCCGACGGCCCGCCCACCGACTGGTGGATCTACGAGGACCTCAGGTTCCCGTACAAGCGCAACATCGCCGCCGTCGGCTTCGACCGCGACGACATGACCCTGGAGGGCATCACCCGGGAGGAGATGCGCCGCGGCTGCTGGGACCCGGCCGAGCGGCTGAAGGACATGGACCTCAACCACGTCGAGGCCTCCCTCTGCTTCCCCACCTTCCCCCGCTTCTGTGGCCAGACCTTCGCCGAGGCCCACGACAAGGAGGTCGCCCTCGCCTGCGTCCGCGCCTACAACGACTGGATGGTCGAGGAGTGGTGCGGCGACAGCGGCGGCCGGCTCATCCCGCTCTGCATCATCCCGCTCTGGGACATCGACCTCGCGGTCGCGGAGATCCGGCGCAACGCGGCGCGTGGCGTCAAGGCCGTCACCTTCTCCGAGATCCCCACCCACCTCGGCCTGCCGTCGATCCACTCCGGCTACTGGGACCCGTTCTTCGCCGTCTGCCAGGAGACCGGCACCGTCGTCAACATGCACATCGGATCCAGTTCGCAGATGCCGGCCGCCTCCCCTGATGCGCCGCCTGCCGTCCAGGCATCCCTCTCCTTCAACAACGCGATGGCGTCGATGATGGACTTCCTCTTCTCCGGAGTCCTGGTGAAGTTCCCGCGCCTCAAGCTCGCCTACAGCGAGGGCCAGATGGGCTGGATCCCGTACGCCCTTGAGCGCGCCGACGACGTGTGGGAGGAGCACCGCGCCTGGGGCGGGGTCCGCGACCTGATCCCCGAGCCGCCCTCCACGTACTACTACCGGCAGATCTTCTGCTGTTTCTTCCGCGACAAGCACGGCATCGCCTCGCTGGACGTCGTCGGCCGCGACAACGCCACCTTCGAGACCGACTACCCGCACGTCGACTCCACCTTCCCGCACACCAAGGAAGTCGCCCTCGACCACGTCAAGGGCCTCGACGACGAGACGGTCTACAAGCTCATGCGCGGCAACGCCATCCGCATGCTCGACCTCGGCATCGTCTGATGGAGCTCACCTACAGCGACGAGGAGGAGGAGTTCCGGGCCGGGCTGCGCGAGTGGCTCGGCGCCGTGCTCCCGGGGCTGCCGCCGAGACCCGACCCGCTCGACTGGCCGGCCCGGCGCGCGTACGACTGCGGCTGGCAGCGGCGGCTGTACGACGCCGGGTACGGGCACGTCCACTGGGACGCCTCCCCGACCCAGCGGCTGATCTTCCTGGAGGAGACCGAACGCGCCGGCGCGCCCTACGTCGGCGCCAACTTCGTCGGCCTGCTGCACGCCGGCCCCACCATCGCCGCCGAGGGCACGGTCCGGCAACGGGAGCGGTGGCTGGAACCCGTCCTGCGCGGCGACGAGGTCTGGTGCCAGGGCTTCAGCGAGCCCGAGGCCGGCTCGGACCTGGCTTCCCTGCGGACCCGGGCGGTACGGGACGGCGACGCGTACGTCGTCACCGGACAGAAGATCTGGACCTCGCACGCCGAGGTCGCCGACTGGTGCGAACTCCTCGTACGGACCGACCCCGAGGCCCCCAAGCACCGGGGCATCACCTGGCTCGCCATGCCCATGGACGCGCCCGGGATCACCGTGCGGCCGCTGCGGACCCTGGCCGGCTCCGCCGAGTTCGCCGAGATGTTCCTCGACGAGGTGCGGATACCCGTGGCCAACCGGGTCGGCGAGGAGAACGACGGCTGGCGCGTCACCATGGTGACCCTGTCCTTCGAGCGGGGCACCGCCTTCGTCGGCGAGGTCGTCGCCTGCCGCCGCGTCCTGGGCGAACTCGCCCGTACCGCACGGAAGAACGGCAGCTGGGACGACCCCGCCCTGCGCCGCCGGCTCGGCCGCCTCGGCGCGGAGTTCCAGGCGCTGTGGCGGCTCACCCAGTGGAACGTCAGCGAGGCCCAGGCGACGGGGGGCGTGCCCGGCGTCGGCGGCTCCGTCTTCAAGCTGCGCTACTCGCACGCCCGCCAGGAGCTGTACGACGCGGCCGCCGCCGTCCTCGGACCCGACGCGCTCGACCTGGGGCGCGAATGGAACCTGGACCGGCTCTCCTCGCTCTCGTACACCATCGCCGCGGGCACCTCGCAGATCCAGCAGAACATCGTCGCCGAGCGCATCCTCGGCCTGCCGAAGGGCCGGTGAACCCGCGCATGGACTTCCGACTCACCGACGACCAGCGGGCGCTGAAGCGGGGCGTACGGGAGCTCCTGGAGCGCCGCTTCGACCGCGACGCGCTGCGGGCCGCCGTCGACTCCGGCCGGCTGGACCGCGCGTTGTGGCGCGAGCTCGGGGCGGCCGGGTTCTTCGCGCTGCGGCTTCCGGAGGAGGCGGGGGGCGTGGGGCTCGGCCTGCCCGAGGCGGTGCTGCTGTTCGAGGAGGCGGGGCGGGCGCTGTTGGCGGGGCCGCTCGTGGCCACGCACCTGGCGGCGGGCGAGGTGGCGGGGGCGGCGGAGGGCGCGACGGTCGTGACCGCGGTCGACACGAGCGGGCTCGTGGAGTGGCTGGACGAGGCGGACGTGATCATCGGACCGGTCGAGGGCGCCGTTCCCGTGCGGTCCGTCGATCCGCTCACGCCACTGCACCGGTTGCCCGGTCGGGCGGGCACGACGGTGACGGCGGCGGCGCACGCGGCGGCGGCCCCCGCCGAGGTCTCCCTCCTCACCGCCGCCGAGCAGCTCGGCAGCGCGGCCCGCACCACCGAGCTCGCCGTCGCCCACGCCCGGACCCGGGAGCAGTTCGGGCAGCCCATCGGGGGGTTCCAGGCGGTCAAGCACCTGTGTGCGCGGATGCTCGTGCGCACCGAGGTCGCACGGGCCGCGGTCTACGCGGCCGCCGTCACCGCCGACCCCGTCGAGATCGCCGGGGCCCGGCTGCTCGCCGACGAGGCCGCGACGGAGTGCGCGCGGGACTGCCTACAGGTGCACGGCGGCATGGGCTTCACGTGGGAGGCGGACGTGCACCTGCACCTGAAGAGGGCCTGGGTGCGGGCTGAGCGGGGGCTGTCGGGGGCGGCCGCGGAGGAGCTGGTGGCGGCCGGTCTGTAGGGAGCGCGAGGCGCCTATACCGTAGTCGAGGGGTCACACAGCGTCGATACCTTGTTGTGTCCTTCGGAGGGGTCGTCACGGGCCGGAGTCAGCCTCGTGCTCCGGTACGCTCCGTGGGATGCGAGTGCTTGTGAGCCCGGATCACACCGGTGCTGCCGATGCGGCGGCTCCGGGGCCGGGAATGCCCGCCGCTCGCGCCCCCTGGAGGCGCCGTGCGCGCCCCTGTTCGACTCCCCGCAGCGTGCGTCGCACAGTATGGACCATGCGTACTCCTTCGCGCTGGAATATGCCCGAAGCGCTTGTTGCGGTGACTGTACGTCAACCATGCTGTCTCACAAGGGAATCACGTTCCGTGAGGACGTCGAGGACGTTGACGGCTGTGAGGCGCGAGGCGATTCGTCCGCCGGTTCGGATGGTGTGAACGGTGCAGGTGCTTCAGGTTCAGTTGGAGGTCGGGCCGGACCCGGCCGAGGTGGGGCGGGCCCGGCGATGGGCGCGGTCGCGGCTGGCCGGGTCGGGGATAGGGGACGACGAGCCGCTGGCGGAGACGCTGGTGCTGCTCATCTCCGAGCTCGTGACCAATGCCGTGGTGCACACGGGCTGTCCGGCCGTCCTGCGGATGCTGTTCGGCTGCGGCGGGGTGCGGGTGGAGGTCGCCGACGCGAGCGACTGCCCGCCGCAGCCCCGGCACGCGGAGGGCGAGGACACCAACGGGCGCGGACTGGAGCTGGTGGACGGCCTGGCCGACCGGTGGGGCTGGCAGCGCGAGGGTGCGGGCAAGAGCATCTGGTGCGAGGTCGACCGGGCGCCGGCGATGCAGGCCGTTCCGGTCGCCAAGGCCGCGACGGCCGGGAAGGCCGCTCCGGCGGGGAAGGCCGCTCCGGCCGAGCAGGGGCGCGGGGGCCCGGTGTCCCCGTTCCGGGTGCGCTGTTGACGGTTCGTGCCGAATTGATCACTCTTGGGTGAGCGATTCGACGTGCGAGGGGAGTCGAGGGGCGTGGCCCCTCGGCGAGCGCGGGTCGTGACGGGTGGCGGCTGTCGTGCCGTGCTCGGGGCGCGCGCGAGCGTGCCGCCACCCGCGTTTCTCCCGGTCAGAGCACGGCCACCGGTGCCACCGGCGTGCCCGTCCCGCCCACGAACGGCTCCGGCATCGCCGCGAGCAGGAACGCGTACCGCCGTTCTTGTGCACAGGCTGTGGACAGCGCTTCCAGATTCCAGTTCTGTCCCTGGAGCATCCCCATCTCGACCAGGTCGAGGGCGTGCACGGGCAGCCAGAGGTTCTCGATCTCCGGCGGGAAGATCTCGAAGGTGAGCGTGTCGTTGGCGACCGCCGCCACGTCCCGCGCGTGGAACCACTCGGGCGTACGGACGGACAGGCCCGGTGACGGGAAGGCGTAGCCGTGCTTGTCACCGGCCAGATAGGCCTGGATCTGCCCGGTGCGTACGAGGACGATGTCGCCGGCGCCGACGGTGACCCCGCCGAACTCCACGGCCTCGTCGAGGTCTTCCGGCGTGACGGCGTGGTCGCCGGGCAGCCGGTCCACGCCCTTGGCGGCGGCCACGTCGAGCAGCACGCCGCGGCTCACGATGTGCCGGGCGGTGTGGATGCCGCTGAACTCGGAGCGGCCGTGCGGGGTGATGGTGCCGGCCGGGCGGCCGTTGTAGATGCGGCCCGAGTGCGAGACGTGCGTGAGGGCGTCCCAGTGGGTGCCGGCCTGGAGGCCGAAGGTCACGGCGTCGTCGCTGGTGGCGACCGTGCCGGGGCCGAAGAGCTCCTGGTTGATCTGGACCATGACGTGGAGCGGGTTGACCCGGCCGGGGATCATGCCGGTCTGCACGCCGTCCTGCTTCAGGTCGACGGCGAGCGGGACGCGCAGGCCGGTGCGGACGGTCGCGGCGGCCGCCCGTACCACCTCGTCGGTGATCAGGTTGAGCGTGCCGATCTCGTCGTCCTGGCCCCAACGCCCCCAGTTGTTGACGCGCTTGGCGAGTTCGTGGAATTCCGGCGGAAGGGCCGAGGGGAGTGACATCGGGGCCTCCAGGGTCTTGTTCTCCGCTATCTGACGGGCCGTAGAATCCTGCCGACGAACGAATCTAACGGACCGTCAGAAACCGCGGGAAGGGGCCGGGCGTGGGGAACTTCTTGGCAGGAAAGGTCGTCGCCGTGACGGGCGCGGGCCGGGGGATCGGCCGTGCGGTCGCCCTGGCCTGCGCCGCGGAGGGCGCGAAGGTCGTCGTCAACGACTACGGGGTGTCCATCGAGGGCGGCGAACCGGCCAGCGAGGTCGCCGAGGCCGTCGTCAAGGAGATCGAGGCGGCCGGCGGCGCCGCGGCCGCCGTCGCCGACGACATCTCGACGATGGCGGGCGGCCAGCGGGTCGTCGACACCGCACTCGCCCGGTTCGGGCGCATCGACGGCGTCGTGTGCGTGGCGGGCATCCTGCGCGAGCGGATGCTGTTCAACATGTCCGAGGAGGAGTGGGACCCCGTGGTCGCCACCCACCTCAAGGGCACCTTCACCGTCTTCCGCGCCGCGTCCGCGGTGATGCGCCGCCAGGGCGGCGGCACCCTCATCGGCTTCACCAGCGGCAACCACCAGGGCTCCGTCGCCCAGGCCAACTACGCGGCCGCCAAGGGCGGCATCATCTCCCTCGTGCGGAGCGCGGCCCTCGGCCTGCACAAGTACGGCGTCACCGCGAACGCGGTCGCCCCGGTCGCCCGTACCCGGATGTCGGCCAACGTACCCATGGAGCTCAAGGAGATCGGCGAGCCGGAGGACGTGGCCGCGCTCGTGGTCTACCTGCTCTCCGACCGGGCCAGGGCCGAACGGATCACCGGCCAGGTCTACACGATCGCGGGCCCCAAGATCGCCGTCTGGGCGCAGCCCCGCGAACTGCGCGCCGGATACGCGGAGGGCGGCGCCTGGACCCCGGACCGCATCGCCGACTTCCTGCCCGGCACGGTCGGCATCGACCCGATGCCGATGCTCCTGCAGCTGGAGGAGATGGCCCGGGCCGCGGCCGCCGGAGACCGCCCCAACTCCCGTAAGGAGAACGGATCATGAGTGGACCCCTGCGGGGTGTCGTCTTCGACGGCAAGCAGGTCCAGGTGGTCGACGACCTGGAGGTCCGCGACCCCGGCCCCGGCGAGGTCCTCGTCGCGATCGCCGCCGCCGGTCTCTGCCACAGCGACCTCTCGGTCGTCGACGGCACCATCCCCTTCCCGAACCCCGTCGTCCTCGGCCACGAGGGCGCCGGAGTCGTCGAAGCCGTCGGCGCCGGCGTCACCCACGTCGTCCCCGGCGACCACGTCGCCCTGTCCACCCTCGCCAACTGCGGTGCCTGCGCCGACTGCGACCGCGGCCGGCCCACCATGTGCCGCAAGGCGATCGGCATGCCCGGGCAGCCGTTCTCGCGCGGCGGCACACCGCTCTTCCAGTTCGCCTCCAACTCCTCCTTCGCCGAGCGGACCGTCGTCAAGGCCGTCCAGGCCGTGAGGATCCCCGCCGACATCCCGCTGACCTCCGCCGCCCTCATGGGCTGCGGCGTCCTCACCGGCGTGGGCGCCGTACTCAACCGGGCCAGGGTCGACCGCGGTGAGACCGTCGTCGTCATCGGCACCGGCGGCATCGGCCTCAACGTCCTCCAGGGCGCCCGGATCGCCGGCGCCACGACGATCGTCGCCGTCGACACCAACCCGGCCAAGGAGGCCACCGCCCTCCGCTTCGGCGCCACCCACTTCCTGACCTCGGCCGACGGCGTACGGGAGATCCTGCCCACCGGCGCCGACCACGTCTTCGAATGCGTGGGCCACACCGGCCTCGTCCGCACCGCGATCGACCTGCTCGACCGGCACGGGCAGGCCGTCCTGCTCGGCATGACCGCCCCGACCGCCGAGGCGAGCTTCCTGCCGGCCGCGATGTTCCTCGACAAGTCCATCCTGGGCTGCCGCTACGGCTCCTCCCGCCCCCAGAAGGACATCGCCCTCTACGCCGAGCTCTACCGCTCCGGCCGCCTCCTCCTCGACGAACTCGTCACCGCCACCTACCCGGTGGAGGACTTCGCGAAGGCGGTGCAGGACGCGGAGGAGGGAAAGGTGGCGCGGGGCGTGCTGACCTTCTGAGCCGCGGGGAAAACACCTGGGCTTCAGGGCCGTAGCCCGTTACGGTCCTGAAGGTGTCCTACCGCGAGCTCGCCACCCGTCCCGTCCTCGCCTGGTCGGCCGTCGCCGTCGCCGCCCGGCTGCCCGTCGCCATGGCCCCGCTCGCGCTGGTCTTCCTGGTGCGGGAGCAGCCCGGCGGCTACCCGCTCGGGGCGGTGCTCGCCGCCGCGTACGTGATCGGGGAGATCGTCGCCGCACCCGTGCTCGGGGTCCGGATGAACGCCGAACGGGCCCGCCCGCACATGGCCGCCGGCCTCGCGGTCGGCGCGGCCGGCTTCGCCGGGCTCGGGGCGGCCGGGGGAGACGCCCACCCCGTCCTGCTCGGGGCGTTCGCCTTCCTCGCCGGCGCGGGCCCCGCCGCCGCGCCCGGCGGTTTGCGGGCCCTGCTGACCGGCATGGTGCCGGAGCGGGCCGTCACCCAGGCGATGAGCATGGAGTCGGTGCTGACCTTCGGGATCTGGGCCGCCGCGCCCGCCCTCGCGACCGGACTCGCGCTCGGCGTCGACCCCGCCGTGCCGCTCCTGCTCCAGGCCGCGCTCATGGCCCTGTCGGTGGCCGGTCTCCGGCTCCTGCCGCGCGGCTGGGCCGCCGGGGACAAGGAGCACGGCGCGCCCATGCGGCGGGTGCTGCTGCGGGCCTGGCCGGTGTACGTCACGGGCGCGGCGGGTCTCACCCTGCTCGCCCTCGCCGAGCTGATCCTCCCGGCCCTGCTCGACCAGCGGGCCATCTCCATCGGCTGGGCCGGTCCGCTGCTCGCCGGGTTCTCCCTCGGCTCGGCCGTCGGCGCGTTCGGCTACGGCCTGCGCGGCACCTGGCCCGGCCGGCTGCCCGTCCAGTCCGCCGTCCTCATCGTGGCCGTCTCGGCGGGCGTCGCCGTCGTCGCCGTCCTGCCCTGGACCGCGGCCATCGCCGTCGCCCTGGTCGCGGCCGGCCTCCTCCAGGCCCCCGCCATGCTCACCCGCAACCTCGCCCTGCGCCAGATCCTGCCGCCCGGCGCCCTCGCCGCCGGTTACTCCGTGATGTACGCGGCCGTCGGCGCGGGTTACGCCGCCAGCGGCACCCTCGCGGGCGGGCTGCTCAAGGTCGTCGCCCCGTCGACGGCGATCCTGTGCGGGGTCGGCCTGACGCTGACGCTCACCGCGGTGGGCGTCTGGGGCGAGCGCCGGATCCCGCCGCGCGAGGGCGAGGGTCAGCCGAGCGAGGCGGCCGCGCGGAAGGTGCGGCGGTAGGCCGTCGGGGTCACCCCGATCGCGGTCTGGAGGTGGACCCGCAGCGACTGGGCGGTGCCGAAGCCGGAGTCGTGGGCGATCTGGTCGACCGGGAGGTCCGTGGACTCCAGGAGATGGCGGGCGCGCTCCACGCGCTGCCGGGTCAGCCACTGGCCGGGGCTGACGCCGACCTCCTCGCGGAAGCGGCGCGTGAAGGTCCGTACGCTCATCGACTCGCGCACCGCCAGGTCGCGCAGCTGGATCGGCTCGTGGAGATGGGCGAGCGCCCAGGCCCTGGCCGCGGTCGTGGTCGTGGCGCCGGGGTCGGGCAGCGGGCGGGCGATGTACTGGGCCTGCCCGCCGTCCCGGTGCGGGGGTACGACGGTGCGCCGGGCCACCTCGTTGGCGACGGCGGTGCCGTGGTCGCGGCGCACGATGTGCAGGCACAGGTCGATCCCGGCGGCCACCCCGGCCGAGGTCAGCACGTCCCCGTCGTCCACGAAGAGGACGTCCGCGTCGACCCGCACCTTCGGGAAGAGCCGCTGGAAGTGCTCGGCGGAGGCCCAGTGCGTGGTGGCCGGCCGCCCGTCGAGGTAGCCGGCGGCGGCGAGCACGTAACCGCCGGTGCAGATGGAGACGAGCCGGGTGCCGGGCCGGATGTGCGCGAGGGCCGCGGCCAGTTCGGCGGTGAGCCGGCCCTCCTCGTGGACCGGGCCGAGCTCGTACGAGGCGGGGACGACGACCGTGTCGGCGCTCGCCAGGATCTCCGGGCCGTGTTCGACGTGCACGGAGAAGTCGGCGTCCGTCGGGACCGGCCCGGCGGCGGTCGCGCACGTGACGATCTCGTACAGCGGCCGCCCCCCGGGGGCCTTGGCGCGGCCGAAGATCCGGTGGGGGATGCCCAGTTCGAAGGGGAGCAGGCCGGGCAGGGCGAGCACGGCGACGCGGTGGGGCCGCACGGGGTACTCCCTCCATAGAGCGGTGGTCCATCGATCGGTGGTCGATAAAGCAGTGGTGGTCCAGACCAATGCCTGGTACCTGTGTCTCTTCGTGACGGACAACACGTACAAGTCTGAGGCCGCCGAGCGGATTCCCGCACCGGTCGAGCCGCCCGCCCTGTGGAACCGTAACTTCCGGCTCTTCTTCGTCGCCCGCGCGGTCGCCGTCTTCGGCGAGGGCATGGTCCCGGTCGCCTTCGCCGCCGGACTCATCGGCGCCGGGCACTCCGGCTCCTCCGTCGGCTACGCGCTCGGCCTCTGGACGGCCGCCTTCGCGGTCTTCGTCCTCTTCGGCGGCGTCCTCGCGGACCGCTTCACCGCCCGGCGCATGATGATCCTCGCCGATCTCCTCCGGCTCCCCGGGACCGTGCTGCTCGCCGTCACCTTCGCGCTCGGCAGCCCGCCCCTGTGGGCCGTCTACGCGCTCTCCGCCGTCAGCGGCATCGGCGCCGCCCTCTTCCAGCCCGGCGTCGCCTCCACCATCCCCCGCATCGCCCCCGACGTGCAGCGCGCCAACGCCGTCCTGCGGGTGGTCGAGGCCCTGATGACCATGGCCGGCCCGGCCGCCGCGGGCCTGCTCGTCGCCCTCTGGAACGCGGGCGCCGCCTTCGCCGTCAACAGCTTGGCCTTCGCGGTCAGTGCCGTCTGCTTCACCCTGATGCGGATCGCCCCCGTCCCCTCCGACGGCATCGAGCGCGGCTCGCTCGGCACCGAACTCGCGCTCGGCTGGCGGGAGTTCCGGGCCAGGAGCTGGCTCTGGGGCGTCATCGCCATCTGGACGGTGTACGGGCTGACCGTCGCGGGACCGATGGTGCCGCTCACCGCGAGCCTGGTGACCGGGGAACACGGCTCCGCCACGTACGGCGTGCTCATGGCGGTCAACGGCGCGGGCAGCGCCGCCGGCGGCCTCATCGCCCTGCGACTGCGCCCCGTACGCCCCCTCGCGGCCGGCGCGATCGCCCTGCTGGGCCTGCCGGTGAACCTGCTCCTGCTCGGCACGGGCGCGGCGGTGCCGCTCCTGTGCGCGGGCCAGTTCGTGGGCGGCGCGTCCTTCGCCTTCTGGTTGGTGATGTGGTCCACCTCGGTGCAGACCCACGTGCCGCAGGAGGCGCTGAACCGGATGCACGCGTACGACGTGGCCGGATCCCTGCTGATGATGGGCGTCGGACGGGCCCTGTCGGGCCCGGTGGCGGGCCTGTTGGGGACGCGGGAGGTGCTGCTCGCGGGGGCGGGGATCGCCGTGTCGGTGGTGGGGGCGCTGCTGGTCGTGCGGCCGGTCAGGACGCTGTCGCGGGTGTAGGGCGGGATGCGGCCCGACGGTCGGCGCGATCTGCCGACCCGGTCCGCCGGCCGGATCCGTTGACCCGGTCCTTGGCCCGATCCGTTGGAAAGCTGTCATCCGGGCCAATGGTGGGCCGGGGGGTCGTGGCCGGATTCTGTATGACGTGACCCAGACAACCGAGGCCCCCGCAAGCCCGCCCGCCGGCTCCGCCGCCCGTCCCCCCGTCCGTACCCCGCGGATCCACCGCGCGTGGTTCGTCGCCGCCGTCACCTTCGTCACGATCATCGGAGCGGCCGCCTTCGCCTCGCTGCCCGGCCTGCTGATCGAGCCGCTGCACGCCGAGCTCCACTGGTCGCGTGGCACGATCGGCTTCGCGGTGTCGGTGAACCTCGCGCTGTACGGCCTGACGGCTCCGTTCGCCGCGGCGCTGATGGACCGCTTCGGCATCCGCCGGGTGGTGGCGGTGGCGCTGAGCGTGATCTCGCTCGGCTCCCTCCTCACCGTGTGGATGACGGCGGCCTGGCAGCTCGTCCTCTACTGGGGCGTGCTCGTCGGTCTCGGCAGCGGCTCGATGGCGCTCGCCTTCGCCGCGACGGTCACCAACCGCTGGTTCGTGGCCCGGCGCGGCCTGGTCACCGGCATCCTCACCGCGGCCGGCGCCTCCGGCCAGCTGGTCTTCCTGCCGCTGCTGTCCTGGCTGGTCGAGCACCACGGCTGGCGCCCGGCCGCCGTGACGGTCGCCCTCTCCGCGCTCGCCGTCGTGCCCTTCGTATGGCTGCTGCTGCGCGACCACCCGGCGGACGTGCGCCTCGCGCCGTACGGCGGGGCCTACGTGACGAAGCCCGCGCCGGTCGACGGCGCCGCCCGCCGCGCGGTCACGGTCCTCTTCAAGGCCGCGCGCACGGGCCCCTTCTGGCTCCTCGCGGGCACCTTCGCGATCTGCGGCGCCTCGACGAACGGTGTGGTGAGGACCCACTTCGTGCCCGCCGCCCACGACCACGGCATGCCGGTCACCGCGGCCGCCGGGCTCCTCGCCGTCATCGGCGTCTTCGACGTCGTCGGCACCATCGCCTCCGGCTGGTTCACCGACCGTTTCGAGGCCCGCCGCCTCCTCGGCGTCTACTACGCCCTGCGCGGTGTCGCGCTGCTCTTCCTGCCGATGCTGCTCGCCCCGGCCGTCCACCCGCCGATGCTCTTCTTCATCGTCTTCTACGGCCTCGACTGGGTCGCCACCGTCCCGCCCACCATCGCCCTGTGCCGCGAGCACTACGGCGAGGACAGCGCCATCGTCTTCGGCTGGGTCCTCGCCTCCCACCAGGTCGGTGCCGCCGTCGTCGCCTTCGCGGGCGGCGTGGCCCGCGACGTCTTCGGCTCGTACGACGTCGTCTGGTACGCCTCGGGGGCCCTGTGCGCGGCGGCCGCGCTGATGGCGCTCGTGATCAGGAGGCCCCAGGTGAAGGCGGGGGACCCGGCGGGAGCATGATGATCACCGGGCCTTCGTGTGCGGCATGGCCGTCGCGGGCTGAGGCACCGCCCGCCGGACCCCTAGCGCGCGAGGCGCCCGAACCGCCCCCGGTGGAAGAGCAGCGGGTCCCCGGTGCCTTCGGTGTCGGCGTCCAGGGACTCCACCCTGCCCACCACGATGAGATGGTCGCCGCCCGTGTGGACCGTGGTGATCGTGCAGTCGAGCCAGGCGGGGGCGCCCGGGAGGCGGGGGGCGCCGGTGTGCGGGGCGGGGGTCCAGTCGACGCCCGCGAACTTGTCGGCGCCGCTCACCGCGAACGCCCGGCACAGCTCGCCCTGGTCCGCGCCCAGGATGTTGACGCAGAAGGTGCCCGCGCGGGCGATCCGCGGCCAGGTCGTCGACGTACGGGCGACCATGAAGGCGACCAGGGGCGGGTCGAGCGACAGGGACGCGAACGACTGGCAGGCGAAGCCCGCCGGACCGTCCGCGTCCAGGGCCGTGACGATGGTGACCCCGCTCGCGAAGTGCCCGAGCACGCGCCGGAACTCGGCGGGGTCGACCGGCGGCCGTTCACCGTCCCTCACCGCCCGCAGGGCCGGGCGGGGCAGGGGTTCCACGGCCGTGGGCGCACCGGCCGACCTGAGGTATCGGACGGCGGTGGCCGCCATCCCAGCGTGTCCCATCACACCGTCCATTGAAGCTGACGGTTCATCAGATGAGAAGCCCCGTGCGGGAGCGGTCCGCGGCCCCCGCGACGTCGGCTACGCCCGCCGGGCCCGCCGGGCTCCCCGGGCCCCCCGGGAGGACCGCTTCGCGGGCCCGTCCGGCCACAGCCGTGGCCGCCGCCGGGCCGCGACGTCCTCGATCCAGCCGAACACGAGCACCGCCAGGGCGATCAGCGGCAAGGTCACGACGAAGCTCCACAAGAGATACGTCGCGTCGAGCGCCGCGTTCCCCCGGTCGCTGTCCATGAACGGCAGCCGGTACCCCAGCTCGACGATCAACTCCGCCACCCCGACGAGCAGGTTGTGCCACAGGTAGATCGTGACCGCACGGTTGTTGGACAGGGTGATGAACCGGTCCCACTTCCTCAGCCGGCCCGGGAGCTGCCGCCAGGTCGGGGAGTACTGGAGCAGGATCACCACGAACCCGAGCGACCACGTGGCCTGCGCCAGCGGGATCTCGTTCAGGTCCCAGCCCTCCGGACCCAGGTGACCCGACGCCCACCACAGACCGAAGGCCATCAGCAGGAAGGCCCAGGAGACGGCGGCGTACCGCGGTATCCGCTTCAGCAGTCCGTCGTGGTGCGCGAAGCCGAGCACCCAGCAGGAGCCGTAGACCGCGAAGTCGGTCACGGCCTCACCGGTCTCGCCGGGAATCGTGACCAGGCCGGTCCCGACGACCGCGGTCAGCGCCAACGGAGCCGCCAGCATCGCCCACGGGACGCGGCGGAAGGCCCACAGCAGCAGGGGCGACGCCACCACGAACCACAGATAGGAGCGCAGGTACCACAGCGGCCCCGCGACCTGCTCCGCCCAGTCGTCGCCGAACGGGTACGGGGGAGCGCCGACCGGCACCAGGTACGTGAACAGCCTGACCAGGCCCCAGGTGCCGCCGTCGTCCGGGTCCTCCACCGGATTCCAGCCCTCGACGAAGAGCAGCGCCAGCGTCAGCGCGCTGAACGCCCACAGCGGGGGGAGCAGACGACGTACCCGGCTCATGACCACCCGGCGTGCCGGGCGGTCGAGCGAGCGCGCCATCAGCATGCCCGCCAGGGCGAACATCACGCCCATGGAGGGGAAGACGACCGACAGCCAGCCCCAGCCGAGGAGGTGGTACATCACCACACGGACCAGGGCGATCGAACGCAGCATGTCCAGGTAGCGGTCACGGCCCGGCCTCGGGGCGGGCTCGGCGGTGCCGGGCCCGGCAGCAGGGCCGGCCTCCCGGACATGCGCCGGTGCGCCCTGCGCCGCCGGCGGTGTCGTCCGCTCGTGTGTCGTCATCCGACGGCCCCCCGATCGCCCGCCGTCCCCCGTGCCGCCTGCTGCACGGGCACCGCGCCCGGCGCCGCCTCCACGACCCCGGTGCGCCGCAGCTTCTGCCAGCGCAGCCGGCCGCCGGTGAGCGCGGTGATCCAGGACTGGAGCAGGACCACGTACATCAGCTGCCGGTAGAGGATCTGCTGGAGCGGCAGGGAGATGAGGTGCGTCATCCTCTCCCGGTCAAGGCGGAACGCGTAGGCGGCACACAGCGCCTGGACCGCCAGGACGCCCAGCCAGGCGCTGACCGTCTTCGCGGTGGGGCCGAAGACCAGCCCGTACACGAGGAACGCGTCGATCAACGGCGCGAGGAGCGGGGCCACCACCATGAACAGGGAGACCAGCGGCAGCCCCACGCGGCCGAAGCGACCCGAAGGCCCCCGTTCCACCAGGGCGCGGCGGTGCTTCCAGATCGCCTGCATCGTGCCGTACGACCAGCGGTAGCGCTGCGACCACAGCTGCTGGACGGTCTCCGGCGCCTCGGTCCAGGCGCGCGCGTTCTCCGCGTACACGACCCGCCAGCCGTCGCGGTGCAGAGCCATGGTGATGTCGGTGTCCTCGGCCAGCGTGTCGTCGCTCATGCCCCCGACCCGCTCGAGCGCCGAGCGCCGGAAGGCCCCGACCGCGCCCGGGATCGTCGGCATGCAGCGCAGGACGTCGTACATCCGGCGGTCCAGGTTGAAGCCCATCACGTACTCGATGTGCTGCCAGGCACCGATCATCGAGTCCTTGTTGCCGACCTTGGCGTTGCCGGCGACCGCGCCCACCCGGGGGTCCGCGAAGGGCTGCACGAGCTCGCGCACGGTGGACGGTTCGAAGACCGTGTCGCCGTCCATCATCACGATCAGGTCGTGCCGCGCGTTCACGAGGCCCCTGTTGAGCGCGGCCGGCTTGCCGGCGTTGAGCTGGCGTACCACGCGCACGTTCGGCAGCCGCATCTCCTCGACGATGCGGGCGGTTCCGTCGCTGGAGCCGTCGTCGACGACGAGCACCTCGACGGGGTGCTCGCTCGTCATGAGGGAGCGCAGGGTGTTCTCGATGCACTTGGCCTCGTTGTACGCGGGCACCAGCACCGAGACGGGTTCGGTGACCGGGGCCGGGCCCCAGCGGAAGTTCCTGCGGCGCACCCGGCGCGCGTGGGCGCCGGACAGCACGAGCATCAGGCCGAAGCGGGTGAAGACCAGCACGCCGATGAGCGCCAGCGCGACCACCAGGGCATCGGTGAGCTCGTCCGACGCCCGGACCACGGAGACCCAGGCCTTGCCCTTCCACAGTTCAAGGCCGGTGACCGGGGTGTTCGCGCTGGGTGCGTCGAGCGCCTCGGTGAGGTTCTGGAAGCGGTAGCCCTCGGCCTGCATCCGGGGCAGGAACTCGTCCAGTGCCCGGACGGTCTGGTGCCGGTCGCCACCGGAGTCGTGCATGAGGACGATCGCGCCCTTGCCGTCCTCGGGGGTGGCGTTGCGGATGATCCGGTCGACACCCGGCTTGCGCCAGTCCTCGCTGTCGGTGTCGTTGACGACGGTGAGGTAGCCGCGGCTGCCGACGTACTCGGCCACCGGCCAGGACGCGTTGTCCATGGCGTCGGCGAAGGAGGAGTACGGCGGCCGGAACAGCGAGGACCGGATCCCGGCCGCCCCGACGAGCGCCAGCTGGTTCTGGGACAGCTCCCAGTCGATGCGGCTCTCGGACTGGAAGGAGAGGTCGGGGTGGTTGAAGGTGTGCAGGCCGACCTCGTGCCCCTCGGCCACCATGCGGCGGACGAGCTCGGGGTGGCGTGACGTCATGGTGCCGGTGACGAAGAAGACCGCGTGCGCCCGGTGCTTCCTCAGCACGTCGAGCACCTTGGGGGTCCACGTGGGGTCAGGGCCGTCGTCGAAGGTGAGGACGAGGCTGTGGTCGGGCACGCCGAGGCTGGACACGCCCCCGTCGCGGGTGTCCAGGATCGGTCCGCCCTCGAGGACCTCCTGCGGCACCTGGTCGGTCGCGGCCGCACCGCGGACGCGGTGGTCGGCGAGGATCTCGCTGTGTACGTAGCCGCGCAGCATCAGCATCGTGATCACGGCGACCAGGACCAGCGAGGGGAGGACGAAGCGGAGGGGCAGCGGGCGGCGCCGGCCGCCCCGGACGCCGCGGGGAGCGGGGCGGCGTCTGTGGGAGCGGGGTGGGGTCACAGGACGTTCTCGGGGGAGGAGGGGGCGTGGCCGTACCCGGCGCTCGCCGGGTCTGCGAGGCCGAGGGTCATGGGGGCGCCGTCGGCCGGTGACGTGGTGGTCTTGGGCGTGGGGTCGTCCGTGGGGGCGGAGGACGTCGGCGGCGGGGTCCCCGGGCGCGAGGGTCCGGGGCCCGGGCCCCGGGTGGTCTTGTCCGGCTTGGGCGCCGTGGCACTCGGAGCGGGTGCGCGGGTGCCCGGACCGCGGGTGCTCGCCGAGGCACTGGGGACCTTGGTGGGCGCGGCGGAGCGCTCGCCGGTGGGGGTCGCGCTCGACGTGGGGGTGCCGCTCGCGGAGGGAGACGCCTCCGTCGGCTCGGTGGGCGACGGGGAGGCCTGGTCCTGACCGGCCGGCACGTCCTGCTCCTGCTTCGGAACCGGGACCCAGGGTGCGGTGGAGTTGCCGGACAACAGCGTGGCCACGATGACCACGGCGTAGACCGTGCAGGCGACCCCGATGAGGGTGCCGATGCGCCGGAAGCGACGGCCGCGACGGCCGGACTCGTCCACGAAGACGGGGCCGTTGGGCTCACGCTGGGGCTCGGGGGCGGCCTCGGCGGGCCGGAGCGACCACGTGTCGCCCAGGCTCCTGAGGTCCACGGCGTCGAGCTGGATCGTGACCTCGTGGGGGTCGTGTGCGTGGCCGGGCGCGTCGGCGTCCTCGAAGAGGTGTGCGGGCGGGGAGACCGTCATGCCCGTGTCACTCGGGGCGGGTGACCCGTCACCCCAGCTGCCGGCGTTCCGCCGATCGGGTTGGCCGTGATCAAGCCAGTTTTCCACTGCGACGCACTTCCCCAAAGACGCATTTCGGGCGCGCGTGCACTCCCGGGCTGACGCACCTGTTCACAGGATCGAACCCACGTTGGCCCGAACGCCCCCGCTCTCACACTGTGCCCGGGGGCCATGAGGGTAGCGCATGGATTTGGCGCAAAGATGCTCTCGCGGGCTGTGGAAATTCTGTGAAGTTTCTGATCTGGCCTAAATCCCCCCAACCCGGAATGCCCTACTCCTGCGTAACCCTGACGAGTCATCCGTCCGTACGTCCGTGCGAGGCCCCGGTCTACTCTGTGCGCCATGAAACGCGCCGGATGCCTCGCTCTCGCGGCTCTCCCCTTCGCCGTGACGGCCGTGGCCTACCTCTTCGCGCCCGGCCTTCCGGGCGGCGACGGGCCGGCCCGGCCGAGCGCGTCCGCCGCCGCCCAGGCGCGCCAGGAGGCGAAGGCGGAGGCCGAACGCCCCGAGGACGACGAGGCGATCGCCGGCCTGCCCGCCGGGCTGGCCGCCCCGGCGAAGAAGGAGCTGGCGGGGAGGATCGTGGCGAGCGCCGTGCACTCCACCCTCGACTGGCGCGGTACCTACGGGTCCATCAAGGACACCGGTGACGGACAGGGGTACACGGCGGGAATCGTCGGCTTCTGCACCGGAACCCACGACCTGCTGACCCTCGTCGAGCGCTACACCGAGGCCCGCCCCGGCAACGGCCTGGCCCGCTACCTCCCGGCGCTGCGCGCGGTGGACGGCACGGACTCGCACGAGGGCCTCGACCCCGGCTTCACCGCGGCCTGGCAGGCGGAGGCCGAGGTCGAGGCGTTCCGCGAGGCCCAGGAGGCGGAGCGCGACCGCGTCTACTTCGATCCCGCGGTCCGCCTGGCCAAGCTCGACGGCCTCGGCACGCTGGGACAGTTCGCCTACTACGACGCGATGGTCTTCCACGGTCCCGACGCGACCGCGAACGGCTTCTACGAAGTCCGCGAACGCGCCGTGGCGGAGGCCGACACCCCGTCGGAGGGCGGATCCGAGACGGCGTACCTCGACGCCTTCCTGGACGCGCACCGCAAGGCCATCGAGGCCAAGCGGCCCGGCGACACCAGCCGCGTCGACACGGTCCTGCGGCAGTTCCTCGCCGCCGGCAACCTGGACCTCGACACCCCGCTGCGGTGGCGGGTCTACGGGGAGTCGTACCGCCTCTAGGACGTGCCGGCGGAGCGTTCCTACCGCCCCTCGTACGCCGCCGTCCGCCGCTCCACGAACGCCGCCACGCCCTCCCGCGCGTCCCGCGTCGTCATGCAGACCTCCTGCGCCGCCGCCTCCGCCGCGAACGCGGTCGCCCGGTCCGTGTCCAGGGAGGCGTTGACCAGCTGCTTGGTGAGGGCGAGGGCCCGCGTGGGGCCCTGGGCCAGTCGCCCGGCCCACTCGCGGGCCGTCTTCTCCAGGTCCTCCGCCGGGACCACCCGGTTGACCAGACCCATCGCCCGCGCCTCCGCCGCCGGCAGCGCGTCGCCGAAGAACATCAGCTCCTTCGCCCGCTGCGGCCCGACGAGCCGGGGCAGCAGATAGGCACCGCCTCCGTCCGGCACGATCCCGCGCCGTACGAACACCTCCACGAACCGCGCCGACTCCGCCGCGAGCACCAGGTCGCACGCGAACGCCAGATGCGCCCCTATCCCGGCCGCCGTCCCGTTGACCGCCGCGATCACCGGCTTCTCGCAGTCCAGTACGGCCCCGATGAACCGCTGCGCACCCCTCCGGATCATCCGGGCCACGTCCCCCGGGACCCTCTCGCCGTCCGCCGACGGCCCGCCCCGCAGGTCGGCGCCCGCGCAGAAGCCGCGCCCGGTCGCGGTCACCACCACCGCCCGTACGCCCGGGTCGGCCGAGGCGTCGGCGAGCAGCGCGATGACCCGCTCCCGCTGGTCCCAGGTGACCGCGTTCATCGCCTCGGGCCGGTTGAGCGTGATCCACGAGACGCCGTTCTCGACGGCGTGCAGCACATCGGGCACAGGAACTCCCTCGATTACCGGCACACCGCGAGCGCGTCCAGGGCCACCGCACCCTGCCCCCGCGGCAGCACCATCAGCGGATTGATGTCCAACTCGGCGAGGTCGGCGTCCAGTTCGAGGGCCATGCGCTGCACCCGCAGCACCACCTCCACCAGCGCGTCCACGTCCGCCGCCGGCGCCCCCCGCACCCCGTCGAGCAGCGCGCGTCCCCGCAGCTCGCCGAGCATGTCCCGGGCCTCGCGTTCGCCGAACGGCGGTACGCGCACGGCCGCGTCGTTGAGGACCTCGACGAGGACGCCGCCGAGCCCGACCGTGACCGTGGGCCCGAAGAGGGGGTCGTGGGTCACGCCCACCACCATCTCGACCCCGCGCGGCACCATCTGGCAGACCAGGATGCCGTCCAGGTCGATGCCCTCGTAGCGGGCGATGTCGGTCAGCTCGCGGTAGGTGTCGCGGATCTGGCTCGCCGAGGTCAGCCCGACCTTCACCAGGCCGAGTTCCGTCTTGTGGGCGAGCTGCGCGCCCGAGGCCTTCATCACCACCGGATAGCCGACCTGGCCGGCGGCCCGTACGGCCGCGGCCGCGCTGGTCACCAGCTGTTCGCGGGGCACCCGTATCCCGTACGCCCGCAGCAGCTGCTTCGCCGCGTGCTCGCTCAGCCGGTGGCCGGGGCGCATGAGGGCCTGGGCCTTGCGGAAGGAGGGGGACGGGGTGCGCGGGGCCTCGTCGAAGGGGGAGCGGTAGCCGGTGCTGAAGCGGTGGTGGTCGAGGTAGGCCTTCACGGCGCCGATGCAGTTGCCGAAGGTGCGGAAGGTGGCGACGCGCGAGGAGCCGAGCAGGGTCGTGCGGTAGGCCTCCTCGGTCCCGACCGGCGAGCCCCACACCACGCAGACCAGCTTGTCCGTCTGCTCGGCGGCATCGACGAGGTCCCGGGCGAGCTTGTCGCTCATGGGCGGGAAGGGGCCGGTGATGGGGCAGATCAGCACCCCGACCGCAGGGTCGGCGAGGATCGCGTCGATGATCTTCCTGCCCCGCCAGTCGCCGACCGGGTGCCCACCGTTGTCGACGGGGTTGGCCACGCTGAGGTAGTCGGGGATCCACTGGTGCAGCTCGTCCTGCTTGGCCTGCGACAACCCCGGCAGGTGCAGCCCCGCGGCCGTCGCCAGGTCGGAGAAGTGGGCGCCGGTGCCGCCGGAGATGGAGTAGACGACGACCCCGTCGGCGACCGGCCTGCGGGCGCGGGCGAGCAGGGCGGCGGTGTCCTGGAGCTGGTCGAGCCCGTCGACCCGGATCACCCCGAACTGCCGCATGGCCGCGTCGACGACCTGGTCCGCGCCGGTCAGCTTCCCGGTGTGCGAGGCGGCCATCCGGGCTCCGGCCTCCGTCCGGCCGACCTTGACGGCGACCACGGGCACCCCGCGCCGGGCGGCCTGGTCGGCGGCGAGCAGGAAGGAGCGGCCGTCCTTGAGCCCCTCGACGTAACAGGCGATGGCCCCGACCTCGGGGCGGTGCGCGAAGTACGAGAGGAAGTCGGCGGTCTCCAGATCGGCCTCGTTGCCGGTGGGCGCCCAGTGCGAGAGCCGGACGCCCAGCTCCTGCATGGTGAAGACGGGCCGGCCCTGGTGCCCTGACTGGGTGATGAGCGCGACGGCCGGCCCGTCGAGGTCCTCGCGGAAGCGCTCGAAGGCGTTCAGGTTGGTGTTGGGTCCGAGCAGCCGCAGCCCGGAGCGCCCGACGGCGGCGGCGAGCCGCTGCTGGGCGGCGGCCCCCTCGGCCCCGGTCTCGGCGTAGCCGGAGGCGAAGGCGACCGCGAACTTCACCTTGGCCTCGGCCAGTTGCTCGATCACGGGCAGCGGATCGGCGACGAGGAGCACGGCGAGGTCGACGGAGTCGTCGAGGTCGCCCACCGACGCCACGCAGTCGATCCCGAAGACGGCCGTACGGGTCGGGTGCACGGGCACCACCCGCGCCCCCACCCGCCCGGCCCAGTCGAGCAGTTGCCGGGTGATCCCGGTGTTGGGCCGCCCCTCGGCGTCGGACGCGCCGACGACGGCGACCACCTCGGGCCGGAAGAACCGGTCGAGCTCGGGCACCGCCGCGTGCAGCGGCCGCCCGCTGACGTCCGTATCGCCCTCGACGGCGGTGACACCGTGCACGGCGACCCGGGCGGGCTGCTCGCCGCAGGCGACCACGCGGGCGCGGAGATCCGTCGTGAAGGTGCCGTGAGTCGATCCAAGCATGGTCGTCGCTCCGCCCGTCCGTCGATCGGTTCGATCCGTTCGATCGCTTCCCTTCTCTGACGCATAGTCAGATTACAGAACTGACGAGGAGTCAGGAATAGGCGGGAAGGGCTCCGATCGCGACGCCCTCGCCGGCTCGGCTCACGGCGCCCGCGACGAGCGCGGGCAGGGCGGACCTCAGCTCACGGCGCCCGCGAGGATCCTCGCCGCCTCGGCCACCAGCTCGTCGTCGGCCGCCGCGTCCTCGGCCGGCTTCGTGGTCAACACGGCCAGAACGACCGGCGGCCGCCCGGGCGGCCAGGCGATCCCGACGTCGTTGTTGCCGCCGTACCGGCCGCCGCCCGTCTTGTCGGCCAGCGTCCAGTCGGCCGGCAGCCCCTTGCGGAACCGGTTGCCGCTGGTCGTGTTGGCCAGCAGCCAGCCGGTGAGCAGCCGCCGGTCGTGGGGCGCCAGCGCGCCGCCCAGGACGAGCCGGGCGTACGAACGGCCGATCGCGCGCGGGGTCGTCGTGTCCGTCTCGCGCCACGGCTCGGCCGAGTTCAGCTCGGGCTCCCAGCGGTCGAGCCGGGTGACCCGGTCGCCGAGGGAGCGGGCGAAGCGGGTGACGGCCGTGGGGCCGCCGAGCTCACGGAGCAGCAGGTTGGCGGCGGTGTTGTCGCTGTGGGTGATCGAGTACTCGCACAGCTCGGCGACCGTCAGGCCGTCGGCGACGTGCTCACGGGTGATCGGCGAGTGGCCCGAGCGGTCGACCAGCTCCTGGGTGTAGTGGATGCGCCGGGCGAGGAACTCGCCGTCGCGGTCCAGGTCCCGCAGGACTGCCGCCGAGCCGAGCGTCTTGAACACCGAGCACATCGGGAAGAGTTCGCCGGCCCGGTACGCCACCACCCGACCGCTGCCGGTGTCGTAGGCGTACGCGCCGAGGCGGGCGCCGTGCTCCCGCTCCAGTGCGCGTAAGCGCGGTGTCGTGTCGCCGCCCGAGGCGTGGGCGGGGGTGAGGGGCAGGGCGGCGGCGAGGGTCGCCCCGGCCCCGGCGGTGAGGAGCGAACGACGGGTGGGTCGCACGTGCGGTGCCTTTCGTCGGTACGGGTGTGACGTGAGGCGTGACGTCACACGCGTACGGGCGGTTGCACCGACGCTATGGCCGGCGTGCCTTCCGGCGGGCGGTCTGCCGGGCGATCCGCCGCGCGATCCGCTCCGCGTCCAGGGCCATCTCCCGGAGCATCCCGCTGATGGGATTGGTGAACCCGGTGAAGTACAGCCCCGGCGCCTCCCGCGGACACCGAGCCCCCCGCACCACCGGCCGCCCCCGCTCGTCGAGGACCCCGAGGTGGCCGACGAGCGGCTCCAGGGCGCGGTGGTAGCCGGTGGCGGCGATCACCGTGTCGGGGGAGATGCGGGAGCCGTCCGCGAGGACGACCCCGGCGCCGTCGAAGGAGGCCACGGCGGCCACCGGTTCGACCTTCCCGGCCTTGACGGCGGCGACCAGGCCGACGTCCTGGACCGGGATCGCGCCCTGACGGACCCGTGAGTACAGGCCGCCCTCCGGCCGGGGCAGCCCGTGGGCCGACAGGTCGGCGGTGATGAACCGGCCGAGCAGGCCCGTCACCCGGTCGACCAGGCCCACCGGGAGCCGGCGCACGAGGATGCCGCTGCGCTGGGTCGGCCAGCCGAGCGTCGAGCGGCGGCAGATGTACGGGGCGGTGCGCACCGCGAGCCGGACGCGGGCGGCGCCGCCCTCGGCGAGGTCCGCGGCGATCTCGGCGCCGGTGTTGCCGACGCCGACGACGAGGACGTCGAGGCCCTTGTACGGCTCCGGGTTGCGGTACGCGCTCGCGTGGACGAGCTCGCGGTCGTACGAGTCGAGACCGGGCCGGTCGGGCAGCCGGGGGGTGTGGTTGTAGCCGGTGGCGACGACGACGGCACTGCCGACGAGACGCCGGCCGCCGGTGGCGTGCAGCACCCAGTCCGTACCGTCCCGCTCGACCCGGGCGACCTCGACGCCGGTGACGATCTCCAGGTCGTGGAAGTCGGCGTACGTCTCCAGGTACCGCACCACGTCGGCGCGGGCGACCCACCGTCCGAAGGAGCGGGGCATCTTCAGGCCGGGCAGCGCGGAGAGCCGGCGGGTGGTGTGCAGCCGCAGCCGGTCGTAGTGGCCGCGCCAGGAGGAGCCGATGCTGTCGGACTTCTCCAGGACGACGGCCCGTACGCCCTGCTCGCGCAGGGTGGCGGCGACGGCGAGTCCGCCGGGGCCGCCGCCGATGACGTAGACGGGATGGGGTGCGGGGGTGGTCATGACTGCTGAGCGTAATGACGCGTACACGCCGTGGGTCTCGGTCAAGAGGGAGTTCGGTTGCGAATCGATCACGCGTGCAGAGGTCTTGCGGAGAAGCGGGGGCATCCGTTGAACTGACGACCTGTCAGCTTTCACATCTCCAACGACCCGAAGGGATGGGCCGGCCGCATGCGGACGATCTGGCTCACCGGCGCCGAATGGCTCGCCGTCCTGCGCATAGGCCTCGGACTGTGGTGGCTGGAGAGCTGGCGCCACAAGGACCGCAAGGGCTGGTTCGAACGCGGCACCGGCATCGCCTGGGCCGCCGACGTGGCCGCCAAGCACAAGTGGGCCGCCGTGAAGAACGGCTTCGACACCGTCGTCGCCCCGCGCCCCAAGCTCATGGCGTACGTCGTCGTCTACGCCGAACTCGCCCTCGGCCTCGGCCTGATCAGCGGCCTGCTCACCCCCGTCGCCCTGATCGGCGGCCTGCTCCTCAACCTGCTCTACCTCACCCTGATGATCCACGACTGGGCCGAGCAGGGGCAGAACGCGATGATGGCCCTGATCTCTCTCGTCGCCCTCTTCACGATGTCCTGGCAGACCTGGTCCCTCGACCACGCGATCGGACTCTTCTGATGACGGCCACCCCGGAAGCAGACGCCTTCACCCGCGCGTACTGGGACGCGGCCGCCGAGGGCACCCTCCTGCTGCGCCACTGCCTCGCCTGCGACCGCGCCCACCACTACCCGCGCGAGTTCTGCCCCCACTGCTGGAGCGAGACCGTGCAATGGCGCCCGGCGAGCGGCTGCGCGACCCTCTACACCTGGTCGGTCGTCCACCGCAACGACCTGCCGCCGTTCGGCGAGCGGGTCCCGTACGTGGCGGCCGTGGTGGACCTGGCGGAGGGGCCGCGGATGATGACGGAGGTCGTGGACTGCCCCGAGGAGCGGCTCCGCGTCGGCATGGACCTGGACGTCGCCTTCCGGGCGGAAGGCGACGTCCAGGTCCCGGTGTTCAGACCGCGCCGGCCGTGACCCGCTCGACCGGGATCCACAACTGGGAATCCGTCTCCGCGCCGATCTCCACCGGCTGGGTCCGCAGCAGCTCGGGACCCGGCCGGCTCACGTACGGGTTCGAGGGGAACCACTGCGTGAACACGTCCCGCCACAGCTCCTGGAGGGCGCTCGGATAGGGCCCGTGGTTGTCGAAGACCGCCCAGGTCCCGGCCGGCACGTCGAGGCTGTCGAGCTCCTCGGCGCCCGCCCCGGGGCCGGTCACCACGCCGATCCAGTAGTCCACCTCGGCGCCCTCCTCCCGGCTGTCGGTGAGATGCTCCACCGCGGACAGGACGCCCTCCGGCTCCCCGCCGGACAGCTCCTTCATCCGTACGATCGCCTGCTCGCCCAGGCTCTCCACGTGCGCCATGGCGGCCGCGTTCACCCCCTCGTGGACGAGCGGAACCCGAGCCTTCCTCCCGACCACCCTGAACGCCTCCTTCTCGATGATCCGGTACCGCATGGTGCTGCTCCCTTCGACGACGACACGGAAGGACATCCGCGGCTGAGCGGTGAGCACGGCACCCCGATGCCTGGCCTCCCCCGGCCCCACCCCGTGCACCGCACGGAACGCCCGGGCGAACGCCTCGCCGGAGCCGTACCCGTACCGCACCGCGACGTCGAGCAGCGTCCGCTCCCCGGCCAGCACCTCGGCCCCGGCCAGCGTCATGCGCCGGCGCCGTACGTACACGGAGAGCGGCATCCCGGCGAGCGCGGAGAACAGCCGCCGGAAGTGGTACTCCGACACGGCGGCGATCCGGGCCAGCTCGGCCACGTCCACCTCCTGGTCGAGGCAGCGCTCCAACTGGTCAAGGGCCTGGTTCAACCGCTCCAGCACGCGTGTCCGTCCTTCCCTCTGTTGTCTCCACGGTAGGAAGGACCACCCTGACACCACCCGACAAGCGGTGCCCGGAACGGTCGGGTCGGACGGGCGGCGGGCCGGGCCGGGTGCCCGGCTCGGAAGACCGCGGCTTGCGGTTGCCGCAACGTCAACTCCTACGGTCTTGGTGTGGGGGCCGGACCGGCCGGCCCCGGCGATGGAAGGACGACGTCATGGTGGCTTGGCCGATCGCGGACGTGGCCCGGATGTCCGGGGTGACCTCCCGGACCCTGCGCCACTACGACGAGATCGGCCTGCTGCCGCCCGCCTGGATCGGCGGCAACGGCCACCGCTACTACGAGGAGGCGGACCTGCTGCGCCTGCAGCAGATCCTGCTGATGCGGGAGCTGGACGTGGGCCTGCGCGAGATCCAGGCCGTCCTGGACAGCCAGGCCGACCGCGTGGCGGTCCTGCGCGAGCACCACGCACGACTGCTCGCCGAGCAGAACCGGCTGGGAACCCTCGCGCGGACGGTCGCTCGCACCATCGCCGAACTGGAGGAACCGAAGGAAGGCAGAGGCATGAGCACGAACATCAACCGCCCGGAGAACCTGTTCGAGGGCTTCGGGCCGGAGGACCCCGAGACCGTGGCCGAGGTGCGGGAGCGCTGGCCGGAGGCGTGGGAGCAGTCCCGGCAGGCGCAGGAGTCGATGACCGCGGAGGATTCCGAGCGGTGGCAGCGGGAGGTGACGGCCCAGATGATCCGCTTCGCGGAGTTCATGGCCGCCGGCACCCCGCCCGACGACCCGGCCGTCCAGGCCGAGGTCGACGTCCACTACCAGGGCATCTGCCGCTTCTGGACCCCGAACGCGGAGGGGTACGAGGGCCTGGGCCGGACGTACGCCGAAGACCCGAGGTTTCGCGCGAACTTCGACCGCATCGCTACCGGCCTCGCGGAGTATCAGCGTGCTGCGATGGCTGTCTACGCGGCTGCCCGGCTGAGCTGAGGCGGGGTCCCCGAGCCGGGAGTTCCTCCCAGCCTCGGGTAGTCCGTGTAACCCGTCTCCCCGCCCGTGTACATCAGGTACTGCTCCCGCACCGCGTTGAGCGGGGCTCCCACCCGCAGGCGCTCGACCAGATCCGGGTTGGCCAGGAACGCGCGGCCGAGGGAGACCAGGTCGGCGCCGGCGGCCAGGAGGCGTTCGCCGGCCCCGCGGCCCCCGTCGGCGGGCAGCGGGCCTCCCCACCCGAGCACCGGGTTGGCGATCAGCGTGCCCGGCCAGGCCTTCCGGATGTCCTGGAACAGCGGCTGGTCCGGGTCGGCGAACACCACGTGCAGATAGGCCAGTCCCTGTTCGGCGAGGGCGGCGACCAGAGCCCCGTAGACGAGCTCGGTGTCGTCGCCCTCCTCGACGCCGTTCACCGCGACTCCGGGCGAGACCCGCACCCCCACCCGCTCCGGCCCGATCGCGTCCGCGACGGCCCGGACCACCTCGACCACGAACCGGATCCGGTTCCCGACCGGCCCGCCGTACTCGTCCTCCCGCCGGTTCGTGTTCGGCGCCAGGAACTGGTGCAGCAGATAGCCGTTGGCGGCATGCACCTCGACCCCCTCGAAGCCCGCCTCGACAGCCCGGCGCGCGGCGGCGGCGAAGTCGGCCACGGTCGCCCGTATGTCCTCGACGCTCATCTCGCGCGGGACGACGGAGGGCTTGCGCCCGTCGGCGGTGTGGATCTCCTCGGGAAGCGCGACGGGCGACGGAGCGAGCGGCGTGAGCCCGCTGTTGTCCGGATGCCCGACCCGCCCCCCGTGCTGCACCTGCAGGAACATCCGCCCGCCGGCCGCCCGTACGGCGTCGGTGACCGCGCGCCAGCCGGCCACGTGCTCCGGCGCGTGGATCGCGGGGATGTTCGGGTAGGTCCTGCCCACGGCGTTCGGCGTCGTCGCCTCCGCGATGATCAGCCCGGCGGAGGCGCGCTGCGCGTAGTACGTGGCCATGACCGGCTGCGGCACGCCGTCGGCCGCCGCACGGTTACGGGTCAGCGGCGCCATCACCAACCGGTTGGGCAGGTCCAGGCGGCCGAGGGTGGTGGGCTCGAAGAGGCGGGATCCGCCCGTGTGGTTCGTCATGCCGGTACCGTAGAAGCTGACACGGATGTCAGGTTCAAGCGGCATTCACGCGGCGGACCCCAACGGCGAGGTGGGCGGACGATGAGGATCGGCGAACTGGCCCGGCGCAGCGGCGTGAGCGAGCGTTCCCTGCGCTACTACGAACAGCAGGGCCTGCTCGCCGCCGAGCGCACCCCCGGCGGCCACCGGGACTACGGCGACTGGGCGGTCGACCGCGTCATCCGCGTCCAGGCCCTCTACGCGGCCGGTCTGAACAGCAAGAAGATCGCCCGACTGCTCCCGTGCATGCGGGACGTCGACGGCGGCCCGACCGACCTCACCACCGGCCAGCTGGTCGACGAACTCACCGTGGAACGCGACCGCCTCGACCGGATGATCCTCGACCTCCTCCGCTCCCGCGACGTCCTGAACGAGGTCATCGACGCCGCCACCGTCAGGGCCTGATCCCCACCGGGGCGAGGACCTCCGGCGCCGCCGCGATGCGGCGGCACATGCCATCCCGCCCCGGCCGATGCCCGCCTCACCACCCACCGGCCCGACGGCCGCCCACGGCGCCGGGCCACTACCCGGGCCGTTTCGCGTGGCCGCGCCAGGTGGTCGGAAGGAACGGTCAGACCGGGGAGCCGGCCACTCGGGCCAGGATCTCCGGAGCGGCCTCGGCGAGGGTGGCGAAGTGGCGGTGGGAACCCTCCGCCGGAGACGTGGTGTTGACGGTCCAGACCGTCATCCCGGCCCCGAGCCCCGACCGTACGCCCGACGGGGCGTCCTCGATCACCAGGCAGTCCGCCGGATCCGCGCCCAGGATCTCCGCCGCCCGTAGGTACGGCACCGGCGACGGCTTCCCCTCGCTCACCGACGCCGCGTCCACGATCAGCTCCGGCATCGGCAGCCCGGTCCGCTCGAACCGCCCCCGCACCCGGTGCTCGTAGTTCGATGTCACCAGCGCCCAACGGTCGCCCGGCAGCGCGTTCAGCAGTTCCGCCGCCCCGTCGAACGCCGCGTACGTCCCCGTCCGCACGTCCTCGTCCTCCAGCGCGTGCAGCAGCGCCAGGCACTCATCCGAGTCGCGTCCGGGCGCCACCGTCGCGAACGTCTCGACCGGCCGCGTCCGCAGCGCGACGGCGTACACCTCGTCCCCGTCGAGCCCGTACCGGTCCGCCCAGGCATGCCAGACGCGCCGCTGGTTCTCGACGGCGTCCATGAGGGTGCCGTCGACGTCGAAGAGAACGAAGTTCTTGCTGCTCACGCGCCAGATGCTACGGAAACGAAGGCAGCCCAGGAAGAGGGGGCAACGGCGAGCTGGGGGCCGTCGGGGTTCTTGGAGTCGCGGATGTGGACGGTGGTGGGGTGAGTGGCGACCTCGACGCACTCGCCGCCTTCACCGCCGCTGTAGCTGGACTTGCGCCAGTCGTAGGCGACTTCGACGCACTCGCCGCCTTCGCCATCGCTGTAGCCGCTCTTGAACCAGGCCAGATCCATGGTGCTCATAGCTCTCCCAGCATTTTCTCGATCCGCTCCAGGGACTCCTGTGGTGTGAGTGCCTGCGCCCGGATGATCCCATAGCGCTCGGTATACATGCGTACCTCTTCCGGGTCGGTGATCAGGCGGGCGTGGCTATAGCTCTCGATGTAGGCAACCTCCCGTCGTCCCTTGGGCGTGAGGAGCGTGAACGCACCTTCCAGGCCGGGGTGTTCCTGCCGGTCTGTGGGCATGACCTGGAGGTGTACGTTCCGTAGTCTGTCGACCTCGACGAGGCGGCGCAGCTGCTCCCGGAACGCCCCGCGGCCACAGAGTGGGCGACGCAGTACCGACTCCTCGATAACGAAGCTCATGGTCGGGGCCGGCCACTTGTCGAAGATGACCTGCCGGGCGAGACGGTCGGCCAGGCGCTTCTCGATGGTTTCCTCGTCGTACAGCGGACGGCGATAGCGGAACACGGCCTCCGCGTAGGCCGACGTCTGGAGAATGCCCGGCATGGCCTGTGGGGCGTAGTAGTGCAGCGCCACCGCCTTCGCCTCCTCGTCGGCGAAGTCCCTGAACCAGTCCGGATGCCGCGTCCGCGCCCGCGCCAACGCGTCCCGCACGTCATCCACCGCCGCGATCAGCACCCCACCGGCGCCCAGCACCGGATCCGCCCGCAGCAGAAAGTCCGGCTGCGGGGTACGGACCCCACGCTCCACCGACGAGACCAGGTCCTCGCTGCAGTGCGTGGCCTCGGCCAGGTCCGACTGGCTCAGGCCGGCGTTCCGCCGCAGCACCTTGATGATTTTCCCCAGCGCCCTGAACAAGTGCGCCGTGCCGTCGACTTCGGACGGCCGTTCCGGCCGTTCCTCCTCGTTCCCCGACATCCGTACCGCCCTCTTGGCGTGCTCGTACCGCTACTCAGCGTCGTGGTGTCGCCCCTGGTCAGGGTAGGGCCGACCGCCCAGGCTCGGCAGCATGAAGACGGAAACCACCACTCCAACCGGTGAGTTCGTGCAACGCCTGTCGTCCACGCGCCGTGGCGCCCGCCTCGCCCGGCTCCTGGCCGTCCAGCAGCTGCGCGACTGGGGTCTGGCCGACACCGACGCCGCCGAACTCGTCGTCGCCGAGCTCGCCGCCAATGCCGTCACGCACGGTCGCGTCCCCGGTCGCGACTTCGAGGTCCGCCTCGCGCTCGCCGAAGGCCACCTCCGCGTCGAGGTGTCCGACACGCGCGCCGAACGCGAACCGGAGCCGGTCCGCGTGCCCGACGGGCACGGCTACGGCCTGCTCCTCGTCTCGGCCCTGTCCACCGCCTGGGGCGTGAAGGCCCGGTGCGTCGGTAAAACGGTCTGGGCGACGGTGTTCGTGCGATGAGGTGACGTTTCTGTGGTGAAAGCGCTACGCCTGGAGGGTGAGTAAAGCGCTCGTATGCAGAGGTTCGTCCTTGTCTCCGTAAATCATCTTGCTTTGGCAAAGTCTCGTCGTGTTGCGACGTCTCCGAGCCCTATGTGTGTTTGCCCTCCAGATGACCAGGAGTCAGGCGTTGAGCTACGGAAGCAGGTTGCGTGACCAGATCGCCGCACCGGGGACCACCCCGCTGATCGGCGTGTACGACATGTACTCGGCGTCGGTCGCCGCCGAGCACTACGACGGGATGTTCGTCTCCGGCTTCGGCTTCGCGGCCTCGCACTACGGGCTGCCGGACATCGGCTTCATCGCCTGGCCGGACATGGTGGCGTTCGTCCAGCGGCTGCGCGGCGCGTTCCCCCGGCACCACCTCCTCGTGGACATCGACGACGGTTACGTCGACCCCGAGGTCGCCTGCCACGTGGTGGAGGGGCTCGAGCGGATCGGCGCCTCCGGGGTGATCCTGGAGGACCAGAAGCGGCCCCGCCGGTGCGGGCACGCCGACGGCAAGCAGGTGCTGCCGCTCGACGAGTACCTGGCCAAGCTGGACATGGTGCTGCGGACCCGGCGGGACCTGGTCGTGGTCGCCCGTACGGACGCCACGGACGAGGAGGACATCCTCCAGCGGGCCAAGTGCCTGGCGGCCACCGACGCCGACGTGGTCCTCGTGGACGGCGTACGCAGCGTGGAGTGGATCCGGCGGATCCGCGAGGTGGTGGACGGCAAGCCACTGCTCTTCAACCAGATCGCCGGCGGCAAGTCCCCGCGGCTCTCGCTCGGCGAGCTCTCCGCACTCGGCGTCGACGTGGCCATCTACAGCACCCCCTGCCTCTTCGCCGCGCACGAGGCGATGGACTCGGCGCTCTCCGAACTGAAGCGCGCCGACGGCAGGCTGCCGTCCTTCGACCCCGAAAGCGGCATCGGCGTCGCCGCCTCGACCCGGCTCCTGGAGCGGAACATCGCCCGCCACCACGAGGAGCCCGCGCGGGTGGGCGCATGAGCGCCGCCATCCCGCGGCCCCGGGCGGCGCTGCCGGTGCTCGGCGCGGTGCTGCTCGTGGCCGCGGGCGCGGCCCCCGCGGCGGCGGGCGGCAGCCTGGTCACCGTGATCGACAACTCGCACGCCGACTCCGTCGTCGAGGTCGACCGGGCGGCCAACGTCCAGTACGGCAGCAGCGGCACCGCCGGGAGCGACCACGACGGCAGCGCGGTCGACGCCTTGCAGGCGCTGTTCGGCTCCGTCCGCAAGGGCGGCGACTGAGACCGCCGCCCATGGCCAACGGCCGGACACCGCCCTCGTGGTGTCCGGCCGTTCGCGTACCCCCGTACCCCCGTACCCGCGTGCTCGCGTACCCCCGTACCCGCGTGCTGCGCGCCCCCGTGCCCACCCCCCGAGCCCCGCGTGCCCCCCGAGCCCCCGTTGCCCCCGTGCCTGCGCGTGCCCGCCCGGGGTCAGTCCTCCCCGAGGTCCGGGTGCCCGTCCTCGTTGAGCTCGACGGGCTCCTGGTCGGCCGCGTGCGCGAGGGTCGTGGCCGAGGTCTCGACCGTGGGGGCGGCCTCGGCGGCGGAGGCGAAGCCCAGGGCCGCGCCGGCCACGGCCAGGGCGGCGACGAGGGCGCGGGGGGTGGTGGTGAGGTTCATGCCCAGGTAACGATCTTGGATTCCCGCAGGTCACGCCCGTGCCACGGGAGAGGGAGAGGCGCACACGGACGGCGTGCACGCCCCTCCCGTCCCCTCAGCTCCGCTCGACGATCCCCCGTACGTACGCCGCCTGCCCCGCATGCTGGTTGTCGTCGGTGATCACGCTGACCAGCCGGACGCCCAGGGTGACCGGCGGGTCCCAGCGGGTGTCGACGACGCGGTCCAGGTCGGCGTTGGTGAGGGCGCCGAGGCGCTCGACGGTGCGGGCGTGGACGGCGTCGTAGTAGCCGAGCAGCAGCTCTGCCGGGGCGCGTACGGCGCCGACCTGCTTGCTGTTCTGCCCGAAGCCGGTGGCGTCCTTGGCGAACGGCAGGTGGAAGCGGTCCGCCCAGCCGTCCGTGTGCCACAGCTGCTCGGTGTCGAAGGCGTCCGCGACGTGGTCGTCCTGGATGCGGGTCAGGTGCCATACGAGCCAGGCGATCGAGTTGGCGTCGGGGTCGACCCGTACGGCGAGCTCGTCCTCCGAAAGGCCCTCGACGGCCTCGTGGACGGCCTCCTGGATCCGGCCGATCGCATCCAGCAGAAGCTCGGCGCTCTTCATGGCACTCCTCGTACCGTCTCGAAACGTACGGAATCGGTCGTGGTCCCGCACCACGGTACGCCTCAGCCCCGCTCGTAGTGGTAGCCCTCGCCGTGGGAGGGACCGACGTCGTGGCGCAGGCCCGTCGGTACGGCGAGGTCGAAGGCCGACGTGTCGCCGTTCGTGCAGTAGGGGTAGCCGCCGGACTTGCCCTGGTCCACGGTGGTGACGCCCAGGTTGATGCGCTTGCCGCCGTCGGTGATGGAGACGAGCTTGGCCACGTACTCGCAGTGGGCGCCGCTGTTCGTGGTGATCATCCTGGCGGCTATCTGGCCGGGCGCGACCCGGTAGATGTAGACCGTCTCCGGCTGCCCGATGTTGAACTGGCCCGTGTACTTCCACGTCCCGACGAAGGCCGAGGGGATCCGGTTGTCCGTGGTCTGGGCGGGCGGCTTGGGCGCGGTGGTGGCCGGCGGCCTGGTCGTCGTCCCGCCCGAGGAGCCGCCCGAGACCGACGACCCTCCGGAGCTCGACGACCCGCCGGAGCCGGTGGCCGAACCACCGCCCGAGGTCGCGGAACCGCCGCCCGAGGCCCCCGAGCCGCCGGCGGCCGCGCCTCCGATCGCGCCGCCCACGGATCCGCCCGCCCCTCCGGCCGCCGTGCCCCCGGGCGGCGGTGTGGCCTGCGACGGGCCCTGGCCCGCGGTGGCCGTGCCCGGCGGGGGAGCGGACGACGGGCCGTTGGTGGTGGCGGGCGGCGGGGTGGTGCCGGAGGTGCCGGGCGCGCCCTGGAGGTCACGCTGCCGGGCGTCGTCGTCGACGAAGTGGACCACCGTGCCGCTGATGCCGACCACGGCGAAGACGGCGGCGACGACCGCCCAGACCCGGGACGGACGGCGCGGCCCCCGGGCGCCGCCCTCGGCGGTGCCGGGCGTCTTCGGGCGCAGTCCGAGGGTGCCGGTACCGGAGCCGGAGGAGGCCACGGAGGCGGCCGAGGACACCGGCACCGCTTCCCCGCTCCCCGCGCCCCCGGCCCCTTCGGAGCCCTCCGCGTCCTCGGCCCCCATCGCCGGCTCCTCCGCCGGCTCCTCCGACAGCGCCTCAGCGTCGAGCAGCCGGGCCGCCTGCCGGGCGAGCCGGGCCACGAGCTCGGCGGGCAGCCAGGCGCCGCCGAGGGCGCCGCGGCCCGTCTCCTCGCCCGGCAGGGCGGGGTCGGCGAGCAGGGCCTCGATGCCCGGGCGCTGCTCGGGGTCCTTGGTGAGGCAGCGGGCGATGAAGGCGCGCAGCGGCTCGGACTCCACCCGGTCGAGCTCGGGTTCGGCCTCGACGATCTGGAACATGATCGCGTGCTGGTTGCTGGCCCCGTGTCCGAACGGCAGCCGGCCGGTCGCCGCGTACATCAGGACGCAGCCGAGCGCGAAGACGTCGGCCGCGGGCCCCAGAGACTCGCCGCGGACCTGCTCGGGGGCCATGAAGCCGGGGGAGCCGACCACCATGCCGGTGCTGGTGAGCAGCGACTCGACCGAGGGCTCCAGGGCGCGCGCGATGCCGAAGTCGATGACCCTCGGGCCCTCGACGGTGAGCATGACGTTGGACGGCTTGAGGTCACGGTGCAGGATTCCGGCGCCGTGGATGCCCTGGAGGGCCCGGAGCAGGCCGAGCGCGAGGGCCAGGATCGACTCGGCGGGCAGCGGCCCGTGATCCCGTACGACCTGTTCGAGGGAGGGCCCGGGGACGAAGCCGGTGGCCACCCAGGGGCGTTCGGCCTCGGGGTCGGCGTCCAGGACGGGCGCGGTGTAGTGCTCGCCGACCTTCCGTACGGCCTCGATCTCCCGCCGGAAGCGGGCCCGGAACTGCGGGTCCTGCGCGTGCTCCTCGTGCACGACCTTCACTGCGACGGTCCGCCCACCCTCGGACCGCGCCAGGAAGACCCGTCCCATGCCGCCGGAACCGAGCCGGCCGAGCAGCCGGTACGGGCCGATCAGGCGCGGGTCGCCGGTCGCGAGCGGCTCCATGCCGCTGCCGCCCCTGTCCTTCCCGCCGCCTATGCCTTTTCCGTCACCTTTGCCTGTTCCGCTCTCGCTGCGCATGCCGGTCTGGCTCCCCCTGGTCGTCCCTGATGCATGGTCAATTAGAACGCGCATCAGGGTAGATGAGGCTTCACGAGGAAGGGATGCCGCTTCCGGCCCGGGCCGGGCGGCCACCACCCCGGGCCGGGCCGCCGCCACCACCCCCGGCTGGGGGCGCTACCGCCCCGGGTGCGCGGCCCGCCACTCCTCCGCGGCCGCCTCCACGTCGAACAACGTCAGGTTCAGCGGCGGGCCGGCCGGCGGGCGGGCCAGGGCTTCGGCGATCCTGGTGTTGATCTCGCCGAGGACGCGGCGGAGCTGGGACTCCGAGGCGGCCGTGCGGGCGGCCTCCGCCGCGTCCTCGGCCGCCTTGCGCAAGGCGAGGGACGGCGGCAGGACCGAGGCGCCCTCGCGGTGCATCTTCTGCTTGACCCACCACAGCTCGTCGTACGGCGCGGTGTCGTCGGCCAGCGGTCTGCCGAAGCCGGGCAGCCGGGAGAACTCGCCGCGCTCGGCGGCTTCGCGGATCTGCTTGTCCACGAACGACTCGAAGCTGACTCCGGGCGGTTTCCGTTCGGTCATGCCATCAAGCGTACAAACACCTACGGAGGGTGATCGTTCGCGTACCCGCCGTGCGGAAGGGGCAACGGCAGGAGCCCCGCTCCGTGCGCATGACGCGCACGGAGCGGGGCTCCTTGGGTACTGCTCTAGAGGTCGCGATCCGTCGACCCGGGCGACTAGGCCGGGGTGACGTTCTCCGCCTGCGGGCCCTTCGGGCCCTGGGTGACGTCGAAGGTCACGGCCTGGTTCTCCTCGAGGGAGCGGAAACCAGCCGCGTTGATCGCGGAGTAGTGGACGAAGACATCCGGGCCGCCGCCTTCCTGGGCAATGAAGCCGAAGCCCTTTTCAGCGTTGAACCACTTCACGGTTCCGGTAGCCATGAGCCCTCCTATGGGCCAAAGGGTCGCCCTGCTCCAGAACCTGCAACCAAGTCTGAAAACTACAAAAGCCTGCGGGTTACATGCTCCGCAGGCTCTGTACTGCAAGGGAAACCAAACTGCAACTTGCGTTGAGCGTAGCACGCAGCGTGCGCGAAGCGGTAGAGGGAAAGATCACGTCACTCGCATGTTTGACGTGCCTCTTACGCGCTGACGTGAGAGGCGCCGGGAGAGGCCCGGCGAGCCCGGCGCGCCGCTGTACGGCCCCGGCGACGTCCACCGTACGAGACGGGTCTAGCCTCGCGATGTGGACAATGCAACCGATGACCACCAGCGCAGCCGGCCCCGCGTCGGACACATTCAGTTCCTGAACTGTCTGCCCCTCTACTGGGGCCTGGCCCGTACCGGAACGCTCCTCGATCTGGAGCTGACCAAGGACACCCCGGAGAAGCTCAGCGAGCGGCTCGTGCGCGGCGACCTCGACATCGGCCCGATCACCCTCGTCGAGTACCTCCGCAACGCGGACGACCTGGTCGCCCTGCCGGACATCGCCGTCGGCTGCGACGGCCCGGTCATGTCCTGCGTGATCGTCTCGCAGCGCCCGCTGGAGCTGCTGGACGGCGCGCGCGTGGCCCTCGGCTCCACCTCGCGCACCTCCGTACGCCTGGCGCAGCTGCTGCTCGCCGAGCGGTACGGGGTGCGGCCGGACTACTACACGTGCCCGCCGGACCTCGGCCTGATGATGCAGGAGGCGGACGCGGCGGTGCTGATCGGCGACGCGGCGCTGCGGGCCTCGCTGCACGACGCGCCGCGGCTCGGGCTCCAGGTCCACGACCTGGGGCTCATGTGGAAGGAATGGACGGGCCTGCCGTTCGTCTTCGCCGTGTGGGCGGCCCGCAAGGACTTCCTGGCCCGCGAGCCGGAGACAGTACGGGACGTGCACCGGGCCTTCCTGTCCTCGCGCGACCTGTCCCTCGAGGAGGTCGCCAAGGTCGCCGAGCAGGCGGCGCGCTGGGAGGCCTTCGACGCGGAGCTCCTCGAGCGGTACTTCCGTACGCTCGACTTCCGCTTCGGGCCGGAGCAGCTCGCCGGGGTGCGCGACTTCGCCCGCAGGACCGGCCCGACGACCGGTTTCCCCGCGGACGTACGCGTGGAGCTGCTCGCGCCCCGCTGAGGGGCGCGCTCGGCCCCGAGGCTCACACCGACGGGATCGGTCCCTGCATCTGCTCGCTGATCCAGGCGATCGACCCGTCGTCCATGCCCCGCATGTAGGAGCGGGCGTTGTGCTCGCCGTCCTGGATGACCTGGAGGCGGGTCTTCACCGGGCCCTTCGTGTACTTCCGCATGAAGGCCCTCAGGTTGGCCATGCCCGACTCCTTGGTGCCGATCTGGAAGGCCACGTAGATCTCGTTCGCCGGGGTGGCGCGCTGCCGCCCGAGCGCGGCGGCCAGCCTCTCCGGGTTGTTCGCCTGCCGCTCGGCCTCGTGGCCCTTCCACAGCGGGGAGTCCGGGACGGTGTCAGGCCCCGAGGCGATGACGGCCTTGAACTTGTCCGGCTTCTGCAGCACCGACTTCAGGCCGACGAAGCCGCCCGAGGACGAGCCCATGAAGCCCCAGCCGTCCCGGGACTTGAAGGTGCGGAAATTGGCGCGGACGAAATCCGGCACGTCCTCGGTCAGCCAGGTGCCGATTCTCGGGCGCCCCGGAATATCGCTCCCGTCGTAGTAGAACTCGGCGTCCGGGTTGAGCACGGGCATCACGACGATGAACGGCAGGCTCTTTCCCTCGTCGGCCCAACGGCTGATGTTCCCCTGGAGGTCGATGCCCTTGCCCGTCCAGTAATTCGTGGGGAAGCCCTTCCCGCCCGGCAGGGCGATCAGAACCGGGAAGCCGCTGTCCGCGTACGTCGGATCGAAATACTGTTTCGGCGCCCAGACCCACACCCGGCCCGAGAATCCCGACTTCTCGCCGTACAGCTCGGTGACACCGATCTTGGTGCCGTCGTCGAGGCTCCGCTGGACCGTGAAGGACGCCTTGGGGCCGGTCGGGAACACCGTCTCGGGCACGGCGGCGCCCGGCCTGCCGCCCGGCTTGTGGCCCGGCCCGTGCTGCTGCACGGCATGCCGCTGCGCCGGCTTGTCGCTTCTCGGCGTGTCGAACGAGACCGGGTCGCCCTCCTCCGAGCAGCCGGCGACCAGCGTGAGCGTGGTGCCGAGGGCGAGGGCGGCCGCGAGGGTCCGGGAGAGGCGGCGACGGTTCATGGCGGGCTCCGGTACTTCGGTCAGTGCCTGGATCGGAAGACGGGGCGGAGGACGGCATCGGAGGACGGGATCGGAGGATTCGGGTCATACGGCGGATTCCGGTGAAGGAGAGGGATCCGGCGGCCGATCGGTTGGCTCGGGACCGGACCGAATCTGCGCGGGGGCGCTGGCGTAGGCTGGTTCGGTACGTTCCGCACCCCTCCGAAAGGGACACACCCGGTGACCGAGAAGGCCGAACTCCAGTCCGTTCTCGACCGCGCCGCCGCGGGTGGCCGGATCACCCCCGAGGAGGCGCTCGACCTCTACCGCTCAGCGCCGCTGCACGCCCTCGGCGCCGCCGCCGACGCCGTGCGCCGCCGCCGGTACGCGGGGACCGAGCACATCGCGACGTACATCATCGAGCGCAACATCAACTACACGAACGTCTGTGTGACGGCGTGCAAGTTCTGCGCGTTCTACGCCCCGCCGAAGGACACCAAGAACGGCTGGACCCGCGACCTCGACGACATCCTGCGCCGCTGCGCGGAGACCGTGGAGCTCGGCGGCACCCAGATCATGTTCCAGGGCGGCCACCACCCCGACTTCGGCGTCGAGTACTACGAGAAGCACTTCGCCGCCATCAAGGCCGAGTTCCCGCAGCTGGTCATCCACTCCCTCGGCGCGTCCGAGGTCGAGCACATGGCCCGCATCTCCGGCGTCTCCGTCGAGGAGGCCATCACCCGCATCCACGCGGCCGGCCTCGACTCCTTCGCGGGTGCCGGCGCCGAGCTGCTGCCGGCCAGGCCGCGCAAGGCCATCGCCCCGCTGAAGGAGAGCGGCGAGCGCTGGCTGGAGATCATGGAGGTCGCCCACGGCCTCGGCGTCGAGTCCACGTCCACCATGCTCATGGGCACGGGCGAGACCAACGCCGAGCGCATCGAGCACCTGCGGATGATCCGCGACGTGCAGGACCGGACGGGCGGCTTCCGGGCCTTCATCCCCTACACGTACCAGCCCGAGAACAACCACCTGAAGGGCCGCACCCAGGCCACGATCTTCGAGTACCTGCGGATGATCGCCATCGGCCGGCTCTTCCTCGACAACGTCGCGCACATCCAGGGCTCGTGGCTCACCACGGGCAAGGAGATCGGCCAGCTGACCCTGCACTACGGCGCGGACGACCTCGGCTCGATCATGCTCGAGGAGAACGTCGTCTCCTCGGCGGGCGCCAAGCACCGCTCCAACCTGCGCGAGATGATCGACATGATCCGTACGGCGGACCGCGTCCCGGCGCAGCGCACCACGACGTACGAGCACATCGTGGTCCACGACGACCCGGCGGACGACCCGGTCGACGACCGTGTGGCCTCGCACATCTCGTCCACGGCGATCGAGGGCGGCACGGCCCACCCCGAGCTGAAGCTGCTGAACGCGAACTGACCCGCCGGTGCTGACCATCCACGTCGCCGAGGCGTCGCCCGAGACCGCCGTCCTGGTCGACGGCGCCCGCATCGCCGCCGTCGGCCCGTACGAGCAGCTGACCGCCATCAGGCCCGAGGCGCGGGTGCGGCGGTGGCCCGGCATCCTCACCCCCGGGCTGCTCAACCCGTACGCGCCCGAGCTGCTCGAGGACACCTACCACCCGGACCCCCGGGAGGCCGCGGAGTTCGGCACCGAGCCGATCACCGGCGAGCGGGCGCGGGAGATCTTCCGGGCCGACGCCTCCCGTCGGGGCGCCTCCGCGCGGCGCGGCGTGCAGCGGCTCCTCGCGCACGGGACGGTCGCCGTGGCCGGGGAACTGCGCGGCCAGGCCGCCGTGGACGCCGTACGCCGGGCCGGTCTGGCCGTCGGCCGCCGCCCCGAGGTGCTCCCCGGGCCCCCGTCCTTCTCGCCGGTGCCGTTGGTGCTGCTGCCCCGGCTCGCGCCGGGCGGGCCGGCCCGCTTCGCCGTCTTCGACGTCCCCGACCCGGCGGCACTGGTCCGCCTGGGCGCGTCGACCTGCGTGGCCACCGTCATCGACGGCCGCCTCGTCCACCGCCGCCGGTAGCGCCCCGCCGGCAGCGCCCGCCGCAGCCCCGCCGGCAGCCTGCCCGGAGCCGACGGCGGGCGGGCCCGCCGGGGCTGCCACAATGGCCGGGTGACCCGAGCTTCCCTGGACAAGCAGCCGCACGAAGTCGCCTCGATGTTCGACGACGTGGCGGCGAACTACGACCTCACCAACGACGTCCTCTCGCTCGGCCAGGACCGGCGCTGGCGCAAGGAGGTCGCCAAGGCGGTCGACGCGCGGCCCGCGCAGAAGGTCCTCGACCTGGCCGCCGGGACCGCGACCTCCTCGCAGCCCTTCGTGCGCGCCGGGGCGTACGTGGTGCCGTGCGACTTCTCGCTCGGGATGCTCCGGGTCGGCAAGAAGAACCACCCGTGGATGCCGTTCACGGCGGGCGACGGCACGAAGCTGCCGTTCCGCGACGACGCGTTCGACGCCGTCACCATCTCCTTCGGGCTGCGCAACATCCAGGACACCGACGCTGCGCTGCGCGAGCTGTACCGGGTGACGAAGCCCGGCGGCCGGGTCGTGATCTGCGAGTTCTCGCACCCCACCTGGGCGCCGTTCCGCACGGTGTACGAGGAGTACCTGATGCGCGCGCTGCCGCCGGTGGCGCGGGCCGTCTCCTCCAACCCCGACGCGTACGTGTACCTCGCCGAGTCCATCCAGTCCTGGCCCGAGCAGCCGGACCTCGCGCAGTTGATGCGGAAGGCCGGCTGGTCGAAGGTGGCCTGGCGGAACCTGACCGGCGGGATCGTGGCCCTGCACCGGGGGTTCAAGGCGTAGCCGCTACTTGGCGTACATGCCGTAGCCGCCGACGCCCGCGTACACCGCGTCGGCGACCTTCCGGTGGACCTTCACGCCGCCCACGGTGTCCGTGGGCGGGGTGAGGACCTGCGTGCCGGTCATCAGCGTGGTCGAGCCGCCGCCGTCGAGGTTGAGCGCGTCGACCAGGGCGAGCTCCTTGGAGTCGAGGAGCGCGGCGAAGGTGCGCAGGTAGTCGCCGTCCTCGCCGGTCTTGGCGGTGAGGGAGACCAGGACCGGGTTGCCCTTGATGTTGGTGGCGAGCGCGGTGCGCGAGTCGGTGCAGATCAGGATCGCGGGGTCCTTGCCCGGCTTCGTGGTGTCGGAGCACGAGTTGGGCAGTTCGGCGGGGATGTCGCCGCTCTTGAGGAGCCGGTGGAACGAGCTCACCACGTCCACGGAGGCGTCCAGCGGGATGTCCCGGCCGAGCGTCACGTCGCGGAGCTTCTGGCCGACGGTCACCCGGTCGTCGCGCACGAGATGGGTGCGCAGCCACTCGGCGCCGGTACCGATGCCCTGGAGGACCCTGCCGCCGGCCGGGACCGTGGTGCCGCCGCGGCCCGCGTGCGCGTCCGTGACGACGCCGTTCGCGTCGAGGACGACCTCGAAGCCGGCGTCGGCGGTCGCGGGGACGCTCGCGCTGATGCCCGGCTTGGGCGTGGTGACCCCGTAGTCGTCGGTGAACAGGACGATCTCGTCGGTGTCGGTGTAGACCAGCGGGCTCGTGCTGATCTTCGTGTCCTCGGCGTCGCGCGCGCAGTGCGGGACGTAGCCGGGGTTGCGGTTGACGTCGTCGACGCGGATGCTCTCGCCGGTCGGCCCGGTCAGCTTCAGCTCGGTGAGGAGCTTCGTGACGTACGGGATGCCGTACTGGATCACGGCCCCGTTGCTGCCCTGTCCGCCGGTCCAGCAACTGGAGCTGTGCAGCACGCCGTCGGTGGCCGTGGCGCTGCTGTGGACCGCGTTCCGTTCGGTCGTGCCGGCCGCCGCGGGCTCCAGCTGGAACAGGCCGCCGTTGGTGCCCGCGTACGGGTGGCGGGCGGCGACGGTGGAGACCGTGGCCAGCTGGTCCGGGAGCGTCTCGGGCGCGGCGTCGTTCCTGCCCACCAGGCTCTCCAGGGTGACCGCCGAGGCGGCGGGGTCGATCTCGACGACCTGGAGGACGCGGGCCTCGATCCGGTTGTCGAGGTTCTGCTCGGTCCACGTGGTCCGGGTGACGCCGGTGGCGACGGTGACCGTCTCGGTCTTCACCCAGTTGAGGGCGAGGAGGCTGGGCGGTTCCTCGACGGCGGGGGCGGCGGCGGCCGAGGTGGTCAGGGCGAGGGCGGCGACGGTGGCGGCGAGGGCCGCAGACGCGCGGTGGTTCCTGGTCACTGGCACTCCGAGGTTCCGTTGACGAGCTCGTGCGAGCGGATGCCGGCGTAGAGGGCGGGCACGGTGGTGCTGTCGCCGCGCAGGACGACGAAGGCGCCGTACTTCTTCTGGTCCGCCGGGTCGGTCCAGCTGCCGGTGTAGGTGGGCTCCGGGTAGAAGCAGACGTGCTTCTGGGTGCGGTTCCAGACCGACTTGGGGGCGGCCTCGGTGCCGTAGCTGTTGCCGTAGTTCTTCGTGGCGGGGTCGGTCGCGGGCAGGTGGACGGTCATCGCGCCCCGGCCGCGCTCCTGGGTGAAGGTGCAGACCCGGTTGTCCGGGCAGCGCTCGTAGCCGGTGAAGCAGTGGGCGCGGGACGGGACCAGCTTGTGGGAGCTGATGGTGCCGTTGAAGAAGGGATCGGTCGCGTACTCGTCGTCGTTGCCCGGCTTGATGGTCTGGAGCCGGCCGCCGTATCCCGCGTCCACGTAGACGCAGCTCCACAGGGCGGTGTTGTTCTTCGCGGAGAGGGTCTTGCCGTCCCAGCTCGCGTCGTAGCTCTCCAGGCTCTGCGCGTCGGTGAAGTCCCGCCGCTCGCCGGTGCCGGCGGTGCCGCTGTAGAGGCACAGCGTGTTCGCCGGGCAGTCGTCGAAGGGCAGCGGGTCGGCGTTCGCGGGCAGGACGAGGAACGCCGAGCAGAAGAGGGCGAGGAGCGCTGTGATCAGCGAGCCGCGCCGTATGTGTGTACGAGTGATGGTCACGCCCGATGATCCCCCATGGAGGGTGGCCCTCCGGACGCTCCCCGACGGGCCCCATAGACTGCCCCGGTACGTCCGTACTTCCGTACCGCCCCCTACCGTCGAGTCTTCGGGAGAATCCGCCGTGACCGAGCAGCCCCTCTCCGAGCACAGCGCAGATGTGATCGTCGTCGGGGCGGGCCCGGCCGGCTCGACCACGGCGTACTACCTCGCCAAGGCCGGACTCGACGTCCTGCTCCTGGAGAAGACCGCCTTCCCGCGCGAGAAGGTCTGCGGCGACGGCCTCACCCCGCGCGCCACCAAGCAGCTGGTCTCGATGGGCATCGACATCTCCGAAGAGGCCGGCTGGCTGCGCAACAAGGGCCTGCGGATCATCGGCGGCGGCGTCCGGCTCCAGCTCGACTGGCCGGATCTCGCCTCGTACCCGGACTACGGACTGGTCCGCAAGCGCGACGACTTCGACGAGCAGCTCGCCCGGCAGGCGCAGAAGGCCGGCGCCCGCCTGTACGAGCGCTGCAACGTCGGCGCCCCGGTCATCGACGACCGCACCGGCCGGATCACCGGCGTCCACGCCAAGCTCGGCGAGGAGAAGCGCGAGGTCACCTTCCACGCCCCGCTGGTCGTCGCCGCCGACGGCAACTCCACCCGGCTCTCCCTCGCCATGGGCCTGCACCGGCGCGAGGACCGCCCGATGGGCGTCGCCGTCCGGACGTACTTCACCACGCCCCGGCACGACGACGACTACCTGGAGTCCTGGCTCGAGCTGTGGGACCGGCGCGGCCCGCAGGACCGTCTGCTCCCGGGCTACGGCTGGATCTTCGGCATGGGCGACGGCACCTCCAACGTCGGCCTCGGCATCCTCGACTCCTCGAAGGCCTTCCGCGAGCTGGACTGGCGCGAGGTCCTGAAGGCCTGGTGCGCCTCCATGCCGGAGGACTGGGGCTTCACTCCGGAGAACATGACCATGCCGATCCGCGGCGCCGCGCTGCCGATGGCCTTCAACCGCCAGCCGCACTACACCAAGGGCCTGCTGCTCGTCGGCGACGCGGGCGGCCTGGTCAACCCGTTCAACGGCGAGGGCATCGCGTACGCCATGGAGTCCGGCCAGATCGCCGCGGACGTCATCGTCCAGGCACACGCCCGCCGGACCCCGGCCCAGCGCGAACTGGCCCTGCACCGCTACCCGAAGGTCCTCAAGGACACCTACGGCGGCTACTACACGCTGGGCCGCGCCTTCGTGAAGCTCATCGGCAACCCGAAGGTCATGAAGATCGCGACCCAGCGCGGCCTGACCCACCCGGTCCTGATGAAGTTCACTCTCAAGATGCTGGCCAACCTCACCGACCCGACGGGCGGCGACGCGATGGACCGCATCATCAACGGCCTCTCGAAGGTCGCCCCGAAGGCGTGAACGAGCGCCGGTAGGCGGTGGGGGAGACCCCGACGGCACGGGTGAAGTGGCGACGCAGGTTCGCCGCCGAGCCCAGGCCGCTCTCCTCCCCGATCCGCTCCACCGGAAGGTCCGTCGACTCCAGGAGCGTCTGTGCCCGCGCCACCCGCTGCCGCAGCAGCCACTGCAGCGGCGTGGTGCCGTGCGCCTCGCGCACCCTGCGGTGGAAGGTGCGCGGGCTCATCCGGGCCCGCCGCGCCAGCTCGTCCACCGACAGCGGCTCGTGCAGCCGCTCCAGGGCCCAGTGGAGCACCGGCCCCAGGCTTTCCTCGTCGCTTCGGGGCACCGGTGCCTCGACGAACTGCGGCTGCCCGCCCGGGCGGTGTGCCGGGACGACCAGCCGCCGGGCCAGTTCGCCCGCCACCCCGGCGCCGAGGTCCTTGCGTACGAGATGCAGGCACAGGTCCAGGCCGGCCGCGGCGCCCGCGCTGGTGAGCACGCGCCCCTCGTCGGTGTAGAGCACCGAGGCGTCGACGGTGACCCGGGGGTGGCGGGCGGCCAGCGCGGGCGCGTAGTTCCGGTGGACGACGGCCCGGTGGCCGTCCAGCACCCCGGCCGCCGCGAGCGCGAAGGCGCCGGTGCACATCGAGACCATGCGCGCTCCCGACGCGTCCGCCTCCCGCAGCGCGGCGACCAGCTCGGCTGGCACCTCCCGGCGGCCCTCGGCGACCGCGTCCGGCACCGACGGCACGATGACCGTGTCCGCGCCCACCAGACCGCCGAAGCCGTGCGTGGCCTGCGGGACCGGGCCGCACACCCGTAGCGCGTACCAGGGGTCGGTCAGGTCGGTGTGCGGCACCCCGAACACCATGGAGACGGTGGACAGCTCGTACAGATCCCACGGCGAAAGGCCGCCCCGTTCGTCGGGGACGAGGACGACGGCCACCACTCCAGCGCTCATCCCACGACCGTACGACAACCGACTGACACCCTGGCAGGAATCGTGCGCAGCGGGTCGGTTCCGCCGCTGTCGGCGCGATCCGCGCGCTGCGAGCGTGGAGCCATGAGCACGAAGCGCACTCCCGTCACCGTCATCGGTCTCGGCCAGATGGGCGCGGCCCTCGCCGCCGCCTTCCTCGCCGCCGGCCACCCCACCACCGTCTTCAACCGCAGCCCCGAGAAGGCCGGTCCCCTCGTCGCCCGCGGCGCCCGCCTGGCCGGGACCGTCGCCGAGGCGGTCGAGGCGAGCGAGCTCGTCGTGGTCTGCGTCCTCGACTACCCGGCCGTCCGCGCCCTCCTCGACCCCGTCGCCGGCTCGCTGCGCGGCCGGGTCCTGGTCAACCTCACCTCCGGCTCGCCCGAGCAGGCCCGCGCGGAGGCCGACTGGGCCGCCGGGCACGGCGCCGGCTACCTCGACGGCGGCATCATGACCACGCCGCCCGGCGTCGGAGACAGCGCCAGCATGATCCTTTACGCGGGTGGTCCGGGGCTCCTCGCCGAGCACCGCGCGACCCTGGAGGTCCTCGGCGACCCGGTCGACCTGGGCGCGGACGCGGGCCTCGCCTCGCTCTACGACGCCGGGCTGCTCGGCCTGATGTGGTCGGTCTTCGGCGGCTGGCTGCACGCCACCGCGCTCGCGGGCGCGGACGGGGTGCCGGCCAAGGAGTTCACGGCGGTGTCCGTGCGCTGGCTGCGCACGGTGTCCTGGTTCCTCACCACGTACGCGGACCAGATCGACGCGGGGGAGTATCCGGGCGACGACGCCACCATCGACGTCCAGGTCGCGTCCATCGCGCACCTGCTGCACGCGGGGGAGGAGCGCGGGATCGACGACCGGCTGCCGCGGCTGCACCTGGAGCTGATGCGGGAGGCGGTGGCGGCGGGCCACGGCGGGGACAGTTACGCCCGGATCATCGAGGCATTCAGGAAATAACGCCCGTATGCGCCCATGAACGGACGAAGGGCCGTCGCTCCCCGAGGAGTGACGGCCCTTCACGCGTGGACGACCGCGGTCGGATCAGAGGAGCCGCACGGCGCCCGACGGCATGTCCCAGTCCAGGGAGCGCTCGACGACACCGGTCGACGTGTTCTGCGCGCCGACGTACTTGCCGCCGCCGACGTAGATGGCGACGTGGTACGAGCCGCTGCGGCTGCCCCAGTACAGGATGTCGCCCGGCTGGAGGCTGCTCAGGGAGACGGAGGTGCCCATGCTCGACTGGTCGTACGAGATGCGCGGCAGGTCGATGCCGGCCTGGCGGTAGGCGGCCTGGACGAGGCCGGAGCAGTCCCACGAGTTGGGGCCGGTGCCGCCGGAGATGTAGGCGTCCCCGATCTGGGCGCGGGCGAAGGCCACGATGGCGGCGGCGGAGCCGGTGGCGACCTGGGAGCTGCCGGTGGAGCTGTCGGCCGAGCCGGAGGAGTCGGAGGACGACGAGGACTTCGCGGAGAGCGAGGTGCGGGCCGCGGTGCGGGAAGCGCGCTCCCGGGCCTCGGCACGGGCCTTCTCGGCCTTCTCGGCCTCGGCCTTGCGGTCCGCCTCGGCCTTGGCCTTCTTGGCGTCCTTGGCGGCCTTCTGCAGGGCGGCGTCTTCCTGGGCCGCGAGGCTCTGGTCGAGGGCCTCCTGCTGGCTCGCCTCGGCGGAGGCGGAGACGGCGCTCGCGAGGTCGGCTTCGAGGGAGCCCAGGGTGGGCATCTCGAGGGTCGTCTCGGTCACCGGCTCGGCGTTCGCCGGCGCGGCGGCGCCGGCCACCGCGAGGGTGCTGAAGACGCCACCGGCAACTCCGGCCCGGAACGCGAGCTTCGAGGCGCTGCGGCGGGGCTTCCGGTGGCTGGGTATGTGAGCGGTGTGGGACATGAGTACAACCGCTATCAGGGCTTCACGGTTCCCTTCAAGAAACGTGGGTTGCGCCACAGTTACGTACGGAACCTCTGAATCCGCTTCTCTGGCGCCCTTATTGACGCCGTAACGGGCAAATCGGGCGCCGCTCATTGCGGCCTTGATCACGGGTTTTCAAGTAAACGTCCGAATTGCCCGTCGCTTACCACCTCTTCACCTCGATGGCCAAGCCCCGTTCTTCCCGGCTCCGCGTGGGTGTGGCGCAGGTCACATCCCTGCTCGTGAACGGGTGCACGCGTCCACCCACGTACGCCAGACCCCTCGACCGGGCGATGGCCGGTTCCTTTATCACTCGTACGCGTCCCGCGACCAATTTGCCTGTACGGCCCAACTCTTGATAACGCAACACCCCCTCCGACCAGCGATTTCCGGTCCGGATGTCACATCTGGTGATCACCTGGGCGCTTCGCGTCGCAAGATCACCGCTCATCCGACTTCATGATCCTTCGTCAGGTGGTGGAGATCACAAAGTCCTTGGTGTACCCCGTGTCGCAGATCACAGAGGGGCGGGCTTAAGATACGCGGCAGTCGGGCTTGTGAACTGCCTCACATGTGGGCGATCTTTCCGCGAGGCCTCAGCGAGCCGACGGTGCGGTCCAACGGTCAAGGACGACTGGAAGGAGCGAGGAGCGTGAATGCATACGCGCCCATCCTCGTGCTCGGTGCCCTGGGTGCGGGGTTTGCGATCTTCTCCGTGGTCATGGCCACGCTAATCGGGCCAAAGCGGTACAACAGGGCGAAACTCGAGGCGTACGAGTGCGGCATCGAGCCCACCCCTACGCCTGCCGGAGGCGGCCGCTTCCCGATCAAGTACTACCTGACGGCGATGCTCTTCATCGTCTTCGACATCGAGATCGTCTTCCTCTACCCCTGGGCCGTCACCTTCGACGCCCTGGGGCTTTTCGGGCTCGTGGAGATGCTGCTCTTCGTGCTCACCGTCTTCGTCGCCTACGCCTACGTGTGGCGGCGCGGCGGCCTGGAATGGGACTGAGGGGCTGAGGAGCACCCATGGGACTCGAAGAGAAGCTGCCCAGCGGATTTCTGCTGACCACCGTCGAACAGGCCGCGGGCTGGGTCAGGAAGGCGTCCGTCTTCCCGGCCACCTTCGGCCTCGCCTGCTGCGCCATCGAGATGATGACGACCGGCGCCGGCCGCTACGACCTGGCCCGGTTCGGCATGGAGGTCTTCCGGGGCTCCCCGCGCCAGGCCGATCTGATGATCGTGGCGGGCCGGGTCAGCCAGAAGATGGCGCCCGTTCTGCGGCAGGTCTACGACCAGATGCCGAACCCCAAGTGGGTCATCTCCATGGGGGTTTGCGCGTCTTCGGGCGGAATGTTCAATAACTACGCGATTGTGCAGGGCGTCGACCACATCGTGCCGGTCGACATCTATTTGCCGGGTTGCCCGCCGCGCCCGGAGATGCTGATGGACGCGATCCTCAAGCTCCACCAGAAGATCCAGACCTCCAAGCTCGGCGTGAACGCCGAGGAAGCCGCCCGCGAGGCGGAGGAGGCGGCGCTCAAGGCCCTCCCGACGATCGAGCTGAAGGGTCTGCTCCGGTGAGCGACGAGACACCCAACCCCGAGAAGGAACTGAGCGAGCAGAACCTGCCGGGCCAGCGCGGGGAGCACGGCGAGGAGGTCCGCGTCCAGCGCGGCATGTTCGGCGCCGACGACGGCGGCGACACCTCCGGGTACGGCGGCCTCGTCCGCTCCGTACGCCTCCCGGGGGAGGCCACCCGCCCCTACGGCGGCTGGTTCGACGAGGTCGCCGACGAACTCGAGGGCGCCCTGGAGGAACAGGGCCTGGTCCCCGGGAACGCGATCGCCAGGACGGTCGTCGACCGCGGCGAGCTCACCTTCCACATCGAGCGCGAACACCTCGTCCGGGTCGCCCGCACGCTGCGCGACGACCCCGCCCTGCGCTTCGAACTCTGTACGGGCGTCTCCGGCGTCCACTACCCGGGCGACAAGGGCCGCGAGCTGCACGCCGTCTACCACCTGCGCTCGCTCACCCACGGCCGGCTGCTCCGCCTGGAGGTCTCGGCGCCCGACGCCGACCCGCGCATCCCGTCGCTCGTGCCGGTCTACCCGACCAACGACTGGCACGAGCGCGAGACGTACGACTTCTTCGGCATCGTCTTCGACGGGCACCCCGCCCTCACCCGGATCATGATGCCGGACGACTGGCAGGGCCACCCGCAGCGCAAGGACTACCCCCTCGGCGGCATCGCCGTCGAGTACAAGGGCGCCCAGATCCCGGCTCCGGACCAGCGGAGGTCGTACAGCTGATGAGCACCGAACCCGCCTCCCCCCGGGAGACCACCGAAGGCACCGTCTACACGGTCACCGGCGGCGACTGGGACGAGGTCGTCCAGTCCGCCGCCAGGGCCGACGACGAGCGCATCGTCGTCAACATGGGCCCCCAGCACCCGTCCACCCACGGCGTGCTCCGCCTGATCCTGGAGATCGACGGCGAGACCGTCACCGAGGCCCGCTGCGGCATCGGCTACCTCCACACCGGCATCGAGAAGAACCTCGAGTACCGGACCTGGACGCAGGGCACCACCTTCGTCACGCGCATGGACTACCTCACCTCGTTCTACAACGAGACGGCGTACTGCCTCGGCGTGGAGAAGCTGCTCGGCATCACCGACCAGATCCCGGCGCGCGCCGACGTCATCCGGGTGCTCCTCATGGAACTCAACCGGCTCTCCTCGCACCTGGTGGCCATCGCCACCGGCGGCATGGAGCTCGGCGCCACCACGATCATGATCTACGGCTTCCGGGACCGCGAGCTGATCCTGGACCTGTACGAGCTGATCACCGGCCTGCGCATGAACCACGCGTTCATCCGCCCCGGCGGCCTCGCCCAGGACCTCCCGCCCGGCGCCGTCGACGCCGTACGCGAGTTCGTGAAGACCATGAAGAAGAACCTGCCGGAGTACGACAAGCTCGCCACCGGCAACCCCATCTTCAAGGCCCGCATGCAGGACGTCGGCTACCTCGACCTCACCGGCTGCATGGCGCTCGGCGCCACCGGACCGATCCTGCGCTCCGCGGGCCTCCCGCACGACCTGCGCAAGACCGACCCGTACTGCGGCTACGAGGACTACGAGTTCGAGGTCCCCACCGCCGACAGCTGCGACGCCTACGGCCGCTTCCTCGTCCGCCTTGAGGAGATGCGCCAGTCGCTGCGGATCGTCGAGCAGTGCCTGGACCGGCTGGAGCCGGGACCGGTCATGGTCGGCGACAAGAAGATCGCCTGGCCCGCCCAGCTCGCCCTCGGCCCCGACGGCCTCGGCAACTCCCTCGACCACATCAAGAAGATCATGGGCACCTCCATGGAGGCCCTGATCCACCACTTCAAGCTGGTCACCGAGGGCTTCCGGGTCCCCGCCGGACAGGCCTACGCGGCCGTCGAGTCCCCCAAGGGCGAACTCGGCGTGCACGTCGTCTCCGACGGCGGCACCCGCCCCTACCGGGTCCACTTCCGCGACCCGTCCTTCACCAACCTCCAGGCCATGGCCGCGATGTGCGAAGGCGGCCAGGTCGCCGACGTCATCGTCGCCGTCGCGTCCATCGACCCCGTGATGGGAGGCGTCGACCGATGACCGACGGACAGACCAGTCTCGGGATGCCCCAGCTGCCCGCCCCCGACTACCCGGCCGAGGTCCGCGCCCGGTTGGAGGAGGACGCGAAGGCGATCATCGCGCGCTACCCGGGGTCCCGCTCCGCGCTCCTGCCGATGCTGCACCTCGTGCAGTCGGAGGAGGGCCACGTCACCCGTACGGGCATGCGCTTCTGCGCCGACCTGCTCGGCCTCACCACGGCCGAGGTCACCGCCGTCGCCACCTTCTACTCCATGTACCGCCGCAGGCCGTCGGGCGACTACCAGGTCGGCGTCTGCACCAACACCCTGTGCGCGGTCATGGGCGGCGACGCCATCTTCGAGGAGCTCAAGGAGCACCTCGGCGTCGCCAACGAGGGGACCACCGAGGACGGCAAGGTCACGCTCGAACACATCGAGTGCAACGCGGCCTGCGACTTCGCGCCCGTCGTGATGGTCAACTGGGAGTTCTTCGACAACCAGACGCCCGAGTCGGCCCGCCGGCTCGTCGACGACCTGCGGGCCGGCCGCCCCGTCGCACCCACCCGCGGCGCGCCGCTGTGCACCTTCAAGGAGACCGCCCGCATCCTGGCCGGCTTCCCCGACGAGCGCGAGGGGGCCGTCGAGGCCACCGGAGGGGCCGGCCCGGCCTCGCTCGTCGGGCTGCGACTGGCCAAGGGCGAAGCCCCGCACCACAAGATCGTCCACCCGCGCGGCGAATCGGCCAGTGGGGAGGGGGAGTGATGACCTTGGCAGCCGAGATCAACAACAGCAGCCCCGAGAAGCTGCTCTCACCCGTCCTGTCGGCCTTCTGGGACCAGCCCGAATCCTGGACCCTGGAGACCTACCGGCGGCACGAGGGCTACGAGGGCCTGCGCAAGGCGCTCGCGATGAGCCCAGACGACCTCATCGCCTACGTGAAGGACTCGGGCCTCCGCGGTCGCGGCGGCGCCGGCTTCCCCACCGGAATGAAGTGGCAGTTCATCCCGCAGGGTGACGGAAAGCCGCACTACCTCGTCGTCAACGCCGACGAGTCCGAGCCCGGCACCTGCAAGGACATCCCGCTCCTCTTCGCCAACCCGCACTCGCTCATCGAAGGCATCGTGATCGCCTGCTACGCGATCCGCTCGAACCACGCCTTCATCTACCTGCGCGGCGAGGTCGTCCCGGTGCTCCGCCGGCTCCACGAGGCCGTGCGGGAGGCCTACGAGGCCGGCTACCTCGGCAAGGACGTCCTCGGCAGCGGACTCGACCTCGAACTCACCGTGCACGCCGGCGCCGGCGCGTACATCTGCGGCGAGGAGACCGCGCTGCTCGACTCGCTCGAAGGGCGCCGCGGCCAGCCCCGGCTCCGGCCGCCCTTCCCCGCGGTCGCCGGTCTGTACGCCTGCCCCACCGTCGTGAACAACGTCGAGTCCATCGCCTCGGTTCCCGCGATCCTGAACAAGGGCAAGGACTGGTTCACGTCCATGGGGACGGAGAAGTCCCCCGGCTTCACGCTCTACTCGCTGAGCGGCCACGTCGCGTCGCCCGGCCAGTACGAGGCCCCGCTCGGCATCACCCTGCGCCAGCTCCTCGACATGAGCGGCGGGATGCGGCCCGGCCACCGGCTCAAGTTCTGGACCCCGGGCGGCTCCTCCACCCCGATGTTCACCGACGAGCACCTCGACGTCCCGCTCGACTACGAAGGCGTCGGCGCCGCCGGATCCATGCTCGGCACCAAGGCGCTGCAGTGCTTCGACGAGACCACCTGTGTCGTCCGGGCCGTCACCCGCTGGACGGAGTTCTACGCCCACGAGTCCTGCGGCAAGTGCACCCCCTGCCGCGAGGGCACCTACTGGCTCGTCCAGCTGCTCCGTGACATCGAGGCCGGCAAGGGCGTCATGTCCGACCTCGACAAGCTGAACGACATCGCCGACAACATCAACGGCAAGTCCTTCTGCGCCCTCGGCGACGGCGCCGCCTCGCCGATCTTCTCCTCGCTGAAGTACTTCCGCGCGGAGTACGAGCAGCACATCACGGGCAAGGGCTGCCCCTTCGACCCCGCCAAGTCGACCGCCTGGGCGGACAAGCACCGGGAGGTGAACGCATGACAGTCACCACGTCTGCCTCCTCGGGAGGCGGGAGCGCGGCGGTTCCCCCGGAGGACCTCGTCACGCTGACCATCGACGGCGCCGAGATCTCCGTCCCCAAGGGGACCCTGGTGATCCGCGCCGCCGAACAGCTCGGCATCGAGATCCCCCGCTTCTGCGACCACCCCCTCCTCGACCCGGCCGGCGCCTGCCGCCAGTGCATCGTCGAGGTCGAGGGCCAGCGCAAGCCGATGGCGTCCTGCACCATCACCTGCACCGACGGCATGGTGGTCAGGTCCCAACTGACCTCGCCGGTCGCCGAGAAGGCCCAGCACGGCGTGATGGAGCTGCTGCTCATCAACCACCCGCTGGACTGCCCCGTCTGCGACAAGGGCGGCGAGTGCCCGCTGCAGAACCAGGCCATGTCCCACGGGCAGGCCGAGTCCCGCTTCGAGGGCAGGAAGCGCACGTACGAGAAGCCGGTCGCCATCTCCACCCAGGTGCTGCTCGACCGCGAGCGGTGCGTGCTCTGCGCGCGCTGCACCCGCTTCTCCAACCAGGTCGCCGGCGACCCGATGATCGAGCTGCTCGAGCGCGGCGCGCTGCAGCAGGTCGGCACCGGCGAGGGCGACCCCTTCGAGTCCTACTTCTCCGGCAACACCATCCAGATCTGCCCGGTCGGCGCGCTGACCTCGGCCGCCTACCGCTTCCGCTCGCGGCCCTTCGACCTCGTGTCGTCGCCGAGCGTCTGCGAGCACTGCGCCGGCGGCTGCGCGACCCGCACCGACCACCGGCGCGGCAAGGTCCTGCGGAAACTGGCCGCCGAGGACCCCGAGGTCAACGAGGAGTGGATCTGCGACAAGGGGCGGTTCGCGTTCCGGTACGCGCAGCAGCGTGACCGGCTCACCACCCCGCTCGTGCGGAACGCCGAGACCGGTTCGCTGGAGGCGGCCTCCTGGCCGGAGGCTCTGGAGGCGGCGGCCCGCGGGCTCGTGCGCGGCCGCACCGGCGTCCTGGCCGGCGGCCGGCTGACGGTCGAGGACTCCTACGCGTACGCCAAGTTCGCCCGGGTCGCCCTCGACACCAACGACGTCGACTTCCGGGCCCGCGTCCACTCCGGCGAGGAGGCCGACTTCCTGGCCTCCGTCGTCGCCGGGCGGGGCCGCGACCTGGACCGCTCGGGGGTCACGTACACCTCGCTGGAGGCGGCGCCCGCCGTGCTCCTCGTCGGTCTGGAGTCCGAGGAGGAGGCGCCCGGCGTCTTCCTGCGGCTGCGCAAGGCCTGGCGGAAGAAGGGGCAGCGGACGTTCGCGGTCGCCTCGTACGCCACCCGAGGCCTGGAGAAGGCCGGCGGCACCCTGCTCGCCGCCGCGCCCGGCACCGAGACCGAGTGGCTCGACGCGCTCACCTCCCGCACCGGGCTCTCGGCCGACGGCCTCGCCGCCGCCGAGGCACTGCGCCAGGACGGGGCCGTCATCGCCGTCGGCGAGCGGCTCGCCGGAGTGCCCGGCGCGCTGACCGCCGCCGTACGGGCCGCCACGGCCACCGGCGCGCGGCTGGTGTGGATCCCGCGCCGGGCCGGTGAGCGCGGCGCCGTCGAGGCCGGCGCCATCCCGGCGCTGCTGCCCGGCGGGCGGCCCGCGACCGACCCGCGCGCGCGGGAGGAGGTCGCCGCCGTCTGGGGCGTCCGCGAACTCCCGCACCGCTACGGCCGCGACACCGGCCAGATCGTCGAGGCCGCCGCCACCGGCGAACTCGCCGCGCTGCTCGTCGGCGGAGTGGACGTCGACGACCTGCCCGACCCGGCGCGCGCCCGCGAGGCCCTCGACGCGGCCTTCGTCGTCTCCCTGGAGCTGCGCCCCGGCGCGGTCACCCAGCGCGCCGACGTCGTCCTGCCGGTCGCCGCGGTCGCCGAGAAGGCCGGCACCTTCCTCAACTGGGAGGGCAGGGCCCGCCTCTTCGAGGCCGCGCTCAAGCCCGAGCAGATGACCAGGGCGCTGTCGCCCACGGACGCCCGCGTCCTGCACATGCTGGCCGACGCCCTCGACGCCCACCTGGGCCTGCCCGACCTGCGGTCCGTACGGCGCGAGCTGGACCGGCTCGGAGGCTGGAGCGGCGAGCGGGCCACCGAGCCGGCCGAGCCCGGCCAGGCCGCGGCCCGCCCGGGCGAGGGCGAGGCCGTACTCGCCGGACACCGGCTGCTGCTCGACCTCGGCCGACTCCAGGAGGGCGACACGGCCCTGGCCGGCACCCGGCACGCCGCCGTCGCCCGGCTGTCCGCCGCCACCGCCGCCGACACGGGCGTCAAGGACGGCGACACCCTCGAAGTCACCGGCCCCGGCGGCTCGGTCACCTTCCCGCTGGCCGTCACCGAGATGCCCGACCGGGTGGTCTGGCTCCCGCTGAACTCCACCGGCCACGGCGTCCTGTCCGACACCGGCGCCCACCCCGGCGACCTGGTCCGCATCGGCCCGGCCACCCCGACGGAGGTCACGGCATGAACACCCTGCTCGCCGCCGAGGACCTGTCCCTGTTCGGGCGCGACCCCTGGTGGCTCGTCGCGATCAAGGCGGTCTTCTGCTTCGCCTTCCTCATGGTGACGGTGCTCTTCTCCATCGTGTGGGAGCGCAAGGTCGTCGCCTGGATGCAGCTGCGCGTCGGACCCAACCGGCACGGACCCTGGGGCCTGCTCCAGTCGCTCGCCGACGGCATCAAGCTGATGCTGAAGGAGGACGTGATCGTCCGCCGGGCCGACAAGGTCGTCTACGTCCTCGCGCCGATCATCGCCGCCATCCCCGCGTTCATGGCCATCGCCGTGATCCCGTTCGGACCGGCCGGCAACGAGGTCTCGATCTTCGGCCAGCGCACCACGATGCAGCTCACCGACCTGCCGATCGCGATGCTGTACGTCCTCGCGATCGCCTCCGTCGGCATCTACGGCATCGTCCTCGCCGGCTGGTCCTCCGGTTCGACGTACCCGCTGCTCGGCGGACTGCGGTCCTGCGCGCAGATGATCTCCTACGAGATCGCCATGGGCGCCGCGTTCGCCTCCGTCTTCCTCTACTCCGGGTCGATGTCGACCTCGGCGATCGTGGAGGCGCAGGCCGACCGCTGGTACATCGTGCTGCTCCCGGTCTCCTTCATCATCTACGTCATCACGATGGTGGGCGAGACCAACCGCGCCCCCTTCGACATGCCGGAGTCCGAGGGCGACCTGGTCGGCGGCTTCAACACCGAGTACTCCTCCATCAAGTTCGCGATGTTCATGCTCGCCGAGTACGTGAACATGGTGACCGTCTCGGCCGTCTCCGCGACCCTGTTCCTCGGCGGCTGGCGCGCCCCCTGGCCGATCTCCGGCTTCTGGGAGGGCGCCAACCACGGCTGGTGGCCGATGCTGTGGTTCGTCCTCAAGGTCCAGCTGCTGCTCTTCTTCTTCATCTGGCTGCGCGGCACGCTGCCCCGCGTCCGCTACGACCAGCTGATGAAGCTCGGCTGGAAGGTGCTCATCCCGGTCTCCGTGGTCTGGCTGATGCTGGTCGCCACCGTCCGGGCCCTGCGCAACGAGAACTACGAGTTCCAGACGATCGTGCTGTACGTCGCCGGGGCCGTCCTCGCGGTGCTGCTGCTCTCCTTCGTCGCCGACCTGTTCCGCGACAGGAAGGCGAAGGGGCAGGCGCCTGGGGCCGAGGAGACCCGCGCGTTCGACCCGATGGCCGGCGGCTTCCCCGTACCGCCCAAGCCGGGACAGTCCCTGCCGCCCGTACCGCGGCGTCGGCCCCGCCACGAGCGGGAGCTGATTGTCAGTGGTGGCCCCGATACTGCTACTGAGAGTGATGGAAAGGAGACGGACGGTGTCTGATTTCCAGAATCCGGTGGCCGGCTTCGGCGTGACCTTCAAGGCCATGTTCAAGAAGCGGCTGACCGAGCAGTACCCGGAGCAGCAGAAGACGACGGCGCCGCGCTTCCACGGCCGGCACCAGCTCAACCGTCACCCCGACGGTCTGGAGAAGTGCGTCGGCTGCGAACTGTGCGCCTGGGCCTGCCCCGCCGACGCCATCTACGTGGAGGGCGCCGACAACACCGACGAGGAGCGCTACTCCCCGGGCGAGCGGTACGGCGTCGTCTACCAGATCAACTACGCCCGCTGCATCCTGTGCGGCCTGTGCATCGAGGCGTGCCCCACGCGGGCGCTGACGATGACCAACGAGTTCGAACTGGCCGACTCCTCCCGCGAGAACCTGATCTACACCAAGGAGCAGCTGCTCGCGGGCCTCGAAGAGGGCATGGTCGACTCGCCGCACGCCATCTACCCGGGCATGGACGAGCAGGACTACTACCGCGGCCTGGTCACCGAGGCCGCGCCCGGCACCGTCCAGCAGGCCGCCGTCTCCAAGGGGGAGAAGGGCGAGCCGGAAGAGGTGGACGCATGAGCGCGGACCTCGCGGCGAACACCCTTGCCGCGTACGCCACCTCGACCGGCGAGGCCTTCCAGTTCTGGGTGCTCGGCACCGTCGCCGTCATCGGCGCGCTGTGCACGATCCTCATGCGGAAGGCCGTCCACTCGGCGCTCTGCCTCGCCGGCACCATGATCGTCCTGGCGGTCTTCTACCTCGCCAACGGCGCGTACTTCCTCGGCATCGTCCAGATCGTCGTCTACACCGGCGCGATCATGATGCTGTTCCTCTTCGTCGTCATGCTCGTCGGTGTCACCGCGGCGGACTCGCTGAAGGAGACCATCAAGGGACAGCGCTGGTGGGCCGCCACCTGCGGCCTCGGCTTCGGCATCCTGCTCGTCGCCGGCCTCGGCCACGCCTCCCTGACCGAGTTCAACGGTCTCGGCACCGCCAACACGGCGTCCGGCGGGAACGTGGAGGGCCTGGCCGCCCTCCTCTTCACCAAGTACGTCTTCGCCTTCGAGCTCACCGGCGCCCTGCTCATCACCGCGGCCGTCGGCGCCATGGTGCTCACCCACCGCGAGCGCACCGAGAAGGCCCGCACCCAGCGCGAGCTCTCCGAGCAGCGCGTACGGGAAGGCAAGCACCTGCCGCCGCTGCCCGCGCCCGGCGTCTACGCCCGGCACAACGCGGTGGACATCGCCGGCCTGCTGCCCGACGGCACTCCCGCCGAGCTCACCGTGATGCAGACCCTGCGCAAGCGCGGCCAGATCCGGGACGTGTCCCACGAGGCGCTCGCCGACCTCAAGGCCCTCGAACAGCGCTCCGAGGACCGCCTCGGCCGGGACCGGGACGAGGTCCGGGACATCCGGGACCGGGACGAAGAGGAGGCCAACCGGTGAATCCCGTCAACTATCTCTATCTCGCCGCCCTGTTGTTCACCATCGGCGCGGCCGGGGTGCTCATCCGGCGCAACGCGATCGTCGTCTTCATGTGCGTCGAGCTGATGCTCAACGCCTGCAACCTCGCGTTCGTCACCTTCTCCCGCATGCACGGCAACCTCGACGGCCAGATCATCGCGTTCTTCACGATGGTCGTCGCCGCCGCGGAGGTCGTCGTCGGACTCGCGATCATCGTGTCCGTCTTCCGTGCCCGTCACTCGGCCTCGGTCGACGACGCCAGCCTGATGAAGCTGTGAGGGGCTGACCGTGGACAACCTCATCGTTCTGCTCATCGCGGCGCCCCTGCTCGGAGCGGCCGTCCTGCTCTGCGGCGGGCGGCGGCTCGACAAGACCGGGCACTGGCTCGGCACGCTGCTCGCCGGCGCCTCGTTCGTCACCGGCCTGGTCCTGTTCGCCGACATGCTCTCCCGGAGCGCCGACGACCGGACCCTGCACCAGCGGCTGTTCAGCTGGATCTCGGTCGAGGGCTTCCAGGCGGACATGGCCTTCCAGCTCGACCAGCTGTCGATGACCTTCGTGCTGCTCATCACCGGCGTCGGCACGCTCATCCACGTGTACTCGATCGGGTACATGGAGCACGACGAGCGCCGCCGCCAATTCTTCGGCTACCTCAACCTGTTCGTCGCGGCGATGCTGCTGCTCGTCCTCGCCGACAACTACCTGCTGCTCTACTTCGGCTGGGAGGGCGTCGGCCTCGCCTCGTACCTCCTGATCGGCTTCTGGCAGCACAAGCCCAGCGCGGCCACCGCCGCCAAGAAGGCCTTCCTGGTCAACCGGGTCGGCGACATGGGCCTGTCCATCGCGATCATGCTGATGTTCACCACCTTCGGGACCTTCGCCTTCGGGCCCGTCCTGGAGGCGACCGGCGAGGCGAGCGAGGGCAAGCTGACCGCGATCGGTCTGATGCTGCTCCTCGCGGCCTGCGGCAAGTCCGCCCAGGTGCCGCTGCAGTCCTGGCTCGGGGACGCGATGGAGGGCCCGACCCCGGTCTCGGCCCTCATCCACGCCGCCACCATGGTCACCGCCGGCGTCTACCTGATCGTCCGCTCCGCCGACATCTTCAACGCCGCCCCCGACGCGCAGCTCGTCGTCACCGTCGTCGGCGCCGTCACGCTCCTCTTCGGTGCGATCGTCGGTTGCGCGAAGGACGACATCAAGAAGGCGCTCGCCGGCTCGACGATGTCGCAGATCGGCTACATGATCCTGGCCGCCGGCCTCGGCCCCATCGGCTACGTCTTCGCGATCATGCACCTGGTGACCCACGGCTTCTTCAAGGCCGGGCTCTTCCTCGGCGCCGGTTCGGTCATGCACGGCATGAACGACGAGGTCGACATGCGGAAGTACGGCGGCCTGCGGAAGTACCTGCCGGTCACCTTCGTCACCTTCGGCCTCGGCTACCTCGCGATCATCGGCTTCCCCGGCCTGTCCGGCTTCTTCTCCAAGGACAGGATCATCGAGGCGGCCTTCGCCAAGGGCGGCACCGAGGGCTGGATCCTCGGCGCGGTCACCCTGCTCGGCGCGGCCATCACCGCGTACTACATGACCCGCGTGATGCTCATGACCTTCTTCGGCGAGAAGCGCTGGCAGACCGACGAGCGGGGCGAGCTTCCGCACCCGCACGAGTCGCCGAGGACCATGACGATCCCGATGGTCCTGCTCGCCTTCGGCTCGGTCTTCGCCGGCGGCCTCTTCGGCATCGGCGACCGGTTCCTGAAGTGGCTTGAGCCCGTCACCGGGTTCGAGCACGGGCACCCGCCGATCGGCGCCGGGGCGATCACCGCCGCCACCGTCGCCGTCATGCTCCTCGGTGTCGGCCTCGCCTACCTCCAGTACGGGCGCCGGCCGGTGCCGGTCACCGCCCCGCGCGGCTCGCTGCTCACCCGGGCCGCCCGCCGCGACCTGCTCCAGGACGACTTCAACCACGTCGTATTCGTCCGGGGCGGCACGCATCTGACCCGCTCCCTCGTCTACGTCGACCACAGCCTCGTCGACGGGGTGGTCAACGGCACCGCGGCCTCCGTCGGCGGGCTCTCCGGCCGGCTGCGCAAGCTCCAGAACGGCTACGCCCGGACGTACGCGGTCTCCATGTTCGGAGGTACGGCGGTGCTCATCGCCGCGACCCTGCTGATGAGGGCGGTGTAACTGTCATGTCCTTCCCGCTCCTTACGGTGACGGCAGCGGTTCCGGCGGTCGGTGCGATCCTCACCGCCGCCGTGCCCGCGGCCCGCCGGACCGCCGCCAAGTGGCTCGCGCTGCTGGTCTCGCTGGCCACCCTCGCACTCGCCGCCGTCGTCTTCGTACGGTTCGAGCCCGGCGGCCCGCGCTATCAGCTCACCGAGTCCCACTCCTGGATCAAGGACTTCGGCGTCCGCTACGAACTCGGCGTGGACGGCATCGGGGTGGCGCTCATCGCGCTCACCGCGCTGCTCATCCCCTTCATCGTCCTCGCCGGCTGGCACGACGCCGACCCTCTGGAGACCTCCTCCAAGCGCTGGCGGCCCACCCAGGGCTTCTTCGCGCTGATCCTCATGGTCGAGGCGATGGTGATCCTCTCCTTCGAGGCCACCGACGTCTTCCTCTTCTACATCCTGTTCGAAGCCATGCTCATCCCGATGTACTTCCTCATCGGCGGCTTCGGCGACCGCGCCCACACCGGCTCGGACGAGAACGCGGCCGCCCAGCGCTCGTACGCGGCGGTCAAGTTCCTGCTCTACAACCTGGTCGGCGGCCTCATCATGCTGGCCGCGGTCATCGGCCTCTACGTCGTCGCCGGCAACTTCTCGCTCACCGAGATCGCCGAGGCGCGGGCGAGCGGCCAGCTGGAGATGGCGACCAGCACCGAACGGCTGCTCTTCCTCGGCTTCTTCTTCGCCTTCGCGGTGAAGGCGCCGCTGTGGCCGCTGCACACCTGGCTGCCGAACGCGATGGGCGAGGCCACCGCCCCGGTCGCCGTCCTCATCACCGCCGTCGTCGACAAGGTCGGCACCTTCGCGATGCTCCGCTTCTGCCTCGGACTGTTCCCGGAGGCGTCGAAGTGGGCCACCCCGGTGATCGTCGCCCTCGCGCTCATCAGCATCGTCTACGGGGCGCTGCTCGCCGTCGGCCAGCGCGACATCAAGCGCCTGGTCGCCTACGCGTCGATCTCCCACTTCGGCTTCATCATCATGGGCATCTTCGCGATGACCAGCCAGGGCCAGTCCGGCGCCACGCTCTACATGGTCAACCACGGGATCTCGACGGCCGCGCTGATGCTGGTCGCCGGCTTCCTGATCTCCCGGCGCGGCTCGCGGCTCATCGCCGACTACGGCGGTGTGCAGAAGGTCGCCCCGGTGCTCGCCGGCACCTTCCTGATCGGCGGTCTCGCCACCCTGTCACTGCCCGGACTCGCCCCGTTCGTCAGCGAGTTCCTGGTCCTGGTCGGCACGTACGCCCGCTACCCGGTGGCCGGCATCATCGCCACCACGGGCATCGTCCTCGCCGCGCTCTACGTCCTGGTCCTCTACCAGCGGACGATGACGGGCCCGGTGAAGGAGGAGGTGCGCAGGCTCCCCGACCTGCGGGCGCGTGAACTCGCGGTGGTGGCCCCGCTGATCGCGGTGCTGATCTTCCTCGGAGTCTTCCCGAAGCCGCTGACGGACGTCGTCAACCCGGCGGTCCAGCACACCCTGTCCGATGTCCAGCAGAAGGACCCGAGCCCCGAAGTGGAGGCGGCCAAGTGAGCGCGTCAGCCGTCGCACCCGCTGTCCACACCCTGTGGACGACGGCCGCCGATCCGATCAACAAGATCCCGGCACCCCACATCGAGTACACCCAGCTCTCGCCCGTGCTCATCGTCGTCGGCGCGGCCGTCCTGAGCGTCCTCGTCGAGGCCTTCGTACCGCGCAGGGGACGTCACTACACCCAGGTGTTCCTCAGCGTCCTGGCCCTCGCCGCCGCCTTCGCCGCGGTCGTCGGCCTCGCCGCCGGCGGCTACGGCTCCACCAAGGCCCACATCGCGGCCATGGGCGCCATCGCCGTCGACGGGCCCGCCCTGTTCCTCCAGGGCACGATCCTGCTCGCCTCGATCGTGGCCGTCTTCACCTTCGCCGAGCGCAGGCTCGACCCGGCCGACCACGGCCACAAGGTCGACTCCTTCGCCGCCGAGGCCGCCGCCGTCCCCGGCAGCGAGCAGGAGAAGGCGGCCGTCAAGGCCGGCTTCACCACCACCGAGGTCTTCCCCCTCGCCCTGTTCGCCGTCTCCGGCATGCTGGTCTTCCCGGCCGCCAACGACCTCCTGACGCTCTTCGTCGCCCTGGAGGTCTTCTCGCTGCCGCTCTACCTGCTCTGCGCGGTCGCCCGCCGCAAGCGCCTCCTCTCACAGGAGGCCGCGGTCAAGTACTTCCTGCTCGGCGCCTTCTCCTCGGCTTTCCTGCTCTTCGGGATCGCCCTGCTCTACGGATACGCGGGCTCCGTCTCGTACGCGGCGATCGCCGACGTCGTCGACGGCGACGTCTCCCAGATCGACCCCGCGCTCGCCGACACCATGGGCAACGACGTGCTGCTGCTCATCGGCTTCGCCATGGTCCTGATGGGCCTGCTGTTCAAGGTCGGCGCCGTGCCGTTCCACATGTGGACCCCGGACGTCTACCAGGGCGCTCCGACCCCCGTCACCGGCTTCATGGCCGCAGCGACGAAGGTCGCCGCGTTCGGCGCGATGCTGCGCCTGCTGTACGTGGTGCTGCCGGGCCTCACCTGGGACTGGCGGCCGGTCATGTGGGCCGTCGCCATCGTCACCATGCTGGGCGGCGCGATCGTCGCGATCACCCAGACCGACATCAAGCGGCTGCTCGCCTACTCCTCGATCGCCCACGCCGGGTTCATCCTGGCCGGTGTCATCGCGGCCACCCCCAGCGGCGTCTCTTCCGTGCTCTTCTACCTGGGCGCCTACTCCTTCGTGACGATCGGCGCCTTCGCCGTGGTCACGCTGGTGCGGGACGCGGGCGGCGAGGCCACCCACCTGTCCAAGTGGGCCGGTCTCGGCCGCCGTTCACCCCTGGTCGCGGCCGTCTTCGCGGTGTTCCTGCTCGCCTTCGCCGGCATTCCGCTGACCTCCGGCTTCTCGGGGAAGTTCGCGGTGTTCAAGGCGGCGGCGGACGGCGGCGCCGGCGCGCTGGTCGTGGTCGGTGTGATCTCGTCGGCGATCGCCGCGTTCTTCTACATCCGGGTGATCGTGCTGATGTTCTTCAGCGAGCCGAAGGCGGACGGCCCCACGGTCGCCGTGCCCTCGGGCCTCACCTCGGTCGCGATCACGGCCGGTGTGGTGGTCACGCTGGTGCTCGGCTTCGCGCCGCAGTACTTCCTGGACCTGGCGAACCAGGCGAGCGTGTTCGTGCGCTAGCCGTCGCCGTCACGGAGGAGGGGCCCGGCACCGCCACATGGCGGGGCCGGGCCCCTTCGCCGTACGGGGACTTCTCAGCCGGCGTTCGGCGCGATCCGGCCGGTGACCTCGCCGAGGGCGACGCGGGTGCCGTCCGGACCCGGGGCCCAGGCGGTCAGGGTGACCTCGTCGCCGTCCTCCAGGAACGTCCGCTTGCCGTCGGTGAGTTCGAGGGCGTCGCGGCCGTTCCAGGTGAGTTCGAGGAGCGAGCCGCGCTGGCCGACCTCCGGGCCGGAGACCGTTCCGGAGCCGTAGAGGTCGCCCGTGCGCAGCGAGGCGCCGTTGACGGTCATGTGGGCGAGCTGCTGGGCCGCCGTCCAGTACATGGTGGCGAACGGCGGCTCGGCCACCACCTCGCCGTTGATCGTGACGGTGATCCGCAGGTCGAAGCCGCCCGGCTCGTCCTCGCCGGAGTCGTCGAGGTACGGCAAGAGCGGGAGGTCCCGGGCGGGCGGGGCGACCCGGGCCGCGTCCAGGGCCTCCAGGGGGGTCACCCAGGCCGAGACGGAGGTCTGGAAGGACTTGCCGAGGAACGGGCCGAGCGGCACGTACTCCCAGGCCTGGACGTCCCGCGCCGACCAGTCGTTGAGCAGCGTCACGCCGAAGACGTGCTCGCGGAAGTCGCCGATCCCGACCGGGCGGCCGAGCTCGGAGGGGGTGCCGACGACGAAGCCGACCTCGGCCTCGATGTCCAGCTTGACCGAGGGGCCGAAGACCGGGGCCGGGTCGGTGGGCGCCTTGCGCTGCCCCGCCGGGCGGACGACGTCCGTGCCCGAGACGACGACGGTGCCGGCGCGACCGTGGTAGCCGATCGGCAGGTGCTTCCAGTTCGGGGTGAGCGCGTCGCCGTCGGGGCGGAAGATCCGGCCGACGTTGGTGGCGTGGTGCTCGCTCGCGTAGAAGTCGACGTAGTCGGCGACCTCGTACGGCAGGTGCAGCGTGACCGCGTCCAGGGGGTGGAGCAGCGGCTCCACGACCGATCGGTGCGCCGGCACGGTCACCCAGCCGGTCAGCGCCCGCCGCACATCGCGCCAGGCGGTGCGGCCGGCCGCGAGCAGCGGGTTCAGGCTCGGCTGGGCGAGCAGCGCCGCGTACGGCGAACCGAGCGCGTGCGCCGCGGCCCCCGCGTCGAGCACATGCCCGCCGATCCGGACGCCGAGCCTGCGCCGCTCGGGCTCGTCGGCGGTGGTGAAGACGCCGTACGGAAGGTTGTGCGGGCCGAAGGGATCGCCCTCGGCCAGATCGAGCGGGCTCTGCTCGGGCATCGGTGCTTGCCTCGCTTTCCAGGTGTGTGGGGGACACGTTACGGGTCCTGCGGCGGGGCGCGGATGACATGTGTCACACAGAAAGTGCGGCCTCCGTGGGCAACTGTCCGGGTTGGTTGGCTTTGCTACTGCTGTGAAGACCCTGTGTCGACGCGGACGCGTCAATACCGCTATTCCGTGACCTTATTCAAGTCATACGATCACGAGGTCTCGGCGCCGCGTGAGGTATCCGCAGGCGCGTGACCCCAAACAACTCCTTTTCATCTTCGTCCGACCAGGAAAAGGTCCATCTTGAAGATCCGCCGCATTCTCGCGACCGCCGTGGCCGCCGCCGTGACCACCCCGGTCGTGTTCCTTTCCGCCGCGCCCGCGTTCGCCGACTCGAAGCCGGCCGGTGCCGCCGAGCAGCAGACCAAGAAGCCGACGATCGAGGAGCTCCGCCTCGCCGTCACCAAGGCGCAGGCCGCGTACGACGCCGCCGTCGTCGCCGTCGAGGACGCCAAGCGCGCCCTGACCGACCTGGACAAGGCCGACAACGCGCTGAAGGTCGCCGCCGCCAACGCGAAGAAGGCCGCCGAGACGGCCGCCACCGCGAAGACCGAGGCCGACGCGAAGCTGGCCACGGCCGAGGCCGCCCTGAAGGCCCTGCCGGACACCGCCACCGCCGAGGAGAAGGCCGCGGCCGAGACGGCCGTCGCCGACGCCAAGACGGCCGCGGCCACCGCGAAGACCGAGGCCGAGACCAAGGCCACGGCCGCCGCGCAGGCGGACAAGGCCTACGACGACGCCGCCGTCGCCGCCTCCACGAGGATCGGCGAGGCCCAGAAGGCCAAGACCGCCGCCGCCAAGGCCCTCGACGAGGCCAAGGCCGCGCTGAAGGCGGCCGAGGAGGAGCAGGGCGAGGACGAGTGCGACCTCGACCCGAGCGTCGGCACGTCCATCACCGGCCCGAAGAAGATCACCGCCGGCAGCAGCGGCGTCTTCACCCTTCGCGTCACCAACAAGGGCAAGGTCCAGATGGACGAGGTCGGCGGTGGCGCCGACGTGTTCCGCATGGACGGCACGATGGACGACAGCCTCCTCCACCTGACGTGGTCCTCGGTCAACAGCCCCAAGTGGCAGCCGATCGACCTGGAGGAGGGCTTCTCCAGCCTCGCCGCGGTGAAGCCGGGCGGCTCCTTCGACTTCAAGCTGAAGGTCACCGTCGACGCCAAGACCCCGGCCGGTGCGGCCGCGGTGGTCGGCGGCGGTGCCTACGTCAACAAGGACGGCTCCTGCGGCTGGTCCGAGGAAGGCGACTACGCGGAGTTCACCATCGCCAAGGCCGGCAAGCCCGCCCCGGGCAAGGACACCGGCTCCACCGGCGGCAACGGCGACACCACCCAGCAGGGCGGCTCGTCGAAGACCCCGGTGACGGGCGGCACCACGGGCTCCACCACCGGCGGCTCGCTCGCCAAGACCGGTTCGAGCTCGTCCAACATGCCGATCGCCCTCGCGGGCGGCGCGGCCGTCGTCCTCGGTGCCGGCGCGATGGTCGTCGCGCGTCGCCGCAAGGCCGGCGCGGACGCGTAAAGCCGTAGGAGAAGGGCCCGTTCCGGAAAAACCCGGAACGGGCCCTTTCTCTTGTCCCGGCTATCCCGCCGTCCGCGGAATGCGTTTCTCCCAGGTGCGGTGGAACACGACCTCCCCGCCTTCCTTGCAGATCACCTCGTTCGACGTCAGGAACGCGTCCGCGTCGCAGGAGATCTCCGAGCGGGTGTCGATACGGACGTCCCAGGCCATTTCCGGGCGGTGCAGGCGGATCGACCAGTCGGAGCGGGTCCGGGCGGTCAAGGGGCCGGATTCGGCGATCGTGTAGGTCTCCAGGGCGTCCTCGGTGAATTCGAGGCCGTCGGGGTAGACGCGGGTGCCGCCGTAGCGGGGGTCGACCTCCAGGCGCCACTCGCCCTTGGCCACGTCCCGGACCAGGAGTCGTTCCGGGCGGGGTTCCTCCAGGGTGCGGGGGTAGCTGACGCCCAGGGGTTCGGACTGTTCCGCCGGCTCGAACTCGACGGCGTCGTGGGTGGGCGCGCGGACCGGGAGGGTGAGGGAGGAGCCGGCCGGGTCGAGGGTGAAGCCGACGGCGTCGGGCTGGGGCCAGATCCAGGGCCAGTACGTGGAGGAGACGGCGAGCCGGACCCGGTGGCCGGGCGGGAAGGTGTGGCCGATGCCGTTCAGCTCGAACGCGTACGACTCCCACTCGCCGATCTGCGCCTCCACCGCCCGGTCGCGCCCGTAGCGCGCGGAGAAGTTGAGCGCGCCGCGCGTGACGAGGGTGGAGGAGCCGTCCGGGGCGATGTCGCACAGGCGGGCGATGACCTGTCCGGTGGGGGCGGCGGTGCGCAGGGCGAGGCGTACGGAGGGGCGGCCCAGGATCTCGATGGGTTCGGCATCCTCCGGGACCGGGCAGTCGAAGCAGGCCGAGTGGGCGTCCTCGTCGCGCTGGTCGGGCGGCAGGTCGGCGTCGTTGCCGAAGGGGAAGAAGCGGCCCGCGTCCAGGCCCGTCTGCTGGGGGGAGTCCACCGTCACCGGCTCGCCCTGGAGGGCGTAGGCCACCGGGGTGACGTTCGGGCTGGGCCAGCACGGGTCCGCCACCCAGCGGCCCGGCAGCCGCTCGTACACCGTCGCCGGCGGGTGCGACTCGCTGATCCAGGAGCGCAGCAGCGGCTCCGCCATCACGTCGTTCTCGACGCCCTTCAGGTGGTGGTCCCACCAGCGCAGGGTCTCCTGCAGGAAGCCGATCGCCGGGCCGGGCGGTAGCCCCCGGTCCGGGTACTGGTGCGACCAGGGCCCGATGATGCCCCGGACCCGGTCCTGCGGCAGGTGCTCGGCCAGCCGCAGCACCGCGTCCCGGTACGGGTCGTGCCAGCCGCCCACCGCGAGCACGGCGGCCCGGATCGCGGAGTAGTCCTCGCACACGCTGCCGTGCCGCCAGTACGCGTCGCGGGTCTGGTGGGCCAGCCACGTGTGGATGAACGGCTCCACGGCCTCCAGGCGCTCCAGCCACATCCCGCGCCACTTCTCGCCCGCGTACCGGGGGTCCGGCGGCCGGGAGACGAAGGCGAGCATGGTCGCGGCCCAGGCGTGCATGTCGACGGCGAGGACGGAGCCGCCCATGTAGTGGACGTCGTTGTCGTAGCGGTCGTCGGTCGAGCAGACGGTGACGACCGCCTTCAGCGGCTCGGGGGCGAGCGCGGCGATCTGGAGCGAGTTGAAGCCGCCCCAGGAGATGCCGAACATGCCGACCTTCCCCGAGCACCAGGGCTGCTCGGCGAGCCAGTTCACGACCGCCACCCCGTCGGCGAGCTCGGTCGCGTCGTACTCGTCGCCCGGCAGCCCCTCGCTGTTGCCGTGGCCGCGGACGTCCACCCGTACGGAGGCGTAGCCGTGGCCCGCGTACCACGGATGCCGCTGCCGGTCGCGGGGCGCGGTCCAGTCGGTCAGGCGGTACGGCAGGTACTCCAGGAGGGCCGGCACGGGTTCGTCCGTCAGCGGGCGCCACACCCGCGCGTACAGCTCCACCCCGTCCGGCATCGGGATGCGGAGGTCGTCGTGGCGGGTCTCGTACGGGAAGTCGGTGCGGATCCTCATCACGGCTCCCTAGTGGACGGGGTGCATGGTGCGGCGCAGCCACGGCGCGCCAGGGCGATCACGGCGAGGCCGACGGCGACCGCGATGCGCCGCTCACGCCGAGGTGGACGGGCTTGGAGGCGTCGTCGGGGTGAGCAGGCCCCGGGGCCTGCCCAGGAAGGCCCGGTCGTCCTCGGGCGGCGGCTGCTCGCCGTTCGTGTCGGTGTCGATCACTGTTCGGGACAAAACGCCTACTCCTGGTCGTATGAGCTGATCACGAACATACCGGGGGTGACGGGAAGGCGCCCACGGTGATCGAAACGTGACCGGATACGCTGGCTTGAGTGAATGCGGCGACACATCGACAATCCGTGTGATCAGCTGTCTGATCGGCTGTACGACAGGCAGTCCGACGGGCAGGCTGATCAGCGGCAGTGAGCAGCAGTGATCGGCAGCAGTCCAGGTGAACGCCGGCAGGCGTCAGCAGACAGGAGACCCCCTCGTGACCGTCGTCGGGCCGTTCGGTCTTAGCGTGCGGGACCAGGCTCTCGAAGCCGATGTCCAGACCGGATTGGCGGCTGTGGAGGCCGGCCTCCTCGACGCCACCAAGAGCGACGTGCCGTTCATCACGGAGGCCGCCCAGCACCTGGTGCTGGCCGGCGGCAAGCGGTTCCGGCCGCTGCTCGTGATGCTCGCGGCCCAGTTCGGCGACCCGTACGCGCCGGGCGTCGTGCCCTCGGCCGTGGTCGTCGAGCTCACCCACCTCGCCACGCTCTACCACGACGACGTCATGGACGAGGCGGACGTGCGCCGCGGGGTGGACAGCGCCAACACCCGCTGGGGCAACTCCATCGCCGTCCTCACGGGTGACTTCCTCTTCGCCCGCGCCTCGCACACGCTCGCGGACCTCGGACCCGAGGCCGTACGCATCCAGTCCGAGGCGTTCGAACGGCTCGTCACCGGCCAGATCCTGGAGACCGCGGGCCCGCAGGAGGGCCGCGACCCGGTCGACCACTACCTCGACGTGCTCGGCGGCAAGACCGGCTCCCTCGTCGCCGTCTCCTGCCGCTTCGGCTCCATGATGTCCGGCGCCGACGAGAGCGTCGTCGACATCCTCACCCAGTACGGGGAGCGGCTCGGCGTCGCCTTCCAGCTCGCCGACGACGTCCTCGACATCGCCTCCGACTCCCACGAGTCCGGCAAGACCCCCGGCACCGACCTGCGCGAGGGCATCCCCACCCTGCCCGTGCTGCACCTGCGGGCCGCCGCGGCCGCCCACGGGCGCCCGGAGGACCTGGAGCTCGTCGCCCTCGTCGACGGCGACCTCAGCGACGACGACCGGCACGCCGAGGCACTGCGCCGGCTGCGCGTCCACCCGGCCCTGGAGCAGGCCCGCCGCGACACCGTGCGGTACGCGGAGGAGGCCAGGGCGATGCTCGCGCCGCTGCCGGAGGGGTACGCCAAGTCCGCCCTCGAGGAGCTGTGCGACGCGGTCGTACACCGCGCGGGCTAGGGGCTCTCAGGGTCGGGTCATCCTGGAGGGGTAGACCGGGTTGATCCCGCGGGCTGACGATTCCGTGCCGCCGATTTGGTCAGATGGAGTCATCGACCAAAGAGGGCCCGTGAGGGCACGGAGGTAGCGCAGACCATGGAAACGAACGACGAGACCCGTCGCGAGACCCGTCGTAAGGCGAGCCGTTACGTCGTCCCGGTCGCGGTGGCGGGTGTCGCCGCGGCCACCATCGGACTCGTACCGGCGCTGGCGGCATCCGGCGACCCGGACCTGCCGGAGATCACCGCGCAGCAGCTCATCGAGAAGATCGCGGCCTCGGACACCCAGACCCTGTCCGGCACGTTCAAGATCAGCACCGACCTGGGCCTGCCGTCCTTCGCGGGCCTGCTCGACGGCGTGGCCGGCGGCGCCGGCGGTGCTTCGTCCGCCGACCCCGCGGACCGCCTGACCGAGCTGGTCTCCGGCTCGCACACGCTCCGGGTGGCGGCGGACGGCCCCGACCGGCAGAAGCTGACGCTGCTCGACGGCTCGGACGAGTACAGCCTCGTCCACAACGGCGACGACGTGTGGGGCTACGACAGCAAGTCCGGCGAGGTCTTCCACGAGAAGGCCGAGGGCGGCCCGCACGGCAAGCCCGAGAAGCCGGTCCCCAGCACCCCGAAGGAGCTCGCGGACGAGGTCCTGAAGGCGGCGGGCGGCACCACGTCGATCACCGTAGGCGACACGGCGAAGGTGGCCGGCCGGGACGCCTACCAGCTGGTGATCAAGCCCAAGCAGTCCGGCTCGACCGTCGAGTCGATCAGGATCGCGGTGGACGCGGCCAACGGCACCCCGCTGAAGTTCACCCTCGCCTCGACGAGCGGCGGCAAGCCGGTCCTCGACGCGGGCTTCACCAAGGTGGACTTCGGCAGGCCGGACGCCTCGACCTTCGACTTCAAGGCGCCGAAGGGCGCGAAGGTGACGGAGGGCGCGGCGGAGAACGAGGCCGGCAAGCCCGAGGACCTGGCCAAGGGGTTCATGGGTCCGTTCGCGGACCTGGAGAAGGGCGGCGCCCCGAACGTCATCGGCGAGGGCTGGACCACCATCGCCAAGCTGGACACCGGCGCTCCGGCGCCGAAGACCGAGGAGGCGCCCAAGGAGGCCCAGGGCTTCCTGGACGCGCTCGGCGACAAGGTCAGCGGCAAGTTCGGCTCGGGCACCGTCTTCAAGACGAAGCTGGTGAACGCGCTGATGACGGACGACGGCAAGGTCTACGTCGGTGCGGTCACGCCGGACGCGCTGGTGGACGCGGCGAACGCCGGCAAGTAGGCGCGGCAGGTGACGGGAACGATGTGACCCCGGGTGGGTCGGGGGCGATGGTCACCGACCCACCCGGGCGTTCTCGTGTGTCCGCCCCGGTGTGACGCCTCCGGGGCCGACTTCGCCGGACTTACGGGAACGTCAGCTTGAACCCGTTGATGTAGCCGGTGTCGACCGCGGCCTTGTCCTGGGCGCGCAGCTTCCAGACGCCGTTGGCGACCTCGGTCGAGGCGTTCACGGTGTAGGTCTGGACGAGGTTGTCGGCGCTGCCGCCGGACCGGTTGTGCAGGTTGTAGACCGAGCCGTCGGGGGCGATCAGGTCGACCACGAGGTCACCGCGGTAGGTGTGGACGATGTCCACGCCGACGGAGAGGTTGCTCGGGGCGTTGCCCGTGACGCCGCTGACGGTCACGGACGAGGTCACCGCGGCGCCGTTGTCCGGGATGGAGACGTCGGCGGTGTTCTCGAAGACCTTGCCGGTGGGCGGGGTCGTCGTGCCGGTCGCCAGGTTCCAGATCGCGTACGCGATGGCGTCGCTGTTGCGGTCCAGGGCGGTGTCGTTGATGTTCGCCGTGGTGTCGCACGAGGAGTGGTAGCAGCGGTCGAACGACTGGCCCGCCGTGCCGCCCCACTTCTGCGCCTGGGCGGACGTCTTGGTGTAGTCGGCGCCGGAGAACAGGCCGCCGACCGGGACGCCCGCGTTCTTGAACGGCGCGTGGTCCGAGCGGCCGTCGCCCTCGGTCTCGATCTCGGTGGGGATGCCGAGGCCCGCGTAGTAGTTCTTGAAGGTCTGCTCGATGGTCGGGTCGTCGTCGTAGACGAAGTAGCCCGGGTTGGGCGATCCGATCATGTCGAAGTTCAGGTAGCCGCTGATCTTCGCGCGCTCGGCGGACGGCAGGTTGTTCACGTAGTACTTCGAGCCGACGAGGCCGAGTTCCTCCGCGCCCCACCAGGCGAACCGTATGTGCTTGGTGGGCTGGAGCTGGGCGCGGGAGACGGCGAGCGCGGTCTCGAGGATGGCCGCGGAGCCGGACCCGTTGTCGTTGATGCCGGGACCGGAGGTGACCGAGTCGAGGTGCGAGCCGGACATGACGACCTGGTTCGGGTCGCCGCCCGGCCAGTCGGCTATCACGTTGTAGCCGGTGGCGCCGTTGTAGGTGAACTGCTGGAGCGTGGTGGTGTAACCGGCCGCGTCCAGCTTGGCCTTCACGAAGTCGACGGACGCCTTGTAGCCGGTACGGCCGTGGGCGCGGTTGCCGCCGTTGGCGGTGGCGATCGACTGGAGGTCGGTCAGGTGCTGCTTCACGTTCGCCACGGAGATGTCGGGCGGCGTGGCGGCGGCTGCGCCCGGCGCGGCGGTGGCCGGGGCGGCGCTCGCGAGAGCGCCGAGGACGAGCGCCGAGGAGGCGACTATGGCGGAGAGTCTCATGTGGGGGCTCCGGATTCCGAACTGGGGATGGTACGGAACGTACGAGCGCCTCGCGTCGTGGGTGGCGCGAGGCGTTGGAGCTGTGCGTGACGAATGTTCAGCGAGAGTTTGACTTCACGTCAAGAGCACAATCCGGTCAGGGGTGTTCGATGACCGAACACCCCTGAACCCCCGGTCAGTGGGACGGTCGGCCGTCCGGCTTCCCGTCCCCGCACAGTGCCTGCCGGTACAGCGCCTCCAGCGCGTCGTCGATGGGGTGCGGCTGCGGTGTCCCGGACGCGTCCGGCCTGTTCCACCTCATGAGATTGATCGCGACGGACATCCGGCGCCCGCCGTCCTCCCGGGTCAGGGACATCGTCCCGGCCCCCCAGACGGTGCCGTCACTGCCCCAGAAGGTGCCGCACTCCGGGATGACGACCTTGTGCAGGCCGAGGCCGTACTCGATCGTCGAACCGTCCAGGGCGCGCACCGGGACAGTGCGCTGCATCTGCGCCAGCGAGGACGCGTCGACGATCCGGCCGGCGAGCAGCCGGCCGTAGAAACGGTTGAGGTCCTCCATGGTCGAGACGAGCCCGGCCCCGGTCATCACCCACGACATGTCGTAGACGCTGTAGTCGCGCGGCGGGTCGAGGAAGCCCCACAGCCCCTCGTACATCCGCGAGTGCGGTCCCTTCACCCGCGGGCCGGTCGGGAACCCGGTGTGCCGGAGGCCGGCCCGCTCGATGACGTGCTCGGTGATGTAGTCCACCGCCGGGGTGCCGGTCACGCGCTCCAGGAGCTCGCCGAGGATCAGGTAGTTGGTGTTGGAGTAGACCCCCGTGGGGCCGCCGGGCTCACCGGTGGGCGGGGCCGCGAGCCCCAGCGCGATCAGTTCGGCCGGGCGGAAGGTCCGGTAGCGGTTGTCGTCCAGGCTCCTGGACGAGACCTCCGGGCCCTGGATGGAGGGGAACGCGTAGGGGATGTACTCGGCGATGCCGCTGGTGTGGTTGAGCAGCATCCGGACCGTGACCTTCCGGCCGCGCTCTCCCGGCACCAGATCCGGCAGGTAGTCGCCGATCGGCCCGTCGAGCCGGACCCGGCCCCGCTCGACCTGTTGCAGCACCGCGGCGGCGGTGAAGGTCTTGGTGATGCTGCCGACCCGATGCCGCATGTCGGGCGTGACGGGGCGGCCGGTCGCGACATCGGCGACCCCGGAGGCACCCCGCCAGGTCCGCCCGCCGTCCCGTACCTCGGCGAACACCCCGGGGATCCCCGCCTGGTGGACCGCGTCCAGGGCCGACTGGAGCCCGGCGCGATCGGTCTCCTGGGGAGGGGGAGCCGCCGCGACCGTGCCGGCGCACACTCCGAGCGCGGCAACGCTTCCGCACAACGCCATACGCATTCTCAAGGCATCCGTCCTTTCGGGACAGGTGGTTCGGGACAGGTGGTTCGGGACAGGTGGTTCGGGTCAGGTGGTTCGGGACAGGTCGTCCGGGTCAGGTGGTTCAGCGGTGGAGTGGAGGGCCGGGCTCAGCCGGCCAGCGCGCGCCGCAGCACCGCGCCCAGCTCGGCGTTCTGCCGCTGCGAGACGTCGGCGGAGACGATCGCCTGCGAGCCGTGGAAGGTGCCGGGCCACTGGTGCAGCTCGACCGACACGCCCGCCCGCAGCAGCCGCAGCGCGTAGTCGATGTCCTCGTCGCGGTTCGGGCAGAGCTCCGCGGTGGCGATGTACGCGGGCGGGAGGCCGGCCAGGTCGGCGGCCCGGGCGGGGGCGGCGTACGGCGTGGCGGCCCGGGACCCGAGATAGCTGCGCCAGGACGCGGCGGCCTTGGCGCGGTTGATCCAGGGCGTGTCGGTGAAGTTCCGCTGCGACCAGGTCTCCTGCCGGTCGTCGAGCTGCGGCTGGTTGAGCAGCTGGAAGCGGATGGCCGGACCTTCCTCGTCGCGGGCCCGCAGCGCCACCGCTGCCGCGAGCCCGCCGCCGGCGCTGTGGCCGCCGACCGCGATCCGCTCGGGGTCGACACCGAGGTCCGCGGCGTTCTCGACGGTCCAGTTCAGTACGGCGTAGGCGTCGTCGAAGGCGGCCGGGAACGGGTTCTCGGGGGAGAGCCGGTAGCCCACCGAGACGACCACCGCGCCGGAGCCGGCGGCGATCCGGGTCGCCCACGGGTGTTCGGTGCGCACGTCGCCCATGACGAATCCGCCGCCGTGCAGCCAGACGAGTGCGCCCCGGGCCCCGTGCGGACGGTAGACGCGCACCGGCACGTCCGGGTCACCGGGCACCGTGACGTCCTCGATCTCCAGGTCCTTGGTGTCCGGTGTCGGGATCGCGGCGGCCAGCGCGGCGAGGCCCTCGCGGGCGGCGGCCGGGTCGGTCAGTTCCGCTTTGGGGAACAGCGGTATGAACGCTTCGAGTTCGGGATCCATGACGACCATCCTCACCGCCGCCCGGCGAGCGATCATCCGCCATCCGTCGCCCGTCGGACGACGGCCGCGCGACGCCCGTCGCCCCTGCCCCCGCCACCTTCCTCCTATCCTTCGGGACATGGAGGCACTGGCTCTACGCCTGTCGGGACTCGACCCGTACGTCGACGGCGCGATCCGCATCGTCGCGTTCTACGACACGCTGATGCGCCGGCGCGTGGACCTCGCGGCGCTCGCCCGCGCCTCGGCCGGTCTGGCCGAGTGCGTCACCGGGATACGGCTCCACGGCACCGGGCGGACCATCCGCGTATCCCCGCTGGGCACGGAGGCCACGACCGCGCCGCTGCCCGCGTCGACGACGGTGCCGGTCACCCTCGACGATGAGGAGATCGGCACGGCATGGCTGGAGCGACCCGGCCCGCCGGGTTCGCTCGACGAGATCCTCCTCGACCGCCTCGCGATCGCCGTGGCGGCGGCCGTGGAGCGGTACGGCCCGGCCCGCACCACCATGGCCGACCCGGCACTCGTCGAACTGGCGGTCGGCGCCGAGCCCGACGAGGCGGCGCGGGCACGGGCGCTCAGGCTCCTCGGCTTCGCCGCCGGCCTGCCCGTCCACGTCGTCGCCGTGCGCTCGGCCCTGCCGCTCGACCGGGTCGGCGCCCGGATCTGCCCCGCAGGACTGGTGAAGGCCGCACCGATCGGCGACGTCGGCGCCATCCTCGTCGCCACGGCGGACCCGGCCCGCGTCCCGGCGGGCGTACGTGCGGGCTTCGGCGCCGCCGACGCTCCCGACCACTCCTGGCGACAGGCCCGCACGGCCCTGCGCTTCACCACCGCACGTGAACCGGTGGTCCGATACGCGGAGTTGGGTGCCCTGGCCCTCCTGGCCGAGATCCCCGCGGACACCGCCCGCGCCAACCCGGACGTGGCCGCCCTCGCCCGGATCGCCGCCACCCCGGAAGACCTGGACACCCTCGACGCCTACTGCGCCACCGCCTCCCTGCGCCGCGCCGCCGACCTCCTCCACCTCCACCACAGCAGCGTCGCCCGCCGCCTCGACCACCTCGGCAGGTCCCTGCACCTCGACCTGACGACCCCGGCCGGCCTGACCAGGGCCCGACTGGCCCTGGCCGCATGGCGGTTGCTGGACGACCCGGACTGAGCTCACGCGTAGCGGGGAAGGTCCTCGGACGGGATCGTCCAGTCGGCGATCGTGACGTCCTCGCCGTAGAAGAAGTCCTTGCGGGTGGCGTAGCGCGGACCCTCGGGGGTCGGGTGGATGTCGGAGAAGACGGCGCCCGAGCCGGTACGGGGGTCGAAGATCGCGTAGACGGGGATGCCGAGGAGCGGGTAGTCGCGGAGCTTGCCGACCCAGTCGTTGTCCGGGTTGGAGCGCGAGACGACCTCGATGGCGGCGAGGAGGGTGCGGGGATCGAAGGAGCCGTCGCCTTCCATCTCCGTCCACGGGATCACCATGACGTCGGGGTGCCGCATCACCCCTTCGGACGCGCTCTCGACGTCGGGCTCGCCGGTGTGGGCGAGGAGGTCGTCCGGCATGACGCGTTCCAACCGGCGGCTGACCTGCGCGACCGTGAACTCATGGGGGCGGCTCGGAGCCATCATGTCGTGGACGATTCCTTCGCGGGTGATCTCGAACTTGCCCGGAACGGTGTCGTCGAGGCTGTGCAGCGCGTCGCGCATGGTCCGGTAGAGGGGGGAGACGGTGGTCATCGCGCTGGCTCCTCGTCCGTGCCTTGGGGGGCCCGAGTCGTCAGCGTCATGCTAGGCGGCCTCTCTGCTGGGACGGCAACCCCGGCACCGGCCCGGCGTGGGGGAGCGGAAGGCGAGGTCGCAGGAGTCGCAGGTCTGGAAGGGGTCGGGGGAGGTGGAATGTCCGATGGCGTCTCCGGTGGCGTCTCTGGTGGAGTCTCCGGCGGGGGCTCCGGTTCAGCCCCCGGATGGTTGTACGAGATCGTGCGTGGCACGATCCGGCCGTCCGGCAGGCGGTCCCTGACGCGGGCCAGGTAGCCGTGGGTCTCCAACTCCCGCATGGCGCGGGCGATGCGCAGCTCGCTTTCGGGAACCTGGGCGGCGATTGCCTTGATGCCGACGGAGGCTCCGGCGGGCAGGGACTGGATGTAGAGGGCCAGTCCCCTCGCGAGCAGCGTGAGCTCGCGGTGCTGTGCGAGGTGGTTGCCGACGACCGTGTACCGGGTCGTGTGGCGGACGTTGCGGTGAATGAGCCCGGAGGCGGGTGCGGGGGCGCTAGGCTGCTCGTAAGCCATCAGGAAGGTGCTCTTCCTCGGTGGTCAGGCCCTCGGTCGGGATCGCTAGTCCCGTCGAGGGCCGACGCATGTCTGGTGGGTTGTGACGTGAGCATATGCCAGGCAACCCGCCCCAAAACCAGCCCAGTTGGCGCAGATCACCCGAGTGGGTGACAAGCCGGATGTGGGGAGGCTGGAGGGGTTGGGTAGGTAATTGCCCTGGTACTTAAGTCTTTTACAGCGCGGGGCACCGCGTCGCGGATGCTCGCGAGGCGGCCGCCCGCGCCCGCGGCGGCCCTCCCGGGGCCGGTAGCCCGGGGCGCGGAAAGACGGGGTCCGGATACCGCCAGCGGGGTGGACGCCCGCGCGTGACGCTGGTCCCATGACGACCACGACCACGACTACGGCGGCCGCGACGGCCGTGACATTCGCCCCGCTGCCCATCCCGCCGCCCGCCCTCGCCGAGCTGCGTCGCACCGATGACGCGGGGCGGTCCTGCCTGCCGTTCACGGTGGACGCCGAGGCCGCCGGGAACCCGCTGCGCTGCTGTCTGCGCGCCTCGCGCGAAGGCGAGCGGATCGCGCTCGTGTCGTACGCGCCGTTGCGCCGCTGGGCCGCCGAGACGGGGGCGGAGCCCGGGGCGTACGACGAACAGGGGCCCGTCTTCATCCACGCGGAGGAATGCGGCGGACCCGCCGGTGAGCCGGGCCGCTACCCCTTCGACCGGCCCGGCGCTCTGCGTACCCTGCGCCGCTACGACACCCTTGGGCGGATCGTCGGCGGGCGGCTCCTGGAGATCCCGGAGGCCGCGACCGAGGGGTTCGACCGGGCCTTCGCGGAGGCGTTCGCCGACCCTGCCGTCGCCGTCGTCCACGTCCGGGCCGTCGAGTACGGCTGCTTCCAGTTCGAGGTACGGCGGTCACCGGTCCCGGCCGAAGAGTAGGGAGCCCAACCCCCGGACCTCGGCGCGCGCGGTCCCGGGGACGATCGGCGGCGCGGTCCAGCCGGTGATTCCGGCGAAACCGACTCGGATCATGCGCCCCATCCCCGCAGCCTCGTCCGCCGGACCTGCGAGCAACGTCACGGTCTGATCCGGCCGGTACGCGCCTAATGTGGAGGGATGAACGATTCGCCCGGCTGCCCCCTGGCCGACGTCGCCGCCGTGTACATGCCCCGGCTCTCGGAGATCTCCTTCGAGCCGGGGCTCGTGGCCGCCGTCGATCAGCACGCGGCGGCCGTGTGCGACGCCCTCGTCCCCGCCCAGCGCGGCCCGCAGGGCCGGACCGTCCGCCGCGAGGAGCTCGCCGACTACGTGCTCGGCTTCACGGACCGGCTCACCGGGGCCGACTGGGCCGCGCCCATGGGCCACGACTTCGCCACCCTCCGCCTGACCGCCATCTGCTGGCTGATCCGCGAACACGACCTGCTGGGGGCGGGGGCTTCCTAGACGCGGTGCGCCGGGGTGGCGGCCGGGGCCGGGTCCGCGGTGGTCACGGCCGCCGCTTCGGCTGCGGCCGCCTCGGCCGCCGCCGTCTCCACCGCCGCCCGGCTGCGCCGTGCCGTGCGCAGGGCGTCCCAGGTCAGGATGGTCAGCGCCAGCCACACCAGCGAGAAGCCGGCCCAGCGCTCGGGTGGCATCGCCTCGTGGAAGTAGAGGACGCCGAGCAGGAACTGGAACACCGGCGCCAGGTACTGCAGCAGTCCGATGGTCGACAGCGGCACCCGGATCGCCGCCGCCCCGAAGCAGACCAGCGGCAGTGCCGTCACCGCGCCGGTCGCCATGAGCAGGGCGGTGTGGCCGCCGCCCTGCGAGGTGAAGGTGGACTGGCCCTGTGCCCCCAGCCAGAGCAGGTAGCCGAGCGCGGGCAGGAACTGGACGGCGGTCTCGGCGGCCAGCGACTCCAGGCCACCGATGTTGACCTTCTTCTTCACCAGCCCGTACGTGCCGAAGGTGCAGGCCAGGACCAGCGAGATCCACGGCAGCTGCCCGTAGCCGATCGCGAGCACGACCACGGCCGCGACCGCGATGCCGACCGCCGCCCACTGCGCGGGCCGGAGCCGCTCCTTGAGGACGAGCACGCCGAGGGCGATGCTGACGAGCGGGTTGATGAAGTAGCCGAGCGAGGCCTCCACGACGTGGCCGGCGTTCACGGCCCAGATGTAGACGCCCCAGTTGACCGTGATCAGGCCCGCCGCGAGCGCGATCAGGCCCAGCCTGCGCGGGCTGCGCAGCAGTTCGGGCAGCCAGCTCCAGCGGCGCAGCGCGAGGAGCGCGAGGCCGACCACGACGAACGACCAGGCCATCCGGTGGGCGAGGATCTCGGCCGCACCGGCGGGTTCGAGGAGCGGCCAGTAGAGGGGGAACAGGCCCCAGATGCCGTATGCGGCGATGCCGTAGATCAGTCCTGCTCGTGCCTCGGTATCCGTCTTCACCGGACCTCCCGCCCTGCCGGCCCTGCGCCGCGCGTCCTGTCGAAGGTAACGCCGGACAGGGCCGGCTGTCATGTCCGTACCGCGATACGGTCATGACCGCCCCGGTGCGGGCGTCGGCGACGGGCCGGCCGGGCCGGCCGGTGGCTCCGGGGCGGACCGCCGGGTCCCCGCGGTGCGGGAGGCCCGGGAGCGCTACGACTCTGTGCGGGCTTCGTCTCAATGAGGTTGTAGGCAGGGCCTGTTGGGGATCCTCGTCGTACGATCTCCCGCGATGTGGGGAATTCGTGACCGTACGTGGGGGGAATCGTGAGGCGAAGACTTCTGCACGCCTGCGGGGCGCTGGCAGCGGGCGGGGCACTGCTCCTGGCCGGCTGTTCCTCGGGAGCCGACGGGAAACCCGACGGCAAGGGGAGGACGAGCGCGAGCGCGACGGGCAGGCCGACGACGAGCCCGACCGCCGGCGCCACCCCCAGCACCCTCGACTTCACGCCCGACCCGAAGCGGGCGCCCAAGAACGCCGCCGAGGCCAGACGCCTCGCGCTCGCCATCGTCGCGGGCCCCGACGCCTGGGGCCCCGGCTACGTCAAACGCACCCCGTACCTGAGCCAGGAGGGCTACTGGCCCGTCCTGGGCGCCGACTGCACCTGGGACGGCGGCACGCAGCCGGGCTCCGTGCTCTCCAGCGTCACCGCCTCCATGGAGATCCCCGCGACCGGCGGCAAGGGCGCCCTGCGGGTCTCCGCCACCGTCACCGTGCACCGCACGGAGGACGACGCCGACTGGGAGATGGCCGGGACCCTGGAGGAGGCGCTGCGCTGCCCCGACCAGGAACTGCGCGAGGGCGAGCACATCACCGGCCTGATTTCGCTCGGCAACCCCTTCGGCGTCGGCGGCAACTACACCGCCAGCGACTCCCTCGGCGAGCGCGGCTTCTACGTCTCCTCAGGGGTGAAGGGGAAGCAGATCTACGGCTGGTACCAGTCCAGGATCGGCCAGGTCACCGTCGCCACCGTCGTCAAGGGCGCGCCCGGTTACGGCGAGAAGGACACCCCGACCACCAAGGGCACCATCAACGCCCAGGTCCAGGCCCTCGTCACCATGCTCGAACGCCTCAAGGCGCAATTGGCGGTGCAGTCGTGAACCAGACCCCCGAGCAGGGCCCCGGCGCCCACCAGACCCCCGAGCAGGGCCCCGGCGCCCACCAGACCCCCGACCAGGGCCCCGGCGCCCTCCAGCAGCTCCTGCCCTCCGACCCCTCCACCCTCGCCGGCTACCGCCTCCTCGGCCGGCTCGGCGCCGGCGGCATGGGCGTCGTCTACCTCGGCCGCACCGGCAACGGCGAGCTCGCCGCCGTCAAGGTCACCCACGCCGAGCAGGCCGACCAGGCCGACTTCCGGGCCCGCTTCCGCCGTGAGGTCGACGCCGCCCGCCGGGTCGTCAGCCCCTGGGCGGTGCCCGTCACCGGCGCCGACCCCGACGCCCCCGAGCCGTGGATGGCCACGGCGTTCGTGCCGGGGCCCTCCCTCGGCGAGGCCGTCCGCGCGCACGGCCCGCTGCCCGAGCGGAGCGTACGGATCCTCGGCGGCGCCGTCGCCCGCGCGCTGGCCGCCGTCCACACGGCCGGGCTCGTCCACCGCGACGTCAAGCCCGGCAACATCCTGCTCGCCGTCGACGGCCCCCGGCTCATCGACTTCGGCATCGCGCGCGTCGCCGACGAGACCGCGCTGACCTCCGTCGACATGGTCGTCGGCACCCCCGGCTTCCTCGCGCCCGAGCAGGCCGAGGCCCGCGCCGACCGGATCGGCCCGGCCTCCGACGTCTTCGCCCTCGGCTGCCTCCTCGCCTTCGCGGCCACCGGCCGCCCGCCCTTCGGCTCCGGCACCCTGGACGCCCTGCTGTACCGCACCGTCCACGACGAGCCCGACCTCGCCGGCGTACCGGAGCCGCTGCTCGACCTCGTACGGCAGTGCCTCGCCAAGGACCCGGCCGGGCGGCCCACCGCCGAGGAGATCGCCGCCCGGCTCACCGAGGACACCCCCGGCGTCGCCGCCGACTGGCTGCCCGCCCCCGTCGTCCGCACCATCGCCGAACGCTCGGCGCGCATGCTGGCGCTGCCCGACATCGACCCGACACAGCCCGGCACCGCGCCCGGGCCCCCGGCCGGTCCCGGGCGGCGGCGCATCCTGCTGCTCGGCGCCGGTGCCGCCGTCCTCGCCGCCGGCGGCGGGGCCGCCTGGGCGGGGCTGCGGGACGACGACGGCGGGGGCGACGGCAAGGGGCGGACGCCCGCGCCGACACCCCGCACCACCTGGGCCATCGGCGTCCTCGCCGACCTGTCCGGGCCCGCGGCCGAGATCGGCCGGGCGCAGGAGCGCGGGGCCCGGCTCGCCGTCGAGCAGTTCAACGCCAAGCACCGGGGCAAGCCGTTCACGCTCGAACTCAAGGTCTCGGACGACCGCGGCGACGTGAACCGGGTCGCCGAAGCGGCCCGCCGCCTCACCACCGACCCCGGCGTCGTCGCCGTCCTCGGCCCGACCTCGGACGACACCGGATACGCCGTACGCCCGGCCTTCGAGGAGGCCGGTCTGCCGCTGCTCACGGTCTCCGCCGGATACAACCTGCTCACCGCCCGCGACGAGGGCAGCTCCCCGAACAGCACCGTGCTGCGGGCCATCCCCAACCACCTGTACGCCGGCATGCACCTCGCCTACGCGCTCGGGCTCCTGGACGACGTCAAGCGCCCCGGCGTCCTCCAGGAACGCACCGACGACCCGTACAGCTGGCAGATCGTCCGCGGCGTCGGCTTCGGCCTGGGCCAGCAGGGCATCACCCCGCACTACCGGGTGGTCCCCGGCCGGGCCACCGACTACCGCAGGATCCTCGGCGAGATGATCGAGGCGGGCATGGACGCCTACGTCCACTGCGGGGTGCGCGAGACCGCCGTCCTCGCCGCCCGCGCCCTCACCCGGCTCGGCTTCACCGGGCCGCGGTTCACCGGCCAGCGCGTCTTCGGCTCGGCCTTCCTGAAGGACGCGGGCGCCGACGCGGAGGGCTGGTTCGTCTGCACGCCCGTCCTCGACCCGCTCACCCGCAAGGAGGCGGCAGCGTTCGTCGCCGCCCACCGCAAGCGGTACGGCGCTCCCCCCGCCTACTACACGGGAGAGTCGTACGACGTCACCACCATGGCCCTGGAGCAGCTCGTGAAGAACGCGGGAGCGAAGGGGGTGCCGCGCCGCGAGGGGCTCTGGGCGGCGCTGCAGAAGGGCAAGTACACCGGCGTCATGGGCGGTTACACCTTCGACGAGCACGGCGACCTCACGAACGGCGGCACCTTCGTCTACGCCGTGCAGAACGGCGCGTACAAGCTGATCGGCTCCGCGCCCGTCCTCCCGAAGAACGCGAAGAAGGCCTAGCCGATGCAGCCGCTGCACCGGAGCGACCCGTCGTCCATCGCCGGGTTCCGCCTCCTCGGGCGGCTCGGCGCCGGCGGCATGGGCGTGGTCTACCTCGCCCGTTCCGCCGGCGGGTCGCTCGCCGCCGTCAAACGCATCCGCGCCGAGCACGCCGCCGACCCCGGCTTCCGCGAGCGGTTCCGCCGCGAGGCGCGCACCGCCGAGCGGATCACCGGACGCTGGGTCGTCCGCGTCCTCGGCGCCGACCCGGAGGCCCGCGAGCCGTGGCTGGCCACCGAGTTCGTGCCCGGGCCCTCGCTCGCCGAGGCCGTCGGCCTGCACGGCGCCCTGCCCGAGGCGACCGTACGGGCACTCGGCGCCCGGCTCGCCGACGCCCTCGTGGACATGCACGCGGCCGGGCTCGTCCACCGCGACGTCAAGCCCGGCAACGTGCTCCTCGCCCTCGACGGGCCCCGGCTCATCGACTTCGGCATCGCGCGCAGCGCCGGGGCGACCGCGCTCACCGCCACCGACGCGATGATCGGCACCCCCGGCTTCCTCGCCCCCGAACAGGCCCGGGCCGCGGGCTCGGGCGAGGTCGGGCCGGCCGCCGACGTCTTCTCGCTCGGCTGCGTCCTCGCCTACGCCGTCACCGGCAGCCGCCCCTTCGGTACGGGCGGGGTGGCCGCGGTCGTCTACCGCACCGTCCACGAGGAGCCCGACCTCGACGGCGTACCGGGGCCCCTGCTCGACCTCGTACGGCGGTGTCTGGCCAAGGACGCCGCCGGCCGGCCCACCGCCGCCGAGGTGCGGGCCGCGCTCGGCGCGGCCGGGGGCCCGGCGGGCGACTGGCTGCCGCCCGGCCTGCCGTCCCTCATCGCCCAGCGCTCGGCCCGCGTCCTCGACCTGCCGGTGGCCGAGCCGACGCTGCTCGTCCCCGGGCAGAAGCCGCGCGGCACGCCACGGCGCCGGTTCCTGGTGCTCGGCTCCGCCGGGGCCGTGGCCGCGGCCGGCGGGCTGACCGCCTGGCTGCTGGGCCGCACCCCGGCGGGCACCGGGACCGGCACGGGCGCGGGTGGCCCGCTCGACACGTACACCCTCGGGCTCGTCACCGATCTGAGCGGCCCCGCCAAGGCCGACGGGCGCGCGCAGGAGCGCGGGGCGCGGCTCGCGGTCGAGCGCTTCAACGCCGACCGCGACCGCCCCTTCGACCTGGAGCTGCGGGTCGTGGACGACGGGGGCGACCCGAAGCGGGCCGGGGCGGCCGCCCGGACGATGGTCGGGACGGAGCGCCTGGTGGCCGTCCTCGGCCCCACCACGACCGATACGGCCGTCGCGGCGGGCGACCAACTCGTGGCGGGCAAGGTGCCGTTGGTGAGCGTCCAGGCCGCCGTCCCGAACGGCGTGATGAAGGGCCAGACCTTCAGCCGCACCTACTTCGAGCCGCGCCCCGTGCCCGACGTGATGGTCGTGCCCTTCGGCCGCTACCTCAGTGAGCACGGCGCCACCCGGACCGCCGTCGTCGAGGACCAGGCGGCCGGCGAGTACAGCTGGGTCGCCGTCAAGAACCTGAAGTCCGAACCCCCTTCCAAGGCGTCCGGAGGGGTGGCCACCTCGCACCCCGTCGCGGCGGACAGCGAGGACTTCGGCCCCGCCGTGCGCTCCGCCCTCGCCACCCGCCCGCACGGCGTGATGTACGTCGGGAAGTCGCCGCGCCGGGCGGCCCTGTGCGCGAAGGCCCTGCGCGAGCAGGGTTACGCCGGGCTGTGCGGCAGCGTCGAGTACGCCCTCCAGCCGGAGTTCCTGGCCGTCGCGGGACCGGCGGCCGAGGGCTGGTACTTCGGCAGCAGTTACGTCGACCCCGAGGCCCTGCCGGCCGCGAAGGCCTTCGTCGCCGCGTACCGGAAGCGCTGGGGACTGAGCGCGGCGACGCCGGTCGAGCGCTTCGCGACGGAGGCGTACGACGTCGTCGGCTGGCTGGCGGCGGGGCTGCGCACGACCCTCGGCAACAACGCCGAGTCCCTCCGCGTCGGCATCGCCCGTCACCTGGGCGGGAGCCCGTACCAGGGACTCGCCAAGCGGTACACCGCCGACGGGGCCAAGAACTCCAAAGCCGCCCTCGAAGGCCTCTTCCTCTGGCAGGTCCAGGGCGGAAGGCCGCGCTTCCTCGGCGAGTTCGACAAGGCGGCCATGAAGAAGACGTGAGGGGGCGGCCCGGTCGCTCACGAGCCGGGCCGCCCCCTCGGCGGTTCACACCGGGGCGCCGGTGGTGGGCTAACCCTGGGCTAACCCACCACCGTCCACGTGTCGTTCCCCGCCAGCAGCTGCGACAGGTCACCCTTCCCGTGCTGCTCCACGGCCGTCTCCAGCTGGTCCGCCATCAGCGTGTCGTACACCGGCCGCTCCACCGACCGGAACACCCCGATGGGCGTCTGGTGCAGCGTGTCGGGGTCGGCGAGCCGGGACAGCGCGAACGCGGTCGTGGGGGACGAGGTGTGGGCGTCGTGGACGAGGATCCGGTCCTCGTTCTCCGCCGTCACGGTGACGACCTTCAGGTCGCCGGTGGCCGGGTCGCGGACGACGCCCTTGTCGAGCTCGGCGCCGAAGCGGATCGGCTGCCCGTGCTCCAGGCGGATGACCGCCTCCTTGGCCTGGTCCTTGTCCTTGAGGACCTCGAAGGCGCCGTCGTTGAAGATGTTGCAGTTCTGGTAGATCTCCACCAGGGCGGTGCCGTTGTGGTCGGCGGCCTGGCGCAGCACCTCGGTGAGGTGCTTGCGGTCGGAGTCCACGGTCCTGGCCACGAAGGTGGCCTCCGCGCCGAGTGCCAGGGACACCGGGTTGAACGGGGCGTCCAGGGAGCCCATCGGGGTCGACTTGGTGATCTTGCCGAGCTCCGAGGTGGGGCTGTACTGGCCCTTGGTCAGGCCGTAGATCCGGTTGTTGAAGAGCAGGATCTTCAGGTTGACGTTGCGGCGCAGCGCATGGATGAGGTGGTTGCCGCCGATGGACAGCGCGTCGCCGTCACCCGTGACCACCCACACCGACAGGTCGCGGCGCGAGGTCGCGAGACCCGTGGCGATGGCCGGGGCACGGCCGTGGATGGAGTGCATCCCGTACGTGTTCATGTAGTACGGGAAGCGGGACGAGCAGCCGATGCCGGAGACGAAGACGATGTTCTCGCGCGCCAGGCCGAGCTCGGGCATGAAGCCCTGCACGGCGGCGAGGACCGCGTAGTCGCCGCAGCCGGGGCACCAGCGGACCTCCTGGTCCGACTTGAAGTCCTTCATCGACTGGGCGGCCTCGGCCTTGGGCACCAGGTGCAGGAGCGACTCACTCATCGATGGCCTCCTTCAGAGCGGCGGCGAGCTGCTCGGCCTTGAACGGCATGCCGTTGACCTGGTTGTGGCTGCGGGCGTCGACCAGGTACCTCGCCCGGATGAGGGTGGCGAGCTGGCCCAGGTTCATCTCGGGCACGACCACCTTCTCGTACCGCTTCAGGACGTCCCCGAGGTTCTTCGGGAAGGGGTTGAGGTGGCGCAGATGGGCCTGCGCGATGGGCTGCCCCGCCCCGCGCAGCCGGCGTACGGCGGCGGTGATCGGGCCGTACGTGGAGCCCCAGCCGAGGACCAGGGTCTTCGCGCCGTCCGGGTCGTCGACCTCGACGTCGGGGACCTCGATGCCGTCGATCTTGGCCTGCCGGGTGCGGACCATGAAGTCGTGGTTGGCGGGGTCGTAGCTGATGTTGCCGCTGCCGTCCTGCTTCTCGATGCCGCCGATGCGGTGCTCGAGGCCGGGGGTGCCGGGCACGGCCCAGGGGCGGGCGAGGGTGCGCGGGTCGCGCTTGTACGGCCAGAAGACCTCGGTCCCGTCGGCCTCGGTGTGGTTCGGGCCGCTCGCGAACTGCGTGCGCAGGTCGGGCAGGTCGTCGACGTCCGGGATGCGCCAGGGCTCGGAGCCGTTGGCGAGGTAGCCGTCGGAGAGCAGCAGGACCGGGGTGCGGTAGGTGAGCGCGATCCGGGCCGCCTCCAGCGCCGCGTCGAAGCAGTCGGCGGGCGTCTTCGGGGCGACGATCGGCACCGGGGCCTCGCCGTTGCGCCCGTACATGGCCTGGAGGAGGTCGGCCTGCTCGGTCTTGGTGGGCAGACCCGTGGACGGGCCGCCACGCTGGATGTCGACGATGAGCAGCGGCAGTTCGAGCGAGACGGCGAGGCCGATCGTCTCGGACTTGAGCGCCACGCCGGGGCCGGAGGTCGTGGTCACGGCCAGCGAGCCGCCGAAGGCGGCGCCGAGCGCGGCGCCGATGCCGGCGATCTCGTCCTCGGCCTGGAAGGTGCGCACGCCGAAGTTCTTGTGCCTGCTCAGCTCGTGCAGGATGTCCGAGGCCGGGGTGATCGGGTACGAGCCGAGGTAGAGCGGCAGGTCCGCCTGCCGGGAGGCGGCGACCAGGCCGTAGGAGAGGGCCAGGTTCCCGGAGATGTTGCGGTACGTGCCGGTGGGGAAGGCCTTGGTCGCGGGGGCGACCTCGTAGGAGACGGCGAAGTCCTCGGTGGTCTCGCCGAAGTTCCAGCCGGCCCGGAAGGCGGCCACGTTCGCCTCGGCGATCTGCGGCTTCTTCGCGAACTTCTGGCGCAGGAAGGTCTCGGTGCCCTCGGTGGGCCGGTGGTACATCCAGGACAGCAGCCCCAGCGCGAACATGTTCTTGGAGCGCTCGGCCTCCTTCCTGGACAGGCCGAACTCCTTCAGCGCCTCCACCGTGAGGGTGGTCAGCGGCACCGGGTGGACCCGGTAGCCGGACAGCGAGCCGTCCTCCAGGGGGGAGGTCTCGTAGCCGACCTTGGCCATGGCGCGCTTGGCGAACTCGTCGGTGTTGACGATGATCTCGCCGCCGCGCGGCACGTCCCCGATGTTGGCCTTCAGGGCGGCCGGGTTCATCGCGACGAGCACGTTCGGGGCGTCGCCCGGGGTCAGGATGTCGTGGTCGGCGAAATGCAGCTGGAACGACGAGACGCCCGGCAGCGTGCCTGCGGGGGCCCGGATCTCGGCGGGGAAGTTCGGCAGCGTGGAGAGGTCGTTCCCGAAGGACGCCGTCTCCGAGGTGAACCGGTCACCCGTGAGCTGCATGCCGTCACCGGAGTCTCCCGCGAAGCGGATGATCACCCGGTCGAGCCGGCGGACTTCCTTCGCGGAACCGTGTTCGGCCGTCGCCGGGGCGCTGCGCTGCTCCCCGACCAGGGCCTCACCGGCCTCGCTACTGACCTGGCTGGTCACTGAACTGGACCTCCCTCGCGGCAAGGGTCTCTCCGCCGAGGCGGGAGAAGGCTCGGGAGACGACCGGCTTCACCGGCCGTCCCGATGGCCACCCTACGTCCGTGAGGGAGGCCTTCCCGGGACTTCTCGCATCGTGGACCTCGTTTTGAGACGCCCATAACGCCCTTTTATTGTCAATTGTCGCTCTCTGTGAACCGTCGGGTCCACCGGAGGGTTGCGCTCCGCTCATTCTTGGTCACGAAGGGGCGTTTTCCCGCCGATCCCGCGGCCCGCGTCGTCTGACAGAGTGTCAGATTTCGGGGAATCCCTCCAGGAATCGAGACCGCAGGAATCGGGCCCTCGGGAATCGGGCCCCCAGGAAATCGGGCCCCAGGAATCGGGACTCTAGGATCGGAGATAGGTCAGCACGGCAAGCACCCGACGGTGATCCCCGTCGCTCGGCGAAAGCCCCAGCTTCAGGAAGATGTTGCTGATGTGCTTCTCCACCGCGCCGTCGCTCACCACCAGCTGCTTCGCGATGGCCGAATTCGTACGACCCTCCGCCATCAGCCCGAGCACCTCGCGCTCGCGCGGGGTCAGCGCCGCGAGCACGTCCTGCTTACGGCTCCGGCCGAGCAGCTGCGCCACCACCTCCGGGTCCAGTGCCGTACCGCCCCGCGCCACCCGGACCACCGCGTCCACGAACTCCCGGACCTCCGCGACCCGGTCCTTCAGCAGATAGCCGACACCCACGCTGGAACCGGCGAGCAGCTCGGTCGCGTACTGCTCCTCCACGTACTGCGACAGCACCAGCACCCCGATCCCCGGGTGCTCCTTGCGCAGCCGTACCGCCGCCCGCACGCCCTCGTCCGTGTGCGTCGGGGGCATCCGTACGTCCGCCACGACCACGTCCGGCAGGGCCCCCTCGCCCGCGAGGTCGGACACGGTCTTCACCAGCGCCTCGCCGTCACCCACCCCGGCCACCACCTCGTGCCCCAGATCGGTGAGGAGACGGGTCAGACCCTCACGGAGCAGCACCGAATCCTCGGCGATGACCACCCGTACCGCATCCGTGCCCTTGTCCGGCCCCATGTCCGCCACGGCCCCTGCCTTTCTGCTCACGCTGAGCGCTCCCCAGCCTCGCAAGCATCGCAGGAGAAGGGACGCGGGAGGGGGCGCGGGGGTTCAACTCGGCCAGGGGGCCAGGGAAAAGAGGTGACCGGTGACGGGGAGACCGGTGACCGGGGAAGCAGGGGACTACGCCCGCCAGGGCAGCTCCGCCGTGACCGTCGTCGGTCCGCCCGCCGGGGAGTCGACCGCGAGCACCCCGTCGACCGCGTCGAGCCGCTCCATGAGCCCCGCGAGCCCCCGGCCCGCCGCCGGCCCCGCGCCGCCCGTGCCGTCGTCGCGCACCTGGAGCATCAGCCGGTCGTCCGTGCGCCACACGTCCACCCAGGCCTGCCGTGCCTTCGCGTGCTTGGAGACGTTCTGCAGCAGCTCGGACACGGTGAAGTACGCGATGCCCTCGATCGCCGCGGCCGGGCGGGCCGACAGCTCCACCTCCACCTTCACCGGCACCGTGCAGCGGGCCGCGACCGCCGACAGGGCGGCGTCGAGGCCGCGGTCGGTGAGGACCGCCGGGTGGATGCCGCGGGCCAGGTCGCGCAGCTCCTGGAGGGCCAGCTTCACCTCGCCGTGCGCCTCGTCGACCATCGCCGCGGCCGCCAGCGGGTCGTCCAGCAGCTTCTCCTTCGCCAGGCCCAGGTCCATCGCGAGCGAGACGAGCCGGGCCTGGGCCCCGTCGTGCAGGTCGCGCTCGATGCGGCGCAGGTCGGCGGCCGCGGTGTCCACCACCACGCCCCGGTCCGACTCCAGCTCCGACACGCGGGAGGCCAGCCGGGACGGGCCGAGCAGCCCCGACACCATCACCCGGTCCACCGCGACCAGGCCCCGCAGGACCCACGGGCCGACCAGGACGAGGACCAGGCCCACCGCCGACGTGAGGGCGATCTCGAAGCCCGAGTTCAGGTAGAGGGCGTGTGTCTCGTCGCCGTACAGCTGGAGCCCCGCCTGGCCCGCGTACATCGGGAAGACCCACTGCCACAGCGGATACGTGAACAGGCTCCAGCCCCACGCCCACAGCGCCACCGACACGCTGAACGTGAAGATCGCCCACGGCATGTGCAGCAGCGCGTACAGCAGGTGCCGCCACGAGGCCCCGCTCTTCAGCATCGCCCCCATCCACGACATCGCCCCGCCCGTCCGTCCCCGCACCGGCTCCGGCGCCCGCACGTCCAGGCCGAGCAGCGTGCGCGCCCGGGCCCGCTCCACCGCGCCGAAGCCCCGGCACAGGGCGAGGGCCCCGGCGAGCAGCGGGATGCCGAGGAAGGTGATCAGCAGTCCGGCGCCGGCCGAGAAGAGCGCGATCGCGAGGCCGAAGTAGAGGACGCTCAGCGGCAGCCCGATCAGGACGTAGCCGAGCGCGCGCCAGGTGCGCCCTTCGAAGGGGGCGCGGACGGCGGCGGGGAGGGATGCCATGGGGAATCCGTTTCTCGTGGGGTCGTCCCCTTCACTCTCCCGGGAGGGAGAGGGCGGGACCATGGAGCAGGTGGCCGGGTGCGGAGGGGGGTTTTCCCTACCCGGCGCCGCCCTGCGTACGGCTCCGCCAGGGCAGCTCCGCCGTCACCACCGTCGGACCGCCCTCCGGCGAGTCCACGACGAACGCCCCGTCGACCGCCCCCAGCCGCTCCGCCAGCCCCGCCATCCCCGTACCGCGGTCCAGGCGCGCGCCGCCCGTGCCGTCGTCGCGGACCTGGAGCATCAGCCGGTCCTTCGTCCGCCACACCTCCACCGCCGCGGAACGGGCCCCGGAGTGCTTGGAGACGTTCTGCAGCAGCTCGGAGACGGTGAAGTACGCGATGCCCTCGATCGCCGCGGCCGGACGCTCGTCCAGATCGACCGAGACCTTCACCGGCACCGTGCAGCGGGCCGCGACCGCGGACAGGGCGGCGTCGAGGCCGCGGTCGGTGAGGACTGCCGGGTGGATGCCGCGGGCCAGGTCGCGCAGCTCCTGGAGGGCGAGCTTCACCTCGCCGTGCGCCTCGTCGACCATCGCCGCGGCGGCCTCCGGATCGGCGAGCAGCTTCTCCTTCGCCAGACCGAGCCCCATCGCGAGGGCGACGAGCCGGGCCTGGGCCCCGTCGTGCAGGTCGCGCTCGATGCGGCGCAGGTCGGCGGCCGCGGTGTCCACCACGACCCCGCGGTCCGACTCCAGCTCGGCGATCCGCCGCTCCAGCTCGTCGGAGGGCGAGAGCAGCCCGCGCACCATGGCCCGGTCGGCGTTGGCGAGCCCGCGCGCCACGAACGGCAGCACCGGCCACAGAACCAGCAGCGACACCAGGGTCACCGTGAACGTCACGATGCCCCAGGGCAGCCGGATGAAGCCGTACAGATGGCTGCGCCAGGCCACCGGGTCCTTCAGCTGCGCCCACAGCCACGGGAAGAAGCCGTGCCGCCGCGGCAGCGGGCTCGGCTCGTCCACGTGCACACCGAGCAGCGCCCTGGCCCGCGCCCGCTCCGCCCGCCCCATGCCCCGCGCCCCGGCGAGCCCGAGCGCGAGCAGCGGAAGCCCGATCACCGTGACCGCCAGGCCCACGCCCAGCGCGACGGTCACGACGGTGTAGACGAAACCGGCCAGTGCGCAGGGCAGATCGGCGAGGAGGTGCGCGACCTCCTTCCAGGTGTGCCGGCCGTAGGCGAAGCGTGCGGGCGGCGGCGGGGTGTCGGTGTGGTCGCTCATGGGGTCAAGGCTGCCGGTTACGGGCCGGGACACGCCATGGGGGAGGTCGGTGAAGGGGAGGGGGGATAACCCCACCGGGAACCCCACCCGCGACTGCTTACGCTCCCTTTAGCAGGGCCTAGACTCGCGTGCGTAAAGGAATGAGACACCGAGACCGAGGGGCGGACGTGCGGGAACCGACCGTTGTCGCGGCGGACCACGCGACGGACCAGGCGACGGGCTACGCCGGCCAGGCGGGCCAGGCGGGCCACGCGATGGGCCACGCCGCGGACTACTTCCAGACGTACTCCGTCGTCGGACTGCTCGCCGTCCTCGGCGTGCTCTTCGTCGCGGTCGCCTTCGGCGCGGGCCGGCTGCTGCGCCCCGTCGTGCCGACCCCCGAGAAGCTGCTCACCTACGAATGCGGCGTCGACCCGGTGGGGGAGGGCTGGGCCCACACCCAGGTCCGCTACTACGTCTACGCCTTCCTCTACGTCATCTTCGCCGTCGACTCGATCTTCCTCTTCCCCTGGGCGACGGTCTTCGCCGCGCCCGGCTACGGGGCGACGACGCTGGTCGAGATGTTCGTCTTCCTCGGCTTCCTGGCCGTGGGACTGCTCTACGCGTACAAGAAGGGCGTCCTGACATGGACGTGACCCCGCTCCCCACCCCGAAGCTGGGCCCGCTGGCCCGGCTGGCCCCCGAGCCGATGAAGGTGGTCCTGAACTGGGGCCGCCGCTACAGCCTGTGGGTCTTCAACTTCGGCCTGGCCTGCTGCGCGATCGAGTTCATCGCCGCGTCGATGGCCCGGCACGACTTCATCCGGCTCGGCGTGATCCCGTTCGCGCCGGGCCCGCGCCAGGCGGACCTGATGATCGTCTCCGGCACGGTGACGGACAAGATGGCCCCGGCCGTGAAGCGTCTGTACGAGCAGATGCCCGAGCCGAAGTACGTCATCTCCTTCGGCGCGTGCTCGAACTGCGGCGGGCCGTACTGGGACTCGTACTCGGTGACGAAGGGTGTCGACCAGATCATCCCCGTCGACGTCTACGTCCCCGGCTGCCCGCCCCGCCCGGAGGCCCTCCTCCAGGGCATCCTCAAACTCCAGGAGAAGATCGCGCGGGAGAGCCTGGGCGAGCGGTACGGCGCCGGCGCGTCGGTCGGGCAGCTCACCAGCGGTCTGGTGCAGCCCCCGAAGCCGGGAGGCACGGCATGACGGCGAACGCGTACGACACCCTGCCCGACGCCGTCCAGGACGTCTTCGGCGAGGAGGCGACGGCGGAGCGGGCGTACGACCTGCTGACCGTCGACGTCCCGACGGCCTCGTGGATCGCGGCGCTGGAGATCGCCCGGGACAAGCTGGGCTGCACGTACTTCGACTGGCTGAGCGCGGTGGACGAGCCGGGCACGGGCTTCCGGATCTGCGCGCACGTGGCGTCGCTCGGCCGGGGCCACGTGCGCCGGCTCCTCCTGCGTACGACGGTCCCGCACGCCGCCCCCTCCCTCCCGTCCGCGGTGGCGGTGTACGCGGGAGCGGCGTGGCACGAGCGCGAGACGTACGAGATGTTCGGCGTGACCTTCACGGACCACCCGCACCTGGTCCACCTCCTCCTTCCGGAGACCTTCGAGGGCCACCCCCTCCGCAAGGACTTCGTCCTGGCCGCCCGCGTGGCGAAGTCCTGGCCGGGCGCCAAGGAGCCGGGCGAGTCCCACGACCCCAACGCCCCCAAGCGCCGCCAGATGCTCCCCCCGGGCGTCCCGGACCCCAACGAATGGGGCCCCCTGAAGGGCCAGCTCCCCCCGGCCCCCGCCCGCCCCACCCGCGCGGCAGCCGGTGCCGACCGCCCGCCCCGCCGCACCCGCACGGCAGCGGAGGGCTCGGCGACCCAGCCCCCGGCGACCCAGCCCCCGGCAGCCGACGCCCCGGCGACCCGGCCTCCCACGGAGCGCCGTGCCCGCACGGCGGCCGCGGGCTCGGCGAGCCAGCGCCCTCAGGCGCCCGCGGCGCCCGGGGCCGAGCCGGGTGCGCAGGCCACCCCGGCGCCCGCCCCCGACGCGGCCGCGCCCCCCGCCGGCCCGCGCCGAAGCCGCAGCGCGAGCGCGGGCTCGGCGAGCCAGCGCGCGGAGGCGGACACCGGCACCGACGCCGTCGCCGCCCGGGAGCAGCCCGCGGCACCGCCTCGTACGCGCAGCTCGGACGCCCCGTGGCACCACGCCCGCCCGGCGTTCGACGAGCAGCAGTCGGCCGAGGCAGGGGCCGGGGCCGAGGCAGGCGACGGGGCCGATGCCGGGCCCGGGGCCGAGGACCAGGAGCCGAAGGCCCCGCCCACCGGACCCGAGCCCGCCAAGGGCGACGCCGAAGCCCCGCCCGCCAAGGGTGACGCCGACGCCGACCCCGACCCCAACTCGCCCCCCACCGACCCCACCGACCCCGCCGGAGGCGATCCCGCGTGAACGACGTACTCGACGTCGCCCTCCGGCTGATCGTCGTCTTCGCCGTGTTCCTCGTGCTGCCGCTCGTCGTCGGGCAGACCGAGCACAAGGTGATGGCCCACATGCAGGGCCGCCTGGGGCCCATGTACGCCGGTGGGTTCCACGGGTGGGCGCAGCTCGTCGCCGACGGCGTGAAGTTCGCGCAGAAGGAGGACGTCGTACCGGCCAACGCCGACCGGCGGGTCTTCCAGCTCGCGCCGGCCGTCGCCCTCCTGCCGTATCTGCTCGTGCTCGTGGCGATCCCCATCGGGCCGAGCGAGGGCGCCGTCGGGCAGATCGTCGACGCCGGCATCTTCTTCGTGCTCGCCGTGATGGGAGTCGGCGTGCTCGGCAGCCTGATGGCCGGCTGGGCGTCGGCCAACAAGTTCTCGCTGCTCGGCGGCCTCCGTACCGCCGCGCAGCTGCTCGCGTACGAGCTGCCGATGCTGCTCGCCGCCGCCTCCGTCGCGATGGCGGCCGGCACCGTCTCCCTGCCCGGCATCCTGAACGCCTTCGAGTGGTGGTGGGTGCCCTGGCAGATCACCGGCGCGCTCGTGTTCTTCACCGCCGGGCTCGCCGAGCTCCAGCGGCCCCCGTTCGACATGCCCGTCGCCGACTCGGAGATCATCTTCGGCGCGTACACCGAGTACACCGGTCTCCGTTTCGCGTTGTTCCTGCTCGCCGAGTACGCCGGCATCGTCGTCCTGTGCGGCCTCACCACCGTCCTCTTCCTCGGCGGCTGGCACGGCCCCGGCGGCGCCGACGGCCTCGGCTGGGTCTGGACCCTGCTCAAGACCGCCGTCCTGGCCTTCGTCGTGATCTGGCTGCGCGTGAGCTACCCCCGGCTCCGCGAGGACCAGCTGCAGAAGCTGGCCTGGACGGCCCTCGTCCCGCTCGCCCTCGCGCAGATCGCGCTCACCGGCATCGTGAAGGTGGCGATCAGCTGATGTCCCCGATCCCCGGCTCCGGCCTCGCCAAGGGCCTCGCCGTCACCCTGCGGACGATGACCCGCAAGTCCGTCACCGCGCAGTACCCGGACGCCCAGCCCGAACTGCCGCCCCGCACCCGCGGGGTCATCGGGCTGTTCGAGGAGAACTGCACGGTCTGCATGCTGTGCGCCCGCGAGTGCCCCGACTGGTGCATCTACATCGACTCCCACAAGGAGACGGTCCCGGCGGCCGCGCCCGGCGGCCGCGAGCGCAGCCGCAACGTCCTCGACCGCTTCGCGATCGACTTCTCCCTCTGCATGTACTGCGGTATCTGCATCGAGGTGTGCCCGTTCGACGCGCTGTTCTGGTCGCCCGAGTTCGAGTACGCGGAGACCGACATCCACGAGCTGACCCACGAGCGCGACAAGCTCCGCGAGTGGATGTGGACCGTCCCCGAGCCGCCCGCGCTCGACCCGCGCGCCGAGGAGCCGAAGGAGTACGCCGCGGCCCGCAAGGCGGCGGAAAAGGCGGCCGCCCAGGCCGCCGCGGAGCAGGCGACTGCGGAACAGGCCGCCGCCGAGCAGTCCGCCACGACCCCCGAGGAGGGCCAGCAGTGACCCTCGCCGTCCCCGCCCTCGCCGTCCCCGCGCACGGCTTCCTCTCGCCCACCGGCGTCGAGATCGCCTTCCTCCTCGTCGGCCTCGTCACCCTCGGCGCCGCCCTCGTCACCGTCACCACCCGGCAGCTCGTGCACGCCGCCCTCTGGCTGGTCGTGGCGCTCGGCGGCCTCGCCGTCGAGTACCTGCTGCTCACCGCCGAGTTCATCGCCTGGGTCCAGGTGCTGATCTACGTCGGTTCCGTCGTCGTCCTCCTCCTCTTCGGCCTCATGCTCACCAAGGCCCCCATCGGCCGCTCCCCGGACTCCGACTCCGGCAACCGCCCGGTCGCCCTCGCCGTCGCGCTCGCCGCCGCGGCCGCCCTGGTGTGGGTGGTCCTGGACGCGTTCCGTACGACGTGGATCGAGCTCGACGGGCCCGCCCAGGGCTCCACGGCGGTGTCCGGCGAGATCCTCTTCCGGCACTGGGTGCTGCCCTTCGAGGCGCTGTCCGTGCTGCTGCTCGCCGCCCTGGTCGGCGCGATCGTCCTTTCCCGCAAGAAGGCCACGGAGGACACGGACTGATGCACCTCGCGTACCCGGCCGTCCTCGCCGCCCTCCTCTTCTCCGTCGGCCTGTACGGCGTCCTCGCCCGCCGCAACGCGATCCTGGTCCTGATGTCCGTCGAGCTCATGCTCAACGCCGTCAACCTCAACCTGGTCGCCTTCGACGTCTGGCTCCGCGACACCCTGCACGCGGGTCAGGCCCTCACCCTCTTCACCATCGCCATCGCCGCCGCGGAGATCGGCATCGGTCTCGCCATCGTCCTGATGGTCTACCGCAACCGCGGCACCTCCGACGTCGACCGCCTCCGCGACACGGCGGAGGCCGCCGAAGCCCCGACGTCAGACGCCCCGACGTCCGCCGACGAGAAGGCCGAGGCCACCGCGTGACCACCACGACCCTCGCCGTCCTCGTCCCCGTCCTCCCCTTCCTCGGCTCGGTCGCCGGCCTGCTCCTCGGCCGCACCGCCCCCGGCTTCGTCCGCCCCCTCGCGGTCCTGCCGACCTTCGTCGCGGCGGTCCTCGCCGCGGTCGTGGCCGGCCGGCAGGGCGGCGGGAAGGCCATCGACGCCGCCACCGAGCTCACCCCCACCGGCTCGGTCCCGATCGACCTGGCCCTGCACATCGACGGCTTCGCCGCTCTCGTCGCCGTCCTGGTCGGCGTCGTCGCCACCTGCGTGCAGATCTACTCGACCGGCTACCTGCGCCACGACCCGCGCTACCCCTCGTACGCCGCGCTCGTCTCCCTCTTCACCGCCGCGATGCTGCTCGTCGTCTACTCCGGCGACCTGATGGTGCTCCTGGTCGGCTGGGAGATCATGGGCATCTGCTCGTACTTCCTCGTCGGGCACTACTGGGAGACCCCCGAGGCCCGCTCCGCCTCCCTCAAGGCCTTCCTCGTCACCAAGCTCGGCGACGTGCCCTTCCTGATCGGCCTGTTCGCGCTCGCCGCCGACGCCGGCACCTTCCGGATCACCGGCGTCCTCGGCGCGGTCGCGAGCGGCGGCCTCGACCACCCCACCCTGGTCGCGCTGCTGCTCCTCGCGGGCGTGGCGGGCAAGTCGGCGCAGTTCCCGCTGCACACCTGGCTGCCCGACGCGATGGCCGGCCCCACCCCCGTCTCCGCGCTCATCCACGCGGCCACGATGGTCGCCGCCGGCATCTACTTCGTCGCACGGCTGCTGCCCGTCTTCGCCTCCTCCGCCGCCGCGCTGATCGTGCTCGCCGTGATGGCCGCCCTCACGATGGTCGGCTCGGCGCTCGCCGCGCTCGCGCAGGACGACATCAAACGGGTCCTCGCCTACTCGACGATCGGCCAGCTCGGCTACATGTCGGGCGCCCTCGCCGTCGGCGACCGCGGGGCCGCCGTCTTCCACCTCCTGTCGCACGGCGCCTTCAAGGCGCTGCTGTTCCTCGCCGCCGGCGCCGTCATCCACGCCGCCGGCACCAACTCGCTCTCGGCCATGTCCCGGATGAGCGGACTGACCCAGCGCATCCCGGACGCCTACTGGACGATGACCATCGGCCTGCTCGCGCTCGCCGCGATCCCGCCGTTCGCCGGCTTCTTCTCCAAGGAGGCCGTCCTCGTCGCCGCCGAGCACACCGCCACCGGCGAGATGACCGTCGCCCCCGCCGGGGCCGGCTGGATCGTCCTGGTCGCCGGGCTGCTCACGGCGCTGCTGACCGCCGCGTACGCGATGCGGCTGTGGCTCCTCGCCTTCCGCGGCCGCGGCGAAGAGGCGCCCGATCACGGCCGCCAGCCCCTCGCCATGACCACCGTCCTGTGGGTGCTCGCCGTGCCCTCCCTCGGCTTCGGCCTCACCGCGGCGTACCTCGACGACTGGTTCGACGGCCACCCGCTGACCCCGACCGTCACCACGGCCGTCCTCGGCACCGGCCTCGCCGTCGTCGGCGCGGCCGTCACCTACGCCGTACGGCGCAGCCTCGCCGCGCGCACCGCGCCGCTGCCGGCCCCGACCGTCGCCCACCCGGACGCCGAGGCCGGCCAGGTCGAGGCGGAGGCCCTGGACCTGCCGCACCCCGCGGTGGACCCGGCCGACCCCGGCCGGGCCCTGCTCGGCCCGCTGCACCGCCCGGCGGCCGACGGCTTCCACCTGGACGCCGTCTACCGGACCGCCTTCGTCCGCCCCGTGCTCGCCGCCGCCTCCCTGGTCCGCTTCCTGGACCGCGAGGTCGTCGACACCTACGTACGCGGCGCGGGCGACAGCGCCAAGGGCCTCGGCTGGCTCGTCCGCCGCGCCCAGACCGGCAACGTGCAGACCTACCTCAGCGCCCTGCTCGCCGGCTCCGTCGTCCTGGCGATCGTCGCCGTCGTTCTCGCCAACGTCGCCGCCGGAGCGTGAGCCGTGATCGATATCAGCGAATCCGTGATGCAGTTCCTTCTCGCGTTGATCGTCGCCGGCCCGCTCGTCGGAGCCGCCGCGGCCCTCCTGCCGGCCCCGCCCGGACTCAAGGGGACCTCACCCGACCAGGCCGTGCTCCGCCACGGCGTCACCGTCACCGGTGTGATCCTGCTGGCCGCGATCGTCCTCGCGCTCGGCTTCGACCACGACCACCCCTCGACGATGCAGGCCACGACCGACATCAGCTGGATCAGGGCACTGGACGTGCGCATCCACCTCGGTGTCGACGGCATCTCCCTCCCCCTCCTGGTCCTGACCGCGCTCCTGACCTTCCTCTGCGCGTTCTACAGCTACTTCAAGATGCCGAGCGGGCCTTCCCCCAAGGCCTTCGTCGCCCTGCTCCTCGTCCTCGAGTCCGGCACCCTGGCGACCTTCGCCGTCCTCGACCTCGTCCTGTTCTTCCTGGCCTTCGAGATGGTCCTCATCCCGATGTACTTCCTCATCGCCCGCTGGGGCGGCGAGGGCAGGCAGGCCGCCGCCTGGAAGTTCATCCTCTACACGCTGCTCGGCTCCGTCGTCATGCTGCTCGGCCTGCTCCTCGTCGGAGTGAAGGCCGGCACGTTCGACATGGTGGCACTCGCCACCGACAACGGCCGGGGACTGACCACGTCCGTGCAGGTCATCGCCGTTCTCGCGATCGGGCTCGGGCTCGCCGTGAAGACCCCGATGTGGCCGCTGCACAGCTGGCTCCCGGACGCCCACACCGCCGCCCCGACCGTCGGCTCGGTCCTCCTCGCCGGCGTCCTGCTGAAGATGGGCACGTACGGGTTCGTGCGCATCGTGCTGCCGATCGCCCCTGACGGCATGCGCACGTTCGCGCCGTACCTCGCCGCCTTCGCCGTCGCCGGCATCATCTACGGATCCCTCGCCTGCCTGGCCCTGGTCAGGTCGGGCAACAAGGGCGACCTCAAGCGCCTGATCGCGTACTCCTCCGTCGGCCACATGGGCTTCGTGCTCCTCGGCATCGCCACCATGACCCCCACCGGGGTCAACGGCGCCCTCTTCGCCAACATCGCCCACGGCCTCATCACCGGCCTGCTCTTCTTCCTCGTCGGAGCCGTCAAGGACCGCTACGGCACCGCCGACCTCGACACCCTCGCCGGGGCCACCGGCGCCGCCCTCTACGGCCGCGCCCCCCGCCTCGGCGCACTGCTCGCGTTCGCCGCCGTCGCCTCGCTCGGCCTGCCGGGACTCGCCGGGTTCTGGGGCGAGATGCTCGCCCTGTTCGGCGCCTTCGACCCGGCCGCCGGACTCAGCCGCCCCGCCTTCCTCACCTTCATGGCGATCGGCGCCTTCGGCACCCTCCTGACCGCCGCCTACCTCCTGCTCGTCGTCCGCCGCGTCTGCATGGGCGGCCCCCGCCCCGCGGGCGAGGCCGCGATCGCCGACGTCCAGGGGTACGAGGTCGCCGCCTGGACCCCGCTCGTCGCCCTCACCGTCCTCGCCGGACTCTGGCCCGCGGCCCTTCTCGGGCTCACCGACCCGGCCGTCCAGCAGCTCCTCGCCGGAGGGACCCCGTGACCGCCATGGCCGCCGCCCCCACCCTCGTCCAGTCCGTCGACTGGCTCACGATCGCGCCGCCCACCCTCACCGCGGTGGTCGCCCTCGTGATCCTCGTCGCCGACCTCTTCGTCCCCCAGGAGCGAAAGCAGCTCCTCGGCTGGACCGCGATCGGCGGCCTGGTCGCCGCGCTCGTGCTGCTCGTCCCGCTGCGCGCGGGCGACCGCTCGACCTTCTGCCTCACCCCTGACACCCAGGTCCGGGCCTGCAGCTACACCGCCGACCAGTTCACCCTGGTCATCCAGTTCCTGGTGCTCGGTGGCGCGCTCCTCACCGCGCTGCTCTCGCTCGCCGACACCCGCGAGAAGCTGCCCGCGGGCGAGTACTGGTTCCTGCTGCTGTCCTCCGCCGCCGGCGCCGCCCTGCTGCCCGCCTCCCGCGACCTCGCGACCCTCGTCGTCGCCCTGGAGGTGGCCTCACTGCCCGCGTTCGCGCTCGTCGGCCTCAAGCGCGGCGACCGGATGTCCAGCGAGTCCGCGCTCAAGTTCTTCCTCTCCTCCGTCACCGCGACCGCCGTGACCCTGCTCGGCGTCAGCTTCGTCTACGCGGCGACCGGCACCCTGCACCTCACCGAGGTCGCCCAGCGGCTCGGCGACGTGCCGGGCCAGCTGCAGACCCTCGCCCAGACGGGCGTCGTGCTCACCCTCGTCGGCTTCGCCTTCAAGACGGCCGCCGTCCCCTTCCACTTCTGGGTGCCCGACACCTACGTGGGCGCCCCGGTGCCCGTCGCCGCCTACCTCTCCGTGGTCGGCAAGGCGGTCGGCTTCACCGGCCTCATCCTGGTGACCGTCGTCGCCTTCCCCACCTACGCCGACGTGTGGGGCCCGGCGCTCGCCGTGCTCGCCGCGCTCACCATGACCGTCGGCAACGTGGCGGCCCTGCGCCAGGTCGCCACCCGCCGGTGGAGCGCGGTACGGCTGCTCGCCTGGTCGTCCGTCGCCCAGGCCGGCTACCTCCTGGTGCCGATCGCCTCCGCCGCGTACTCCGGCAACGACCAGATCGGCGCGACCGTCGCGTACGCCCTGATGTACGCCGTCGTGAACCTCGGCGCCTTCGCGGTCGTCGCCCTGGTCGGCCGTTCCCACCCCGAGAACCGGATCTCCGACTACCGAGGCCTCTACGCGCAGAGCCCGGCCACCGCCCTCGTCCTGGGCTTCTTCCTGCTGAATCTGGCCGGACTGCCCCCGGGTATCATCGGCCTCTTCGCCAAGGTGACCGTCTTCTCGTCGGCCGTCGACGCGGGCCTCGGCTGGCTCGCCGTGATCATGGGCGTCAACGTCGTGATCGCCCTCTACTACTACCTGCGGTGGACGGCGCTGCTCTTCCGGGCGCCCGAGACCGCGCCGGAGACCGAGGGTGTGACCGAGGGCGAGCCGCGTCCCGTACGCGCCGGGGCCCCCACCCCGATCACCCTGGCCATCGCGCTGACCGCCGTCGCGGGCGTCGTGCTGTCGGGCTACCCGCAGTTCGCCCTCCGCTTCGCGGCGAAGGGCCTCTTCTAACCCCCCCCCACAAAAGAAACGTCAAGGAGCGGAACGCCGTGCTGAACGGTTTCAAGGACTTCATACTTCGCGGGAACGTCGTCTCCATGGCCATCGGCCTGGCCGTCGGCTCGGCGTTCACGGCCGTCGTGACCGGCTTCAGCAAGGCCTTCATCACCCCGCTCATCGGTCTCGCCACCGGCTCGGTGGGCGACTTCAGCGAGGCGCAGTTCACCGTGGGCAAGACCGTCTTCCCCTACGGTCTGGCGATCGCCGCCGCCATAGCGTTCGTCATCACGGCCGCCGTCCTCTACTTCATGATCGTCGTCCCCATGACGAAGATCCAGGAGAAGTTCGCCCGGGAGGAGGCGGCCGACCCGAAGTCCGAGAAGCGTGACTGCCCCCGCTGCTTCACCGAGATCCCGGCCATCGCCACCCGTTGCGGACACTGCACCAGCGAGGTCGAGCCCGTTCCCGACGCCCTGGCGAAGGCCGGCCTGGACAAGCTCGCCGTCCCGACGCCCCGCTAGGGCCGCTCGCCCCGCTAGGGCCGCTCGCCCCGCTGGGCCTGTCGCCCTCGCCGGGGCCCGTCCGCCCTCGCCGGGGCCCGTCCGGCCCCGGTCACCCGTACGGCCCACACGGCACCCCTCGTGAGCCGGGGAACCCGAGCTTCCCGCCTGGCGTTGACCAGGAGGGGAGGGTCCACTGGACGGTGGACCCCCACAGAGCAAAGGGTTCCCCTGCCGCACCACTTGGAGGGCGTACCGTGCACCGCCGGCACAACGGGCTGAGGACCGCCGTACTCCTCGGAGGGCTCTCCGCCCTCATCATCGTCATCGGCAGTTTCTTCGGACGTACGGGTCTGATCGTCGCGCTCGTCGTGGCGCTCGGCACCAACGCGTACGCCTACTGGAACAGCGACAAGCTGGCGCTCCGCGCCATGCGCGCCCGCCCGGTGAGCGAGTTCGAGGCCCCCGCCCTGTACCGGATGGTCCGCGAGCTCTCCACCCAGGCCCGCCAGCCCATGCCGCGGCTCTACATCTCACCCACCCAGGCGCCCAACGCCTTCGCCACCGGCCGCAACCCGCGCAACGCCGCCGTCTGCTGCACCGAGGGCATCCTGCAGATCCTCGACGAGCGCGAGCTGCGCGGCGTCATCGGCCACGAGCTGAGCCACGTCTACAACCGGGACATCCTCATCTCCTCGGTCGCCGGAGCCCTTGCCTCCGTGATCCTCTTCCTGGTGAACTTCGCCTGGCTGATCCCGATCGGCCGCTCCGACGACGACGACGGCCCCGGCCTGCTCGGCATGCTGCTGATCATGATTCTGGGCCCCATCGCCGCCTCGGTCATCCAGCTCGCCATCTCCCGCTCCCGCGAGTACGAGGCGGACGCCTCGGGCGCCCAGCTCACCGGCGACCCGCTCGCCCTCGCCGGCGCCCTGCGCAAGCTGGAGGCGGGCACCAAGCAACTGCCCCTGCCCCCCGAGCCGAGGATCGAGACCGCGAGCCACATGATGATCGCGAACCCGTTCCGCCCGGGACAGGGCCTCTCGAAGATGTTCTCCACCCACCCGCCAATGGCCGAGCGCATCGCCCGGCTCGAACAGATGGCAGGTCACCGCCCGTGAAGACAATCCTCAACGTCATCTGGCTGGTCCTGTGCGGATTCTGGATGTTCCTCGGCTACATCGCCGCCGGCGTCCTGCTCTGCATCACGATCATCGGCATCCCCTTCGGACTGGCCGCCTTCCGTATCGGCCTCTACGCCCTGTGGCCCTTCGGCCACACGGTCGTCGACCGCCCCGACGCCGGTGCCCCCTCCTGCATCGGCAACGTGCTGTGGCTGATCCTCGCCGGCTGGTGGCTGGCGCTCGGCCACATCACCACCGGCATCGTGCTCTGCATCACGATCATCGGCATCCCCCTCGGCCTCGCGAACTTCAAGATGATCCCGATCTCGCTGCTGCCCCTGGGCAAGGAGATCGTCCGCACGGACGAGGCGTACGGCGGGTACGGCTACCAGCCCCGCTAGGGGGTGTGGCGCCAATGCGGGACCCGAGGTACGCGCCGCTCCCCGGCAGCCACGCCGTCGCTCAGGCGGTCGTCGAGGGTAGCGCCCCCTTGCGCACGCGCCCGCCCGGCACCCTCCACGTCCGGACCCCCGGCGCCCTCACCTGGTTTTTCACCGCCGGGGGCGTGCGGGTCGTCCTCGACTGACCGCGTAGGCGACCAGGCCGACGGCCAGCACCCCCACCCCCGCGAGGACCGACGCCGGCGGCAGCGCGAACGCCAGCGCCCCGCAGCCGACGAGCCCGAGCACGGCCAGTGGCCGCTCCCGGCTGCCCAGCGTCCACGCGGAGGCGTTGGCGATGGCGTAGTAGACCAGCACCCCGAACGACGAGAAGCCGATCGCGCCCCGCACATCGGCCGTCGCCGCCACCAGGGCCACCACCGCGCCCACCGCGAGCTCCGCGTGGTGCGGCACCCGGGAGCGCGGGTGCACGGCCGCCAGCAGGGCCGGCAGATACCCGTCCCTGGCCATGGCGAGGGCCGTACGGGACACGCCGAGGATCAGCGACAGCAGCGAGCCGAGCGCCGCGACCGCCGCGCCCACGGTGACGACCGGCACCAGCCACCCGGCGTCCGCGGCCCGCGCCGCGTCCGCGAGCGGGGCGCCGGAGGCGGCGAGCGCGCCCGGCCCCAGGACGGCGAGCACGCACACGGCGACGGCCGCGTACACGGCGAGCGCGACGCCGAGGGCGATCGGCACCGCCCGTGGAATGGTGCGCGCCGGGTCGCGGACCTCCTCGCCGAGCGTCGCGATCCGCGCGTACCCCGCGAAGGCGAAGAAGAGCAGCCCCGCCGCCTGCAGCACCCCACCCGCCGTCGCGTCCCCGCCCAGCGCGAGCCGGGACGCCTCGCCGGCTCCGGCGGAGGCCGCGACGACGGCCGCGAGCACGGCCAGGACGACGGCCACGATCACCCGCGTCAGCAGGGCCGACTTCTCGATGCCCGCGTAGTTCACCAGGGTCAGTGCGACCACCGCGCCGACGGCCACCGCATGGGCGTGTTCCGGCCATGCGTACGCGCCGACCGTCAGCGCCATCGCCGCGCATGATGCCGTCTTGCCGACGACGAAGGCCCAGCCCGCCAGATACCCCCAGAACGAGCCGAGCCGCTCACGCCCGTACACATAGGTGCCGCCCGAGGCGGGATAGCGGGCCGCCAGACGGGCCGACGCCATGGCGTTGCAGTACGCGACCACGGCGGCCACGCCGAGCGCGGGAAGCAGCCCCGAGCCGGCCGCGCCGGCCGCCGGGCCGAGGGCGGCGAAGATCCCCGCACCGACCATCGAGCCGAGCCCGATGACGACGGCGTCGAACACCCCGAGCGAGCGGCGCAGTTCCTGTGTCATGCGCCGCACCCTAGGGGGTCGCGGGGGATCGGCAACCGTGGGGGGACCGGCAACCGCGGGGGAGCGGCGGGCGTCCTTCAGGGCATGAGCATCATCAGCTGGATAGTTCTCGGACTGCTTGCCGGCGTCATCGCCAAGATCCTGCTGCCCGGCCGTGATCCGGGCGGCCTGATCGGCACGACGGTCATCGGCGTCGTCGGCGCGTTCCTCGGTGGCTGGCTCTCCGCCCGCTTCCTGGACCGCCCCGTCACCACCGGCTTCTACGACGGGGCGACCTGGCTGTCGGCGATCGGCGGCTCTCTGGTGCTGTTGATCGTCTACCGCATCTTTTTCGGCCACTCGCGCGAACGCTGAGCCGACCGCCGAGCCGACCGCCGAGCGGCCCGCCGATCGGCCCGCCCAGCCGCCGTCAGAGACCGGTCTCCCGCAGGGTGATGTTCAGCCGTCCGCTGAGCCCGAGGGCGGGATCGGCGGTCCCGGGGTAGACCTTCGGCACCCCGTGGTGGACGAAGCGGGACGGCCCGCCGAAGACGAAGAGGTCCCCCGAGGCCAACTCCACATCGGTGTATGGCCGTCCACGCGTCTCGGCGTTCCCGAGCCGGAACACGCACGTGTCGCCGAGGCTCAGCGACACCACGGGAGCGCGGGACAGCTCCTCCTTGTCCTGGTGCATGCCCATCCGGGCGCCGTCCGCGTAGAAGTTGACGAGCGCGGTGTCGGGCGCGAAGCCGCCGTGCGACCCGTACGCCTCCACCAGCGCCTCGCGCCCCAACTCGGCGAGCCAGCCCGGCAGTTCCACGGCGATCTCGTCGACGTAGCGGTAGGGCTCCCAGCGCCGCCCGAGACAGAGCGAGCGCACCGACATCACCCCGCCGCCGGGCAGCACGGTCTGCCGGTACGACACCGGCCCGCGCCCGAAGTCACGGCAGGCGGCCACCAGTTCCCGCTGCCGCCCGAACGGCAGCCACCCGGGCACGTGCACCGCCCCGGGTGCCGGTGTGGCCCGCTCGCGCGGAAACAGCCCGTCCATCAGCCGGCGAGCGCCCCTTCGAGCCCGAGCAGCCGCTCCTTGCGCTCCAGGCCGGCCGCGTACCCGCGCAGACTCCCGTCCGCCCCGATCACCCGGTGGCAGGGCCGCACCACGAGCAGCGGATTGCGTCCGATCGCGGTGCCCACGGCCCGTACCCCGGCACCGGAGGAGCCGACCTTCCGGGCGAGCTCCCCGTACGAGACGGTCGTCCCGTACGGGATCTCCTCCAGCGCCCGCCACACGCGCCGCTGGAACTCCGTCCCGCCCTGCGCGTACGGGATGTCGAAGCGGTCCCGGCGCCCGGCGAAGTACTCGCCGAGCTGCGCCGCGACCTCCTCGAACGCCCGGGGGTCGTGCATCCAGCCGTCCTGGACCTCGACGGCGCCCTTCTGCCCGGGCAGCGACAGCGAGGCCAGCACCGCCCGGCCCCCCTCGGCGACCTGCCCGACAAGGAGCATCTCGCCCAGGGGGCCGTCGACGTACGCGTACACGTTCATGGCTGGTTCCTTTCCCCGCACCACTCGTTCACGTTCCAGTGTGCGAGGCCGCCGACCCCGGGGCTGGCGGTTTTCGGACGCCGAATCGAGGACTCAGCGGTAGTTCACGAACTGCAGCGCGAAGTCGAAGTCCTTGCCCTTGAGCAGCGCGATGATGGCCTGCAGGTCGTCACGGCTCTTCGAGCTGACCCGCAGCTCGTCGCCCTGCACCTGCGCCTTGACGCCCTTGGGGCCCTCGTCGCGGATGACCTTGGAGACCTTCTTCGCGTTCTCCTGGGAGATGCCTTCGACGATCGAGGCGAAGAGCTTGTACTCCTTGCCCGACAGCTGCGGCTCTCCGGCGACGTCCAGCGACTTCAGCGAGATGCCCCGCTTGATCAGCTTGGTCTGGAAGATGTCGAGGATCGCCTTGACCCGCTCCTCGCCACTCGCCTGCATCAGGATCTTCTCGCCCGACCACTCGATCGAGGCGTTGGTGCCCTTGAAGTCGTAGCGCTGCGAGATCTCCTTCGCGGCCTGGTTGAGGGCGTTGTCGACCTCCTGCCGCTCGACCTTGGAGACGATGTCGAAACTGGAGTCGGCCATGAGGTGAGGCTCCTTGCTCGGATACGTTCGGGTACAGCACAAAGCGTAGCCACCCGCACCGCCGCCGACCCGTGATCAAACCGGTGGCGGAGCACCCCCGGGGATCAGGTATTGTTTACGTCGTTGCCAGGGAGCACCGCCGAAAAGCGGCTCCAAGAGCAACGATCCCATGGCGGTGTGCCCGAGTGGCCAATGGGAGCGGACTGTAAATCCGTCGGCTTAGCCTACCCAGGTTCGAATCCTGGCGCCGCCACGCGATGCAGAAGGTCCCCGGTGTTCGCACCGGGGACCTTCTCGCATGTCCGGCCGGGGCGGTCAGTTGCCCGCGACGTCCTTCACCGCCACCGCGACCGGGATCTTGCCCGAGATCAGTTCGAGCGTCAGGCCCGCGGTCGCCGGGGTCTCCAGGAGTTCGGCCAGCACCGCCGCCACGTCGTCGCGGGGGACCGGGCCGCGGCCCGTGCGGGCCTCCAGGCGGACCTGGCCCGTGCCCGCGTCGTCGGTGAGCATGCCGGGGCGCAGGATCGTCCAGTCCAGGGCCTCACGGGCGCGTACCGCGTCGTCCGCGGCGCCCTTGGCGCGGAGGTACGCGTCGAAGACCGCGTCGCCCTGGTGCGCGGCGTCGGCGCCCATCGACGAGACCACGATGTAGCGGCGTACGCCCGCCCGTTCGGCCGCGTCGGCGAACAGGACCGCCGCCGCACGGTCCACCGTGTCCTTGCGGGCCGCGCCGCTGTTGGCGCCCGCGCCGGCCGCGAAGACCGCCGCGTCCGCGCCCTGGAGGATCGCCGCGACCTCCTCCACCGACGCCGACTCCAGGTCGAGCAGGGCCGGTTCGGCGCCCGCCGCCCTCAGGGCGTCCGACTGTTCGTGCCGGCGGATGATCCCCACCGGTTCGTGTCCGCCCGCGGCGAGCAGCCGCTCAAGACGCAGGGCGATCTGTCCGTGTCCACCAGCGATGACTACGCGCATACCCACGACCGTACGACTCAACGGGCCTCCTGGCCTCCCGGGTCGGGCCGCTCGGGGCGCGCCTGCCGCGGCAGGTCGAGCGCCGCCGCCGAGTCGCAGTACTCCCGCACCGCGCTCGTCCGGGCCACCACCCTGCCCCGGTGCACCACGATCCGGCTGTACGCCAGGGAGAGCACGCCCGCGAGCCGCTCGCCCCGCACGGCGAGCAGCTCCGCAGGGAAGCCCGCCTCCACCCGTACCTCCGCGAGGCCCATCGTCGCCCGCGCGTCCCCGCTCACCGCCCCGTACGCCTCCTGCGCCGGCAGAGCGCACTGCGAGGCCAGCAGGTAGGCGGCCTCCAGCGGGTCGCCGCGGCCCACCGGGTTGGACACGTCCCGCAGCGCCCCGCTGCCCGCCGCGACCCGCACCCCCGCCGCCCGCAGCAGCCGCACCGGGGCCGGGCCGCGCCGCTCGGTCGCCCCGCAGCCGCCCTGCGGCAGGCAGGTCACCGTCACGCCCGCCGCCGCCAGCTGGTCCGCCACCCGCCGCGCCACGTCCGCGGGCAGCCGGCCGAGCCCCCCGCAGGGCCCGATCGTCACCCCGGGCCGCAGGCCCCCGGCCATCGCCGCGAGCCGGGCGAGCCGGGCCGGGTCGTCACCGTCCGTGTGCAGGTCCACGGGGCAGCCGTGCTCGGCCGCGGCCTCCAGGACCGCCTCCACGTAGCCGGTCGGATCCGGGTCGAGGTCCGGGCAGCCGCCGACCACTCCGGCGCCCATCTTCACCGCGTCCCGCAGCATCGCGAGCCCGTCGGCGCCGGCCGCCCCGGTGAGCAGCCGCGGCACCGCCACGGCCGTCAGGTCGACCAGGCCGCGCAGCGAACGCCGGGCCTGGAGCACCGCCTCCAGCGGGCCGAGACCGTGCACGTCGCCGATCCGCACATGGGCGCGCTGCGCGGTCGCGCCGTGCCCGACCTGGAAGAGGGCGGCCTCGGTGGCCCGTCGCTGGACCTCCTCGGCCGCGTACGAGACGGGGCCCGGGGAGTCTGCGGTGAGCGCGGTGTCCGCGTGTGCGTGAGGCTCGGCGGGCGCCGGCAGCAGCAGGTAGCCGGCCAGGTCCACGCGCGCGCCCAGGGCCGTCAGGCTGCCTGCCGTGCCGACCGCCTCGATCCGGCCGCCGCAGAGCCGCACGTCGACGGTGCGGCCGTCGGTGAGCCGCGCGTTCGAGAGCAGCAGCGAGGTGGCTTCGGCGGTGGCGGCGGCCCGGTCCTCGGGCGGCTGGGGCTGCTTGCTGTCGGCTGACAATCGGGCTCCTCAGGGCTCCAGGCTCATGGCTCACCAAGATCAAGATCACGCAGCGTGGGCCCGAGCCTAGGGGCGGCCACAGCCGCCTTCGAGGAGGAGCGCAATAGTCGTACTGATGAGTGCACGAGTGGCCTAGGAGGCGACGGGGAAGTCGCTGCCCAGAGGGCCCGGGAAACGGATTTGGGTGATGGGCGGAGGACCGTGTAATGTCTTCCTCGCTCGCCCCAATAGCTCAGTCGGTAGAGCGTCTCCATGGTAAGGAGAAGGTCTACGGTTCGATTCCGTATTGGGGCTCTGGTGAGAAGGGTCCCGCCCTCGGGCGGGAACCGGATCATCAAAGCGGTGTAGCTCAGTCGGTAGAGCAAGCGGCTCATAATCGCTGTGTCACCGGTTCAAGTCCGGTCACCGCTACTCACAGTAGCCGATTGTGGGGTCGGTCCTGCGATCGGCTACTCTTTTTTGCGTTCATCCGTCAATCCGTCCGTCAAGGAGCACTCACGTGGCTGCCACCGACGTCCGCCCGAAGATCACGCTGGCCTGCGTGGAGTGCAAGGAGCGGAACTACATCACCAAGAAGAACCGGCGTAACAACCCGGACCGTCTTGAGATGAAGAAGCACTGCCCTCGCTGCAACTCGCACACTGCGCACCGCGAGACGCGCTAAACAGGCTCGTACACGAGGCCGTCCCCAGCCGGGGGCGGCCTCGCGTCGTTTTCCGCACCACATCCAGCAGGAGGTATCGAGTCCATGGCGCTCGACCAGTCCTTCGTGGGCCGGACCTATCCGCCCACCGCGCCGTACGAGGTCGGCCGCGAGAAGCTCCGCGAGTTCGCCGAGGCGATCGGGGACGCCAATCCCGCGTACACCGACGCGGAGGCGGCCAAGGCGCTCGGCCACCCCGACGTGATCGCCCCGCCCACCTTCGTCTTCGCCATCACCTTCAAGGCCGCGGGCCAGGTCGTCGAGGACCCGCAGCTGGGCCTGGACTACAGCCGGGTGGTGCACGGCGACCAGAAGTTCGTCTACACCCGCCCGGTGCGCGCCGGGGACCGGCTCTCGGTCACCACCACCATCGAGGCCATCAAGTCCCTCGCCGGCAACGACATCCTGGACATCCGCGGCGAGGTCCACGACGCCACCGGCGAGCACGTCGTGACCGCCTGGACCAAGCTCGTCTCCCGCGCCCCCGAGGAGGCCTGAGTCATGGCTGCGAAGATCGCTTACGACGAGGTCGAGGCCGGCACCGAGCTGCCCGCGCAGACCTTCCCGGTGACCCGCGCCACGCTCGTGCGGTACGCCGGTGCCTCCGGGGACTTCAACCCCATCCACTGGAACGAGAAGTTCGCCCGCGAGGTCGGTCTGCCCGACGTCATCGCCCACGGCATGTTCACCATGGCCGAGGCGATCCGGGTCGTGACCGACTGGGCCGGCGACCCGGCCGCCGTCGTCGAGTACGGCGTCCGCTTCACCAAGCCGGTCGTCGTCCCCAACGACGACGAGGGCGCGGTGATCGAGGTCTCCGCCAAGGTCGCGGCCAAGCTGGAGGACGGCCTGGTCCGGGTGGACCTGACCGCGACGGCGGCGGGCCAGAAGGTCCTCGGCATGTCGCGCGCCGTGGTCAGGCTCGCGTAGCGGGGTGGGATTCGAGAGGGGCGGCCGCGGGAAAGCGGCCGCCCCGTCTCCGCGCTTGCCAAGTTAGTGATTGAGTACTAACTTAATCTCATGGCCAGGATGAGTGCGGAGGAACGACGCGAGAGCGTGATCCGGGCCGCGATGACCGAGTTCAGTCGCGGCGGGTACTACGGCACGTCCACCGAGGCGATCGCCAAGCGCGTCGGCGTCTCGCAGCCGTACCTCTTCCGGCTCTTCCCCGGCAAGAAGGCGATCTTCCTCGCCGCCTCCGAGCGCTGCATCGACGACACCGTCCGTGTCTTCGAGGAGGCCGCGAAGGGCCTGTCGGGCGAGGAGGCGCTGCACGCCATGGCCAACGCGTACACCAGGATCATCGCCGAGGAGCCGGACCGCCTCCTGATGCAGATGCAGGTGTACGTGACGGTCGCGGCCGCGGAGGTGGCCGGCGACCACGAGTTCGGTGAGATCGTGCGGGCCGGCTGGATGAGGCTCTGGGAGACCGTCCACCTGGCGCTGGGCGCGGACGCCGACGAGACCACGACCTTCCTGGCGTACGGGATGCTCATCAACACCCTCGTCGCCATGGGCTTCCCGCCCGAGCACCGGGTCTGGGAGGGGTTCTACCCCTCGGCCCGCCGCCTCGGGCGACTGGAGAAGTAGCGCCACCCCGGAGTGTCACATCTCGCGATCCCTGCCCCGGCCTTTTCACGCCCGTGAAAGTTAGTCAGCAATAACTAATTAAGTCGTTTCGCCTGAAGGGTACGCAGCAATGACCAAGCCAGCCGCCCGCCGCGGTTCCGCCGCCTGGGCCCTCGTCATCACCAGCGTCGCCGGGTTCATGGCGGCCCTCGACAACCTCGTCGTCACCACCGCCCTCCCCTCCATCCGCGAGGACCTCGGGGGAGCGCTCGACGACCTCGAATGGACCGTGAGCGCCTACACGCTCACCTTCGCGGTCCTGCTGATGTTCGGCGCCGCCCTCGGCGACCGCTTCGGCCGCCGCCGGCTCTTCGGGATCGGACTCGCCGTCTTCACCGGCGCCTCCGCCGCGGCCGCCCTCGCCCCCGGCATCGACGCCCTGATCGCCGCCCGCGCCGTCCAGGGCGTCGGCGCCGCGATCATGATGCCGCTCACCCTCACCCTGCTCACCGCGGCCGTCCCGGCCGCCAGGCGCGGGATGGCGTTCGGCATCTGGGGCGCCGTCAACGGCCTCGCCGTCGCCTCGGGACCGCTCATCGGCGGCAGTCTCACCGAACACATCTCCTGGCAGTGGATCTTCTGGCTGAACGTCCCGCTCGGCCTCGTCCTCCTGCCGCTCGCCCGGCTGCGCCTCTCCGAGTCGTACGGCACCGGGGCCCGCCTCGACGCCGCCGGCACGCTGCTGGCAAGCGGCGGCCTCTTCGGCATCGTGTACGGGCTGATCCGCGGCCCCATCGACGGCTGGACCTCGGCCACCGTGCTCACCGGACTGATCGCCGGCGCCGCGCTCATCGGCGGCTTCGTCCACCACGGCATCAACGCCAAGGCCCCGATGCTGCCGATGCGGCTCTTCCGCGACCGCGCGTTCTCCGGGATCAACGCGGCAAGCCTGCTGATGTTCCTCGGCATGTTCGGCTCGATCTTCCTGCTCAGCCAGTACATGCAGGGCGTCCTCGGCTACTCGCCGACCGAGGCGGGCCTGCGGATGCTCCCCTGGACCGGTATGCCCATGCTCGTGGCACCGCTCGCGGGTGCGCTCTCCGACCGGATCGGCGGCCGCCCGGTCGTCGCCGCCGGCCTCGCCCTCCAGGCGATCGGCCTCGCCTGGTTCGCGGTCGTCGTCACCGCCGACACCTCGTACGCCGTCCAGCTCCCCGCCCTGGTCATCAGCGGCATCGGCATGGCGCTGTACTTCGCACCGGCCGCCAACATCGTGATGTCCAGCGTCCGGCCCTCCGAGCAGGGCGTCGCCTCCGGTGCCAACAACGCCCTGCGCGAGGTCGGCGGCGCGCTCGGCGTCGCCGTGATGGCCTCGATCTTCGCCGCGCAGGGCGGGTACGGGTCGGCGCAGCAGTTCGTCGACGGCCTGCAGCCCGCACTGTGGGTGGGCTCCGGGATGGTGGCGCTTGGGGCGCTGGCCTCGCTCCTCATCCCGACGCGCCGGGCGGCGGCCAAGGCGGCCGAGGCCCCGGAGCGGTCCGAGGACCGGCCCCTCGCGACCGTGTGACCGGCGCGCGGCACCGTACCCTTGTGCCCGTGCAGGAACTCCACGACGCCCCCCTCGCCCCCCTGACCACCTTCCGGCTCGGCGGGCCCGCCACCCGGCTCGTCACCGCCACCACGGACGACGAGGTGATCGCCGCGGTCCGCGAGGCCGACACCACCGGGACCCCGCTGCTCGTCATCGGCGGCGGGTCCAACCTGGTCATCGGCGACAAGGGCTTCGACGGCACCGCCCTGCACATCGCCACCCGCGGCTGCACCCTTGACGGCACCCGCCTCGAGCTCGCCGCGGGTGAGGTCTGGACGGACGCCGTCGCGCGGACCGTCGAGGCCGGTCTCGCCGGTATCGAGTGCCTGGCCGGCATCCCCGGCTCCGCCGGTGCCACCCCCATCCAGAACGTCGGCGCCTACGGGCAGGACGTCTCCGCCACCATCACCGAGGTCGTCGCGTACGACCGGCGGGCCGAGGAGACGGTCACCCTCACCAACGCCGAGTGCGCCTTCTCGTACCGGCACAGCCGCTTCAAGCAGGACCCCGAGCGCTATGTCGTGCTGCGGGTCCGCTTCGGGCTCGAGGACGCCCAGGGGCTGTCCGCGCCCATCCGGTACGCCGAGACGGCCCGCGCCCTCGGTGTCGAGGCCGGCGACCGGGTGCCGCTGGCGCGGGCCCGGGAGACCGTCCTGAAGCTGCGGGCCGGCAAGGGCATGGTCCTGGACCCGGAGGACCACGACACGTGGTCGGCGGGGTCCTTCTTCACCAACCCGATCCTGACGGCGGGGGAGTACGCGAGCTTCCTCGGGCGCGTCGCCGACCGCCTCGGACCCGACGTCGACCCGCCCGCCTACCCGGCGGGCGAGGACGGCGCGGTGAAGACCTCGGCGGCCTGGCTGATCGACAAGGCCGGCTTCGTGAAGGGGTACGGCTCCGGTCCCGCCCGGATCTCCACCAAGCACACCCTCGCCCTCACCAACCGCGGCGAGGCGACCACCGAGGACCTGCTCGCGCTCGCGCGTGAGGTCGTCGCCGGGGTGCGGGACGCCTTCGGGATCACCCTCGTCAACGAGCCGGTGACCGTCGGCGTCGAGATCTGATCAGTAGGCCCGATCCGACCAGATCCGATCAGTAGGCCACCCCGACGCCCTGCTTGAGCGTCGCCGGGTCGTCGATCATCGCCAGCATCGCGTGCGCCACGTCCGCGCGCGCGAGGGTGCGGCCGCGCGACGGGTTGCCGCCGACCACCGAGCGGTAGCGGCCGGTGACCGGCTTGTCCGTCAGCTTGGGCGGGCGCACGGAGGTCCAGTCGGTCGCGCTCGCGGCCAGCTCCGCCTCCATGACGCGCAGGTCGGCGTAGACGTCCTTGAGCACCGAGTTGATGATCGTGAGCATCGCCTTGTCCACGAGGGCCTGACCGTCCGGGACCGGGCCCACGGGGGCCGCGCTGACCACCACGAGGCGGCGTACGGACTCGGCGTCCATGGCGGTGAGCACCGACCGCGTCAGCCGGGCGGCCACGCCCGTGGCCGCGTCCGCGCGGTTGCGGGCGCCCAGGCCCGACAGGACCGCGTGCCGGCCCGCCACGGCCCCGCGCAGGGCCTCGGGGTCGGACAGGTCCGCGCGGAAGACGTCGAGGCGCCGCCCGGTCACCGTGAACCGGGCCGGATCACGGACCACGGCCGTCACCTCGTGGCCCGCGTCCAGGGCCTGGCGGACGATCTCCCGGCCGATGCCGCCGGTCGCGCCGAAGACAGTGAGCTTCATGTCGCACCCTCCCTGGGTGGGTAAGTATTCACTCACCCCTAGAGTGGGTGGGTACTCACTCACTCGTCAAGCCGTCATCGGGAGTCCCCGTGGACCAGAAGCCGACCCGGACCCGGATCATCGACGCCGCCCGCGACCTCATGCGCACCGCCGGCCTGGCCCGCACCACCACCAAGGAGATCGCCAAGGCCGCCGGCTGCTCGGAAGCCGCCCTGTACAAGTACTTCACGAGCAAGGAAGAGCTGTTCGTGACCGTGCTCAACGAACGCCTGCCCCGGCTCGGCACCCTCCTCGACACCCTCGCCGTCGACCCCCAGGGCCGCGGCGTCGAGGAGAACCTCGCCGAGATCGCCCGCCAGGCCGCGCTCTTCTACGAGCAGACCTTCCCCATGGCCGCCTCCCTGTACGCCGAGCCCCAGCTCAAGCGCCGCCACGAAGAGGTCATGCGCGAACTCGGCACCGGCCCCCACAAGCCCCTCGAAGGCCTCGCCGGCTACCTCCGCGCCGAACAGCAGCACGGCAGGATCAGTCCCGAAGCCGACCCCGACGCCGCCGCAGCCCTGCTCCTCGGCGCCTGCGTCCAGCGCTCCTTCGCCTGGGAGATGGCCCCGGACCGCAAGCCCCCGCAGTCCCTCGACGACTTCGCCCGCTCGATCGCCCGCACCCTCATGGCCGGGATCGCCGTACGGAAATGAGTTGCCCGGGCTCCCGGGGCGCGGCCACCCTGGCGGCCATGCGACTGAAGGCCCGTGAGTTCCGGCCCCGGACGGGGCCCCACACCCACCGGATCGTCCAGCCCCGGCACCCCCTGCGGCACACCACCGTCAACTCCCCGTTCCACGACCGCTGGGGCTACCTCGTCGGCGACCACGACGGCCTGTCCCGGCTCGCCGCCCTGTTCTCCTTCGCCGCCTTCTCCCGGCACACGCTCGTGCACGTCCCGCTCCGCACGAGCCTCCCGCGCGCGTTCGCCCCCGGCACACCCGTCGACCTCGTCCTCGCCCACCGGGCGACCGGCGGCCTGCGCCCCTCCGCCTGGCCCGCCCTGCGCGCCCGGCTCCAGGGCGGCCGGCCGCTGACCCTCCGTACGGACGAGCAGCGCACCGCCGACCGCGCCGCCGTCTGGAACGCGGCCTGGGAACGGAGGGACTGGGAGCGCAGGGACTGGTGGGAGGCCGGACGGATCCGCCCCACCGTCCACGCCCGCACCCTCTTCCTCTTCGGCGACCGCGACAGCTTCTGCGCCGCCGCCGGCGAGTTCGCGGCCGCGGCCGGCTACGGCCCGCTGGAGAAGCGCGCCCGCACGGGCGACGACGTCCTGGCCGCCTCCCTCACCCCGTACCTGGAACCCAGCACCTGGGGCGTCGACCGGACCGAGCTCGACATCGGCTTCCGGGCCCGCCCGCCCCTGCACCGCTTCACCCCACCGGGGCGGCCAGCCAGTCGTCGATCCCGGACAGCAGCTTCCGCCTGACGTCCTCCGGAGCCGCCGAGCCCCGAACCGACTGCCGGGCCAGCTCCGCCAGCTCCGCGTCCGTGAAGCCGTGGTGGGCGCGGGCGAGTTCGTACTGCGCCGCCAGCCGGGAGCCGAACAGCAGCGGGTCGTCCGCGCCGAGCGCCATCGGCACGCCCGCGTCGAAGAGGGTGCGCAGCGGCACGTCCTCCGGCTTCTCGTACACCCCGAGCGCCACATTGGACGACGGGCACACCTCGCAGGTCACCCCGCGCTCCGCGAGCTTGCGCAGCAGCCGCGGGTCCTCCGCCGCCCGCACGCCGTGCCCGACCCGCGCCGCCCGCAGGTCGTCCAGGCAGTCCCGTACGGACGCGGGGCCGGTCAGCTCACCGCCGTGCGGGGCGGCGAGCAGTCCGCCCTCACGGGCGATGGCGAAGGCCCGGTCGAAGTCGCGGGCCATACCGCGCCGCTCGTCGTTGGAGAGCCCGAAGCCCACCACGCCCCGGTCCGCGTACCGCACCGCGAGCCGGGCCAGTGTGCGGGCCTCCAGCGGGTGCTTCATCCGGTTCGCCGCGACCAGCACCCGCATCCCGAGCCCGGTCTCCCGCGCGGCCGCCTCCACCGCGTCCAGGATGATCTCCATGGCGGGGATCAGACCGCCGAGCAGCGGCGCGTACGAGGTGGGGTCGACCTGGATCTCCAGCCACCCGGAGCCGTCCCTGACGTCCTCCTGGGCCGCCTCGCGCACCAGACGCCGGATGTCCTCGGGCTCGCGCAGGCAGGAGCGGGCGATGTCGTAGAGCCGCTGGAAGCGGAACCAGCCGCGTTCGTCCGTGGCCCGCAGCTTCGGCGGCGTACCGCTCTTGAGCGCCTCGGGGAGGTGCACCCCGTACTTGTCGGCCAGTTCGAGCAGGGTCGAGGGCCGCATCGAGCCGGTGAAGTGCAGGTGCAGATGGGCCTTGGGCAGGGTGGCGAGGTCGCGGTAAACGTGCTCCATTGGCTGATCCTGCCGCACCCGAATGGACGAAGACAGTCCCTTTCCCCGATCGGGACCTTGCTAGAACGCAAAAACGGGCCCCTGGTTCCGGAGAACCAGGGGCCCGTCACCCCTCGACGTCAAGGGGAGCTCAGTCGCGGGCCTCGGCCAGCAGCTTCTGGATCCGGGACACGCCCTCCACCAGGTCCTCGTCGCCGAGCGCGTACGACAGGCGCAGGTAGCCCGGGGTGCCGAAGGCCTCGCCCGGGACGACCGCGACCTCGGCCTCGTCCAGGATCAGCGCGGCCAGCTCGACCGAGTTCTGCGGGCGCTTGCCGCGGATCTCCTTACCCAGCAGCGCCTTCACCGACGGGTACACGTAGAACGCGCCCTCCGGGGTCGGGCAGAGCACGCCCTCGATCTCGTTGAGCATCCGCACGATCGTCTGGCGGCGCCGGTCGAAGGCGCGCCCCATCTCCGCGACCGCGTCCAGGTTGCCCGACACGGCGGCGAGCGCGGCCACCTGCGCCACGTTGCTCACGTTGGAGGTGGCGTGCGACTGCAGGTTGGTCGCGGCCTTGACGACGTCCTTCGGGCCGATGATCCAGCCCACGCGCCAGCCGGTCATCGCGTACGTCTTGGCGACGCCGTTGACGACGATGCACTTGTCGCGCAGCTCCGGCATGACCGCCGGCAGGGAGGCCGCGGTGGCCGTCCCGTAGACCAGGTGCTCGTAGATCTCGTCCGTCAGCACCCACAGGCCGTGCTCGACGGCCCAGCGGCCGATCGCCTCGGTCTCGGCCTCGCTGTAGACCGCGCCGGTCGGGTTGGACGGCGAGACGAAGAGGACGACCTTGGTCCTCTCCGTGCGCGCCGCCTCCAGCTGCTCCACGGACACCCGGTAGCCGGTCGTCTCGTCGGCCACGACCTCCACCGGGACACCGCCCGCGAGGCGGATCGACTCGGGGTAGGTGGTCCAGTACGGCGCCGGGACGATGACCTCGTCGCCCGGGTCGAGGATCGCGGCGAACGCCTCGTAGATGGCCTGCTTGCCGCCGTTGGTCACCAGGACCTGGGAGGCGTCGACCTCGTAGCCGGAGTCACGCAGCGTCTTCGCGGCGATGGCGGCCTTGAGCTCGGGCAGGCCGCCGGCCGGCGTGTAGCGGTGGTACTTCGGGTTCCTGCAGGCCTCGACGGCCGCATCGACGATGTAGTCCGGGGTCGGGAAGTCGGGCTCACCCGCGCCGAAACCGATCACCGGGCGCCCGGCGGCCTTGAGGGCCTTGGCCTTGGCGTCGACGGCGAGGGTCGCGGACTCGGAGATCGCACCGATCCGGGCGGAGACCCGGCGCTCGGTGGGAGGGGTAGCAGCGCTCATGCGGCCCATGCTCCCAGACCCCGTCCTGGCCGGGCACACAGGTTTCACGGAGCGGACAGGAACGGTCATTCCCGGTCGTACGCACGGTCCGGCGGGGGGCCCGGGCAGGTCGGGGCGGTTTCTGTTCGACGTGAGGGCCCATCACCACGTACACTCACTGCTCGTTGGCCCGCACCGACCACATCTCACGATGCGGTAGGTTGGGGGACACCGCAAAGGGTCGTAGCTCAATTGGTAGAGCACCGGTCTCCAAAACCGGCGGTTGGGGGTTCAAGTCCCTCCGGCCCTGCTACACACACCGCCAGGTTGTGTGCGCATGTACGTACTTCATTGCACCGCCGTGCGGCTCCACCCGGGCGCGGCACGGCCACGACCCGGAATCAGGTGAGACATCGTGACGGACGCCGTAGGCTCCATCGACACGCCTGATGCCGAAGACACCGCCCAGGACGCGAAGAAGAAGTCCCGGAAGGGCGGTAAGCGCGGAAAGAAGGGCCCTCTGGGCCGTCTCGCGCTGTTCTACCGCCAGGTCATCGCGGAGCTCCGTAAGGTCGTCTGGCCCACGCGAAGCCAGCTCACGACGTACACCACTGTGGTGATTGTCTTCGTTGTCATCATGATCGGCCTTGTGACCGTGATTGACTATGGCTTCCAGGAAGCAGTCAAGTACGTCTTCGGCTGACTTTTTGTTCCACCCCATCTGTATCGCAGGAAGAAGCAGCCACCGTGTCTGACGCGAACCTGAACGACGCCTTCGAGTCCGAGTCCGTCGAGGACGAGCTCGACATCGTCGAGGCGGCCGACGAGGACCAGGCGGACGCTGCTGACGAGGCCGGCGAGCTCGACGAGACCGACGCCGGGCCCGAGCTCGTGGAGGACTCCGAGGAGTCTGACGAGTCCGAGGAGACCGACGCGTCCGTCGAGGCCGACGAGTCCGAGGACGAGGGCACCGAGGTCGCCGACGTCGAGGCCGCCGAGGAAGAGGCCGAGGAGGCCGCCGAGGCCGAGCCCGCCGCTCCGGTCGACCCCGTCGCCGCCCTCCGTGACGAGCTGCGCGGTCTGCCCGGCGAGTGGTACGTGATCCACACCTACGCGGGCTACGAGAAGCGCGTGAAGGCCAACCTGGAGCAGCGCGCCGTCTCGCTGAACGTCGAGGACTTCATCTACCAGGCCGAGGTCCCCGAGGAAGAGATCGTCCAGATCAAGAACGGCGAGCGCAAGAACGTCCGGCAGAACAAGCTGCCCGGTTACGTGCTCGTCCGCATGGACCTGACGAACGAGTCCTGGGGTGTCGTCCGCAACACGCCCGGCGTCACCGGCTTCGTGGGCAACGCCTACGACCCGTACCCGCTGACCCTGGACGAGATCGTCAAGATGCTCGCCCCGGAGGCCGAGGAGAAGGCCGCCCGCGAGGCCGCCGAGGCCGAGGGCAAGCCGGCTCCGGCCCGCAAGGTCGAGGTCCAGGTCCTGGACTTCGAGGTCGGCGACTCGGTCACCGTCACCGACGGCCCCTTCGCCACCCTCCAGGCCACGATCAACGAGATCAACCCCGACTCGAAGAAGGTCAAGGGCCTCGTCGAGATCTTCGGTCGCGAGACCCCGGTCGAGCTGAGCTTCGACCAGATCCAGAAGAACTGATCGTTCACAGGTTTCCGAACAGGTCAGAGTGGCTGCTGAAGCCGCTCTGACCTGCTCGGTTTTTGGTCGCACAGCTATACCCGTTATCGTTGTGCGGTATGCCTCCGTCCGGACGACCGGACGGATCGGCTGGAAAACTCTCACTAGGACCCGGAGAGAGCAATGCCTCCCAAGAAGAAGAAGGTCACGGGGCTTATCAAGCTCCAGATCAACGCCGGTGCGGCCAACCCGGCCCCGCCGGTCGGCCCCGCGCTCGGTCAGCACGGCGTCAACATCATGGAGTTCTGCAAGGCCTACAACGCCGCGACCGAGTCGCAGCGTGGCATGGTCGTGCCGGTGGAGATCACGGTCTACGAGGACCGCTCCTTCACCTTCATCACCAAGACTCCGCCGGCCGCCAAGCTGATCCTCAAGGCCGCGGGTGTGGACAAGGGCTCCGGCGAGCCGCACAAGACCAAGGTCGCGAAGCTCACGGCCGCTCAGGTCCGCGAGATCGCCACGGTCAAGCTGCCCGACCTGAACGCCAACGACCTGGACGCCGCGTCGAAGATCATCGCCGGCACCGCCCGTTCCATGGGCATCACCGTCGAGGGCTGATCAGCTCCCCGTAAGACCTCAGTGGTAGGGCCTGCGCCGGCCCGCACCACGACTCCATACCTGAACCAAACACAGGAGCAGAAGTGAAGCGCAGCAAGTCTCTCCGCGCTGCGGACGCGAAGATCGACCGGGAGAAGCTCTACGCCCCGCTCGAGGCCGTCCGTCTGGCCAAGGAGACCTCCACCAGCAAGTTCGACGGCACCGTCGAGGTCGCCTTCCGCCTGGGTGTCGACCCGCGCAAGGCCGACCAGATGGTCCGTGGCACCGTGAACCTTCCGCACGGCACCGGTAAGACCGCCCGGGTCCTGGTCTTCGCGACCGGTGACCGTGCCGAGGCCGCGATCGCCGCGGGCGCCGACATCGTCGGCTCCGACGAGCTCATCGACGAGATCTCCAAGGGCAACCGCCTGAACGAGTTCGACGCCGTGGTGGCCACCCCGGACCTCATGGGCAAGGTCGGCCGCCTCGGCCGCGTCCTCGGCCCGCGTGGTCTCATGCCCAACCCGAAGACCGGCACCGTGACGCCCGACGTCGCCAAGGCGGTCAACGAGATCAAGGGCGGCAAGATCGAGTTCCGCGTCGACAAGCACTCGAACCTGCACTTCATCATCGGCAAGGTGTCCTTCGACGACACCAAGCTGGTGGAGAACTACGGCGCGGCCCTGGAGGAGATCCTCCGTCTGAAGCCGTCCGCCGCCAAGGGCCGCTACATCAAGAAGGCCGCCATCACCACCACGATGGGCCCGAGCATCCCGCTCGACTCCAACCGCACCCGCAACCTCCTCGTCGAGGAGGACCCGGCCGCGGTCTGAGTCTTCTGACTCACGTGTCCTGAAAGCCGCCCCCGCAGCTCGCAAGAGCCGCGTGGGGCGGTTTTTCGTTGCGGGGCCGTCATCGCGGGGGCGGCCGGGGTCGCGGCGGTGCACAAGCAGCTCGCGGGCGTACGGGCGGATTTGCTCCGCGCCCGGTGCGTCACGTACTCTTCCACAGAAGCCAAAGACCGCTGGTCGTCGCTGCGCCCGTAAGGGTTCGGTGGCCGAAGGATTCGCTGAGATGGCGAACGACCCGCGTAGGTGACCGTGGATGAGTTCCCGGATCTTCCCGATTCGGTCGAGCTGAGCCCCGTGCGCCTGCGCCCGGGGCGTTTTGTTTGTTCAGCGCCTTCCGCGCGGTCCCATCACCCGGAAGGAGGCCGACGCTCTATGGCAAGGCCCGACAAGGCTGCCGACGTAGCCGAGCTCAAGGACAAGTTCCAGAGCTCCGCTGCGGCCGTGCTGACCGAGTACCGGGGTCTCACCGTGGCGCAGCTCAAGACGCTGCGTCGTTCGCTCGGTGAGAACGCCCAGTACGCCGTGGTGAAGAACACGCTGACCAAGATTGCGGCCAACCAGGCCGGGATCACCGCGCTGGACGACCAGTTCTCTGGTCCGACCGCGGTCGCCTTCGTCACCGGTGACCCGGTGGAGTCGGCGAAGGCGCTGCGTGACTTCGCCAAGGACAACCCGAACCTGATCATCAAGGGCGGTGTCCTTGAGGGTAAGGCGCTGTCCGCCGATGAGATCAAGAAGCTTGCGGACCTCGAGTCCCGCGAGGTTCTGCTCAGCAAGCTGGCCGGCGCGTTCAAGGGCAAGCAGTCTCAGGCTGCCTCGCTCTTCCAGGCGCTGCCGTCGAAGCTCGTCCGCACCGTGGACGCGCTCCGTGCCAAGCAGGCCGAGCAGGGCGGTGCCGAGTAATTCGGCTCGCGTAATGATCCGTACCGCCGCCAGGGCGGAGCGGGTCGCAGCGGGCCGAATGTACGCCCGCCTCACATGTAACTCCGGCACCAGCCGAATTAGTGGAAGGATCGCCCATCATGGCGAAGCTCTCTCAGGATGACCTGCTCGCGCAGTTCGAGGAGATGACCCTCATCGAGCTCTCCGAGTTCGTGAAGGCGTTCGAGGAGAAGTTCGACGTCACCGCCGCCGCGGCCACCGTCGCCGTTGCCGCCGGTGTCCCGGGTGCCCCGGCCGAGGCCGCTGAGGAGAAGGACGAGTTCGACGTCATCCTCACCGGCGCCGGCGAGAAGAAGATCCAGGTCATCAAGGTCGTGCGTGAGCTGACCTCCCTGGGTCTGAAGGAGGCCAAGGACCTCGTCGACGGCACCCCGAAGCCGGTCCTCGAGAAGGTCGCCAAGGACGCCGCTGAGAAGGCCGCCGAGGCCCTCAAGGGCGCCGGCGCCTCCGTCGAGGTCAAGTAACACCTCGTCGCGCGTAGCGACTCTTTGCTGAGCGTGTAACGCTCGAAGCCCGAAGGGCGATCATCCATCTGGGTGGTCGCCCTTCGGCGTTCCCCGGGACCGGCGTGGCGGGGGTCGTGGGGGCCTCCGGATGCGGAGTATGGTGATCTTCGCCGTGCGCCGCCCACAGGCGGGGGCCTTGACGAACCGCACGCAGCGCGCAATTCTCAGGACGCGTCGTCACAACGATCCGTTTCCGAGGCATGGATCGACGACCGAACGGGCAGTATCGAGGTGCGCCGCACGGCGCGAGGTACCGCGGAGTTGAGAACAACGAGGGTCGCGAAGAACTCGCCCTGGACATCAGTGGGCCAAGTGGCTACACTGACCCTTTGCGCTGCCTGTTAGCTGCCCCCTGCCCGTCACCTGGGGCATCCCCTCGCATCCGCTTCGCTGGTCGACCCACTCTGACCTGGCCTTTCGGCCAATTCGGGAAATGTCTTCCACGGGGCTCCGCTAGGGACCGGTACGCGCGTAGTGAGTCCGAGCCCTCGGAAGGACCCCCTCTTGGCCGCCTCGCGCAACGCCTCGACCAATACGAACAACGGCGCCAGCACCGCCCCGCTGCGCATCTCCTTTGCAAAGATCAAGGAGCCCCTCGAGGTTCCGAACCTCCTCGCGCTCCAGACCGAGAGCTTCGACTGGCTGCTCGGCAACGCGGCGTGGAAGGCTCGCGTCGAGGCCGCCCTTGAGTCGGGACAGGACGTCCCCACGAAGTCCGGTCTGGAGGAGATCTTCGAGGAGATCTCCCCGATCGAGGACTTCTCCGGGTCGATGTCGCTGACCTTCCGCGACCACCGCTTCGAGCCGCCGAAGAACTCGATCGACGAGTGCAAGGACCGTGACTTCACCTACGGTGCCCCGCTCTTCGTCACGGCTGAGTTCACCAACAACGAGACCGGCGAGATCAAGTCGCAGACGGTCTTCATGGGCGACTTCCCGCTCATGACCAACAAGGGCACCTTCGTCATCAACGGCACCGAGCGTGTCGTGGTGTCGCAGCTCGTGCGTTCGCCCGGTGTCTACTTCGACTCCTCCATCGACAAGACGTCCGACAAGGACATCTTCTCCGCCAAGATCATCCCGTCCCGGGGTGCCTGGCTGGAGATGGAGATCGACAAGCGCGACATGGTCGGCGTACGCATCGACCGCAAGCGCAAGCAGTCCGTCACCGTTCTGCTGAAGGCGCTCGGCTGGACCACCGAGCAGATCCTGCAGGAGTTCGGCGAGTACGAGTCCATGCGCGCCACCCTGGAGAAGGACCACACCCAGGGCCAGGACGACGCGCTGCTCGACATCTACCGCAAGCTCCGTCCGGGCGAGCCGCCGACGCGCGAGGCCGCCCAGACGCTGCTCGAGAACCTGTACTTCAACCCGAAGCGCTACGACCTGGCCAAGGTCGGCCGCTACAAGGTCAACAAGAAGCTCGGCGCCGACGAGCCGCTGGACGCGGGTGTCCTCACCACGGACGACGTCATCGCGACCATCAAGTACCTGGTCAAGCTGCACGCGGGCGAGACCGAGACGGTCGGCGAGAACGGCAACCAGATCGTCGTCGAGACCGACGACATCGACCACTTCGGCAACCGTCGTCTGCGCAACGTCGGCGAGCTCATCCAGAACCAGGTCCGCACGGGTCTGGCTCGTATGGAGCGCGTCGTCCGCGAGCGGATGACCACCCAGGACGTCGAGGCGATCACGCCGCAGACCCTGATCAACATCCGGCCGGTCGTCGCCTCCATCAAGGAGTTCTTCGGCACCAGCCAGCTGTCGCAGTTCATGGACCAGAACAACCCGCTGTCGGGTCTGACGCACAAGCGTCGTCTCTCGGCGCTGGGTCCCGGTGGTCTGTCCCGTGAGCGGGCCGGCTTCGAGGTCCGAGACGTGCACCCGTCCCACTACGGACGCATGTGCCCGATCGAGACCCCCGAAGGCCCGAACATCGGTCTGATCGGTTCGCTCGCCTCGTACGGCCGCGTCAACGCGTTCGGCTTCATCGAGACGCCGTACCGCAAGGTCGTCGACGGCCAGGTCACCGACGAGGTCGACTACCTGACCGCCGACGAGGAGGACCGCTTCGTCATCGCGCAGGCCAACGCCGCGCTCAACGACGAGCTGCAGTTCACCGAGGCCCGCGTGCTGGTCCGCCGTCGTGGCGGCGAGGTCGACTACGTCCCGCCGGCCGACGTGGACTACATGGACGTCTCGCCGCGCCAGATGGTGTCGGTCGCGACCGCCATGATCCCGTTCCTCGAGCACGACGACGCCAACCGTGCCCTCATGGGCGCGAACATGATGCGTCAGGCGGTGCCGCTGATTAAGTCGGAGGCCCCGCTCGTCGGCACCGGCATGGAGTACCGCTGCGCCACCGACGCCGGCGACGTGCTCAAGGCCGACAAGGCCGGTGTGGTCCAGGAGCTGTCCGCCGACTACATCACGGTCGCCAACGACGACGGCACGTACAACACGTACCGCCTGCACAAGTTCTCCCGCTCCAACCAGGGCACCTCGGTCAACCAGAAGGTCGTCGTCGACGAGGGCGACCGGGTGATCGAGGGCCAGGTCCTCGCCGACGGTCCCGCGACCGAAGACGGCGAGATGGCGCTCGGCAAGAACCTGCTGGTCGCGTTCATGCCGTGGGAGGGTCACAACTACGAGGACGCGATCATCCTGTCGCAGCGCCTCGTGCAGGACGACGTCCTCTCCTCGATCCACATCGAGGAGCACGAGGTCGACGCCCGTGACACCAAGCTCGGCCCCGAGGAGATCACCCGGGACATCCCGAACGTCTCCGAGGAGGTCCTCGCCGACCTCGACGAGCGCGGCATCATCCGCATCGGTGCCGAGGTCGTCGCCGGCGACATCCTGGTCGGCAAGGTCACCCCGAAGGGTGAGACCGAGCTGACCCCGGAGGAGCGCCTGCTCCGCGCGATCTTCGGTGAGAAGGCCCGTGAGGTCCGTGACACCTCGCTGAAGGTCCCGCACGGCGAGACCGGCAAGGTCATCGGCGTCCGCGTCTTCGACCGCGAGGAGGGCGACGAGCTTCCCCCGGGCGTGAACCAGCTGGTCCGCGTCTACGTCGCCCAGAAGCGCAAGATCACCGACGGTGACAAGCTCGCCGGCCGTCACGGCAACAAGGGTGTCATCTCCAAGATCCTGCCCATCGAGGACATGCCGTTCCTCGAGGACGGGACCCCGGTCGACATCATCCTCAACCCGCTCGGTGTCCCGTCCCGAATGAACCCGGGACAGGTCCTGGAGATCCACCTCGGCTGGCTCGCCAGCCGCGGCTGGGACGTCTCCGGCCTCGCCGACGAGTGGGCGCAGCGCCTGCAGGCCATCGGTGCCGACCAGGTCGCCCCCGGCACCAACGTCGCCACCCCGGTCTTCGACGGTGCGCGTGAGGACGAGCTCGCGGGTCTGCTGCAGCACACGATCCCGAACCGCGACGGCGAGCGCATGGTGCTCCCGACCGGCAAGGCGCGTCTGTTCGACGGCCGCTCCGGCGAGCCGTTCCCGGACCCGATCTCGGTCGGGTACATGTACATCCTCAAGCTCCACCACCTGGTCGACGACAAGCTGCACGCCCGGTCGACCGGTCCGTACTCGATGATCACCCAGCAGCCGCTGGGTGGTAAGGCCCAGTTCGGTGGCCAGCGCTTCGGTGAGATGGAGGTGTGGGCGCTGGAGGCTTACGGCGCCGCGTACGCCCTCCAGGAGCTGCTGACGATCAAGTCCGACGACGTGACCGGCCGCGTGAAGGTCTACGAGGCCATCGTCAAGGGCGAGAACATCCCTGAGCCCGGCATCCCCGAGTCCTTCAAGGTGCTCATCAAGGAGATGCAGTCCCTGTGCCTCAACGTGGAGGTGCTCTCCTCGGACGGCATGTCCATCGAGATGCGCGACACCGACGAGGACGTCTTCCGCGCTGCGGAGGAGCTCGGCATCGACCTGTCCCGGCGCGAGCCGAGCAGCGTCGAAGAGGTCTGACGGGAGTCCGGTACGGGGGCTCAGCGATGAGCCCCCGGCCGGCCCCAGGACCCCCGTATCAGACCCCAAGACTTACAACCCTGAGAGGGATTGACGCATAGTGCTCGACGTCAACTTCTTCGACGAGCTCCGGATCGGTCTGGCCACCGCTGATGACATCCGTCAGTGGAGCCACGGCGAGGTCAAGAAGCCGGAGACCATCAACTACCGCACGCTCAAGCCCGAGAAGGACGGACTCTTCTGCGAGAAGATCTTCGGTCCGACCCGGGACTGGGAGTGCTACTGCGGCAAGTACAAGCGCGTCCGCTTCAAGGGCATCATCTGTGAGCGGTGTGGCGTCGAGGTCACCCGCGCCAAGGTGCGTCGTGAGCGGATGGGCCACATCGAGCTCGCCGCTCCCGTGACCCACATCTGGTACTTCAAGGGCGTTCCGTCGCGTCTGGGCTACCTGCTCGACCTCGCCCCGAAGGACCTGGAGAAGGTCATCTACTTCGCGGCGTACATGATCACGTACGTCGACGACGAGCGTCGTACCCGCGACCTGCCGTCGCTGGAGGCCCACGTCTCCGTCGAGCGTCAGCAGATCGAGAACCGCCGCGACTCCGACCTGGAGGCCCGCGCCAAGAAGCTCGAGACCGACCTGGCCGAGCTCGAGGCCGAGGGTGCCAAGGCCGACGTGCGCCGCAAGGTGCGCGAGGGTGCCGAGCGTGAGATGAAGCAGCTGCGCGACCGTGCGCAGCGCGAGATCGACCGTCTCGACGAGGTGTGGAACCGCTTCAAGAACCTCAAGGTCCAGGACCTGGAGGGCGACGAGCTCCTCTACCGCGAGCTGCGTGACCGCTTCGGCACGTACTTCGACGGCTCGATGGGTGCCGCGGCGCTGCAGAAGCGCCTCGAGTCCTTCGACCTGGACGAGGAGGCGGAGAAGCTCCGCGAGATCATCCGCACCGGCAAGGGCCAGAAGAAGACCCGTGCGCTCAAGCGCCTCAAGGTCGTCTCCGCGTTCCTGCAGACCGCGAACAGCCCCAAGGGCATGGTTCTCGACTGCGTGCCGGTCATCCCGCCGGACCTGCGTCCGATGGTGCAGCTGGACGGTGGCCGCTTCGCGACCTCCGACCTGAACGACCTGTACCGCCGCGTGATCAACCGCAACAACCGTCTGAAGCGTCTCCTCGACCTCGGTGCCCCCGAGATCATCGTGAACAACGAGAAGCGCATGCTTCAGGAGGCCGTGGACGCCCTCTTCGACAACGGTCGTCGTGGCCGTCCGGTGACCGGTCCCGGTAACCGTCCGCTGAAGTCCCTGAGCGACATGCTCAAGGGCAAGCAGGGTCGATTCCGTCAGAACCTTCTCGGCAAGCGTGTGGACTACTCCGCGCGTTCCGTGATCGTCGTCGGTCCGCAGCTGAAGCTGCACCAGTGTGGTCTGCCCAAGGCCATGGCGCTGGAGCTCTTCAAGCCGTTCGTGATGAAGCGCCTGGTCGACCTGAACCACGCGCAGAACATCAAGTCGGCGAAGCGGATGGTCGAGCGCGGCCGCACGGTCGTGTACGACGTCCTCGAAGAGGTCATCGCCGAGCACCCGGTTCTGCTGAACCGTGCGCCCACGCTGCACCGCCTCGGCATCCAGGCCTTCGAGCCGCAGCTGGTCGAGGGCAAGGCCATCCAGATCCACCCGCTCGTCTGCACCGCGTTCAACGCGGACTTCGACGGTGACCAGATGGCCGTCCACCTGCCGCTCTCCGCGGAGGCGCAGGCCGAGGCCCGCATCCTGATGCTGTCCTCGAACAACATCCTCAAGCCCGCCGACGGCCGTCCGGTGACGATGCCGACCCAGGACATGGTCCTCGGTCTGTTCTTCCTCACCACCGACGGCGAGCTGCGTGACGTCAAGGGCGAGGGCCGCGCGTTCGGCTCCACGGCCGAGGCGATCATGGCGTTCGACGCCGGCGAGCTGTCGCTGCAGTCGCAGGTCGACATCCGCTTCCCGATCGGCACCGTTCCGCCGCGCGGCTGGGTTCCCCCGGTCGCCGAGGAGGGCGAGCCGGAGTGGCAGCAGGGTGACAGCTTCCGTCTGAACACCACGCTGGGCCGTGCGCTCTTCAACGAGCTGCTGCCCGAGGACTACCCGTTCGTCGACTACTCCGTCGGCAAGAAGCAGCTCTCCGAGATCGTCAACGACCTCGCCGAGCGCTACCCCAAGGTCATCGTGGCGGCGACGCTCGACAACCTGAAGGCGGCGGGCTTCTTCTGGGCGACCCGTTCCGGTGTCACCGTGGCCATCTCCGACGTCGTCGTGCCCGAGGCCAAGAAGGCCATCGTCAAGGGTTACGAGGAGCAGGACGAGAAGGTCCAGAAGCAGTACGAGCGCGGTCTGATCACCAAGGAAGAGCGCACTCAGGAGCTCATCGCGATCTGGACCAAGGCGACCAACGAGGTCGCCGAGGCGATGAACGCGAACTTCCCCAAGACGAACCCCATCTTCATGATGGTTGACTCGGGTGCCCGAGGAAACATGATGCAGATGCGTCAGATCGCCGGTATGCGTGGTCTGGTGTCGAACGCCAAGAACGAGACGATCCCGCGTCCCATCAAGGCGTCCTTCCGCGAGGGTCTGTCCGTGCTCGAGTACTTCATCTCGACCCACGGTGCCCGTAAGGGTCTCGCCGACACCGCCCTGCGTACCGCCGACTCGGGTTACCTGACCCGTCGTCTGGTGGACGTCTCGCAGGACGTGATCATCCGCGAGGAGGACTGTGGCACCGAGCGCGGTCTGAAGCTGCGGATCGCCGAGAAGGACGCCGCCGGCGTCCTGCGCAAGGCGGACGACGTCGAGACCTCCGTGTACGCGCGGATGCTCGCCGAGGACGTCGTCGTGGACGGCAAGGTCATCGCGCCGGCCAACGTCGACCTGGGTGACGTGCTCATCGACGCCCTCGTGGGCGCCGGCGTGGAGGAGGTCAAGACCCGCTCGGTCCTGACCTGTGAGTCCGCGGTCGGCACCTGTGCCTTCTGCTACGGCCGCTCGCTGGCCACCGGCAAGCTGGTCGACATCGGTGAGGCGGTCGGCATCATCGCCGCCCAGTCCATCGGTGAGCCCGGTACCCAGCTGACGATGCGTACCTTCCACACCGGTGGTGTGGCCGGTGACGACATCACCCAGGGTCTGCCCCGTGTCGTCGAGCTCTTCGAGGCGCGGCAGCCCAAGGGTGTCGCCCCGATCTCCGAGGCGGCCGGTCGCGTCCGTATCGAGGAGACCGAGAAGACCAAGAAGATCGTCGTCACCCCGGACGACGGCACCGACGAGACGGCGTTCCCGATCTCGAAGCGTGCCCGTCTGCTCGTGGGCGAGGGCGACCACGTCGAGGTGGGCCAGAAGCTCACCGTGGGTGCCACCAACCCGCACGACGTGCTGCGCATCCTCGGCCAGCGTGCGGTCCAGGTCCACCTGGTCGGCGAGGTCCAGAAGGTCTACAACTCGCAGGGCGTGTCGATCCACGACAAGCACATCGAGATCATCATCCGGCAGATGCTGCGCCGTGTGACGATCATCGAGTCCGGCGACGCGGAGCTGCTGCCGGGCGAGCTCGTCGAGCGCTCGAAGTTCGAGACCGAGAACCGTCGTGTGGTGCAGGAAGGCGGCCACCCGGCCTCCGGCCGTCCGCAGCTGATGGGTATCACCAAGGCCTCGCTGGCGACGGAGTCCTGGCTGTCGGCCGCCTCCTTCCAGGAGACGACCCGAGTCCTGACGGATGCGGCGATCAACGCCAAGTCCGACAGCCTCATCGGCCTCAAGGAGAACGTCATCATCGGTAAGCTCATCCCGGCCGGTACGGGTCTGTCCCGCTACCGCAACATCCGGGTGGAGCCGACCGAGGAGGCCAAGGCCGCGATGTACTCGGCCGTCGGCTACGACGACATCGACTACTCGCCGTTCGGCACCGGCTCCGGCCAGGCCGTTCCGCTGGAGGACTACGACTACGGTCCGTACAACCAGTAAGCGCTAGTACGCGAAGAAGGGCGGCACCCCGCACGGGGTGCCGCCCTTCGGCGTGTCAGCGGTTCGCGAGCTCCCAGACCGCGAGGAGCAGCCCGGCGCTCGCGGTGAGCGCGGCCACCGAGGCCAGCGGCCAGCGGGCGCGCTCCAGGGCGTCGAGACGGGCCTCGTGGTCGGCGAGCTGCTTGTCGGTCTGGTCGCTGCGCTGGACGAGCAGCGCGAGCGAGCCGTCGACCCGGGCGAAGCCGGCCTCCAGCGTGCCGCGCAGCCGTTCCAGTTCGAGGGCGACGGCGACCGGGTCGTTCGGGTCAGGCTCGGTCATCGGCCGCCTCCGTGAGGACCTCCGGGGTGCCGGCGGGGGTCGTGCGGAGCCAGGACGGCAGCAGGTCCTGGACGGCGGGGACGGCCATCACCCGGGTGAGGGCGCCGGCGACGGCGAGCGCCCCGGCGACCCAGGGCAGGGTGGCGGGGAGCCCGGAGGCGTCGACGATCGCCGGCAGCACGACGGCGATGCCGACGGCGGTCTGCAGCACGGTGCGGGCCGTGCGCTTGGCGGCTTCGGACATGGGTGGTTCTCCTTGCGTGGGGCGTGGGGCGTGGGGCGTGGGGGTTTCCGCGGGGTGGGCCTACTTCGTGTACGGGACCTTCAGCGCGTTCCAGGAGGCGCGGCCCGGCCAGCCGTCGGCGTCGGAGCCGGAGAAGCCGAGCTTGCGCTGCCAGGCGGCGTACGACTGGCGGTCGGCCTCGGACCAGCGCGGGCCGGGGCCGACCTTGTAGCGGCCGCAGCCCTCGGCGACCAGCCGTCGGCCCATCGCGGTGACGACGGCGGAGCTGGGGGTGGTCTTGAAGAACGCGGTCCCGGGGAACGGCTGGTAGCGCGGGTTCGCCGGCTGGGCGGGGGCGGTGGGCTTGGCGGCCGGGGCGGCGCCGAGCCGCTTCTGGACGCGCTCGCGCATGCCCGGCATGCCGAAGCCGCGCGGGTCGTTCTTCCAGTCGGACCACTCGGCGTGGCCGATCACGGACCGGGCGCCCCAGCCGTGGGCCCGGCACAGGGCCGCGGACACCCGCTCGATGGCGTCGAGCTGGGCGGGCGGCCAGGGGTCGGAGCCGTTGCCGAGGTTGATGCACTCGAAGCCGTAGAAGCGGGAGTTGCCGTCGACGGCGCCCGCGCTGCCCTGGTGTTCGCGGGTGGCCGGCGGCCGGTCCCCGTACGTCTCGCTGATCACGGCCTGGAGGACGGACGGGTCGCCGCCGCCGGCGTGGTTGGCGCGGCCGCTGGAGACCAGGTGGACCGAGCCGTCCTTGGCGATGACGCCGTGGCACAGCGGGCCCGGCAGGCCCTCGTAGCCGTTGTAGCAGAGCTCGACGGTGTTGTCGGTGCCCGCGGAGACAGTGTGGTGGATCATGACGCCGACCACGGGGCCCCAGGTGCCGACGTGGTTGCGGTTGTGGTTGCGCCAGCCGTCGTGCTCGACGACGGTGACGCCTTCGGCGCGGAGCGCGGCGACGATCCGGTCCGCGGAGAGGGGTGTGGCCATCAGTGTCCTCCGGGCATGAGAAAACCCCGGCCGGATCGGCACGGGGCGGGCGTACGGGGGTGGGGCGCGGTGCTTCTTACGGAGCGGGCTCGACGGCCGGCGGCTGCGGCGTCTCGGGCGCCGGCGGGGCCGGGGCCCAGGTGGCGCACAGGGCGGCGTAGGCGGCCCGGCGGTTGTCGAAGTCCGCGAGCGCGGCCGTCACGGCCCGCTCGGCGGCGGTCGGGTCGGGGACGGCGGGAACGCCGTCCTGGGCGTTGACGGTGATGACGCCGGAGCCGCGCAGGACGGCGTCGCCCTCGGCGTCCTTCTCGGTGATCTCGGCGGTGATGTACACGGAGGGGTACTGCCCGGTGACCGGGTCGCGCTCCAGGACGTAGCCGAGACTGTTGTCGTGGACGCGGATGTTGACGGTGTGGCCGTCCTGGGTGACGGTGGCGCGGCCCGCGTAGTCGATGGCCACGCCCCACGGCTGGGTGGGGTCGATGTTCATGGGGTGCTCCTCGTGCTCGTCGTGCCCGTAGGGGGGCGGATCAGGTCTGGGCGCCGTGGATGAGGACGGCCTGGGCGTAGACCGTGCCGCCGCTGGCCAGGGCCTGGATCTCGATGTTCATCGTCTGGCCGAACCGCGTCTTCATGTCGCCGGGCAGCAGGCCGAGGTAGTCGTAGGTGGTGCCCGCGGTGACCGTGGGGCCGAACTGGACGTTGTCGACGAGGACCCGCACCTGGCCGGTCGCGCCGGCCGACGCCGCCGTGTTGACGGCGAGCCGCATCTTCGGCTGCCAGACGGGGTTGGAGCTGCGGGCGATGGTGGTGAAGGCGGGACTGGTGGTGGAGGGCCACTTGGTCGTGTCGGTGGGCAGCGGCGGCATCAGCTGGAGCCAGGGCCGGGCGAGACCGCCGGTCATGATGTCGTCGGCGAAGATCTCGTGGTTGTAGCCGTCGAAGATCCGGAACAGCGGCCGGTTGACGGTGACGCTGCCGGTCTGCGTGGCCGGCCGGAACTCGTTGACGGCGGGACGGGTGTTGACCGCGGTGGACAGGGCCTTGATCCGGCGTTCCATCTGGTTGAGCCGGTCGATGATGTCCTCGGGCAGCTGGGGCATCAGGCCTCCTCAAGGTAGAGCTCGGCGGTGTCGGGGCGGCCGCGCTCCGGCGGGGTGATCTTGATGCCGATGATGCGGTAGCGGGCGTCGAGGCCCTGGGAGTACCACTCGTCGGTGATCCGGATGCGGGCCACCCGGCCGAGCAGCGCCGGCGGGACGATCCCGCCGAGGTGGATGCTGATCTCCGGGATGACGACCGCGCCGCGGGCCTGGTCGAGCTCGGCCTTGGCCAGCGAGTCGAGGGTGAGCTGGTCGCTGATCTCGTTGTGGTCCGAGGACAGGTCGATGAGCGGCCAGCCCTCGGTGAGCAGGTCGGTGGCGATCTGCTCGGTGGAGACGATCGGCCGGGACTCGGCGGCGGCGTTGTTGTTGACGGACGCGCCGCGGGCCACGGAGGTCGTGCCGCCGCGGGTCGCGTCGTACGGGAACGAGTACGACAGGATCACGCCGGGCCGGTCGAAGACGAGGTCGGTGGCGCCGGTACGGATCTTGGGCGAGCCGAGCCGCAGCTGCCGGATCCGCTCGCCGCTGACCGGGTCGCGGTAGACCATGATCTGGTGCTCGAAGCCGTCCTGCAGGGCGGCGAGCTGGTCCAGGGCCTCCAGATAGACCGTCTCGTCGCCGTTGCGCCAGCTCGCGGTGCGCAGGACGTCGGACTTCTCCTGGCCGAGGGCGACCTTGAAGCAGCCCGGCCCCTTGGTGAGCTCGGTCCACAGCTTGCGGGCGATGTCGAGCTGCTCGGTCGGCTGGTCGTACTTGATCTCGGTACGGATGCGGCGGCGGGCCGCGTACGAGTCGAAGGTGGCGGCCTGGATGCCGAGGGTCAGCACCCCGCGGCCGCTGGACTGCAGCGTGGTGGTCCAGATGATGCCGCCCCACCACAGGTCGCCGCCGCGCTCCAGGTAGATCGCGGTGCGGCCCTCGCGGACCTTCTTGACCCGCTCGGCGATGGCCTTGTCGGGGATGGGGATGGTGCCGGACAGGGAGCCGGCCTTGCCGATGAAGTCGTCGAACGAGACGTCCCGCAGCGGCAGGATGTCGATGGTCTGATCGGTGATCAGGTCGCAGAAGATCGCCCGGTAGGGCGTGTCGAGTGCCATCTCGGGCCTCCTTACTGGACGTAGGTGGCGGACACGCGGATGTTCCGCCCGGCGGCGAGGGCGCCGTTGGAGGACCAGGTCCGCAGGTTGACCTGGCCGTTGGTGTAGATGTTGGCGCCGCCCGAACCGAAGCCGTCGCTGGCCACCGCCTCGAAGTCGATGCCGGGGCGCCAGCCGGAGGGGATGGTGCACAGCGGCTCGTCGCCGATGTTGCCGGCGCTGTTGGCGTCGACCTGGGCGCCGGTGCGGGTGACCGTGACGGTGATGGTGCACAGGCCGCCCTTGGTCTTGCGGCCGGAGAACGACACGATCGACCAGTTGGGGAGCGCGACCGCACCGGAGTTGGTGGTCTCCACCTCCACCGGCGGCTGGTAGTTCACCCAGACCGAGCCGTTCCAGCGCTGGAGGGCGCCGTAGTTGTCGCGGAACTGGCCGGCGTAACTGCCCGCCGACACCGTGCCGCTGGGGGCGACACCGCCGACCTCCTTGGGGTAGGCGACCCAGGCGGTGCCGTCCCAGCGCTGCAGGAAGTGGGCGTTGTCGTTGTCCTGGTACTGGCCCGGGTAGGCGCCCGGCACGCCCGCGTTGTTGTAGACGGGCAGGATGCCGCCGGCCGAGACCAGCGTGGTGCGCAGGTCGGTGGCCGCGCCGCCGACCCAGTCGATGCCGCCGGTGCCGGCGGAGGCGCCCTTCTTGACCAGGACCGTGAACAGCGTCAGCGAGCGGGCCGGGGCGGCCGGGGCCACCGGGTTGGCGGCCGGCGTGCCCTTGACGATCTCGACGACGGCCTCGTACTTGCCGAGGGCGTCGACGTCGTTGTCGTACACGCGCACCACGACCAGGTCGAGGCGCGGGTTGAGCGGGTCGCCGTCGGCGAAGGTGATGGTGATGTCCTCGTCGAGCGCGACGGGGTAGGCGCCGTCCGTGGTGCCGCCCTGGATGACGGCCTTGCCGTGGTAGACGGTGGCCGTCATCGGGCCGGTGCCGGCCATCCACAGGCCGCCGACGCGGTACTTGCCGTCGTACGTGCCCGGCAGGATGCCGGACCGGGACGCGAGCGGATTGACGGGCGTCGTGGCGCCGATGTCGGTGATACGGGTGTTCTGACGGGTCTGCCCGGTGGGCATCAACCAGCCGGAGCGTACGGGCATGGAGATCTCCTGTGGAAGGGGGCGGTCGGGCGGCTGCGGGACGGCGCGCGGCTCAGTACTGCGGCGTGACCTGGATGAAGCTGTTGTCGAACCAGGCCCGCACGTTGGCGTTGGAGCTCCGGTAGTACGCGGTCACCGTGTAGGTCGCGCCCGGCGTCAGGCTGTGGATGCGCTGGGTGGTCGAGGCCGAGACGGCGTCCGTGGGGTCGGCGGACTTGGAGGCGCACGCGGCCAGCTCGTCGTCCAGCTCGCGGTGGACGGCGGTGCCCTGGGTGATGCGCACGCACATGTAGGCCGTGCTGGCGATGCCCGTGGTGCCGCTGTTGAGGGCCAGCTCGATCTTCGAACCGAAGGTGAGGATCGCCTGCCGGCTCTCCGGGGCGACGAAGGTCACCGACAGCGGGTTCTCGGCCCGGTCGACCAGCGTGTTCACGTAGGTCGTCGAGATGGTGTAGCCGCCGTCGAGGGAGTCGTTGAAGTACGGCCCGGGGTAGGCCGGCGCCCACGCCGAACCGTTCCAGCGCTGCAGCGGACCGGACGCGGTGGCCCGGTACTGGCCCGTGTAGCTGGCCGGGAGGGTGGAGGCCGAGGCCGGGATGATGCCGCCGACGGCCGCCGGGTACGACACCCACTTGCCGCCGTCCCAGCGCTGGATCTGGCCGTCCGCGGTGTCCTGGTACTGGCCCGGGTAGGCGCCGCGCAGCACCGGGCCCTCGACCGGCAGGATGCCGCCGACCGAGACGACCGCGGTGCGCAGGTCCTTCAGGGCGGTGTTCCACGGGATGCCGCCGTTGCCCGCGCTGGCGCCGGCCGGGACCGTCACCTCGTACAGCGGGAGGCTGCGCGGCGGGGTGGCCGGGGCCACCGGGGTCGGGCCCGCGACGCCCTGGATGATCTCGACCTTGGCCTCGTTGCGGTTCGAGGAGTCGTAGAGGTTGTCGTAGATCTTCAGGACGATCAGGTCGATCCGGCCGTACTGGGCGTCGCCCGGGGCGAAGGTGACCTGGACGGAGGCCGGCAGGGACACCGGGTAGACGCCCTGCGAGATGTCGCCCTGGATGACGGCCCGGCCCTCGGAGACGGTCGCCGCCATGGCGGTGGCGCCGGTCGTCCAGAAGCCGGCAAGACGGTACATGCCGTCGTACGAGCCGGGCAGGATGCCGGAGCGTACCTGCACCGGGTTGATCATGGTGGTCGCGCCGACCTGGTTGAGACGGGTGTCCTCGCGGGTCTGGCCGGTCTCGGCGACCCAGCTGCTGCGCAGGTTCATGGGGTTCTCCAATCGGGGGAGGGGAGGGGCGTCAGGACTTGAGCCACTCGGCGGTGAGGGTGCACGCGTAGCCGGAGCCGCCGAGCGTCTTGATCGCCCCGGCGGCGTTGTGGAATCCGGCGAGCTGGAGCCGGTCGCCCGCGGTGAGCCGGACCAGGCCCTCGCCGCCCACCGACACGGCGCCGTTGCCGGCGGGGGTCAGCCAGGTCATCCGGGACTGGCCGGTGCCGTTGATCAGGACGCGGGAGCCGCGCATGCCGGTCTGCGAGTCGCCCGCCCAGACGGCCTGGGCGTAGACCCGCCAGTAGCCGGTGCGCGGCACGACGTAGGTGTTGCTCCCGTTCCAGCCGGTGGTGTCGTCGACCTCGACGGTCGGCAGGTTGAGCACGGTCCACTCGTTGGGGCTGACGCTCTGCTGCTGGCCGGACAGCCACTGGGTGGCGCCGAACAGGATCTTCGCCGTGCCCTCGGCGTACTGCCAGGCCGAGCCGTCCCAGCGCTGCAGGATCCCGGCGTTGTCCCGGTACTGGCCGGCGTAGCTGCCGGTGGACACCGCGGTGCCGGGGGCGATGCCGCCGAGCGCCTTGGCGTACGGGATCCAGGCCGCACCGTCCCAGCGCTGCAGGGCGCCGCCCGCGTCGCGGTACTGACCGACGTACGCGCCCTTGAAGCCGCTGGTGGGCAGGATGCCGCCGAGCGCCACCACCGGCCAGTGCTGGGTGGTGACCCCGCCGGCCGTCCAGGCGATGCCGCCGTTGCCGGCGGAGATGCCCTTGGGGACGCGGACGGTGTAGAGCGGCATGGTGCTGCCCGTCCCGCTCGCCGGGGCGACCGGGACGGCCGCCGGCACGCCCTTGACCAGGCGGATGACGGCGTCGGTGGTGCCCGTCTTGTCGTAGTCGTCGTCGATGACGGCCAGTTCGATCAGGTCGATGCGGTCGTTCTGCGGATCGCCGTCGGCGATGGTGATCGTCTCCGGTGCCACCGCGCTGACCAGGTAGGCGCCCTGGCGGGTGTCCTTGCCCTGGAGGACCGCCCGGCCGGTGCCGATCGTGCACTGCATGGGCGCGGTCCCGGTCAGGACGAAGCCGCCCGGCACGATGCCCGGGCGGGAGCGCAGCGGGGTCTCCTCGGGGCTCTGGCCGCTCGGGGTGAGCAGGGCGGCCAGGGTGAGACGGGTGTCCTCGCGGGTCTGGCCCGTGGGCTGGAGCCAGGCGGCTCGTACAGTCATGGTTCACCTCTTTGGGGGGAGTGGAACGGGGCCTTCGGTCACCACTCGGCGCTGCGCCAGCGGACCGTCAACAGGGCGTCCGGGGTGGACGCGTCGGGGCGGAAGGACAGCTCGGTGCGGCCCGGTTCGAGGAGGAACAGCTCCTCGGGGCTGGAGTCGGCCATCGCGGTGTGCCGGCGGGAGGCGGTGTTGTTGAGCGTCACCGTGCCGTTGGCGGTGTCGACGACGAGCTCGTCACCGGCGGCCAGGTCGATCGCGTACCGCAGCCGGCGCTTGCTGACCCGCTCGGTGACGGTCGGCATGGAGCACGGACCGCGGAAGACGATCACCGGATGGGTGGGCGCGGAGCCGGTGTTCTCGGCGACGGCGTCGCCGGTGGACTTGGCCTGGCCCCAGTTGAGCGGCCAGGTCAGCGGCCAGGTGAGACCGCTCTCGGGCTGCGGCGGGGTGGTGGTGGCGGTCTGCTCGTTGACGGCGTAGCGGCGCGGGTCCGAGGCCAGCCACTGGATGGACATCTTCGAGCTGCCCTGGGTGGCGAAGCCCTGGTCCGCGGGGACCACGCGCTGGGCGATCCGGGCGCGTACGGCGAGCAGTTCACCGTGCAGCCGGACGGTGAGCCAGCGCTCCTCGTCGAGCAGGGCGAGCGACTGGCGCAGGGCGCGGATGGCCTCGCCGGCGCCGTTGTACTCGGGCACCAGCACGACGGTGCCGCTGATCTTGCGCGGCTTGGCGTACCGGGAGCCGGGCCAGGCGCCGTGCGAGGTGGGCCGGTCGGCGTCGGAGGAGTCGTACTCGGGCAGGTCCTCCCAGCCCTGGAGCCCGGTCCGGTCCACGGCGAACGGCGTACCGGGCCCGATGAGAAGCCCGGCCCACTGGATCTGCCCGTCCTGGGTGATCAGCGAGCCGGGCGCGAGGTCGGCGGTGAAGTTGCTTCCGGCGTATGTGGTTGTGGTCTCGGCCATGGGGCCGTCACCTCACTTCTGAGGGGGTGTCGGGTGAGCAGGGTCTTCAGCAGTGGGCGCCGGCGAGAAAGAGCAGGTCCTCGGCGGTGGACCGGGGGCCGGCGCCGGGGTCCTCGTGGAAGTCCCGGATGCGGTGGGGCTGCCTGGGGGGCTCGGTGAGGGCCGGGACGCGGCGGTTCTCCAGCACGGTGAGCGAGTCGATGCGCGGCGCGTCGGCGGCGCCGGGGAAGACGACACCGCCCTCGGCGAGCATCGGGATCTTGTCGAGGTCGACGCCGAACTTCTTGCCGAGGAGGTTGAAGCTCAGCTTGTTGAGGCCGTCGATGATCCAGTTGGCGAAGGCGATGAGGCCGTTGATCGGGCCCTTGACGACGCCGAGGACGGCGCTCAGGGCACCCTTGATCAGTTCACCCATCCCGTGCAGCGCCCTGCCCACCGCATCCTTGGCGGTGCGGAAGAACCCCGGGACCTTGTCGGTGAAGAAGGACAGGAGCGGCTGGACGGCGCCGCGGATCCCTCCGAAGGCTCCGGAGGCGATGCCGCGGAGCGCGTTGGACGCGGAGGTGACGGCGGTGCGGACCCGCGAGATGCCGTCGATTCCGGACCCGATGATCTTCAGTGCGCTGGTGAACAGGGTCAGGTACGCCTTGAAGTAGGTCCCGACGGCCTGGCCGAGGGCCTTCATGACCGGCTGGAGGAACTTCCAGGCGGCCTGGAAGCCCTTCAGGGCCTGCTGCATGACCTGCTTGATGATCCGCTGACCGGCCTCCGTGTTGACCGCGTACTCGATGAGCCACGCGGCGACGGGGACGAGGATGCCGACGAGGAAGCCGATCGGGTTGGCCCGCATGGCGACGTTGACGGCCGTCATGGCGACGGAGGCGACGGTCATGACGGTGCCGTAGGTGTCCATCAGCCGGGTGATGGTGTCGGTGATGGGCAGCATGGGCGCGAGGATCGACAGCAGCCCGCCGATGCCGGGGCCGAGCCTGCCGGCGACCGTCCTCGCCTTGCCCGCCGCGGTGCCGATCCGCCGTACGCCGTTGCCCGCCTTCGACCGGCCCATCCGGCGGACGGAGGTCGCCGCGCCGGCCGCGCCGGTCCCGAAGGACCGTACGGAGGTGCCGGCGCTCCGCAGACCGGCGGCGAACCTGTCCACCCCGCCGGCCGCGCGCTTCACGTCCTGCGTGAGGCGCTTCATCGAGTCGCCCGCCTGACCGACGCTCCGGCGCAGGGAGCTCATCACGGGAGCGGCACCCTGGAACGGGTTCGGGAAGGCTGCGACGGCGCTCATCCGCGTGCCTTCGCCAGGTACATCAGTGCGTCGGCCGTGGACTGCGGGTCACTGTTGCGGGCCGCGTGGTAGTGCTCGATGTGCAGCCCGCCGCCCGCGCCGCCGCCCGCCTGCATCTGCGCCGACATGCGGGCGCGGCGGGCGGTGAGGGCGAGCAGCCGGTCCAGCTTGGACAGGGGGAGGACGGCCTCGGCCTCGCCGGCCTCCGCGATGATCGCCGGGACACCGCCGGCGCGGGGCATGACGACACCACCGGTGGCGAGCATCGGGATGGTCGGGATGTTGACGCCGAAGGTCTTGCCGCCGACGACCGGCACCCAGCCGGGCACGCTGACCTTGACCCGGTTGACGGCGCTGATCATCCGGTTGATCAGGCCGATCACGGCGTTGATCGGGCCCGACACGCCGCTCTTGATGCCGTTGAACGCCCGGGACGCGATGTCCTTGAGGCCGTTCCAGATGGACGACATCTTGTCCTTGACCGCCTGGAAGGCGTTCGGGATCGCGCTCTTGATCCAGTTGACCACCGGGGTGATCACGGACTTGATGCCGTTCCAGACGGTGCCGATCACCGTCTTGATCGCCTTCATCACCGTGGTGATGACCGTCTTCCAGATGTTGACGTAGGTCCTGATGACCGTGGCGACGGCCTTGACGACGACGGAGATGGCCGTCCTGATGCCGTTCCACACCGTCTTGATCAGGTCGCCGGCCTTCTTCATGATCGGGCCGATGGCCTTCATGACCGCGCTGATCACGACCTTGATGGCGTCGAAGGCCTTCTTGATGACCTTCTGCATCGTCTTCGACTGCATCGCCATGTCGACGATCTTCTGGATGAGCGGCATGAACAGCTCGATCAGGCGGGCGAGGAAGTTGCCCTTCATGGACTTGTTGAGCTTGTCCTGGCCCTTGGCGGCCTTGCCGGCGCCGGACTCGTACTTGCCGAGCTTGGTGCCGGCGGTCTCGGCGGTCCTGCCCGCCTTCGTCATGGACTTCTCGGCGTTGTCCGAGGCGGTCTTGAGGTTCTTGAGCTGGGTGCCGGAGCCTTGGGCGTTGGTCTTGAGGTTCTTGAGCTGCCCGTTGGCCGAGTTGCCGGCGTCGCCCACCTTCTTGACCGAGGTCGCGGCGCCGGCGGCCTGCGTCTTCATGTTGCGCAGGGCGTCGGACGCTTTCTTCATGGAGCTGGTCAGAGACATGGGTTACCTCCTTTCGGGGTGGGTGGGGATCAGATCTCGGCGGCGGTGCGCTGGGCCGCGAGCCTGAGGTTGTTGAACGCCTGGGCCACGTCCCTGCCCGCGTCGGCGAGCCGCTCGGCGGCCCGGGCAGCCGACGACAGGCTGCCGGCCTTGGGGAGCTTCTTCGGGTCGAAGTGCCGCTGGGCGCTGGCGAGTTTGCCGGTCGCCGTGGCCATTTCCTTGATCGCGGCGGGGTTGGCGGCCGCCATGGCGGTGTTGAGCCGCTCGATCTTGCCGGGGTCCGGCACCTTCTTGGGGTCGTGGTGCTTCACGGCGCCGGTGAGCTTGCCGAGTGCCTTGGCGAGCGCGGTGATCTTGTCGGTGTCGAGGCCGGTCAGGGCGTTCTTGATCTTCTCGACGGCATCCGCCGTCTTGGTGATCGCGTTCGCCTTCGGCAGCTTGCCGAACTCCCTGGTGAACTTGGGCGCCTGGTCGTTGAACTTCTCCAGGTGCGGGTTCAGCGTCTGGAGCTGGTTGCGCAGGGCGTCGAAGTTCGTGCCCGGCGGGATGTCGGCGAGGCTGGTGCCGCCGTTGAAGACGCGGTTCTCGCGCTGCTCGACGGCCGTACGGTTCTGGAGACTCCACCCGCCGTTCGCGTTGCCGGCGAGGATCCGGCCGGTGATCTTCTCCGTGACGTTCCGGACGATGTTGATCGACATCGCCGCCAGCAGGAGACCGATCGCGGGGATGGCCAGGCCCATGAAGGCCGAGGCGAAGTACGGCCAGATGGTCCCGAAGTTCTTCCCCTCCTTGATCTTCTCGACGCCGGCGGCGACTCCGTCGAGACCGGCGGCTTCGAGCCACTCCGTCAGGGGGGCCTTCGTGGCCTCCTCGTGGATGTCCCCGATCTGCTTGACCCACGGCTGCGTGGCCTCCTCCGTCAGGATCTTGGGGGCGTCGCCGATGAGGGAGTGCTTGAGCTGGGAGACAAGAGCCGTCTTGTCGTCCTGCTTCTTGTCGTCCTTCGCGTTGGGGACCTTATAGGTGAAGTTCTCGGTGCCCTTGGTGAGGGCGTCCCTGAGCTGGGCGACCTCATTGGAGAGGTCGTCGATCGTTTTTGCCATGGTTGCTCCGCTTCCGGCCGGTGACGGCCAAGCGCCGAAAAGCCCCTGCCGGTAGGGAACTTCGGCAGGGGCTCGTGCGTGGGGGCGGGCGGTCGGGGCGGCTAGGCGTCGCCGTCCTGGCGGGAGCCGCGCCGCACCGTCGCGAGGGCGTCGTTCCAGCCCGCCACGTAGGCGACGGCCTCGCGGCGGTTGACCTCGGCGTACAGCGTGCCGAGCAACGCTCTCTTGTCGAGGGCGGCGGGTCCGTCGAGCAGCTGGCGGAGGCGGTCCTGGAGCGGGATGTGCGGTCGCGATGCCTCGGCCTGCTGAGTCATGGACGCCTGCCTTCCGGTTGCTTGCCCGTGCGTGCGTGGCGGCGCCGCGGAGTGAGGAGCGGGGGCACCACATTTTCGAACTGCTGTGCGAACAGAGTGTGGAACATCTGTTCGGTGTTTGTCGAGCGCGAAACGCCTGACGGTGTGTCTTCCTGGGGGTTTCCTGTGGGGGTTGGTCCTTGATCGGAGCTTGTGTTCGACCGGGGTACTCTGGAAGGCGCGTTCCCCGGGCCTGACACAGTCGGGGGGCGGGGGACGCGAGGGGCGCGTGGGGACCCTAGGGGGCTGGAAGGCAGTGCAGACGCATGGACACGGAGCCGGGCACTAACCGGCGGGAGCGGGCCGTCGACTGGCTCGAATCCCATCCGGACCTGCCCCATCTCTTCGCACGACTCGCCGAACTGGTCCACGTCGCCGGGTACGCCCCGGAGGACCTCGTCGTACTGCCCCGGGCCGAGGTGGACCGCCGCGAGACCGCCGCGTTCACCGCCGGCTGGGCCGAGGCCGTCTCGGACGAACTGCCGCGCATCCGCCGTGAGTACGAGAAGCGCGTCGCCGACGCCTACGCACAGGGGCAGGGTGACGCGCGTGGAATCCGGCGCCCCCAGCGGCGTACGGACACCAACCAGGACGGGGCCCGGGTCATCGCGCTGCCCTTCGCCCGGCTCCTGGAGCCGCCGGCCGTCGTGGTGCAGGCCGAGGAGCGCGTCCGCAGGGAGCGCGAGCTGTTCGAACAGCGACCCGAGCACGAGTACGTATCCGAGCCCGAGCCGCAACCCGATCGCACGCCGGAATCCGCACTGGAGCCCGAACCCGTCTCGGAGCCCGAGGCGGACGTCCTGCTGACCGCCCAGGAGAGCCGCGCCCGCAGGAACGCCCAGCCGGTGCGGAAGGTCGTCCGCGGCAAGGGCGGCCGCCCGATAGTGCCGCCGCTCAACGGCGTACCCGTCCAGGCCGCGGCCACGTCCGACCGGCGCGGCGGCGAGTCCGGCGCAGCGGACGCGCGCGCGAGCCGCCGGGGACGCCGCCTCTCCGATCGGGCCAGGGCCCTGGAGGAGGACATGGCCGCCGAGCGAGCACAGGAAGCGCCCCCGGAGCCCGCTCCCTGACGGGAACGGGCTCCGGGGGCCGCGGGGGTGTGGCATCGGCCTCCGTGGCGTCAGCCGAAGAAGCGGGCGAGCGCGGCGGGGGAGACCGCCTCGTCGGCGCTCCCGTCGGTGGGGTGCTCGTCCTGCTCCTTCCCGTCGTCCTCCGTGACACCGGGTCGCGGGACGGGCTTCGGGAACTCGGGTGGATCGTCGTCCTCGCCGATGTTGACGCACGAGAACATCCAGTTGGCGACGGCCAGATGGTCCACCGCCGCCGCGATGAGATGGTCGGAGACCGACCACTCCGCGGCCTCCCCATGGATCTCGCGCTGAACGGCACTGTCCTGAGGGAGGTGCTTGACCATGACCATCAGGCGCCGGCTCGAGAGTTCACCCCGGTACCAGTCGAGGAGATCGGTGCCGTAATAGCGGAGGAGATCCGCCTCAAGGGCCTCGGCGTGTTCTTCGGCGAACTCGACGAGGCTCAGCCTTCCCCCAGGCCGAGCCCGGTCTCCTTGCCGTAGGCCTCCAGAATGGCGGCGACGTCCTGCATCGTGATGTCGTGCTGCTCGAAGCGAGCGAACTGCTCCTCACCCATCAGGAGCGCGAGCAGCCCGTCCACGTCGTTGTCGTCGAGCTTGCGCAGAGCCTTGGCGGTCGCGCGGGAGAGCTCGGTCGGAAGGGTGTAGGACTCGCCGTCCAGCTCGAAGGACCAGCTGCGGCCGGTGGCCTCCAGGCGCTGGGCGCGTGCGGCGTTGACGTCGAAACGGGCCATGGTGATGCGTACTCCTTGTTCGAGTGAGTGAAGAGGAGAGGGGTGGGGCGGGACGGCCGAGCGCCGTCCCGCCCCGGGTGGAGAAGGATCAGACGGTCGCGGAGTACTGGCTGTCCTTCATGAGGAAGGTCGCCAGCGGCTTGCCGTCGCCCTTCGACATGGCGGTGAAGGTGACGCCCAGCTGGGACGCGGCCTTGCGGGCCAGCTTGATGTCGTCCGTGGCGGTGACCTGGCCGCGCGGGATGATGAAGCGGTACTTCACCGCGGTCGTGCCACCGGCCTTGACGTCGGTGAACTCCAGGCCGAGGGCGCGCACGTCCGCGAACGGACGCTCGGCGATCTCGTAGCGGTACGTGTCGACCGCCGGGGTCGGCTCGGCCTTGACCGCGTCGCCGCCCATGAAGAACGGGAGGGTGTCCTCGTTGAACTGGAGCAGCGAGAACTTCAGCGAGAGGTCACGGGCCGAGTAGATGTAGTGGATCGGGGAGACCGACTGCCACGAGTCGATGGCCTCCAGCTTGTCCTTCTTCGAGAAGGTGACGCCGTCGCCGGTGGTGAAGCCCAGGTCCTTCCAGCCCGCGCCGGACCAGTCGGCGGCGGAGTCCGTGCCGAAGGTGGCCGGGAGGGAGGTGCCGGCGTCGGCCACGTAGAGCTTGCCGGTGCCTGCGACGCGGATCTCGGCGGAGTTGTTTCCTGCCATGGTGGGTTGCTCCTTGTTGAGAGGGTGTGAGAGAGCGCCGCCCCGCGGTTCCGGAGTTCCGGACCCGGGTACGGCAAAGGCCCCGCCGGTCGGCGAGGCCTGGTCTGTGGGGTGAGCGGCCGGGAGGCGCTCGTGAGCGTCTAGAAGACGTTCAGGGAGAGGCGGATCACGCAGAGGTAGCGGTTCGCGCCCCGGTAGAGGTAGTCGGGCATCCAGCGCGGCCCGTCCTGCTCCTCGACGTCGCTGACGACGTTGGCGCCGAGCTGCTTGCCGATGGTGGCGAGCAGGGCGCGCCGGGCGGCGTTGGCGAGGACGTGGGCCGCGGTCTTGGTCGGCCCGTACACCTCGAACTCGATCAGCGGCATGTCGACGTGCAGGTCGCCGAGCCAGGCGCCGCCGCGGCGGTTCACCAGGACGGCGTTCTGCGTGCCGTCGAAGCCGGCCGGCGCCTGGGCGGCGACCGTGACGCCGGCCAGGGCCGGGTCTGCCTTGAGGACGTCGACGACCAGCTTCTCGACGTCCGGGAACGCACTCGGGGGAGTGGTCATGACGGTTCTCCTCGGTGGAAGGGGAGGGCGGGACGGAAGTGGTGCGGGGGGCCGCCCGGGGCGCTCGACGCGGGGAAGGGGGCGGGGGCGCGGAGCGCTCCCGGACGGCGGACGGCGGAGGCCGCGTCCCGTCCTGCGGGCGCAGCTCCGCCGCTGCACCAACTGTGACAGAGAGCGTGCGCGCACGCAACTAATTCGGTGGCCGACTTCGGGATTCCGCGCCAGAAAGGCCGTTCCATGGCCCTGACCTGGGGTGATGCCTGGAGATGAAGGGACGGGGCCGATAGGTTGGGCCTCCCCGAACCCCCGAGGAGCCGCCCCGTGCCCGCCGTCCGCCCCCGTCTCCTCTACGTCACCGACCTCGCCTACCCCGCCCGCGGGCGCCGCTACTGCGACGAGGACATCGAGCTCACCGCCCGGCTGCGCGAGGAGTTCGACCTCGCGCTGTGCCACCCGCGCGACGCCGCTGCCCTCATGGACGGCTTCGACGCCGTCGTCGTACGCAACAGCGGGCCCGTCCTGCACTACCAGGAGGCCTACGACGCCTTCCGCGAGCGCGCCACCGCGCTCAGAACCCGCGTCTACAACCCCCTGCACGGCCGCGGCGACATGGCCGGCAAGCAGTACCTGCTCGACCTCACCACCGCCGGGCTCCCCGTCATCCCCACCGTCGACCGCGCCGCCGACCTCGACCGGCTGCCCGCCGCCGACACCTACGCGGTCAAGCCCAAGGCCGGCGCCGACTCCATAGGGCTGTCCTTCCTGCCCCGCGAGGAGCTGGCCGGCCTCGACTACGGCGGGATCCTCGTCCAGCCGCGCATCGACTTCCGTTACGAGGTGTCCTTCTACTTCGTCGACGACCGCTTCCAGTACGCCCTGAACGCCCCCGACCCCGGGCGGCGCTGGGCCCTCGAGCCGTACGAGGCCACCGAGGCCGACATCGGCTTCGCCCGCCGCTTCGTCGACTGGAACACCCTCGACCACGGCATCCAGCGCATCGACGCCTGCCGCACCCCCGAGGGCGAGCTGCTCCTGGTCGAGCTGGAGGACCTCAACCCGTACCTCTCCCTCGACCGCGTACCGGAGCCGGTCCGGGACCGCTTCGTGGCCGCGATGGCCGAGTCCCTGCACCGCTTCCTGGAGGACTGAACGACGAAGCGCCCCGTGTCTCTCGTGAGAGACACGGGGCGCTTGCGCAGGTGCGGACGGCCTTCAGGCGGTACGAACGCGGCGGCGGGCCGCCCGCTCCGCCGCGAACACGTCCTCCAGGCGGAACAACTGCGCCCGGCCCGCCTTCCCCGCCGCGCGCAGGTGGCCCAGCTGGACCCACTTGCGGATCGTCGCCGGGGCGACCCCCGCCTCCTCGGCGGCGAGCGGGCCCGGGATCAGAGCCGGCAGGGAAAGCGCGGTCGAGCTCAGCATGAGGTCTCCTTCGTGTCGTCCATCGCCGCTTCGATCTCGTCCGTGCGCGCTCCCGACGCGCCCGCGAGCTCCGCCCACTCCGCCTCCGGCCACAGGTGCCGGTAGGCCGCGTCGTCCTGGCAGCCGCACGCCTCGTCCGTGCACACGCACGCCGGGTTCACGCACAGCACCGCGCGCCGGTCGGGGAACGCCCGCAGTGACACCGAGTCGCACCAGGGGCAGCGGCCCGACACCCGTACGACCGTCTCGGAGTCGCCGAGCGTCCGGGCGCAGCGGCGGGCCATCCGGCGGATCTCGTCCCGCACGTGCCGGGCCAGCACGGGGTGGCCGGCGATCGCGTCGAGCAGCAGGGCGACCCGCCGCAGCCGCTCGACGACCCCGGCCCGGCGCGGCCGCGGCAGCCCGAGGCGGGCGCAGACCGCCTCCTCCAGCTCCACCACGCCGTCGGTGATGTCGCGTATGGCGTCGGAGATGTGCAGCCGGATCGGGGCGGCGCCGTGACCGGGTACGGAGAGGCCGTGCCGCTGTTCGAGCAGCAGCGCCTCGCGCCGCTCCTCGCGGATCAGCTCGTCGCGCCCCGGGTGCGGGGCGGTGGGCGCGGTGCCGGCGGGGGAGCTGCGGCCGGGCGCCAGCTCCTCGGCGAGCTCGGGGAACTGTCGTACGAGGGAGGCGGTCCAGAGCGTGATGTCCCGCACGACCCGCTCGTCGGCGACGACGCCGAGCGTGTCGGGTGTGTCCACGGGCGCCTTCAAGGGCGTGTCGGCCGCGGTGTCGGTGGCAGTGCGCTCAGTCACGGTCGCCGCCCCCGACCAGCATGTCGTCGGCGTTCACGGCGGCGCCCTTGCGCCGGCGTGGCTTCACCGGGCGGCCGTTGCGCCACAGCCGGCCGGCGCAGACGCCGTCGAACCAGCTCTCGGCGGGGGCGACGGCCGCCTCGCACTCGCGGCGGACGGGGCAGACGGTGCAGGCGCGGAGCGCCGGGGCCGCCTCCTTGCCCCGTCGCGAGAACACGACGGACGGGGAGAGGCCGGCGCACGCTGCGGCGGCCTGCCAGGGGGAGGTGTCGGGCAGGTGCAAGGAAGTTCTCCACGGTCCGGGGCCCCTTGCCCCTGAGGCCAGTGGGGCCCTTGGGACTCAGGAGGCCGACGAGTGCGGCGGCGAGAACACTGACATGTTGCGTGCGAGCTCGCAACTACCTTTGTGGTGACCCCTTCACCGATTCGACACGATTGCGTGCCCGAAAGCACGTAATTCCGTGCGCGCAAGCACGCTAAAGTAAGGGGCTCGAAGGGTGGGGGAGTTAGAGGGAGCGGTACACACATGAGCACTCAAGGGCTCGACGAGTTCGCAGGATGGGTCGAGGGCCTGATGCGAGCGCGCGGCTACGACATCGACAGCCCCCGCGGAGGCGGAAAGTCCAGGATCGCGGACGAGGCAGGAGTGCATCGCGCCGCCGTGACCCGGCTGCTGCAGCGCCAGAGCATGCCCGACCTGGAGACCATGCGCAGGATCGCCCCGCTCCTCGGGGTGTCCGTCCGCGACATGCTGATCAGGTCCGGGCGCGTGACCCCGGAGGAGCTGCCGCTCGCGGCGGATCTCCTGCCGCCGGGGGACTGGCAGCCGACCATGGAGGACTTCGCACGCTGGCTCGGCGTCCCGGACGAGCGGATGGACGTCTTCGTCAAGGTCGTCACCCAGTTCCTGGAGCCGGAGCCGGAGGCGGAGGGTGGCGCGATCCCGACCGTCGCCGAGGCGCGCCGCGCAGCCCAGGACTGACCTGCGGCGAACGCCGCGTACCTCCGCACACCCACCGCCAACCCGTGCCGCAGCCGTCCGGGCGTCGTTCACCCACGTCGCCCGGGCAGGCTGCGCGTGGGCATTTGTTTTGACCGGAGTCCATGCGATAGGTACGCTCAAGCCTTGTGCCTGGGGTGTGCCCGGAGCCGCGTGCGTGTCCTCAACCGCACGCAGCGTCCGAGACCGGCCGCCGCAATCCGCGCCCAATTCCGCCTCTGGCGGAGGTCCGCGGGATTCGACACACCCGACCGCGTGGGTCGGCGACGTTCCAGGTTAGTTTTACCGACGGCACACAGAAACCGGAGAAGTAGTGCCTACGATCCAGCAGCTGGTCCGTAAGGGCCGGCAGGACAAGGTCGAGAAGAACAAGACGCCCGCACTCGAGGGTTCCCCTCAGCGCCGCGGCGTCTGCACGCGTGTGTTCACGACCACCCCGAAGAAGCCGAACTCGGCCCTCCGTAAGGTCGCGCGTGTGCGTCTGACCTCGGGCATCGAGGTCACGGCCTACATTCCGGGTGAGGGTCACAACCTGCAGGAGCACTCCATCGTGCTCGTGCGTGGTGGCCGTGTGAAGGACCTGCCGGGTGTTCGTTACAAGATCATCCGCGGTTCCCTCGACACGCAGGGCGTCAAGAACCGTAAGCAGGCTCGCAGCCGCTACGGCGCCAAGAAGGAGAAGTAAGAATGCCTCGTAAGGGCCCCGCCCCGAAGCGCCCGGTCATCATCGACCCGGTCTACAGCTCTCCTCTTGTCACCTCGCTGATCAACAAGATCCTGCTGGACGGCAAGCGTTCCACCGCCGAGCGCATCGTGTACGGCGCCATGGAGGGTCTTCGTGAGAAGACCGGCCAGGACCCGGTCATCACGCTGAAGCGCGCTCTCGAGAACGTCAAGCCGTCCCTCGAGGTCAAGTCCCGCCGTGTCGGTGGCGCCACCTACCAGGTGCCGATCGAGGTCAAGCCCGGTCGCGCCTCCACCCTCGCGCTGCGTTGGCTGGTCGGCTACTCCCGCGCCCGTCGCGAGAAGACCATGACCGAGCGCCTCATGAACGAGCTCCTGGACGCCTCGAACGGCCTGGGTGCTTCGGTCAAGAAGCGCGAGGACACGCACAAGATGGCCGAGTCCAACAAGGCCTTCGCGCACTACCGCTGGTAGTCGCAACCCACATCGAGACCGAGAGAAGACTGAGCCGATATGGCTACCACTTCGCTTGACCTTGCCAAGGTGCGCAACATCGGCATCATGGCTCACATCGACGCGGGCAAGACGACCACCACCGAGCGGATCCTGTTCTACACCGGCGTCTCGTACAAGATCGGTGAAGTCCACGACGGCGCTGCCACGATGGACTGGATGGAGCAGGAGCAGGAGCGCGGCATCACCATCACGTCCGCCGCGACGACCTGCCACTGGCCGCTCGAGGACGTCGACCACACCATCAACATCATCGACACCCCGGGCCACGTCGACTTCACCGTCGAGGTGGAGCGTTCGCTCCGCGTGCTCGACGGTGCCGTGACGGTGTTCGACGGCGTCGCCGGTGTCGAGCCCCAGTCCGAGACTGTCTGGCGTCAGGCGGACCGCTACGGCGTGCCGCGTATCTGCTTCGTCAACAAGCTCGACCGCACCGGTGCCGAGTTCTTCCGCTGCGTCGACATGATCGTGGACCGCCTCGGCGCGACCCCGATCGTCATGCAGCTCCCGATCGGTGCCGAGGCCGACTTCCAGGGCGTCGTCGACCTCGTCCGCATGAAGGCCCTTGTCTGGTCCGCCGAGGCCACCAAGGGTGAGATGTACGACGTCGTCGACATCCCGGCCACGCACACCGAGCTCGCCGAGGAGTGGCGCGGCAAGCTCGTCGAGGCCGTCGCCGAGAACGACGAAGAGATCATGGAGCTCTTCCTCGAGGGCCAGGAGCCCACCGAGGAGCAGCTGTACGCCGCGATCCGTCGCATCACCATCGCCTCCGGCAAGGGCGGCGACACCACGGTCACCCCGGTGTTCTGTGGCACCGCGTTCAAGAACAAGGGTGTTCAGCCCCTGCTCGACGCGGTCGTGCGCTACCTGCCGTCGCCCCTGGACGTCGAGGCCATCGAGGGCCACGACGTCAAGGACGCCGAGCTGGTCGTGAAGCGCAAGCCGTCCGAGGACGAGCCGCTGGCCGCCCTCGCGTTCAAGATCGCGAGCGACCCGCACCTCGGCAAGCTCACCTTCATCCGGGTCTACTCGGGTCGCCTGGAGGCCGGCACCTCGGTGCTGAACTCCGTCAAGGGCAAGAAGGAGCGCATCGGCAAGATCTACCGCATGCACGCGAACAAGCGTGAGGAGATCGACTCGGTGGGCGCCGGCGACATCGTCGCCGTCATGGGCCTGAAGCAGACCACCACCGGTGAGACGCTGTGCGACGAGAAGAACCAGGTGATCCTGGAGTCCATGGACTTCCCGGCGCCGGTCATCCAGGTCGCGATCGAGCCCAAGTCCAAGGGTGACCAGGAGAAGCTGGGTGTCGCCATCCAGCGTCTCGCGGAGGAGGACCCCTCCTTCCAGGTTCACTCGGACGAGGAGACCGGCCAGACCATCATCGGTGGTATGGGCGAGCTTCACCTCGATGTCCTCGTCGACCGTATGCGTCGCGAGTTCAAGGTCGAGGCCAACGTCGGTAAGCCGCAGGTCGCGTACCGTGAGACGATCCGCAAGGCCGTCGAGCGCGTGGACTACACCCACAAGAAGCAGACCGGTGGTACCGGTCAGTTCGCCAAGGTGCAGATCGCGATCGAGCCCATCGAGGGCGGCGACGCCTCGTACGAGTTCGTGAACAAGGTCACCGGTGGCCGCATCCCGAAGGAGTACATCCCTTCGGTCGACGCCGGTGCGCAGGAGGCCATGCAGTTCGGCATCCTGGCCGGCTACGAGATGACTGGCGTCCGCGTCATCCTTCTCGACGGTGCCTACCACGAGGTCGACTCCTCCGAGCTCGCCTTCAAGATCGCCGGCTCGCAGGCCTTCAAGGAGGCCGCGCGCAAGGCTTCTCCCGTCATCCTTGAGCCGATGATGGCCGTCGAGGTCGTCACGCCCGAGGACTACATGGGCGAGGTCATCGGTGACATCAACTCCCGCCGTGGCCAGATTCAGGCCATGGAGGAGCGCAGCGGCGCTCGCGTCGTGAAGGGCCTCGTGCCCCTCTCGGAGATGTTCGGCTACGTCGGAGACCTCCGCAGCAAGACCTCGGGTCGCGCAAGCTACTCGATGCAGTTCGACTCCTACGCCGAGGTTCCGCGGAACGTCGCCGAGGAGATCATCGCGAAGGCCAAGGGCGAGTAACTCTCCCGAGTTCACGCTTTAGGCTTGACACCAGTCGCCGGGGCTCAGCCCCCGAAACCCGAGGGATCGGGCCCCGGCGCCTGGCATCCCAGCAAAGATCACCTGGCGCCGATGAAGCAAGGCGTTCAGAACCACTCCAGGAGGACCCCAGTGGCGAAGGCGAAGTTCGAGCGGACTAAGCCGCACGTCAACATCGGCACCATCGGTCACATTGACCACGGTAAGACGACCCTCACGGCCGCCATTACCAAGGTGCTGCACGACGCGTACCCGGACCTGAACGAGGCCTCGGCCTTCGACCAGATCGACAAGGCTCCCGAGGAGCGCCAGCGCGGTATCACGATCTCGATCGCGCACGTCGAGTACCAGACCGAGTCGCGTCACTACGCCCACGTCGACTGCCCCGGTCACGCGGACTACATCAAGAACATGATCACGGGTGCGGCGCAGATGGACGGCGCCATCCTCGTGGTCGCCGCCACCGACGGCCCGATGCCGCAGACCAAGGAGCACGTGCTCCTGGCCCGCCAGGTCGGCGTTCCGTACATCGTCGTCGCCCTGAACAAGGCCGACATGGTGGACGACGAGGAGATCCTGGAGCTCGTCGAGCTCGAGGTCCGTGAGCTCCTCACCGAGTACGAGTTCCCGGGCGACGACCTGCCGGTCGTCCGCGTCTCGGCGCTCAAGGCGCTCGAGGGCGACAAGGAGTGGGGCGGCAAGCTCCTCGACCTCATGAAGGCCGTGGACGAGTCCATCCCGCAGCCCGAGCGTGACGTCGACAAGCCGTTCCTGATGCCGATCGAGGACGTCTTCACGATCACCGGTCGTGGCACCGTCGTCACCGGTCGTATCGAGCGTGGTGTCCTCAAGGTCAACGAGACCGTCGACATCATCGGCATCAAGACCGAGAAGACCACCACCACGGTCACCGGCATCGAGATGTTCCGCAAGCTGCTCGACGAGGGCCAGGCCGGTGAGAACGTCGGTCTGCTCCTCCGTGGCATCAAGCGCGAGGACGTCGAGCGCGGCCAGGTCATCATCAAGCCCGGTTCGGTCACGCCGCACACCGAGTTCGAGGCCCAGGCCTACATCCTGTCGAAGGACGAGGGTGGCCGTCACACCCCGTTCTTCAACAACTACCGCCCGCAGTTCTACTTCCGTACCACGGACGTGACCGGCGTCGTGACCCTCCCCGAGGGCACCGAGATGGTCATGCCGGGCGACAACACCTCCATGACCGTCGCGCTGATCCAGCCCGTCGCCATGGAGGAGGGCCTCAAGTTCGCCATCCGTGAGGGTGGCCGGACCGTCGGCGCCGGCCAGGTCGTCAAGATCACCAAGTAAGTTCTCACGAACTCGGTGGTTTGACCTGGTAGCTCGACAGAGCTCCTGAGAGGACCCCGCACCGCTTCGGCGGTGCGGGGTCCTCCGCTTTTCCCCCGTGTGGGGGGTGAGTGGGCGACACGTGTACCCCCCGGTGGCAGATGTAAACCCGACGTCCCGTAGCATGCGCCGGTCAGTTGTGTCATGACCATTAGGGGTGGAGACAACTTGAGATCGGGACGTCGAGCACGTCGTACGACCGGGAAGCGCGTCCGCCGCACAGCGATCGGTGCAGCGCTCGCAGCCGCAACGGTGCTGGGATTCCAGGCCGCCGCGAACGGGGCGGTCTTCGGGACCGAGGACGACAAGGGGGCGGTGAACCCGCCCAGCCTGTACAGCACGGCGGCAGGCAAGAGCGACTCGGGTCCGAGCGAGCTGCACAAGCTCGCGCTGACCGACAAGGGCAAGGGTGAGGCCGTACTCTCCCAGCGGTCGACGGAGCCGTTCGGTCTGCTCGGTGTGACCTGGACGGACCCGGACGAGAAGATCAAGGGCACCATCCAGGCGCGCACCCGCAGCATCGAGACCGGTGAGTGGTCCGACTGGCTGGAACTGGAGCCGCACCCGGCCGGCATGGACGGCAGGCGCTCGGGCGCCCCCGGCTCCACCGAGCCGCTCTGGGTCGGCCCCTCCGACGGCGCCGAGGTCCGGATCAGCGACGGCGCGGCCGTCGGCACCCTTCCGGCGGGCCTCAAGCTCAACATGGTCGACCCGGGCAGCGCGGGCGCCGAGGCGAAGGAGAGCGGCGATCTGAACGCCGCCCCGGCCGCCTTCGCGGTCGCCGACCCGCCGACCACGCCGCCGAGCGTCCCCGGGCCGGTCTCGACCGCCCCGCAGCCGAAGATCGTCACCCGTGCCGTGTGGGGCGGACAGGCGATCGAGGACAAGACGCCCGAGTCCGCCCAGTACCTGATCGGCGGCAAGATCAAGGCCGCCTTCGTGCACCACACGACGAGCGCGGACTACCAGTGCGCGCAGTCGGCCAGCGTGGTCCGAAGCATCCTCGACTACCACGTGGACGTCGAGAAGTGGCGCGACATCGGCTACAACTTCCTCGTCGACAAGTGCGGCACCATCTTCGAGGGGCGCAAGGGCGGCATCGACCAGCCGGTCCTGGGTGCGCACACCTACGGCTGGAACGCCGAGTCGACCAGCGTGGCGATCATCGGTGACTTCACCAACCAGGCGGCGCCGGAAGCCGCGCTCGCCTCGGCCTCCAAGGTCGTCGCGTACAAGCTCGGCCAGTACGGTGTGGACCCGAACGGCACGGCGCAGCTGACCGCCGGTGTCACGCAGAAGAACTTCTTCGGCGACTCCTTCGAGGTCAACAAGGTGTACTCCTTCGCCGCGACCTCCGGTCACCGCAACGGCTTCAACACCCAGTGCCCCGGCAACATGCTCTACCCGCAGATGCCGAAGATCCGCGCCTACGCCACCGGCACCGTGGCCGGCCTCGGCGTCACGCTGAGCGGCGGCGCCACGAAGTCCGGCAGCGGCTACGAGACGGCCGGCCCGATCACCGCGAACTGGTCCACCACCACCTCGAACACCTTCCTCCACAAGTTCGAGCTGCTGGTCGACGGCCAGGTCGTCGCCTCCACCGGCGGCACCGCCCGTAGCGTCTCCACGACGGTCACCGGCTACGGCGCCCACACCGTCGCCGTCCGCGGCACGCACACCTCCGGCAAGGTGACCACCTCGCCGTCGGTCACCGTGACCGTCCCGGGGCCGAAGACCTTCAAGCCGGTCGCCCCGACCCGTCTGATGAACACCATCGCCGGCGTCGGCGTGCCGAAGGGCAAGCTCGGTCCGGCCCGTGAGGTCGCGCTGCAGGTGACCGGCGTTCAGGGCATCCCCGCCACCGGCGTCGGTGCGGTCGTGCTCAACGTGACCGCGACCAACACGACCGCGTCCAGCTTCGTGTCCGTGTACCCGAGCGGGACCGCCCGCCCGAGCACGTCGAACCTGAACTTCACGGCCGGGAAGTCCATACCGAACCTGGTGGTCGTCCCCGTCGGTGCCGACGGCAAGGTGCGGTTCTACAACCACGCCGGCTACGCCGACCTGCTCGCCGACATCACCGGCTACTACGTACAGGACAACAGCGGCTCCACGTTCGCCAGCGTGCCGCCCACCCGGCTGATGAACACGATCGCCGGCGTCGGCGTGCCGAAGGGCAAGCTCGGTCCGGGCGCCACCACCTCTCTGCAGATCACGGGGCAGCCGGGCATCCCGGCCACCGGCGTCACCGCCGTCGTGATCAACGTGACGGCGACCAACCCCACCGCGACCAGCTTCGTGTCCGTGTACCCGAGCGGGACCGCCCGCCCGAGCACCTCGAACCTGAACTTCACCGCGGGGCAGTCGATCCCGAACCTGGTGATCGTCCCGGTCGGCGCCGACGGCAAGATCAGCCTCTACAACCGCGCCGGTTCCGTCGACCTGCTCGGCGACGTCACCGGCTACTTCACCACCGACACCACCCAGGCCAAGCACATCAACATCGGCCCGAAGCGGCTGATGAACACGATCGCGGGCCAGGGCGTGCCGAAGGCGAAGGTGGGCGCAGGGAAGACCGTGGCGCTCCAGGTGACCGGGGCCAACGGCATTCCGGCCTCCGGCGTCACCGCGGTCGTCCTCAACGTGACGGCGACCAACCCGACCGCGTCCAGCTTCGTCTCGGTCTACCCGAGCGATCTGGCCACCCGACCGTCGGCGTCGAGTCTGAACTTCACCGCCGGCCTTTCGATCGCCAACCTGGTGGTCGTCCCGGTCAGCCCGGACGGCAAGGTCAGCTTCTACAACCACGCCGGCACGGTCGACCTGCTCGCCGACGTCACCGGTTACTTCATCAAGTGAACTGAGGTCAGAGCGAGTTCGGGCCCGTCTCCCTTCCCGGGAGGCGGGCCCTTCCGCTTCTAGGCCGATCGCTCGGGCCGCCACGCCCACGGTCGTGCGTCCGCGCCCAGTCCGACCGCCGTCGTCGCCCCGTGCAGGACGGGGTCGCCGACCGGCGTCGTCCCCTGCGTACGGGTGAACAGGCGGCCGCCACTGTGCAGCTGGACCTGGTGGCGCGGGTCGCGGCCGAGGAGGACCGGGCCGCGGGGGCCGGGGGCGGCGGACAGGAGGCCGTAGCCGTCGAAGGAGGGGGCCTCGCCGGGGGTGGCGCGCAGCCGGGCCTCGGCCGGGTGGCGGTAGAAGATCTGGACGCCGCCCGGGGCCGGGATCGCGGCGACCGGGTCGCCGGCGAGGGGGAGGGGGGCGGCGGGGGAGCCGTCGACCCAGTGGCGTACGGCGTCGCGGCCGGCCGCCAGGAGGTGCACCCGGCCCGCGGTGTCGACCAGCGCCGTCAGTCCGTCCTGGACCTCGCCGCCCGAGCCGCCCGAGCCGTCGCCGCCGAGGCGCCGCCAGGGGCCCCAGCCGCCGTCGGCGGCCCGTACCCGCGTCGCGACGCCCTTGTCCGCGTCGCGTACGAAGAGGTGGACCCGCCCGTCGGGCGCGGCGACGGCGACCGGCGCGCCGATCCGCCGGCCACGGTCGTCGCCCCGCTCCGGGTTGCCGAGGCCCCGCCAGGCGAGGAAGGGGCCGCCGGGGGAACGCTGTTCCAGCAGGACGAGCTCGCGCCGGTTGGTGCCGCCGCGGCCGGCCAGCGAGGCGATGCGCACCCCGAAGAGCAGCACCCGGCCGTCGCCGAGCACCGCCGAGCCGAGCGCGGGCACCAGTGGCCCGCCGCCCAGGTCCTCGGGCTCGCCGAACAGGCCCGTACCGCGTTCCCGCTCGCGCCAGCGGACCGCGCGAAGACCGAGCACGCCGTAGGCGTCGATCCGTCCGCCGGGCCCACCGGCGACGGCCGGCCCGCGGGTGGGCCAGCGGTAGTGGGTGGAGCGCACCCAGCCCTTCCGGTTGGTGAGCGGCCGGTCACCGCCGACGCCGTAGTCGCCGCAGCCGGACGGGTTGCCGCAGTTCCAGGACGGGTCGCCGCCGTACGGGACGAGGTGGGCGGCCTTCTCGGCGAGGACCCCCGGCGGGAGGTTCTTGGGCCAGTGGCGGTTGTAGTAGCCGCGGAAGGCGGTCGTGGTGAACGCGGGTATCGCCCCGCCGTCCGCGCCGGCGTCGGCGACCCAGCGCAGCAGCGCGGCCCAGGTGAAGCAGGCGACGGCGGTGTGGTCGCCGTGGTCGGAGTAGCCGGGCTGCTCGCTGTCCCGGCCGCGGGTGGCCTCGTCGCTGATCTGGATGTCCGGGTCGGGGTCGAGGGTGTGCACGACCGTCGGCCGGTACTGCGCGAGCAGCCCGGCGAGGACCTCGATCAGCTGCCCGTGGTCGTAGGTGTCCGCACGGGTCACGGGGGAGTCGGCGGACAGATGGGTGCGCAGTTCGAGGGCGCGGTCCTCCCACAGGGCCGGCAGGGCCATGTAGCGGCGGGGGGTGTGCATCGGCAGGTTGAGGAAGACCAGCTCGACCCGGCGCCCCTCGTGGACGAGCGTGTCGACCTCGGCGTGCCGGCCGCCGGCGAGCGCGGCGACGCCCTTCTGCCAGGGGGCGAACCGGTCCGCGCCGAGTGCGTCCGCGTACGCCTGGCGCAGGCCCTGGTGGCGCGCGGAGGAGTAGGCGGCGCGGTCGGGTGCCGTCTTCGGCATGCCCTTGATCCAGTTCCGGCCGGTGTGCTCGCCGGCGGTGACGTACACGGAGACGACCGGGACGCCCGCGTCGAGCAGGCGCTGGGTGTCCGGGTTCATGAAGTACAGGTCGTCGTCCGGGTGGGCGGCGAACTGCATGAGCAGCGCCCGGCTGCTGTGCGAGATCGGCCGGCCGGGCGCGGGGTCCGCGGTCGCGGCGATGCCCGGCGGCGCCGGTACGGAACATCCTGCGGCGGTCGCCGCGGCGACCGCGACCGCTCCTGCGAGCACGCTGCGCCGCGCCACTCTTCTGCTGTCCACCGGTCCTGTGTCCCCCGTGCGATGTGTAACCGGACCTCCGTACGCCTGGCTAGACGGATTTTCGATTCCCGGGGTTCAACGGTAAGCGGCGCTTCATGCGCGGGATTCACCCGGGTGGTCACCGCCGAGCGGCACTCTGGCCCTGACCTGCATCGGGCCGTCGGCCCTGCGGGAGAGCAGCACCAGCTCGGTCACGCGTACGGACAGGGTCCCGAGCTGCTCCTCGAACGCCGCGGCGAGGGTCTGGGGGTCGCGGGTGCGGCCGAGGGACAGGTGCGGGGTGAACCCCCGGGACTCGTCCCCGCACAGCGGGAACCGCTCCTCCAGCGCCTGCCGCAGCCGCGCCCACGGCTCCCCGCCTGCCGCCGCGGGGTCGAGCCATACGGTGGCGTCCGCGCGGTGCCCGAACCAGTGCACCCCGTGCAGCCGGGCCCGGAACGGCGGGACCTCGCGCAGCGCGGCGGCGACGAGCCCGCGGGCCCGCGGGAAGTCGGACTCGGGCACGAACCCGTACACGACGTTCACGTGCGGCGGCCAGCGGTGGATCTGCCGGTCGTGGACGCGCCGGATGCGCTGGACGGGCTCCCAGAGCGCTTCGGGCGGCAGCCAGGCGAGGGCGGTCCGGTACGTGGGCGCGACGGCGAGCACCCCGCTTTCGTGCTCGTCCCGGTGGGGCACCCGCCCGGCCAGACTCTCGTCCAGCCGGTCCACGCCGGAGGCCCGGTCCCAGACGAGCTCCCCGTCCGCCTCGAAGAACACCACCCGGTGCCAGGGGATCTCCCCGCCGACGACGAAGTCCACCAGGTCGACGCGTTTCGGCCCGGCGCCGCGCTCGGCGATCCCCATCACGAACCGCTCCGGGTCGAGGCTGGGGTCCCAGATCACCCGGTGGTAGATCTCGTCGCTGGTGCGCATGCTCCGCGTCTGCCCCGATCCGGCCGGTCACGAACTGATCAAGAGGCCCTGACCAGGCTTTTCCGCCCGTCCGGCGGCGTGAGAACGTCCGGATCGCAACAGGTAGCACAGGGGTGGGAAGAACATGAGCGAGAAGCCGTCGGTCTCCGACGAGGAATGGGCCGAGTTCGTCGAGGCCGCGCAGGAACAAGGCCTGGGCACCAAGGCGCAGGACCGAGCCCTGCGCAAGGCGCGTCCGAAGAGGCAGCCGAAGCCGCCGAGGTCACCGAAGCGCCAGGAGCCGGCGGGCTGGCGCACGGGCCCCGCCTGGCAGGAGATGAACGGCCGCGCCCACCGCAGGCGCCGTGCCAAGGGCATCGTCGGCATCACCCTGGCAGCAACCCTCGCCGTGATCGCCCTGCGCCCCCAGCTGCTGACCGACCACCTCCCGGAAGGCGTGACCTCCGCCCTGCCCTCGAGCTGGACGGACCACCCGCAGGACACGACTCCGCTCGCCGCGGAGACGGCCCGGCCGACCGAGGCCCCGGAGTACGTGGACCCGGACCGCCCCACCCTGAAGGAGCCCTTCAACGGCTCACCGGCCGTGCGCTGGGCCGACGGGGCGGCGGGGATCGAGCTGCCGGAGGCGAAGGCGACGGGCTGGATGTCGAAGGCCGAGGTGGCCGCCGCGCTGAAGCGGTCAAGGGAGTTCCTCGTCGCCGCCAACCTCGACCCCGCCGTCCTCAGGGGCGCCCGGCCCACTGCCGCCCTGAAGATGATCGACCCGAAGCAGCCGGGCCTCGAGGGCGTGGAACGGTCCCTGGCGAAGCCCTCGGAGAAGGACGACCCCAAGCAGCTCTTCAGCCGGTTCGACCCGGCCGAGGTGCGGCAGGTGGGCACGGCGGTCAAGACCAGGGGCCGGATGACCGTCGAGAAGGGCGAGAAGGCGGGGGAGGTCCTGATCCGCACCGACTACACCTTCGTCTACCCGGTCGTGAAGTCCCGCCCCGGCTCCACCGAGGTGGCCCGGACGATCGTCCGCCGAGAGGTCGACTTCCTCCTGCTCGACCCCGACCGGTACCGGATGACGCGGGGCAAGCTGTGGCTGTTCCACTGGAACTACAGCGCGGGCAACACCCCCTGCGAGGGACCCGAGGACGGCTTCTACCACCCCGAGTTCCAGGAGGACCTGGTCCGCGACCCCGGCAGCGACACCGGTCCCGCCGTCGACCCGTACGACCGGAGCAAGCCCCTCGACGACCTGCCGCAGGAATGCGGGACGGTCAGCCGGAGCTGAGCGGTCAGGGCTTCAGCGGGTAGGCGTACGAGTCGCAGGCGGTCCACTTGCCGTTGATCAGGCACGTCAGCCCGCCGCCCGTCTTCGACAAGGCGGGGTGGATCGAGTGCACGACCGTGGCGTTCTGGATGTCGACGTTGCCCTCGGGGTCCTCGATGGCGGAACCGACCGTCTGGAAGTGCTTGCCGTTCAGCCCGCCCACACCGCACTTCCCCAGGTCGCTGAACCACGTGCCCCCGGGGTTGATCACGAGGCCCGTCGTCTCGTATCGCCCGAGGGGGCACTCCGGAGCACCCAGGCCCGCGATCTGCACGAGCGCGCGGGCCACGACCTGGGTCGTACCGACGTTCCTGACCATGATCCCGAAGGTTGCGCTGGAGGCTGCCGTGTCGACCCGCACGCACGAAGCGACCCTGAGGTTCTTCCAGGAGGTGCGCCAGTCTCCGCAGTAGAGGTCCCCTGCCTCGAAGGCACGACTGTCCGTCGCCGCCTTCACCTTGGGCGTCGCCTTCGCGCGCGGGCCCGGCTGAGCCGGTGCCGCCGGCGGGGGCGCGCTGGAAGGCGTCGTCGAGGCCGTGGGGGTGGGGTTCGGGCTGGGCGAGCCCGACGACGCGGTCGCGGTCACGCTCGGAGTCTGCGTCTTCGCGACCGGCTGACCCGGCCCCTCTCCGTCCCTGGTGAGCGCGACGACGCCGGTCAGCGCGGCCACCAGCGCGAGGGCCACGACGGTGAGCCCGATCGAGCGGCCCCCGAAGTGGATGTTCCTGGCCTGGTAGGCGTTGCCTCCGACCTGGGAACCGCCGGAGATCTCGTTGTCCGTCCGTTCGGACGCGGGCCGTGCACCCGCCGGTCTGTCGGTCACTTGTCGCCGCGCAGCCCGCGGAAGCTGAAGCGTCCCCGGATGTTCTGGCCCTGGATGACGTTTCCGTGCACGGTGCCGGAGATCTGGTTGCTGTGCCGGAGCTGGTTGGTCGGGGTGCTGCCGGTGCCCGGACCGTTCCCGTACTCCTTGAGCCAGTCGCGCAGGTCCTCGGCGAAGGCCGGGTCGCTCTCGATGTAGCGGGACAGGGCCTCGACCAGCGGTCCGGGCTCCGACTCCGCCGCGTCGAGCGCGGTCATCGCCTGGTCGTCGCGGCGGAAGCGGTGCCGGATCATGCCCAGCAGGCCGTCCAGAGCTCCGGCCCCTGCCGCTCCCAGCGCGCCCTGGGCGACAGCGGTGGTCACTAACTGTGCAAGCGATGCGTCCATTGATCTCTCCGAGGCTGACCCGCCGACGTTGGGCCAGATGATGGCAGAGAGCATGCTTGTTCCACCAACCAGACATGGGCGTCGGTCAGTTGGGCCGTGACGCCGGTTGCGGGGTGCGCCCCCCCGTCACGGAATGGTGAAGCCCTCTGACCTGCGTGTCGAGGCATGCCGGGCACCGTGAAAACCTCCCCTCGCACACAGCGTGGAGACAGGGGTGGGACACATGGGGTGGGACTACGACGGCTATGGCCGTGACGGTCAGAGCGCCGGGGCACGGATGGCGTCAGGAGCGGTGGGGATCGTGGTGGCCGTGGGGCTGGCCGTGCTGGTGGTTCGGCCGGATCTGATGCCGTGGCGGGATGCCGGGGACACGACGCCGCTGGGTGCCGAGAGCGAGCGGCCGTCCGCGGCGCCGTCCGATGAGGCCTTTCCGGACCGGGCGACTTTGCGGGAGCCGTTCAAGGGGTCGCCGGCGCTGCGCTGGGCCGACGGGGCGGCGGGGATCGAGCTGCCGGCGGCGAAGGCCACGGGCTGGATGTCCGAGGAGCAGGTCGCGGCGGCGCTCGGGACGACCAGGGACTTCCTGGTGGCGGCCAATCTGGACCCGGCCGTGATCAGGGGCGGGAAGCCGGTCGCCGCGCTGAAGCTGCTCGACCCGGAGCAGCCGGACGTCAAGGCGGGCATGGAGAAGGCGCTGGCCAGGCCGTCGGAGCAGGATGATCCGACGCTGCTGTTCAGCCGGTTCTCCCCGGCCGAGGTGCGTCCTGCCGGCAGCGTCGTCAAGACGCGTGGCCGGATGACCGTCGAGAACGGGAAGGGCGAGACGGACGGCATGGTGTTGATCCGGACCGACTACACCTTCGTGTACCCGGTCGTGAAGGTGCGGCCCGGCTCCACCGAGGTGGCCCGGACGATCGTGCGGCGGCAGATCACGTTCTCGATGCCCGACCCGGAGAAGTTCGAGGTCACCAAGGGCAAGCTCTCGGTGAGCGAGTGGAGCTCGAACGTCGGGAACGACGACTGCGGCCGGCCGGAGGACGGGTTCTTCCATCCGACCTTCGACGAGGACTGGACCGGCGATCCCGCCGCGCCCGAGGCGTCCGGGCCCGCCGTCGACCCGTACGACCGCAGCAAGGACCTCGACGAGCTGCCGCAGGAGTGCGGTAGGTCCTCCCGGACGTGACGGTCGTCTCACGCAGGGGCGCATTCGGCCCCGATCGCGCCCCTGCGTGTACCCGTACGTGACGTGGGGTACAGTCTTCGCTCCCGATTGGCGGCCGGATGGTCCCGTATGGCAGACTGTCGGGGTTGCTCGGTTGAGTGCCGATGCTGCGCGCCTCCCGCCGGGAGGACCGGAAGCGAGTCCCACAGTACTCGTCGCCCCTGCTCAGGGGCGGACGTACGGGAATCTTCCGGGAAGTGTCAGCGGGGTGCCGACCAGGCACCCGGTGGGTGTTCCGCCCCCGGCTTCGCGGGTTTTTGGGCCCGTACCCCCTTGGTTGGGAAATCCCTAGGGATTTCTTCGTAGAGGGAGTGCGACACGCCCGACCGCGTGGGTCGGAGGGGGAGTCGGTAGAACCCCCGGGTTCCAGAGCGTTTCGAATAGACAGGACTACTGAGTAGCCATGGCGGGACAGAAGATCCGCATCCGGCTCAAGGCCTACGACCACGAGGTCATCGACTCCTCGGCGAAGAAGATCGTCGAGACGGTGACCCGCACTGGTGCGTCGGTCGCGGGCCCGGTGCCGCTGCCCACTGAGAAGAACGTGTACTGCGTCATCAAGTCGCCGCACAAGTACAAGGACTCGCGCGAGCACTTCGAGATGCGCACGCACAAGCGCCTCATCGACATCCTCGACCCCACGCCGAAGACGGTTGACTCGCTCATGCGTCTCGACCTGCCGGCTGGCGTCGACATCGAGATCAAGCTCTGAGGTGACGCGCGAGATGGCTAAGAACATCAAGGGCATCCTGGGCGAGAAGCTCGGCATGACGCAGGTCTGGGACGAGAACAACCGGGTCGTCCCGGTGACCGTCGTCAAGGCCGGCCCCAATGTCGTGACCCAGGTGCGTACGAACGACATCGACGGCTACGAGTCGGTCCAGATCGCCTTCGGCGAGATCGACCCGCGCAAGGTGAACAAGCCCCTCAAGGGTCACTTCGCCAAGGCCGACGTCACCCCGCGCCGCCACCTGGTGGAGCTCCGCACCGCTGACGCCTCCGAGTACACGCTCGGCCAGGAGATCACCGCCGAGGTCTTCGAGGCCGGCGTGAAGGTCGACGTCACCGGTAAGAGCAAGGGCAAGGGCTTTGCCGGTGTCATGAAGCGCCACAACTTCCGTGGTGGCAAGGCCTCCCACGGTGCCCACCGCGTGCACCGCAAGCCCGGTTCGATCGGTGGCTGCGCCACCCCGGGCCGAGTCTTCAAGGGCATGCGCATGGCCGGCCGCATGGGCAACGAGCGCGTGACCACCCAGAACCTGACCGTTCACGCCGTTGACGCGGAGAAGGGCCTGCTCCTGATCAAGGGCGCGGTTCCTGGTCCGAACGGCGGCCTCGTCCTGGTCCGCACCGCGGCCAAGGGGGCCTGAGGATATGAGCACCATTGACATTCTGTCGCCCTCCGGCGACAAGACCGGGACCGTCGAGCTCCCGGCCGAGATCTTCGAGGCCAAGGTCAGCATCCCGCTGATCCACCAGGTCGTCGTCGCGCAGCTGGCCGCCGCCCGTCAGGGCACGCACAAGGTCAAGACGCGTGGCGAGGTCCGCGGTGGTGGCAAGAAGCCGTACCGCCAGAAGGGCACCGGCCGCGCCCGTCAGGGTTCGACCCGCGCCCCGCAGTTCGCCGGTGGTGGCGTCGTGCACGGTCCCGTGCCGCGTGACTACTCGCAGCGGACCCCGAAGAAGATGAAGGCCGCCGCCCTCCGCGGTGCCCTCTCCGACCGGGCGACCCACTCCCGCATCCACGTCGTCACCGGCGTGGTCGAGGGTGGCATCTCCACCAAGGCCGCCAAGAGCCTGTTCGGCAAGATCTCGGAGCGCAAGAACCTGCTCCTGGTCGTCGAGCGCTCCGACGAGGCCGCGTGGCTGTCCGCCCGCAACCTGCCCCAGGTGCACATCCTGGAGCCGGGCCAGCTGAACACGTACGACGTGATGCGATCCGACGACGTGGTCTTCACCCAGGCCGCCCTCGAGTCCTTCGTGTCTGGCCCCAAGGCCGCTGAGACCGAAGGGAGCGAGGCCTGATGTCCGAGGCCACGATCACCAGCAAGACCTTCACGGACCCGCGCGACATCCTCGTGAAGCCGGTTGTCTCCGAGAAGAGCTACGCGCTGCTCGACGAGAACAAGTACACGTTCATCGTTGCGCCCGGCGCCAACAAGACCCAGATCAAGCAGGCCGTCGAGGCGGTCTTCTCGGTCAAGGTCACCGGGGTCAACACGATCAACCGCCAGGGCAAGCGCAAGCGCACCCGCACCGGTTTCGGCAAGCGCGCCAACACCAAGCGCGCCATCGTGACCCTTGCCGAGGGCAACCGTATCGACATCTTCGGCGGCCCGACCGCCTGACGGCGGTCGGAGACGTCCAGAAGTCGGATATCTTCCGAGGACTGAGAAATGGGAATCCGCAAGTACAAGCCGACTACGCCGGGCCGTCGTGGCTCCTCCGTAGCCGACTTCGTCGAGATCACGCGGTCCACGCCGGAGAAGTCGCTGGTCCGCCCGCTGCACAGCAAGGGTGGCCGTAACAACACCGGTCGTGTGACCGTCCGCCACCAGGGCGGTGGCCACAAGCGCGCCTACCGAGTGATCGACTTCCGTCGTCACGACAAGGACGGCGTGCCGGCGAAGGTCGCTCACATCGAGTACGACCCGAACCGCACCGCTCGCATCGCGCTGCTCCACTACGCGGACGGCGAGAAGCGCTACATCATCGCCCCGCGTGGCCTCGCGCAGGGTGACCGGGTGGAGAACGGCCCCACGGCCGACATCAAGCCCGGCAACAACCTGGCCCTCCGCAACATCCCGGTCGGTACCACGATCCACGCGATCGAGCTCCGTCCCGGCGGTGGCGCGAAGTTCGCCCGTTCCGCGGGTGCCTCCGTGCAGCTGCTGGCGAAGGAGGGCACGATGGCCCACCTTCGTATGCCGTCCGGTGAGATCCGCCTGGTCGACGCCCGCTGCCGCGCCACGATCGGCGAGGTCGGCAACGCCGAGCAGTCGAACATCAACTGGGGTAAGGCCGGCCGTAAGCGCTGGCTGGGCGTTCGCCCGACCGTTCGCGGTGTGGCGATGAACCCGGTTGACCACCCGCACGGTGGTGGTGAGGGCAAGACCTCCGGTGGTCGCCACCCGGTCTCGCCGTGGGGTCAGAAGGAGGGTCGTACTCGTTCGCCGAAGAAGGCTTCGAACAAGTACATCGTCCGCCGCCGCAAGACGAACAAGAAGCGCTAGGAGCGGGTTTAGATGCCGCGCAGTCTCAAGAAGGGGCCCTTCGTCGACGACCACCTCATCAAGAAGGTGGATGTCCAGAACGAAGCCGGCACCAAGAACGTCATCAAGACCTGGTCCCGTCGCTCGATGATCGTCCCGGCCATGCTGGGCCACACGATCGCCGTGCACAATGGCAAGACCCACATCCCGGTGTTCGTCACCGAGTCGATGGTCGGTCACAAGCTCGGCGAGTTCTCGCCGACGCGTACCTTCCGGGGTCACGTCAAGGACGACCGGAAGTCGAAGCGCCGCTAGTAGCGGATCGCATTCAGACACGTAAGAAACTGAAGGGACAACCATGGAAGCCAGGGCCCAGGCGCGGTACATCCGCGTCACGCCCATGAAGGCCCGCCGCGTGGTGGACCTCATCCGTGGCATGGATGCCACGGAGGCCCAGGCGGTCCTGCGATTCGCTCCGCAGGCCGCCTCCGTGCCCGTCGGCAAGGTGCTCGACAGCGCCATCGCCAACGCCGCGCACAACTACGACCACACGGACGCCTCTTCGCTGTTCATCAGCGAGGCGTTCGTCGACGAGGGTCCGACCCTGAAGCGGTTCCGTCCGCGTGCTCAGGGCCGTGCCTACCGGATCCGCAAGCGGACCAGCCACATCACCGTGGTCGTCAGCAGCAAGGAAGGAACCCGGTAATGGGCCAGAAGGTAAACCCGCACGGGTTCCGGCTCGGCATCACCACCGACTTCAAGTCGCGCTGGTACGCCGACAAGCTGTACAAGGACTACGTCAAGGAAGACGTCGCCATCCGGCGGATGCTGACGTCCGGCATGGAGCGCGCCGGCATCTCGAAGGTTGAGATCGAGCGCACCCGTGACCGTGTCCGCGTGGACATCCACACCGCTCGCCCGGGCATTGTCATCGGTCGCCGTGGCGCCGAGGCCGACAAGATCCGTGGCCAGCTCGAGAAGCTGACCGGCAAGCAGGTCCAGCTGAACATCCTCGAGGTCAAGAACCCCGAGGTCGACGCTCAGCTGGTGGCCCAGGCCGTCGCCGAGCAGCTGTCCTCCCGCGTCTCCTTCCGTCGGGCCATGCGTAAGAGCATGCAGTCCGCCATGAAGGCCGGCGCCAAGGGCATCAAGATCCAGTGTGGTGGCCGTCTCGGCGGCGCCGAGATGTCCCGCTCGGAGTTCTACCGCGAGGGTCGTGTGCCGCTGCACACGCTCCGTGCGAACGTCGAGTACGGCTTCTTCGAGGCCAAGACCACCTTCGGCCGCATCGGCGTGAAGGTCTGGATCTACAAGGGCGACGTCAAGAACATCGCCGAGGTCCGCGCCGAGAACGCTGCTGCCCGTGCGGGCAACCGCCCGGCCCGTGGCGGCGCTGACCGTCCGGCCGGCCGCGGTGGCCGTGGTGGCGAGCGTGGCGGTCGCGGTCGCAAGCCGCAGCAGGCTCAGGCTGCCGAGGCCCCCAAGGCCGACGCTCCCGCCGCCGCTCCGGCTGCTGAGAGCACCGGAACGGAGGCCTGACCGAAATGCTGATCCCCCGTAGGGTCAAGCACCGCAAGCAGCACCACCCGAAGCGCAGCGGTATGTCCAAGGGTGGTACGCAGGTTGCGTTCGGCGAGTACGGCATCCAGGCCATGACTCCGGCGTACGTGACCAACCGCCAGATCGAGGCGGCCCGTATCGCGATGACCCGCCACATCAAGCGTGGCGGCAAGGTCTGGATCAACATCTACCCGGACCGTCCGCTCACGAAGAAGCCTGCCGAGACCCGCATGGGTTCCGGTAAGGGTTCGCCGGAGTGGTGGATCGCGAACGTCAAGCCCGGTCGGGTGATGTTCGAGCTGTCCTACCCGAACGAGAAGATCGCGCGCGAGGCCCTGACCCGTGCGGCTCACAAGCTGCCGATGAAGTGCAAGATCGTTAAGCGCGAGGCAGGTGAGCTGTGATGACCGCCGGTACCAAGGCGTCCGAGCTGCGCGAGCTGGGCAACGAGGAGCTTGTCGCCAAGCTCCGCGAGGCCAAGGAAGAGCTGTTCAACCTCCGCTTCCAGGCGGCGACGGGCCAGCTCGAGAACCACGGTCGGCTCAAGTCCGTCCGTAAGGACATCGCCCGGATCTACACCCTGATGCGCGAGCGTGAGCTGGGCATCGAGACGGTGGAGAACGCCTGATGAGCGAGAACAACGTGACTGAGAAGACCGAGCGCAACGCCCGCAAGGTCCGTGAGGGCCTCGTCGTCAGCGACAAGATGGACAAGACCGTCGTCGTCGCTGTCGAGGACCGCGTCAAGCACGCGCTGTACGGCAAGGTCATCCGCCGTACCAACAAGCTCAAGGCTCACGACGAGCAGAACGCTGCCGGCGTCGGCGACCGTGTCCTCCTGATGGAGACCCGGAAGCTGTCGTCGACGAAGCACTGGCGCGTCATCGAGATCCTCGAGAAGGCCAAGTAATTATCCGAGGGGTTTCCCTCGGGTTCGTTCCGCCAGGCTCGGCAGGGGTTGAGCGATCAACCCCTGCCGGGAACCGGCAGACAATCAGGAGATAGACGTGATCCAGCAGGAGTCGCGACTGCGTGTCGCCGACAACACTGGTGCCAAGGAGATCCTTTGCATCCGTGTTCTCGGTGGTTCCGGTCGCCGCTACGCGGGCATCGGTGACGTCATCGTCGCCACCGTCAAGGACGCGATCCCCGGTGGCAACGTGAAGAAGGGTGACGTCGTCAAGGCGGTCATCGTTCGCACCGTCAAGGAGCGCCGCCGCCAGGACGGCTCGTACATCCGCTTCGACGAGAACGCCGCCGTCATTCTGAAGAACGACGGCGACCCTCGCGGCACCCGTATCTTCGGCCCGGTGGGCCGTGAGCTGCGCGAGAAGAAGTTCATGAAGATCATCTCGCTCGCGCCGGAGGTGCTGTAAGCATGAAGATCAAGAAGGGCGACCTGGTTCAGGTCATCACCGGCAAGGACAAGGGCAAGCAGGGCAAGGTCATCGCGGCCTTCCCCCGCGAGGACCGCGTCCTGGTCGAGGGTGTCAACCGGGTCAAGAAGCACACCAAGGCCGGCCCCTCGCAGGCCGGCGGCATCGTGACGACCGAGGCTCCGGTCCACGTCTCCAACGTCCAGCTGGTCGTGGAGAAGGACGGCAAGAAGGTCGTCACGCGTGTCGGTTACCGCTTCGACGACGAGGGCAACAAGATCCGCGTTGCCAAGCGGACGGGTGAGGACATCTGATGGCTACCACCACTCCGCGTCTCAAGACGAAGTACCGCGAGGAGATCGCGGGCAAGCTGCGTGACGAGTTCAAGTACGAGAACGTCATGCAGATCCCCGGCCTCGTGAAGATCGTGGTCAACATGGGTGTCGGCGACGCCGCCCGTGACTCGAAGCTGATCGATGGCGCGATCCGCGACCTCACCACGATCACCGGTCAGAAGCCGGCCGTCACCAAGGCCCGCAAGTCCATCGCGCAGTTCAAGCTGCGTGAGGGCCAGCCGATCGGTGCCCACGTCACGCTCCGTGGCGACCGCATGTGGGAGTTCCTGGACCGCACCCTGTCGCTGGCGCTGCCGCGCATCCGCGACTTCCGTGGTCTGTCCCCCAAGCAGTTCGACGGCCGTGGCAACTACACCTTCGGTCTCACCGAGCAGGTCATGTTCCACGAGATCGACCAGGACAAGATCGACCGCACCCGGGGTATGGACATCACCGTGGTGACCACGGCGACCAACGACGCTGAGGGCCGTGCCCTTCTCCGTCACCTCGGCTTCCCCTTCAAGGAGGCGTAAGCGAGATGGCGAAGAAGGCTCTGATTGCCAAGGCTGCTCGTAAGCCCAAGTTCGGTGTGCGTGCGTACACCCGCTGCCAGCGCTGCGGTCGTCCGCACTCCGTGTACCGCAAGTTCGGCCTGTGCCGCGTCTGCCTTCGTGAGATGGCTCACCGTGGCGAGCTGCCGGGCGTGACCAAGAGCTCCTGGTAATTCCCCCTCGCCCGTAGGGCGTCAGGGAACCACAGGAGTCTCTCGGTAAGCATTGGGTTGGCGGAGGCCCATCCCCGCATGGCTTAGGCTAGTGGGGTTGGGCGTCCGTCGCCCGTACGACTTACTACGCCGTAGGTCCACCGCACCGCACCCGCCCCGTCTCGGATCAGGGAGAGGGATGGTGCACCAGGAAACCCCGGCGAGAGAGGCCGAAGGCCAATTCATGACCATGACTGATCCCATCGCAGACATGCTCACGCGTCTGCGTAACGCGAACTCGGCGTACCACGACACCGTGACGATGCCGCACAGCAAGATCAAGTCTCACATCGCGGAAATCCTCCAGCAGGAGGGCTTCATCACGGGCTGGAAGGTCGAGGACGCCGAGGTCGGCAAGAACCTCGTGCTCGACCTCAAGTTCGGTCCGAACCGTGAGCGCTCCATCGCGGGCATCAAGCGGATCTCGAAGCCGGGCCTCCGGGTTTACGCGAAGTCCACCAACCTGCCGAAGGTTCTCGGCGGCCTGGGCGTGGCGATCATCTCCACGTCCCACGGTCTCCTGACCGGCCAGCAGGCTCAGAAGAAGGGCGTGGGTGGGGAAGTCCTCGCCTACGTCTGGTAGTCGGGAACGGAGGAAAAGCTATGTCTCGCATTGGCAAGCTCCCCATCCCGGTTCCCGCCGGCGTGGACGTCACCATCGAGGGCCGCACGGTCACCGTCAAGGGCTCCAAGGGCTCGCTGACGCACACCGTCGCCGCTCCGATCGAGATCGTTAAGGGCGAGGACGGCGTTCTGAACGTCACCCGTCCGAACGACGAGCGTCAGAACAAGGCCCTCCACGGCCTGTCCCGCACGCTGGTGGCCAACATGATCACCGGTGTGACCACGGGATACACCAAGGCGCTCGAGATCAGCGGTGTCGGTTACCGCGTTGCCGCGAAGGGCTCCAACCTGGAGTTCCAGCTCGGCTACAGCCACCCGATCGTGGTGGAGGCGCCCGAGGGCATCTCCTTCAAGGTCGAGTCGCCGACCAAGTTCTCGGTCGAGGGCATCGACAAGCAGAAGGTCGGCGAGGTCGCCGCCAACATCCGCAAGCTTCGCAAGCCCGACCCCTACAAGGCCAAGGGCGTGAAGTACGCGGGTGAGGTCATCCGCCGCAAGGTCGGAAAGGCTGGTAAGTAAGCCATGGCATACGGTGTGAAGATCGCCAAGGGCGACGCTTACAAGCGCGCTGCCAAGGCGCGCCGTCACCTGCGCATTCGCAAGCACGTGTCGGGTACGGCGGAGCGTCCGCGCCTCGTCGTGACGCGTTCCAACCGCGGTATCACCGCTCAGGTCATCGACGACCTCAAGGGTCACACCCTGGCGTCGGCGTCGCACCTGGACGCGTCGGTCCGTGGTGGCGAGGGTGACAAGTCCGCGCAGGCCAAGCAGGTCGGTGCCCTGGTCGCTGAGCGCGCCAAGGCCGCCGGTGTCGAGGCCGTCGTGTTCGACCGTGGTGGCAACAGGTACGCCGGGCGCATTGCCGCTCTGGCTGACGCCGCCCGCGAAGCCGGGCTGAAGTTCTAAGCCCCGGTTCCGGGACTAACGGACGTAACAGAGAGAGGTAATCCAATGGCTGGACCCCAGCGCCGCGGCAGCGGTGCCGGTGGCGGCGAGCGGCGGGACCGGAAGGGTCGCGACGGTGGCGCCGCTGCCGCCGAGAAGACCGCGTACGTTGAGCGCGTTGTCGCGATCAACCGCGTCGCCAAGGTTGTCAAGGGTGGTCGTCGTTTCTCCTTCACCGCGCTGGTCGTGGTGGGTGACGGTGACGGCACCGTAGGTGTCGGTTACGGCAAGGCCAAGGAGGTGCCGGCCGCCATCGCCAAGGGTGTTGAGGAGGCCAAGAAGCACTTCTTCAAGGTCCCCCGTATCCAGGGCACCATCCCGCACCCCATCCAGGGTGAGAAGGCTGCGGGCGTCGTCCTGCTGAAGCCTGCTTCCCCCGGTACCGGTGTTATCGCCGGTGGCCCGGTGCGCGCCGTTCTGGAGTGCGCCGGCGTTCACGACATCCTGTCGAAGTCGCTCGGCTCCGACAACGCGATCAACATCGTGCACGCGACCGTGGAGGCCCTGAAGGGCCTGCAGCGTCCCGAGGAGATCGCGGCTCGCCGTGGTCTGCCCCTCGAGGACGTCGCTCCCGCGGCTCTGCTCCGTGCGCGTGCCGGGGCGGGTGCGTAATGGCTCGCCTCAAGATCACGCAGACGAAGTCGTACATCGGTAGCAAGCAGAACCACCGCGACACCCTGCGTTCGCTCGGGCTCAAGCGCCTGAACGACGTGGTCGTCAAGGAGGACCGCCCCGAGTTCCGCGGAATGGTGCACACCGTCCGCCACCTCGTGACGGTCGAGGAGGTCGACTGACATGGCGGAGAACAACCCGCTGAAGGTCCACAACCTCCGTCCCGCCCCGGGCGCCAAGACCGCCAAGACCCGTGTGGGTCGTGGTGAGGCGTCGAAGGGTAAGACGGCCGGTCGTGGTACGAAGGGCACGAAGGCCCGTTACCAGGTTCCGGAGCGCTTCGAGGGTGGCCAGATGCCCCTCCACATGCGTCTCCCGAAGCTGAAGGGCTTCAAGAACCCGTTCCGCACCGAGTACCAGGTCGTGAACCTGGACAAGCTGGCCGCGCTCTACCCGCAGGGTGGCGAGGTCACGGTGGCCGATCTGGTCGCCAAGGGTGCGGTTCGTAAGAACCAGCTCGTCAAGGTCCTGGGCCAGGGCGAGGTCTCCGTGGCGCTGCAGGTGACGGTCGACGCCGTCTCCGGCTCCGCCAAGGAGAAGATCGCCGCCGCCGGCGGCACCGTCACCGAGCTCGTCTGAGACGACTCGATGGCCTGAACATCCGACCGGGGATGCCTCCCAAAAGGGGCATCCCCGGTTGGTCGTTCCTAGGGGGCCATGTCCGCCGGTAAGGTGGCGTCCAATGTCTAGACTCCGCGCGGTGTGTCCGCACGGTCTCCATGACTCTTACCTATTCGTCGAACCTCAAGACCGTCACCTCTGACGCATAGCGCGGGGGTCGCAGGAGGCACCGTGCTCACCGCGTTCGCCCGGGCGTTCAAGACGCCCGACCTGCGCAAGAAGCTGCTCTTCACGCTGGGCATCATCGTGCTGTACCGCCTCGGGGCACACATCCCCGTACCCGGTGTCAGCTACAAGGCCGTGCAGCAGTGTGTGGACCAGGCGAGCCAGGGCAACAACAGCCTGTTCGGCCTCGTCAACATGTTCAGTGGCGGGGCGCTGCTGCAGATCACCATCTTCGCGCTCGGCATCATGCCGTACATCACGGCGAGCATCATCCTGCAGCTGCTGACCGTCGTGATCCCTCGTCTGGAAGCCCTCAAGAAGGAGGGGCAGTCGGGCACGACCAAGATCACGCAGTACACGCGTTATCTGACGATCGCCCTCGCCATCCTCCAGGGCACCGGCCTGGTGGCCACCGCCCGCACCGGTGCGCTGTTCAGCGGCTGCACGGTCGCGAACCAGGTCGTCCCGGACCAGTCGATCTTCACCACCGCCACCATGGTCATCACCATGACCGCGGGCACCGCCGTCGTCATGTGGCTCGGTGAGCTCATCACCGACCGCGGCATCGGCAACGGCATGTCCATCCTCATGTTCATCTCGATCGCCGCCGGCTTCCCGGGCGCCCTGTGGGCCATCAAGGAGAGCGGCAAGCTCGCCAAGGGCTGGATCGAGTTCGGCACCGTCATCCTGATCGGTTTCGTGATGGTGGCCCTCGTCGTCTTCGTCGAGCAGGCCCAGCGCCGCATCCCGGTGCAGTACGCGAAGCGGATGATCGGCCGCAGGTCGTACGGCGGTACGTCCACTTACATCCCGTTGAAGGTGAACCAGGCAGGTGTGATTCCTGTCATCTTCGCGTCGTCGCTGCTCTACATCCCGGCCCTGGTCGCGCAGTTCTCGAACTCCACCGCGGGGTGGAAGACCTGGATCGAAGCCCACTTCGTCAAGGGTGACCACCCCTACTACATCGCCGCGTACTTCCTTCTGATCGTGTTCTTCGCCTTCTTCTACGTGGCGATCTCGTTCAACCCCGAGGAAGTCGCGGACAACATGAAGAAGTATGGTGGCTTCATCCCGGGTATCCGGGCTGGTCGACCTACTGCCGAGTATCTGAGCTACGTGCTCAACCGGATCACTTGGCCGGGCTCGCTGTATCTGGGTCTGATCGCTCTTGTGCCGACGATGGCGTTGGCAGGCTTCGGTGGCGCCAATGCCAACTTCCCGTTCGGCGGGACGAGCATCCTCATCATCGTGGGTGTGGGTCTTGAGACCGTGAAGCAGATCGAGAGCCAGCTCCAGCAGCGCAATTACGAAGGGTTCCTCCGCTGATGCGAATCGTCCTCGTCGGACCGCCCGGGGCCGGCAAGGGAACGCAGGCCGCGTTCCTTGCCAAGAACCTGGACATCCCGCACATCTCCACGGGCGACCTGTTCCGTGCCAACATCTCGCAGGGCACGGAGCTCGGGCTCAAGGCGAAGGCGTACATGGACGCCGGTGACCTCGTACCGGACGAGGTGACCATCGGGATGGCCAAGGACCGCATGGAGCAGGACGACGCCGTGAACGGCTTCCTGCTCGACGGGTTCCCGCGCAACGTGGCCCAGGCCGAGGCTCTGGATGTGGTCCTCAAGGCAGAGGACATGCAGCTGGACGCGGTCCTGGACCTGGAGGTCCCCGAGGACGAGGTCGTGAAGCGGATCGCGGGTCGCCGCATCTGCCGCAACGACTCCTCGCACGTGTTCCACCTGACGTACAACGCTCCGAAGACCGAGGGCGTCTGCGACGTCTGCGGCGGCGAGCTCTTCCAGCGCGACGACGACTCCGAGGAGACCGTCCGCCGGCGCCTGGAGGTCTACCACACGCAGACCGAGCCGATCATCGACTACTACCGGGCGCAGAACCTGGTCGTGACGATCTCGGCGCTCGGCAAGGTGGACGAGGTCACGGCGCGCGCGATGGCGGCGCTGAAGAAGTAACCCCACGGTTCGTGCGATACGGCCGCGGTGCCCGGGAGGGCGCCGCGGCCGTATCGTTGTTCTGTCCCGTGTACCCGCAAGGAAAGGCTCCGACCACGATGGTGCAGATCAAGACCCCCGAGCAGATCGCGAAGATGCGCGAGGCGGGGCTGGTCGTCGCGGCCATCCACGCGGCCACCCGCGAGGCGGCGGTGCCGGGCGCCACCACCCGTGATCTGGACGAGGTCGCGCGCAAGGTGATCGCCGACCACGGGGCGAAGTCGAACTTCCTCGGGTACGGGGGCTTCCCCGCGACCATCTGCACGTCGGCGAACGAGGTCGTCGTCCACGGCATCCCGGACGAGAAGACCGTCCTGAAGGACGGCGACATCATCTCCATCGACGCCGGCGCGATCGTCGACGGCTGGCACGGCGACGCGGCGTACACGGCCTTCGTGGGCACCGGTCACGCACCGGAGCTGGTCGAGCTCTCCCGGGTGACGGAGGAGTCGATGTGGGCCGGCATCGCGGCGATGCGGCTCGGTGCCCGTCTCGTCGACATCTCGAAGGCGATCGAGACGTACATCAAGCGCCAGCCGCGCCCGGCGGTCGGTGACCACAGCCTGGGCCGTTACGGGATCATCGAGGACTACGGCGGCCACGGCATCGGCACCGAGATGCACATGGACCCGCACCTTCTGAACTACGTCTCCCGCAAGCGCGGCAAGGGCCCGAAGCTGGTCCCCGGCTTCTGCCTGGCCATCGAGCCGATGGTCTCCCTCGGCACCGCGCAGACCGAGGTCCTCGCCGACGACTGGACGGTCATCACGACCGACGGCACCTGGTCCTCCCACTGGGAGCACTCGGTCGCCCTGACGGAGGAGGGCCCGCTGGTCCTCACCGCCGTCGACGGAGGCAAGGCGAAGCTCGCGGAGCTGGGCGTCACGGCGGCGCCGGACCCGCTTGCCTGAGCCGTTGCGTAACGATCTTCTGCGGTGGGCATTCTTCCCGGATTCGTCTTTTCCAGGGGCCTGACGTAGACTGATGCGTCGGCTCTCGTGTACCCGTGTGTCCGCACACGGATCGAGAGTCGATCAAGGTAGCCGATTCGAAAGGCGAAGCGTGGCCAAGAAGCAAGGTGCCATCGAGATCGAGGGCACCGTGATCGAGTCCCTCCCGAACGCTATGTTCAAGGTGGAGCTCCAGAACGGTCACAAGGTCCTCGCGCACATCTCCGGCAAGATGCGGATGCACTACATCCGAATCCTCCCGGACGACCGGGTCGTCGTGGAGCTGTCTCCGTACGACCTGACGCGTGGCCGGATCGTCTACCGGTACAAGTAGATCTTGCCTGTACCCGCGTTTCCCCGCGGGTGGTGGCACTGACCCGGAGAACCTCACATCCCATGAAGGTCAAGCCGAGCGTCAAGAAGATCTGCGACAAGTGCAAGGTGATCCGCCGCCACGGTCGGGTCATGGTCATCTGCGACAACCTGCGCCACAAGCAGCGCCAGGGCTGACGCACGCCGACCGACCTGCATCTCGCAGTTCTTCGCGCGACGCAAGCAGTACGTACATACGCAGAGCCCGCCCAGCCCGCAAGGGTCGGCGGCACCTCCGGCGGGGGCCGGGGACCTGATTCGTACCTCATACGGCGAATGAGGAGCGGCTTTGCGGAAGACCCCCGAACACACAGGAGCCATTGAATGGCACGCGTTTCCGGTGTTGACATCCCGCGCGAAAAGCGTGTGGTGGTCGCACTCACCTACGTCTTCGGTATCGGGCGTACCCGGTCCGAGGAGATTCTCGCCGCGACCGGCGTGAACCCGTCCACCCGTGTCCGCGACCTTGCCGAGGAAGACCTCGTCAAGATCCGCGAGTACGTGGACGCCAACCTCCAGACCGAGGGTGACCTCCGCCGCGAGATCGCCGCCGACATCCGCCGCAAGGTCGAGATCGGCTGCTACCAGGGTCTGCGCCACCGTCGTGGCCTGCCCGTCCGCGGCCAGCGCACCAGCACGAACGCTCGTACCCGCAAGGGCCCGCGTCGCGCCATCGCCGGCAAGAAGAAGCCGGGCAAGAAGTAGTCCTCAGCGGACGCTTGACCAAGCGGTCTTCGCTGTAGGACCGACCACCTCCCGTAGGAGTTATAGATGCCCCCCAAGGGTCGTCAGGGCGCTGCCAAGAAGGTGCGCCGCAAGGAAAAGAAGAACGTCGCTCACGGGCACGCCCACATCAAGAGCACGTTCAACAACACGATCGTCTCGATCACGGACCCCTCGGGCAACGTGATCTCCTGGGCCTCCGCCGGCCACGTCGGCTTCAAGGGCTCGCGCAAGTCCACCCCCTTCGCCGCGCAGATGGCCGCCGAGTCGGCCGCCCGCCGCGCGCAGGAGCACGGCATGCGCAAGGTCGACGTCTTCGTCAAGGGTCCCGGCTCCGGCCGTGAGACCGCGATCCGCTCCCTCCAGGCCACCGGCCTCGAGGTCGGCTCGATCCAGGACGTCACCCCCACCCCGCACAACGGCTGCCGCCCGCCGAAGCGCCGCCGCGTCTGACGCAGCGACGCCTGTGCGTCTTTGAGTGTCCGGGCGGTACGACCCTGTGAAGGGACGTGCCGCCCGTACCCTTGGCAGTACCCCGCAGTACCTGTCGGGCGTCAAATAGTGGGCGCCCACAACCGAAGGAAACGAAGACATGCTTATCGCTCAGCGTCCGTCGCTGACCGAAGAGGTCGTCGACGAGTTCCGCTCCCGGTTCGTCATCGAGCCGCTGGAGCCGGGCTTCGGCTACACCCTCGGCAACTCGCTCCGCCGCACCCTCCTGTCGTCGATCCCCGGCGCTGCTGTCACCAGCATCCGCATCGACGGCGTCCTGCACGAGTTCACCACCGTGCCGGGCGTCAAGGAGGACGTCACCGACCTCATCCTGAACATCAAGCAGCTGGTCGTCTCCTCGGAGCACGACGAGCCGGTCGTGATGTACCTGCGCAAGCAGGGCCCGGGTCTGGTCACCGCCGCCGACATCGCGCCGCCGGCCGGTGTCGAGGTGCACAACCCGGACCTCGTCCTCGCCACGCTCAACGGCAAGGGCAAGCTGGAGATGGAGCTGACCGTCGAGCGCGGTCGCGGTTACGTCTCCGCCGTCCAGAACAAGCAGGTGGGCCAGGAGATCGGCCGTATCCCGGTCGACTCCATCTACAGCCCCGTGCTCAAGGTCACCTACAAGGTCGAGGCGACCCGAGTCGAGCAGCGCACCGACTTCGACAAGCTGATCGTCGACGTCGAGACCAAGCAGGCCATGCGTCCGCGTGACGCCATGGCGTCGGCCGGCAAGACCCTGGTCGAGCTGTTCGGTCTGGCGCGCGAGCTCAACATCGACGCCGAGGGCATCGACATGGGCCCGTCCCCGACGGACGCCGCCCTGGCCGCCGACCTGGCGCTGCCGATCGAGGAGCTCGAGCTCACCGTTCGGTCGTACAACTGCCTCAAGCGCGAGGGCATCCACTCCGTGGGTGAGCTCGTCGCCCGCTCCGAGGCCGACCTGCTCGACATCCGCAACTTCGGTGCGAAGTCGATCGACGAGGTCAAGGCGAAGCTGGCCGGCATGGGCCTGGCCCTGAAGGACAGCCCGCCCGGATTCGACCCGACCGCTGCCGCCGACGCCTTCGGCGCGGACGACGACGCCGACGCCGGCTTCGTCGAGACCGAGCAGTACTGATAGCTGCCCGCGGGCGTCCGCCCGCGGGGCCCTGACCCCGGTACCTGACACGGCCGGGGCAGACATCAAGGAGAAACACCATGCCGCGTCCCGCGAAGGGCGCCCGCCTCGGCGGCTCCGCCGCGCACGAGAAGCTGCTGCTCGCCAACCTGGCGAAGTCGCTGTTCGAGCACGGCCGCATCACCACGACCGAGGCCAAGGCCCGTCGCCTGCGTCCGGTCGCCGAGCGCCTGATCACCAAGGCGAAGAAGGGCGACATCCACAACCGTCGCCTGGTGCTGCAGACGATCACCGACAAGGGCATCGTCCACACCCTCTTCACCGAGATCGCGCCGCGCTACTCCGAGCGCCCGGGTGGCTACACCCGCATCACCAAGATCGGCAACCGTCGTGGCGACAACGCCCCGATGGCCGTGATCGAGCTGGTCGAGGGCGAGATCGCCAAGAAGGCGACCGTCGCCGAGGCCGAGGCCGCCGCCAAGCGCGCCGTCAAGGAGGCCGACGAGGCCGCCGCCGAGGCTCCGGCCGAGGAGTCGAAGGACGCGTAAGCGTTCCGGCCGACTGTCTCGTGTGCGGGCCCGTACCCCTTGGGGTGCGGGCCCGTTCCCGTGTGTTTGAGAGGATTTCCGCGTGAGCGATGACGTGCAGGACGGGTTCGTACGGGTTCGCCTCGACCTGTCGTACGACGGCAAGGACTTCTCCGGCTGGGCCAAGCAGGCCCAGGGCCAGCGGACCGTGCAGGGGGACATCGAGGACGCCCTGCGGACCGTGACCCGGTCCAAGGAGACGTACGAGCTGACCGTGGCCGGCCGGACCGACTCCGGGGTGCACGCCCGCGGCCAGGTCGCCCACGTCGACCTGCCCGTCGAGCTGTGGGCCGAGCACCGCGACAAGCTGCTCAGGCGGCTCGCGGGGCGCCTCTCGCACGACGTGAGGGTCTGGTCCCTGACCGAGGCCCCCAGCGGCTTCAACGCCCGTTTCTCGGCGATCTGGCGCCGTTACGCCTACCGCGTCACGGACAACCCCGGCGGGGTCGACCCGCTGCTGCGCGGCCACGTCCTGTGGCACGACTGGACCCTCGACATGGACGCCATGAACGAGGCCGCCGCCGCGCTCGTCGGCGAGCACGACTTCGCCGCGTACTGCAAGCGGCGCGAGGGTGCCACCACGATCCGCACCCTCCAGGAGCTGCGCTGGGAGCGGCGCCCCGACGGGGTGATGGAGGCCACCGTGAAGGCGGACGCCTTCTGCCACAACATGGTCCGCTCGCTGGTCGGCGCGCTGCTCTTCGTCGGCGACGGGCACCGGCCGGTGGACTGGCCGGGCAAGGTGCTGGCCGCGGGCGTGCGGGACTCGGCCGTGCACGTCGTACGGCCGCACGGCCTCACCCTCGAAGAGGTCGGCTACCCCGCCGACGAGCTCCTGGCAGCCCGCAACCTGGAGGCCAGGAACAGGCGGTCACTCCCCGGGAGCGCCGGCTGCTGCTGAGGCCTGGGCGCGGCCGCGGGCGTAGATCTGGTTGAAGGCGAAGGTGCCCAGGTCGTCACTGGCCTGGAAGACGGCCTTGTCGCCGGGCGTGACCTTCTTGCCGTTGGCGAAGCCGGCCTGGGTGAGGTACACGTACCGGCCGATCGAGTTGGTGCGCCGCAGGCAGACCGTGGCGCGGCAGAAGTCCGGGACGCCCCCGCCGGCGAGCGGGGCGATGCCGCCGCTCGCCTGCTTCTTCGCCTTGAGCGCCCGGTCGTCGGTGGGGAAGACGGCCACGCCGACGGTGACGGCGACGCCGTCCTTGACGTAGGTGGCGCGGATCACACGCAGGCAGCCGTTGCTCTTCAGGACCGAGCCGAGGCCGCCCTGGGTGACCGAGGCGCAGTCGGTCGTGGAGGAGGTCGCGCCCTTCTGGTACGGGCGCTTGCTCATGGTCAGCTTCTTGCCCGGGAAGAGGCCCTCGGGGCTCAGCGGCGCCTTGTCCTTCCCGGCGTCGGAGATGTAGTCCATGGGGTTCGGCGGGGGCAGCGGGGCGACCGAGGAGAAGGTCGGCGCGGGGCTGGGGGAGTCCGTGGGGGCCGCCGAGCCGGTGGGCGTGGGGCCGCCGTTCTTGGCCTCGTCGTTGCTCTTGTTCGTGGCCACGATCGCGGTGGCCACCAGCGCGCCCACGGCGACGACGGCGAGGACGCCGCCGCCGATGAACAGCCCGCGCTTGCGCTTGCTACGGGCGGCGGAGGCTTCGGCGAGCGCGCTCCAGTCGGGGGTTCCGGTGGCCTGCGCCCCGGCGAAGGGGTCGGGCCGCGGTGCCTGCTGTGGTGTCCCTTGCCACGCCTGCGGCGGCGGCTGCTGTCCGTACGGCTGCTGTCCCGGGCCCTGCTGCGGCCACTGCGGTCCCCCAAAGCTCATGCGCGGCATCCTAAACCGGTTGGGAAGCGGTGGTCGCGGCGGCGACAATGCCTTGCATGGGACATGTCGAGGCCGCGCATCTGGAGTACTACCTTCCGGACGGGAGGGTGCTCCTCGCGGACGCCTCCTTCCGGGTCGGGGAGGGCGCCGTCGTCGCCCTGGTCGGGGCGAACGGCGCCGGTAAGACGACCCTGCTCCGGATGATCTCCGGTGAACTCCAGCCGCACGCCGGCACCGTCACCGTCAGCGGCGGGCTCGGCGTGATGCCGCAGTTCGTGGGCTCGGTGCGGGACGAGTCGACCGTCCGTGACCTGCTCGTCTCGGTCGCGCCCGCGCGCATCCGCGAGGCCGCGCGGGCCGTCGACGCCGCCGAGCACCGGATCATGACCGTCGACGACGAGGCCGCGCAGATGGCGTACGCGCAGGCGCTCAGCGACTGGGCCGAGGTGCAGGGGTACGAGTTCGAGACCCTGTGGGACATGTGCACGACGGCCGCGATGGGCGTCCCGTACGACAAGGCGCAGTTCCGCGAGGTGCGCACGCTCAGCGGCGGCGAGCAGAAGCGGCTCGTCCTGGAGTACCTGCTGCGCGGCAACGACGAGGTGCTGCTGCTCGACGAGCCGGACAACTACCTGGACGTCCCCGGCAAGCGGTGGCTGGAGGAGCGGCTGCGGGAGACCCGTAAGACCGTGTTGTTCATCTCCCACGACCGGGAGCTGCTCGCCAGGGCCGCGCAGAAGATCGTGGCCGTGGAGCCGGGGCCGGCCGGGTCCGACGTGTGGGTGCACGGTGGCGGTTTCGGCACCTTCCACGAGGCGCGGCGGGAGCGGTTCGCGCGCTTCGAGGAGCTGAAGCGGCGCTGGGAGGAGAAGCACGCCCAGCTGAAGAAGCTGGTGGTCAACCTGCGGCAGGCGGCCGCGGTCAGCCACGAGATGGCCTCGCGCTACGCGGCGGCGCAGACCCGCCTGAGGAAGTTCGAGGAGGCGGGCCCGCCGCCGGAGCCGCCGCGCGAGCAGGACATCCGGATGCGGCTGCGCGGCGGACGGACCGGGGTGCGGGCCTTCACCGCGGAGAACCTGGAGCTCACCGGCCTGATGAAGCCGTTCTCGCTGGAGATCTTCTACGGGGAGCGGGTCGCCGTCCTCGGCTCCAACGGCTCGGGCAAGTCCCACTTCCTGCGGCTCCTGGCCGGCGACGGGTCGGTGGCCCACACGGGTACGTGGAGGCTGGGCGCCCGGGTCGTGCCGGGTCACTTCGCGCAGACCCACGCCCACCCGGAGCTCTTCGCCCGGACCCTGGTCGACATCCTGTGGACGGAGCACGCCAAGGACCGCGGCGGCGCGATGTCGGTGCTGCGCCGCTACGAGCTGGAGGGCCAGGGCGACCAGCCCTTCGAGAAGCTCTCCGGCGGTCAGCAGGCGCGCTTCCAGATCCTCCTCCTGGAGCTGGCCGGCACCACGGCGCTGCTCCTGGACGAGCCGACGGACAACCTGGACCTGGAGTCGGCGGAGGCCTTGCAGGACGGGCTCGAGTCGTATGACGGGACGGTGCTGGCCGTGACCCACGACCGGTGGTTCGCGAAGTCCTTCGACCGGTTCCTGGTCTTCGGGTCGGACGGGGTCGTACGGGAGACGTCCGAGCCGGTGTGGGACGAGCGACGGGTCGAGCGGGTGCGCTGACCTGGGTCTCGCGGCGTTTTGACCCGTCGGGGGTGGCGCGGGTACTGTTGCGGTTTGTTATGCGTATTGGCTTCGTCGTTCTCACGCGAAGGGCCCTTACGCAGGTTCCCTGGAGCAGTTACCAGTGGCTCGCATACGGGCGGTGTTCCCGGCAGTGCAGGCCCCAGCTGCATGATCGCTTCAGGTGTGTCTGGATTCCATCCACTGAAGAAGCGAAGGCTACGAAGTGCGTACGTACAGCCCCAAGCCCGGCGATGTCACTCGCCAGTGGCACATCATCGACGCGCAGGACGTTGTCCTGGGCCGTCTGGCGACCACGGCTGCGAACCTCCTCCGAGGCAAGCACAAGCCCGTCTACGCCCCGCACATGGACATGGGCGACTTCGTCATCATCATCAACGCTGACAAGGTCCACCTGTCCGGCAACAAGAAGACCCAGAAGCTGGCGTACCGCCACTCCGGCTTCCCGGGTGGTCTGCGCTCCGTCCGTTACGACGAGCTGCTGGACAAGAACCCCGAGAAGGCCGTCGAGAAGGCCATCAAGGGCATGATCCCCAAGAACACCCTGGGCCGTCAGATGCTCTCGAAGCTGAAGGTCTACGCGGGCGAGAACCACCCGCACGCTGCTCAGCAGCCGGTCCCGTTCGAGATCACCCAGGTCGCGCAGTAGTTCCGGCCACACCCCCTAAGAACGAAAGAAATCTGAGGAGCATCGTGGCCGAGACCACCCCCGAGACCCCCGTCGACGAGTTCGAGGGCGTCGAGGAGTACACCACCGAGACCGAGACCGAGATCGAGGGCGACTACACCTCCGAGTCGCTCGCGTCCCGCTTCGGCGACCCGCAGCCGGCTGCCGGCCTGGGCCGTCGCAAGAACGCCATCGCCCGCGTCCGGATCGTTCCGGGCACCGGCAAGTGGAAGATCAACGGTCGCACCCTTGAGGACTACTTCCCCAACAAGGTGCACCAGCAGGAAGTCAACGAGCCCTTCAAGGTGCTCGAGCTCGACGGCCGCTACGACGTCATCGCCCGCATCGCGGGTGGCGGCGTCTCCGGCCAGGCCGGCGCCCTGCGCCTCGGCGTGGCCCGTGCGCTGAACGAGGCGGACGTGGAGAACAACCGCGGCGCCCTGAAGAAGGCTGGCTTCCTCTCCCGCGACGACCGTGCGGTCGAGCGCAAGAAGGCCGGTCTCAAGAAGGCCCGTAAGGCCCCGCAGTACAGCAAGCGTTAATCGCCTGCTCGGCCTGCTTTGTACGTACGCCCCGGCGGCACTGCCCGTGCTGCCGGGGCGTACGTCTTTTTCGCATGGTGGTTTCATAATCGTGGGCACAACCTCGGGCGCAAGCGCGGGTCCGACAGTCTTGGGCACAACCTTGGGCACCTTCCGGGCGGCTTGGACGTAAAAACGGGCATCGGCCGCTCGGGGGATCGCATTTTCGGAGCACTTTCGGAGGACAGCTGTGGGACGACTCTTCGGCACGGACGGGGTCCGCGGCGTGGCCAATGCCGACCTGACGGCGGAGCTGGCGCTCGGCCTGTCGGTCGCGGCCGCGCACGTGCTCGCCGAGGCGGGCACCTTTGAGGGCCATCGGCCGACCGCCGTGGTCGGGCGCGACCCGCGTGCCTCGGGGGAGTTCCTTGAGGCCGCCGTCGTGGCGGGCCTCGCCAGCGCGGGCGTCGACGTGCTGCGCGTCGGCGTGCTGCCCACGCCCGCCGTGGCGTACCTCACCGGCGCGCTCGGCGCCGACCTCGGCGTGATGCTCTCGGCCTCGCACAACGCGATGCCCGACAACGGCATCAAGTTCTTCGCACGCGGCGGCCACAAGCTCGCCGACGAGCTGGAGGACCGGATCGAGTCCGTCTACGAGGAGCACCGCACCGGCGCCCCCTGGGACCGTCCGACCGGCTCGGGCGTCGGCCGGGTCCGCGACTACGACGAGGGCTTCGACCGCTACGTCGCCCACCTCATCGCCGTACTCCCCAACCGGCTCGACGGACTGAAGATCGTCCTCGACGAGGCGCACGGCGCCGCCGCCCGCGTCTCGCCTGAGGCCTTCTCCCGGGCCGGCGCGACCGTCGTCACCATCGGCGCCGAGCCGGACGGCCTCAACATCAACGACGGCTGCGGCTCCACCCACCTGGGCCTGCTGAAGGCCGCCGTCGTCGAGCACGGCGCGGACTTCGGCATCGCGCACGACGGCGACGCCGACCGCTGCCTCGCCGTGGACCACCGGGGCGAGGAGATCGACGGCGACCAGATCCTGGCCGTGCTCGCCCTCGCCATGCGCGAGGCCGGGACGCTGCGCGGCGACACCGTCGTCGCCACCGTCATGTCCAACCTGGGCTTCAAGCTCGCCATGGAGCGCGAGGGCCTGCAGCTGGTCCAGACGGCGGTCGGCGACCGCTACGTCCTGGAGTCCATGAAGGAGCACGGCTACGCGCTCGGCGGCGAGCAGTCGGGCCACGTCATCGTGCTCGACCACGCGACCACCGGCGACGGCACGCTGACCGGCCTGATGCTGGCCGCCCGGGTCGCGGCCACCGGCCGGTCCCTGGCCGATCTCGCCGGCGTGATGGAGCGGCTGCCGCAGGTCCTGGTCAACGTCCCCGACGTGGACAAGAGCCGGGTGAAGACCTCCGGCGAACTGGCCAGCGCGGTCACCGAGGCCGAGCGCGAGCTGGGCTCCACCGGCCGGGTGCTGCTGCGCCCCTCGGGCACCGAGCCGCTGGTACGGGTCATGGTCGAGGCGGCCGACATCGAGCAGGCCCGTTCGGTGGCCGGGCGACTCGCGGACGTCGTGAAGTCGGCGCTCGGTTAGGCCGTGTGATGTTCCGTCGGCCCCCGCTGCACGGCGGGGGCCGAGCTGTATCCGGGCCCTGCCCTGACTCGGGTCCTGCCCTTTCGCTCAGGCCTTGCCCTTACGGGTCCAGTGGCCGCGCTGGGTGCGCCACAGCAGCACCTGCCCGTACAGGGTGACCGTGCCGGCCAGGATGATGCCGAAGAGGTTGAGCAGCAGCTGCTCGACCGAGCCCCACATCTGGCCGAACTGGCCGTAGCTGAGCGCCACGGCGGCGTTCGCGGCCGCCGGGACGGTGGTGACCGAGATCGCGACGCCGATCAGTGCCCCGGACTTCGTCGACGTGAGCGAGAGCGTGCCGGCCGCGCCCGCGAGCAGGGCGACGACGAAGGAGAGCGGGTCCGGCTTCCAGATGAAACCGGTGTTGACACGCTCCGCGTCGAGTTTCTCCACGCTGAACAGGCCCAGCGCGTCCATCCCCAGGCTGAAGACCGTGGTGGCGACGATCGCCGCGGCGAAGCCGACGAGCAGCGCGGACAGCGAGCGGAGCACCAGCCTCGGGGCCCGCTGCACCACCCCCGTACAGATGCCGGCGAGCGGGCCGAACTCCGGGCCGACCGCCATCGCGCCCACGATGAGGATGGAGTTGTCGAGGACCACGCCGCAGGCCGCGATCATCGTCGCGATGATCATGAAGGCGCTGTAGGTGATGGTGAGGGTCGACTCCTCGTGCGTGGCGTCGGTCAACTGCTCCCAGATCACCGCGTCCGCGGCCTCGCCGGGGGCCTCCTCCTCGGCCTGGGCGGCCCGCTTGGACAGCGAGAGGTAGATGTTCTCGACGGCGATCGACCCGTCCTGGTCGATCCTCAGCTCCCTTAGGCCGGCGAGGAGTTCGTGGCCGGCCTCGCGCGCCACGTCGCACAGCACCAGATCCCCGGCCGGGTCGCGGGCGGCGCCCGGCAGCACCACCAGGTGGGTGGTGCCGACCGTCCGCTCGATGAGGTCGACGGCGGCCTGCGTACGGTCGGGCGGAACGATCAGCCTCAGGTGCAGCATGCTCAGAGCTTACGGAGGCTCAGCTTCTGCACCTTGTGATCAGGGCCCTTGCGCACGACGAGCGTCGCACGGCCGCGGGTCGGGGCGACGTTCTCCAGCAGGTTCACCTTGTTGACGGTCCGCCACATGGTGCGGGCGTAGTCCAGGGCCTCCTCCTCGGAGACCTGGGTGTAGCGCTGGAAGTACGAGTCGGGGTTCTGGAAGGCGGTCTCGCGCAGCCTGCGGAACCGGTTGAGGTACCAGCCCTCGATGTCCTCGGCCCGGGCGTCCACGTACACGGAGAAGTCGAAGTAGTCCGCCAGGCCGACCCGGGTGCGGCCGTCCTTGCCGGGCAGTGCGGGCTGGAGGACGTTGAGCCCCTCGACGATGAGGATGTCCGGGCGGCGCACGACGAGCCGCTCGTCGGGCACGATGTCGTAGATCAGGTGCGAGTAGACGGGCGCGCTGACCTCCTCCTTGCCCGCCTTGACGTCGGCGACGAACCGGGTCAGCGCCCGCCGGTCGTACGACTCGGGGAAGCCCTTGCGGGACATCAGCCCGCGCGCCTTCAGCTCCTCCATCGGGTACAGGAACCCGTCCGTGGTCACCCGCTCCACCCGCGGGTGCTCGGGCCAGCGGGCGAGCAGCGCCTCGAGCAGTCGGGCGACGGTCGACTTGCCGACCGCGACCGAGCCGGCCACCCCTATGACGAACGGCGTGCCGCGCTGCTCGGCCTTCTCCCCGAGGAAGGTGTTGAGCGCGCCGCGCAGGCCGCTGGTGGCCTGCACGTACAGGTTGAGCAGCCGGGAGAGCGGCAGATAGATGTCCCGCACCTCGTCGAGGTCGATGACGTCGCCGAGGCCGCGCAGCCGCTCGACCTCGTCGGCGGTCAGCGGCAGCGGCGTCTTGTCCCGCAGCGCGCTCCACTCGCCCCGGGTGAGCTCGACATACGGCGTCGACTCGGCGGCCCGTCGAGGGCCGCCTCCGTTCCCGGGGCCGTTTCCGTTTCCGCTGGAGCTTCGTGGCGGCGAAGTGATCACCCCGCCATTGTCAGGGGTGCGGGGCGGCTGTGGGGGACCGGGGCTCGTGGGGTGGGTCACGCCGGGTGCGGATGGGCACGGGGGAGTGTTGCGATCGGATACCGACTTGGCGGTATGTGATCACGGGGTGGGGCCTGCGCATAGGGTTCGCACAGATTCACGAACCAAGTCGAGAGTTGAGAGATGCGCGTCTCCCTGTTCCGTCGTACCGCCGTCGCCGCCAGCGCCGCCGCCTCCCTGGCCCTGCTCCTCACCGCCTGTGGCGGGGAGGAGAAGAAGAATGAGGACACCGGGAAGGCCGACGCGGCCGCCTCCGCCTCCGCCGCGGCCAAGCCGGACGCGAAGGCGCTGACCGCGCCCGAGCTGGAGAAGCTGATCGTCGCCCAGGCGGACCTCAAGGGCTACCAGGTGCAGAAGGCCAAGGCCGCCGACGTCGTCAACGTCGGCGACGTCGGCGCGGACAAGGCCGCCTGCGAGCCGCTCGCCGAGGCCATGTCCGCGGTCTCGACCGGCACCCCGGGCGCCAGCGCGCAGCGCAAGGCCGTCGAGGTGAAGAAGGAGGGCTCGGCCTCCCCGGACGACATCCTGGGCGCGCTCGGCGCGCCGGTGACCTCCGTCACCCTCGGCTCGTACGCCGGCGAGGGCGCCCAGCAGGCCTTCGCCTCACTCAAGACCGCGGGCACCGAGTGCGCCCACGGCTTCACCATCAGCGTCAGCGGCGAGAAGACCAAGGTCGTCAACGTGGCCCCGGAGCCGATGACCGCGGGCGACGAGGCGCTGGGCTTCACCGTCATCAGCCAGATGGAGGGCAAGCCCTTCATGACCACGCTGGTCGTCTTCCGCAAGGACAACAACCTCGCCACCTTCGGCACCATGAGCCTCACCGGCAAGGTCAAGCAGCTGCCGAAGGCCGTCATCGACGCGCAGGCCGCCAAGCTGCGCTGAGTCCGGCCGCTCGGGACGGTTCCGCCGTAGGCTGCCGCCATGTGCGGAATCGTTGGCTACGTCGGCGGACAGTCGGCGCTGGAAGTCGTGATCACGGGCCTCAAGCGGCTCGAATACCGGGGCTACGACTCGGCCGGGGTCGCGGTGCTCTCCGACGGAGGGCTCGCCGCGGCCAAGAAGGCGGGCAAGCTCGTCAACCTGGAGAAGGAGCTGGTGGACCGCCCGCTGTCGAGCGGATCCACCGGCATCGGGCACACCCGCTGGGCCACCCACGGCGGGCCCACCGACACCAACGCGCACCCGCATCTCGACAACGCGGGGCGCGTCGCCGTCGTCCACAACGGCATCATCGAGAACTTCGCCGCGCTCAGGGCCGAGCTGGCGGACCGGGGCCACGACCTGCTGTCCGAGACGGACACCGAGGTCGTGGCCCATCTGCTCGCCGAGGAGTTCTCCTCCGTCGGCGACCTCGCCGAGGCGATGCGCCTCGTCTGCAAGCGGCTCGACGGGGCGTTCACCCTCGTCGCCGTACACGCCGACCAGCCCGACGTCGTCGTCGGCGCCCGCCGCAACTCCCCGCTCGTCGTCGGCGTCGGCGAGGGCGAGAACTTCCTCGCCTCCGACGTCTCCGCGTTCATCGCCCACACCCGCTCGGCCATCGAACTCGGCCAGGACCAGGTCGTCGAGCTCACCCGCGAGGGCGTCACCGTCACCGACTTCGACGGCGCGCCCGCCGAGGTCCGGGCCTACCACGTGGACTGGGACGCCTCCGCCGCCGAGAAGGGCGGCTACGACTACTTCATGCTCAAGGAGATCGCGGAGCAGCCCAAGGCCGTCGCCGACACCCTCCTCGGCCGCATCGACGCCGGGGGCCACCTCCGCCTCGACGAGGTCCGCATCCCCGACGCCGTGCTCCGCGAGGCCGACAAGATCGTCATCATCGCCTGCGGCACCGCCTTCCACGCCGGGCTCATCGCCAAGTACGCGATCGAGCACTGGACCCGGATCCCCTGCGAGGTGGAGCTGGCGAGCGAGTTCCGCTACCGGGACCCGATCCTCGGCCAGCGGACCCTGGTCATCGCCATCTCCCAGTCCGGCGAGACGATGGACACGCTGATGGCGCTGCGGCACGCGCGCGAGCAGGGGGCCAAGGTGCTCGCCGTGTGCAACACGAACGGCTCGACGATTCCGCGCGAGTCCGACGCCGTGCTGTACACGCATGCCGGGCCCGAGGTCGCCGTCGCCTCGACGAAGGCGTTCCTGACGCAGCTCGTCGCCTGCTACCTGCTCGCGCTGTACCTCGGGCAGGTGCGCGGCACCAAGTGGGGCGACGAGATCCACGCCGTCGTCCGCGAGCTCGCCCGGATCGCCGACGAGGTCGAGCGGGTCCTGGAGACCATGGAGCCGGTACGCGCCCTCGCCCGCTCCCTCGCCGACAAGAACACCGTCCTGTTCCTCGGGCGGCACGTCGGCTACCCGGTGGCCCTGGAGGGTGCGCTGAAGCTGAAGGAGCTCGCGTACATGCATGCCGAGGGCTTCGCCGCCGGCGAGCTCAAGCACGGGCCGATCGCCCTCATCGAGGAGGACCTGCCGGTCGTCGTGGTCGTCCCCTCGCCCCGCGGGCGGTCCGTCCTCCACGACAAGATCGTCTCCAACATCCAGGAGATCCGGGCACGGGGGGCGCGCACCATCGTGATCGCGGAGGAGGGCGACGAGGCCGTCGTCCCGTACGCCGACCACCTCATCCGCATCCCCGCGACGCCCACCCTGCTCCAGCCGCTGGTCTCCACCGTGCCCCTCCAGGTCTTCGCCTGCGAACTGGCGACGGCCCGGGGCAACGAGGTCGACCAGCCGCGCAACCTGGCCAAATCCGTGACGGTGGAGTGAGTGAGGCAGTGAAACGATGATCATCGGGGTGGGGATCGACGTGGCGGAGATCGACCGCTTCGCCGCGTCGCTGGAACGGACGCCGGGGCTGCTCCAGCGGCTCTTCGTGGAGCGCGAGCTGCTGCTGCCGAGCGGCGAACGGCGCGGGCCGGCCTCCCTGGCGGTGCGGTTCGCCGCGAAGGAGGCCCTGGCCAAGGCCCTGGGCGCGCCGGGTGACCTGCACTGGACGGACGCCGAGGTGTACGTCGAGTCCACCGGGCAGCCGCGGCTGCGGGTACGGGGGACGGTGGCCGCGCGGGCCGCCCAGCTCGGGGTGCGGCATTGGCACGTGTCGCTCAGCCACGACGCCGGCGTCGCGTCGGCCGTGGTGATCGCCGAGGGGTGACCGCCGAAGGGTGATCGCCGAGGGGTGACCGCCGAAGGGTGGTCACCGAGGGGTGACCGCCGATCGGTGAACGCCGATGGTTGATCACCGCGGGGTGATCGCCGGGCGGTGATCGCCGCGGATTGGTCGCCGGGCGGTGAGGCTCGGCGTTGGCTGAGAGGGTGCAGGTATGCGTACCGCCTATCGCGTGGAGACCGTACGGGCCGCCGAGGCCGAGCTGATGGCGCGGCTGCCCGAAGGAACGTTGATGCAGAGGGCCGCCGCCGGACTCGCCGCCGCGTGCTCCGCCCTGCTGCCGCGGGTGTACGGGGCGCGGGTCGTGCTCCTCGTCGGCAGCGGCGACAACGGCGGCGACGCCCTGTACGCCGGCGCCCGGCTCGCCCGCCGCGGGGCCGGTGTGACGGCCGTGCTCCTCGGGGCCCGGGCCCACGGCGGCGGGCTCGCGGCGCTGCGCGCGGCCGGCGGGCGGGTCGTCGGCCCGCACGACGACCCGTACGACGCACTGGCCGTCGCCGACCTCGTCATCGACGGGATCACCGGCATCGGCGGGCGGGGCGGACTGCGGCCCGACGCCGTACCCGTCGCCCGGGCCGCGCGCGGTTCCGACGCCGTCGTCGTCGCCGTCGACCTGCCCAGCGGCGTCGACGCCGACACCGGCGAGGTCGTGGGCGAGGCGCTGCGGGCCGACGCGACCGTCACCTTCGGCACGTACAAGCCGGGGCTCCTCGTCGACCCCGCGCGTGAGTACGCCGGCGCGCTGCGGCTCGTCGACATCGGGCTCGGCGCCACGCTGCCCTCGGTGCCGGACCTGGAGGCGCTCCAGCACGAGGACGTGGCCCGGCTGCTGCCGGTGCCGGGCGCCGGGAGCGACAAGTACCGGCGCGGGGTCGTCGGGCTCGTCGCCGGGTCCGCGCGCTATCCGGGGGCCGCCGTGCTCGCGGTCGAGGGGGCGCTGCGGGGTGGCGGTGGGGCGGTGCGGTACGTGGGGCCGGCGGGTGACGCGGTGATCGCCGCGCATCCCGAGACGCTGGTCCACGCGGGGCCTCCTTCGAAGGCCGGGCGGGTGCAGGCCTGGGTGGTCGGGCCGGGGCTCGGGGACGGGCCCGGTGTGGGGGAGGTGCTGGCCTCGGACGTACCGGTGCTCGTCGACGCGGACGGCTTGCGGGAGCTGTCCCCGGAGGCGGTCAAGGCCCGCAGCGCCCCTACGCTGCTCACCCCGCACGCGGGCGAGGCCGCGGCACTGCTCGGCGCGTCGCGGGAGGAGGTCGAGGCGGGACGACTGGCGGCGGTGCGGGAGCTGGCGGGGCGGTTCGGGGCGACGGTGCTCCTGAAGGGGTCCACGACGCTGGTGTGCGGGCCGGGGGGTGCGGGGCCGGTGCGGGTGAACCCGACGGGGACGTCGTGGCTGGCCACGGCGGGGAGCGGGGACGTGTTGTCGGGGGTCGCGGGTTCGCTGCTCGCGGCGGGGCTCTCGGGGGTGGATGCGGGGTCGGTGGCCGCGTATCTGCACGGGCTTGCGGCCCGTCGTGCTTCCCAGGGCGCCGGGCCGATCACCGCGACGGACGTGGCCCGGGCTCTGCCGGAGGCGTGGCGGAGCGTCGTCGGTTGAGCGCGGCTCGGTCGGGTGCAGTTCGGTCGAGTGCGGTTCGGCCGAGTGCGGTTCGGTCGGGTGCGGTTCCGGCGCCGGCTCCTTCCGCCGGTGGGCCGCCAGTCGGGCCAAGCCGTTGACCCGCAGGTGGGGCAGAGCGCGCGCCGTTCGCCCGCTCGGCGTTGGCTGGGTGGGTGATCGACTTGAGAGTGCGGCCTCGCGCCGTCGTATCGCTGATGGTGCTGGCCGTCATGCTGCCTCTGTCCTCGGCCCGTGCCGATGCCCCCGAGCCCCTCGTGCCCGGGGGTGTCGGTGCGGTGCGGGGCGAGTTTCCGATGGACACGCCCGACCAGGTGTTGCCGCCGCTGCCGGAGGCGGAGGGCGGTGTGCCCGTACCCGAGCCGGAGGCGGTCGACGAGCTGGTCGAGTTCCTGCCGCGCAGTGCTGCCGGGGCCTCCTGCACCGCCAAGGCCGGGCCCCATCAGCGGCGGGTGGAGCGGCTGCTGAAGCTCAAGGTGGACGGCAAGCAGTCGGTCGCCGACTGCACGGCCATCCGGGCCTTCCAGAAGAAGGAGGGCATCAAGCCGGCGATCGGCTACGCCGGACCCGTCACCTGGGCACGTGCCGAGTTGCTGGCCGCTCGCAAGAACCCCAACGCCGGGGGTAAATGTCCCGTTCGTACGCATGTCGTCGCCTGTGTCGATCTCGACCGGGAGCTGATGTGGGTGCAGAAGGGGAAGCGGGTGATCTACGGGGTCGTGAACGTGCGCAGCGGGCGGCCGGGTTACCGGACGCGCACGGGGTGGCACACCGTCTACTGGCGCCACAAGGACCACTGGTCGTCCATCTACAACACGCCCATGCCCTACTCCCAGTTCTTCAGCGGCGGCCAGGCCTTCCACGCCGTGTACGGCCAGATCGCCACGCCCGGCGGCAGCCGCGGCTGCGTCAATCTCAGCCACGCGAACGCGCGGAAACTCTGGGACGTCCTCCGCAAGGGTGATCGGGTCTACATCTGGGGGAAGCGGCCCGGCGGCTGACACCTGAGAGACTGGGCGCGATGACTCAGACACCGTTGCCCCTCCGTGCCCGCGCCGAGATCGACCTCGGTGCGCTGCGTGCGAACGTTCGCGCGCTGCGCGCCCGTGTCGCGCCCCACGTCCAGGTGATGGCCGTGGTCAAAGCCGACGCGTACGGGCACGGGGCCGTCCGGTGTGCTCGTGCCGCGCTCGACGCGGGGGCGAGTTGGCTGGGGACGGCGACTCCGCATGAGGCGCTCGCGCTGCGGGCGGCCGGGTTGGACGACGTACGGATCCTGTGCTGGCTGTGGACGCCCGGCGACCCGTGGGGTGCCGGGATCGAGGCCGGTCTCGACATGGCCGTCAGCGGGATGTGGGCGCTCGAGGAGGTCGTGCGGGCTGCCCGCGAGGCGGGGCGGCCGGCTCGGATCCAGCTCAAGGGCGATACCGGGCTCGGGCGCAACGGGTGCCAGCCGGCCGACTGGCCCGAGCTCGTCGGCGAGGCGCTGAAGGCCGAGGCGCAGGGGCTGGTCAAGGTCACCGGGCTCTGGTCGCACTTCGCGTGCGCCGACGAGCCGGGGCATCCGTCCATCGCCGCGCAGCTCGAGGTCTTCCGGTCGATGCTCGACTACGCCGAGAAGGCCGGGGTCGAGCCCGAGGTGCGGCACATCGCGAATTCGCCGGCCACCCTGACCGTTCCCGGGAGTCATTTCGACCTCGTGCGGCCCGGCATCGCCATGTACGGCGTCTCGCCCGCTCCCGAGATCGGCACCTCCGCCGAGCTCGGGCTGCGGCCGGTGATGTCGCTCAAGGCGAGCGTCGCCCTGGTGAAGGAGGTGCCGGGCGGGCACGGGGTCAGTTACGGGCACCACTATGTGACACCCGGTGAGACCACGCTCGGGCTCGTGCCGCTGGGCTACGCCGACGGCATCCCCCGGCACGCCTCCGGGCGCGGTCCGGTTCTCGTCGACGGCACCGTGCGGACGGTGGCCGGGCGGGTCGCCATGGACCAGTTCGTCGTGGACCTGGGCGGCGACCGGCCCGCGGCCGGCACCGAGGCGGTGCTGTTCGGGCCGGGCGACCGGGGCGAGCCGACCGCGCAGGACTGGGCCGAGGCCGCCGACACCATCGCGTACGAGATCGTCACCCGGATCGGTGCGCGCGTGCCGCGCGTCTACCTGGGCGAGTAGGGGGAGGACGGGGCGTGGGCGACGAGACCTGGCGGCGGGCCGGATGGGCCGGTGCCGCGATAGGTGTGCTGGCCGCCGGTGCGGCGGCGGGGGTCGCCCTGGAGCGGCTCACCGTCGGGCGTTCCGTACGTCAGAAGGCCCTGCTCGCGCTGGACACGGAGGGTCCCTACGGGGCCCTGCGGGGTACGTCCGGGCGGGCGGTCGCCGATGACTCCACCGAGCTCTACTACGAGGTCGACGAGGTCGAGGCGGAGGCCCCCGCCCCGCGGCGGCGCAGGCTCTTCGGGCGCAAGGCGCCCGCGCCCCTCACCGTGGTCTTCAGCCACGGCTACTGCCTCAACCAGGACTCCTGGCACTTCCAGCGCGCCGCCCTGCGCGGGCTCGTCCGTACCGTCCACTGGGACCAGCGCAGTCACGGCCGTTCGGCCCGGGGCGCCGCCCAGTCGGGTCCGGACGGGGTGCCCGTCTCGATCGATCAGCTGGGGCGCGATCTCAGGGCCGTCATCGACGCCGCCGCCCCGGAGGGCCCGCTGGTGCTCGTCGGGCACTCGATGGGCGGCATGACGATCATGGCGCTCGCCGAGCAGTACCCCGAGCTCGTACGGGACCGGGTCGTCGCCGTCGCCCTCGTCGGCACCTCGGCCGGCCGGCTCGACGAGGTCAGCTACGGGCTGCCGATCGCCGGCGTCAACGCCGTCCGGCGCGTGCTGCCCGGTGTGCTGCGGGCGCTCGGCTCGCAGGCGGAGCTGGTGGAGCGGGGGCGGCGGGCCACCGCGGACCTGTTCGCCGGGCTGATCAAGAAGTACTCGTTCTCGTCGAGGGACGTCGACCCGGCCGTCGTACGCTTCGCTGAGCGGATGATCGAGTCGACCCCGATCGACGTGGTCGCCGAGTTCTACCCGGCGTTCGTCGAGCATGACAAGGACGGCTCGCTGGCCGCGTTCCGCGACCTGCCGGTGCTCGCACTGGCAGGCGACCACGACCTGGTCACGCCCAGTTCGCACACCGAGGCCATCGCCGACCTGCTGCCGGACGCGGAGCTGGTCATCGTGCCCGACGGGGGGCATCTGGTGATGCTGGAGCACCCGGAGGCGGTCACCGACCGGATCGCCGACCTCCTCGTACGGGCGGGCGCCGTGCCGCGGCCGGAGAAGGCCGGTTCCGGCAACGGATAGGTTGGCGGGCATGGACACACCGCACAACCAGGTCACCCTCGCCGTCGACTCGCCCGAGCGCATGCAGGAGCTCGGCCGCCGCCTCTCGAAGCTGCTGCGGCCCGGCGACCTCGTGATGCTCACCGGCGAGCTGGGCGCCGGGAAGACCACGCTCACCCGCGGGCTCGGTGAGGGCCTGGGCGTCCGCGGAGCCGTCACCTCGCCGACCTTCGTCATCGCCCGCGTCCACCCTTCGCTGGTGGGCGGCCCAGCCCTGGTCCACGTCGACGCTTACCGGCTGGGCGGCGGCCTGGACGAGATGGAGGACCTGGACCTCGACGTCTCGCTGCCCGACTCGGTGGTGGTGGTCGAGTGGGGCGACGGCAAGGTGGAGGAGCTGACGGACGACCGGCTGCACGTGCTCATCCACCGGGTCGTGGGGGACACCGACGACGACCGGCGGACGGTCGTTCTGAACGGGATCGGCGCCCGGTGGGCGGAGGAGGACCTCCAGCTGGGTTGAACCGTACGCCTGAACGTACGTAGGTTCCGACAACCTGTCGGGAAAATGTTGCGCCGGAACTCCAAGCCGTGGTCACATGGAAGCACGAGCTGGTTAGGTGTACCTAACCTACGGGAGGCATTCATGGCGACGCCGGAGCACGCCGTTCAGGCGGACCGCACGGACAGGCGCGTCTCGATGAGCGACCTGCTGGCTTCCTGCGCCGCTGCCACAGCGGTGTCCACCCCGCCCCGCGAGCCCGAGCAGCCCGCGCGGGAAGAGCCCGTCGCCGGACGCGACGAGGCCGCGTAGCTCGTACGCGACGCGGTCCCCTGGCTCGTACGCGACGAGGCCGCCTGGCTCGTACGCGACGAGGCCGCCTGGCCCCTACGCGACGACGACGACCTTCGCGCCGATCACCGCGAACGTCCACAGCGCGTCGCCGTCCGCCCGCTTCATGCGCACGCCGCCGGTCTTCTTCGACGGGTCCGGCGTCGGGGTCGAGCCGTCCACCGCCGCGCTGAAGCCGATCGAGACGTCCTGGACGGTCGCGAAGCGCACCACGTGCTCGATCTGGACGCCGTCCGAACCGCGCACCGCGCCCGAGCGGGACGTCACTGCGTACACGCCCGGCGGCGGGGAGACCGTGCTCGGCATCACCGAGAAGGAGTGCGTGACCTGGCCCTTCTCGTCCACCAGCCAGACCCTGCGGTCCTCCAGGGCGTACACCACGCGCTCGCCCCTGCCGGAGCCCGCGGGCACCGTGAGCGGGTCGCGGGGCGGCTTGGCCGGCTTGCCGCTCGCCGTGGGCGAGGGGACCGCGGCCGGCGTCTTCGGCTTGGCCGCGAGGTCGGCGGCCGACGGCGCGCTGGCCGAGGCCTGATAGGCGAGGAAGGCGACCGCGGCGATCGCCGCCGCGGTGAGCCCGGCCACGAATCCCGAGCTGCTCCTTGCCACCGTCGCCCACCTTCTGTCGTACGTACGTATCGGTGCCTGACCGTAGCAGCAGCCGCCCCTTGCACAGGGGGCACCATGCGTGGCGCCGCGGCGCCGTAGGCTGTTTGCGTGCTCTTGCTCGCCATGGATACCGCCACCCCCGCCGTCACCGTCGCCCTGCACGACGGCGACTCCGTCGTCGCCCGGTCGAGTCAGGTCGACGCCCGCCGGCACGGGGAGCTGCTGCTGCCCGCCGTCGACCGGGTCCTGAAGGAGGCCGGGCTGAAGCTGGACGCGGTGACCGGCCTCGTGGTCGGGGTCGGGCCCGGCCCGTACACCGGGTTGCGCGTCGGCCTGGTCACCGCCGCCACGTTCGCCTCCGCGCTCGGGGTGCCGGTGCACGGCCTGTGCACGCTCGACGGCCTCGCGTACGCCTCCGGGATCGAGGAGCCGTTCGCCGTCGCGACGGACGCGCGCCGCAAGGAGGTGTACTGGGCGCGGTACGACGACGCCCGCACCCGGGTCACCGACGCGGCCGTCGACCGGCCCGCCGACATCGCCGAGCGGCTCGCCGGCCTGCCCGTCGTGGGCGCCGGCGCCCGGCTCTACCCCGAGGCGTTCCCGGACGCCCGCGACCCCGAGCACCAGTCGGCCGAGGCGCTCGCCGCCCTCGCGGCCCGGAAGCTGGCCGAGGGCGACGACGGCTTCCTCGACCCGCTGCCGATGTACCTGCGCCGCCCCGACGCGCAGGTGCCCAGGAACTACAAGGTGGTCACCCCCAAGTGACCGCCGTGACCGAGGCCGTGCTGCGCGAGATGCGCTGGTGGGACATCGCGCCGGTACTCGCGCTCGAGGCCGAGCTGTTCCCCGAGGACGCCTGGTCCGAGGGCATGTTCTGGTCCGAGCTCGCCCACGCCCGCGGCCCGCGGGCCACCCGCCACTACGTGGTCGCCGAGGACGCCGCCGGCCGGCTCGTCGGGTACGCCGGGCTCGCCGCGGCCGGCGGGCTCGGCGACGTCCAGACCATCGCCGTCGCCCGCGACCAGTGGGGCACCGGCCTCGGCGCCCGGCTCCTCACCGACCTGCTCCAGCACGCCACCGCCTTCGAGTGCGACGAGGTCCTGCTCGAAGTGCGCGTGGACAACACCCGGGCCCAGAAGCTCTACGAGCGCTTCGGCTTCGAGCCCATCGGTTTCCGGCGCGGCTACTACCAGCCCGGAAACGTGGACGCGCTCGTGATGCGACTGACCGTTCAAGGAACTGAGACTGATTCTGATGGCTGCTGACGAACCGCTCGTACTCGGCATCGAGACCTCCTGCGACGAGACCGGCGTCGGCATCGTCCACGGGACCACCCTCCTCGCGGACGCCGTCGCCTCCAGCGTCGACACCCACGCACGCTTCGGCGGCGTGGTGCCCGAGATCGCCTCCCGGGCCCACCTGGAGGCCATGGTCCCGACGATCGAGCGCGCCCTGAAGACGGCCGGCGTCTCGGCGAAGGACCTCGACGGCATCGCCGTCACCGCGGGCCCCGGCCTCGCGGGCGCGCTGCTCGTCGGCGTCTCGGCGGCCAAGGCGTACGCGTACGCGCTGGGCAAGCCGCTCTACGGCGTGAACCACCTCGCCTCGCACATCTGCGTCGACCAGCTGGAGCACGGCAGGCTGCCCGAGCCGACGATGGCGCTGCTGGTCTCCGGCGGGCACTCCTCCCTGCTGCTGTCCTCCGACATCACCTCCGACGTCCGCCCCATGGGCGCGACCATCGACGACGCGGCGGGCGAGGCCTTCGACAAGATCGCCCGCGTGCTGGACCTGGGCTTTCCGGGCGGACCGGTCATCGACCGGCTCGCCAAGGAGGGCGACCCCGGGGCCATCGCGTTCCCGCGCGGCCTGAGCGGCGCCAAGGACCCCGCGTACGACTTCTCCTTCTCCGGTCTGAAGACGGCCGTGGCCCGCTGGATCGAGGCCAAGCGGAACGCGGGCGAGGACGTGCCCGTACGGGATGTCGCCGCGTCCTTCCAGGAGGCGGTCGTGGACGTGCTCACCCGCAAGGCCGTGCGGGCCTGCAAGGACGAGGGCGTCGACCACCTGATGATCGGCGGCGGCGTGGCCGCCAACTCGCGGCTGCGGGCGCTGGCCCAGGAGCGCTGCGAGCGGGCCGGAATCCGGCTGCGGGTGCCGCGGCCCGGCCTGTGCACCGACAACGGCGCGATGGTCGCCGCGCTCGGCGCCGAGATGGTCGCCCGTAACCGGCGCCCCTCCGACCTGGAGCTGTCGGCGGACTCCTCGCTGCCGGTGACCGAGTCGCACGTGCCGGCGGCGCACGACCACGGGCACGACCACACGCACGACCACGACCACGTGCACGAGGTCAGCAAGGAGAACCTGTACCCGTGACCACGGTGACCCTGATGTGGGAGGCGCGCGCCGCCGAGGGCCGCGGGGCCGAACTGCTCGCGTGGGCGCGCGCCCAGGAGCTCGCGGGCGCGCCGCTGCGCCGCGAGACCTTCCGCGCGCCGCAGGACCGGGTCCTGGTGCTCACCTGGTGGGAGACGGCGGACGGGCTCGCCGCGGAGCTGCCCGAACTGCCGGAGCCCGAGGCGGGTCTGGTCACCCGCCCGGTGCACCGCTGGCGCTTCGAATCCGTCGGTCAGTCCGTCTGATGGATCCGTCGGACTGGATCCGTCGAACTGGATCCGTCGGACTGGATCCGTCGGACTGGATCCGGCGGATCCATCCGGCTGACGTATCCGCCGGATAGTTCGTCGGATTGTCGTACCGCAGGCAACCTTTCCGGCCGGTAAGGCATCCCACAGCGCGTGAAGAAGACCCTCGCGCTGTGGGCGGCGCTGACCGCCGTGGCCCTGTTCGCGACCGGCTGCACGGCGGCCGACGCCGACACCCCCGACCGCACGGCCACACCCAGGGAAGCGCCCACGAGCGGGGGCCCCGCGGCCGGCCACAAGACGCCGGACGCCCCCGACGCCCGCGCCGCCGCCTACCGCAAGTGGGGCCTCAAGCCCTTCGCGCCCGCGCCCGCCCCGCCCGCGAAGAAGCCGGTGGTGCGCGCGCCCGGCGGCCCCGTCCCGGTGGTCAGCGACATCCCGACCAAGGACAAGGTCGTCTTCCTCACCTTCGACGACGGCGCCGAGAAGGACCCCGGGTTCGTCGCGATGATGCGCGATCTCGATGTCCCGATGACGATGTTCCTCACCGACGCCGCGATCCGCGCCGACTACGACTACTTCGCCCCGCTCGTCGCCCAGGGACACGGCGTCGCCAACCACACCCTCACCCACCCGAACCTGCGCACCCTGTCCCAGGAGGCCCAGCGCAAGGAGATCTGCGGTCAGCAGTCGAAGCTGGCCAAGGAGTACGGCAAGCGGCCGCGGCTCTTCCGCCCGCCGTACGGCAACTGGAACGAGTCCACCCGGGCCGCGGCCGGCTCGTGCGGGGTGGACGCGATCGTGCTGTGGCGCGAGTCCATGCAGATCAAGAACATGCAGTACCAGCGCGGCGATAAGAAGCTGCACCCCGGCGACATCATCCTGGCCCACTTCCGCGGCCCGTCCGAGCTCAAGGGGACGACGATGACCGAGATGACGGCCAACCTGCTGCGGCACATCCAGGAGCAGGGCTTCACTGTGGCCCGCCTGGAGGACTACCTCTAGGCGCGGAGCAGGCGCGGAGCAGGCACGGAAGAAAACTCCGGCGCGGTGTCGATGCGGGCGATTCCCGTTCGACGTATGAGTGGAAGGCGGGGAACGGCCCCGCCACCGCACCCGAGGAGCCACCATGCCCCGCTACCTGTCCCTCGTCCGCATCGAGGAGAACACGATCGACATGGAGTCCGCCGACCCCGGCTTCGAGCAGCGCATGGGCGCGCTCTTCGAGGAGATCACCAAGGCGGGCGTCATGCTGGACACGGCCGGTCTCAAGCCGACCGCCGAGGCCACCCGGGTCACCTGGAAGGACGGGAAGCTCTCGTACACCGACGGCCCGTTCACCGAGACCAAGGAGGTCGTCGGCGGCTACGCGATGATGCAGTGCAAGGACCGGGCCGAGGCGCTGGAGTGGGGCAAGCGCTTCCTGGAGGTCCACCCGCCGCACTGGACCGTGGGCCTGGAGATCCGCGAGGTCGAGGAGATGCCGGGCGCCTGAGCCCGGAGCCGGGGCGCGGACCCCGTGCGCCGGAGCCGGGGCGCGGACCCTGTGCGCCGGAGCCCCAGCGGCGGACGTGTCGCCTGTGCTGTCATGTGAGACGTGACGGCACAGACGGTCGAGGAGACCCTGGACACGGTCTTCCGGATGGAGTCCGCCCGGATCATCGCCACCGTGGCGCGCATCGTCCGGGACGTCGGCATCGCCGAGGAGATCGCCCAGGACGCGCTCGTCGCCGCGCTCGAACAGTGGCCGGAGTCGGGCGTCCCGGACCGCCCGGGCGCCTGGCTGACGGCCACCGCCAAGCATCGCGCCGTCGACCTCGTACGGCGGCGCGAGACGTACGCCCGCAAGCTCGCGGAGGCCGGCCGCGAGCTGACGGAGGAGTCGTACGACCCCGAGCCCCCGGGTCCCGGTGACATCGACGACGACGTCCTGCGGCTGATCTTCACCGCCTGCCACCCGGTGCTGTCCGCCGAGGCCCGTACGGCGCTGACGCTGCGGCTCGTCGGCGGTCTGCGCACCGACGAGATCGCCCGCGCCTTCCTCGTGCCTGAGGCGACCGTCGCGCAGCGGATCGTGCGGGCGAAGCGGTCGCTGGCCAGGGCGGGCGTGCGGTTCGAGGTGCCGTACGGGGCGGACCGGGCGGCCCGGCTCGACTCCGTCCTCGAGGTCATCTACCTCGTCTTCAACGAGGGGTACGCGGCGACCGCGGGCGACGACCTGCTGCGCCCCGGCCTCTGCGAGGACGCGCTGCGCCTGGCGCGGGTGCTGTCCGCGCTGATGCCGCAGGAGAGCGAGGTCCACGGCCTGACGGCCCTGCTGGAGATCCAGGCCTCCCGCACCGCGGCCCGGACGACCCCGGACGGGGAGCCGGTCCTGCTCGCCGACCAGAACAGGCGCCGCTGGAACCGGCTGCTCATCCGGCGCGGCTTCGCGGCCCTGGAGCGGGCGGGTGACGGCCGCTCGTACGGTCCGTACGCCCTCCAGGCGGCGATCGCCGCGTGCCACGCGCGGGCGACGACGTACGAGGACACGGACTGGCACACGATCGCCGCCCTCTACGCCCGCCTCGCCGCCGTCACGCCCTCCCCGGTGGTCGAGCTGAACCGCGCGGTGGCCGTCTCGATGGCCGAGGGGCCGGCGGCGGCCCTGTCCCTGGTCGACGCCCTGGCCGCCGAACCGGCCCTGGCCGGCTACCACCTCCTGCCGAGCGTGCGCGGCGACCTGCTGGCCCGTCTCGGCAGGAACGCCGAGGCGCGCGCGGAGTTCGAGCGGGCGGCGCGACTCACCCGCAACGAGAGCGAGCGGGCCCTGCTGAGGACGCGGGCCCGGGACACCGGCGCGCGGGACGGGAGGCAGGGCATGCCCGGCGGATCACGTTCATGATCGGCGAGACCCCCCTGGGCCCCGCGCGGATCACGGCCGGGGCGGACAGGCCCTAGGCTTCTTGGCATGTCCCCGCGCAGCCCGCTTCCTCCGCCGCCCCCGCCCACCGAGCTCCGGAGCTGGCCCGACCGGGAGGCGCTGCTCGCCGACCGGGCGCTGGCGCTGGACGCGTTGGGGCGCCGGCTGCTCGGCGTCGGGCGGCTCGCGCTCTTCCTGGCCACGTTCCTGCTGCTCCAGCTCGGCTGGGGGCTGGTCGGCGTGGCGCTCACGTCGATCGGCGGGCCCCTGCTGGATCCGCTCACGCTGCTCGTGGACCTCGTCGCCGCCGTCCTCGGCGTCGGGGTCCTCGTCCCGGCGGTGTGGCTGACCGTGCGCGGGGTGCGCCGGGACCGGACCGTGCGCGAGCGGCTCGCCGGATGGGCCGCGCTCGACCGCCACGCCCCGACCGACAGCCGCCTGCGCGCTCCCGTTCTGAGTGCCTGCTGGCTGCTGCTCTCGTTCGCGATGTGCGCGGTCGGGCTGTGGATCGGCTTCGCGGCCCCGGTCAACGCCACCCGCGACAACGGCGGTTACGGCTTCGTCGCGTACGGCATGGGAGTGGCCCTCATCCTCTGGGTGACGGGCCTGACCGGCCTGGCCAAGGCCGCCGGCCACTACCGGATGGCGCTCAGGCTCACCGCCCGGCCGGGTGGCCGATCAGCATCGTCGGGGCTCCCGCGACCCGAGTGAGCAGCACCGTCGCGGAGTTGGGGCCCTTGAGCCGCACCTTGCGGCGGATCTCCTCGGGTTCGACGGCCGAGCCGCGCTTCTTCACGGTGAGGACGCCGACCTCGCGCTCGCGCAGCAGGGCCTTCAACTTCTTGAGATTGAAGGGGAGTTCGTCGGTGATCTCGTAGGCGGCGGCGTACGGGGTCGGGGTGAGGGCGTCGGCGGTGACGTACGCGATGGTCGGGTCGATCAGTCCGCCGCCGAGCCGCTCGGCCACCTCGGCGACGAGGTGGGCGCGGATGACGGCGCCGTCCGGCTCGTAGAGGTAGCGCCCGACGGGCCGTACCGCGGGGTCGGGCAGGGTGCCTCCGGTGAGGCTCGCGCCGCCGGGCAGGAGGGTGGCGCGGCGGGCACCGGGCTCGGTGCCGAACCAGAGCACGGCCTCCTTCACGTCCCCGCCGTCCGAGATCCACTCCGCCTCGGCCTCCTCGGGCACCGCCTCGTGCGGAATGCCGGGGGCGATCTTCAGGGCCGCGTGCGGGGCCTTGCGGGCGGCCTCGACGGCCCAGGACAGCGGCGGCGAATAGGCCTCGGGGTCGAAGATCCGGCCGCGGCCGCCGCGGCGCGCCGGGTCGACGAAGACCGCGTCGTACGGGGAGGTGTCGATCTCGGTGACGTCCGCGCAGCGCACCTCGATGAGGCCGTCGAGGCCGAGCGCCGTGGCGTTGGCGCGGGCGGCCTCGGCGGTGAGCGGGTCGTGGTCGACGGCGAGCACGGAGATCCCGGCGCGGGCGAGTGCGATCGCGTCGCCGCCGATGCCGCTGCACAGGTCGGCGACGCCGCGCACGCCGAGCTCCTTCAGGCGGGCGGCGCGGTACGCCCCGACCGTGGCCCGGGTGGACTGCTCCACGCCGTTGGGCGTGAAGTACATCCGGTAGGCGTCCTCGGCGCCGAACTTCGCCACCGCCCGCTGCCGCAGCCGGGCCTGCCCGAGGGCCGCCGAGACGAGTGCGGCGGGGTGGTCGCGGCGCAGCCGGGAGGCGACCGCCAGCTCCTGGGCGGGGTCGTAGTCGCGCAGGGCGGCGAGGAGCGTCTGCCCCTCGGGGGCGAGCAGGGCGGTGAAGGCGGCGAGGTCGGTCACCCGTCCCATTGTGGCGGCCCGGGGAGCTGTGGGCCGCCCGGGGGATGGTGCGGGCGGTGCCGGTGGTGTCGGAGCCCGGGAGCGGCGTGGCGCTGACAGGATGCGGCGCCATGCAGCTAGTACGACAAAAGAGACAAAAACAAGAAAAGGGGCAGGACTGCCCGCGTCGGCCGGGCCGCTCCCCGCGCGTGGTCGGCGCCGCCCTGCTCGTCGCCGCGCTCGGCTCCGCCTGCGCGGGCCCCGGCGCCGACGAAGCGCCCGCACCGGCGAAACCGGCCGCAGGGGCCGGGCGGCAGCCGCGCGTCGAGGGTGCGGCCGGCGCGCTCGACGCGTACGTGGAACGGGTCCGCAAGGCCCGCGCCGCCCGGGTGGCCGCGGCCAGGAAGTGGGGTCTGGCCAAGCCGCCGCTGGAGGCGCCGGAGCCGCCCGCGGTGAAGCCGAGGATCACCACCCGCAAGGGGTTCGAGACCGACGGGGAGGACATGCCGCCGGTCTTCACCACCGTGCCGACCAAGGAGAAGGTCGTCTTCCTGACGATCGACGACGGTGCGGAGAAGGACCCCGAGCTGCTGCGGATGATGACCGACCTGAAGATCCCGTACAGCGCGTTCCTCAGCGACTACCTCGTCAAGGAGGACTACGGCTACTTCAGGAAGATGCAGGCCTCCGGGGTCGCCCTGCACAACCACACGCTCCGCCACCGCTATCTGCCCGGCCTCGACTACGCGGACCAGAAGCGCGAGATCTGCGGGATGCAGGACGTCATCCAGAAGCAGTACGGCAAGCGGCCCCCGCTCTTCCGGCCGCCCTACGGCAACTACAACGAGGACACGCTGCGCGCGGCGAAGTCGTGCGGGGTCAAGGCGGTCCCGCTGTGGGCGTCCGAGGCCTTCCCCGACCACATGGAGTGGCGCGAGTGGGATCGGGACCTGCACCCCGGCGACATCATCCTCACGCACTTCCGGGGCAAGGAGGACTGGAAGGGCACCATGCCGGACATGATCAGGAACGTGATGAAGACGATCACGGCCAAGGGGTACGCGGTGGCGAAGCTCGAGGACTACGTATGAGCCGGGCGCGCCGGCTGACCGCCGCCCTGGCCCTGACCGGCGCGCTGCTCGCCCTCACGGCCTGCGCGTCCTCGGTCGACCCGATCGAGCGGCTCGGCCGCAAGGCGGCGGAGAAGGTCACCCCGCGCCCGCACCGGGCGGTGCCCCAGCCGTCCGGGCGCACGGGGTCCCCGCCGCCGCGGCCCACCGCACCGGCCGGGCAGGCGGACAGGGCCGACCGGACCGACGAGGCCGACCGGAGAGACGAGGCCGACCGGACCGACGAGGCCGACCGGAGAGACGAGGCCGACCGGACCGGCGGGACCGACCGGACCGACGAGGCCGACCGGACCGACCGGGTCGGACCTGCCACCCCGGGTGCCCCCGCCGTCCCCCTCGTACGGAACCACGAGCTCCGTCCAGGCGTTCCTCCCACGCGGAGGGAATCGCCGCTCGGGTCGCCGCCGGTTCGCGCCACGGGGTCGTGAATTGGCACTCCGCTTGACCGAGTGCTAATCGCGGTCATAGTCTCAGGCTTGGCACTCCCCACCGGAGAGTGCCAACACAGCGACAGGCAGGTCCGGCACCCGCGACGACGGATCCACCTGGTCGCCACCTCAGACAGTTAACCCCGTGAGATCTCCGAAGGGGGAGGTCGGATCGTGACGACCGCCAGCTCCAAGGTTGCCATCAAGCCGCTCGAGGACCGCATCGTGGTCCAGCCGCTCGACGCCGAGCAGACCACGGCCTCTGGCCTGGTCATCCCGGACACCGCGAAGGAGAAGCCCCAGGAGGGCGCCGTCCTCGCCGTGGGCCCGGGTCGCTTCGAGAACGGCGAGCGTCTGCCGCTCGACGTTCAGGTCGGCGATGTCGTGCTGTACAGCAAGTACGGCGGCACCGAGGTGAAGTACAACGGCGAGGAGTTCCTCGTCCTCTCGGCTCGCGACGTGCTCGCGATCATCGAGAAGTAATTCACCGAAGTACCTGAAGCAGATGCTTTGAGCTGCGCCCCTGACCCCGCACCGGGCGTCCGGGGCGCAGTTCGTTTCACCAGTTTCACCACGAAATCCGAGAGGGCTGAACCGCTCCCATGGCGAAGATCCTGAAGTTCGACGAGGACGCCCGTCGCGCCCTTGAGCGCGGCGTCAACAAGCTGGCCGACACGGTGAAGGTGACGATCGGCCCCAAGGGTCGCAACGTCGTCATCGACAAGAAGTTCGGCGCCCCCACCATCACCAACGACGGTGTCACGATCGCCCGCGAGGTCGAGATCGAGGACCCGTACGAGAACCTCGGCGCCCAGCTGGTGAAGGAGGTGGCGACCAAGACCAACGACATCGCGGGTGACGGCACCACCACCGCCACCGTGCTCGCCCAGGCCCTGGTCCGCGAGGGTCTGCGCAACGTCGCCGCCGGCGCCTCCCCGGCCGCCCTGAAGAAGGGCATCGACGCCGCGGTCAAGGCCGTCTCCGAGGAGCTCCTCGCGACCGCCCGCCCGATCGAGGACAAGTCCGACATCGCCGCCGTCGCCGCGCTCTCCGCGCAGGACCAGCAGGTCGGCGAGCTCATCGCCGAGGCGATGGACAAGGTCGGCAAGGACGGTGTCATCACCGTCGAGGAGTCCAACACCTTCGGCCTGGAGCTGGAGTTCACCGAGGGCATGGCCTTCGACAAGGGCTACCTCTCCCCGTACATGGTGAGCGACCAGGAGCGTATGGAGGCCGTCCTCGACGACCCGTACATCCTGATCAACCAGGGCAAGATCTCGTCCATCCAGGACCTGCTCCCGCTGCTCGAGAAGGTCATCCAGGCCGGCGCCTCGAAGCCGCTGCTGATCATCGCCGAGGACGTCGAGGGCGAGGCGCTCTCCACCCTCGTCGTCAACAAGATCCGTGGCACCTTCAACGCCGTCGCCGTCAAGGCGCCCGGCTTCGGTGACCGTCGCAAGGCGATGCTCCAGGACATGGCCACCCTCACCGGTGCCACCGTCATCTCCGAGGAGGTCGGCCTCAAGCTCGACCAGGCCGGTCTGGACGTGCTGGGCTCCGCCCGCCGCGTGACCGTCACCAAGGACGACACCACGATCGTGGACGGCGCCGGCGCCTCCGAGGACGTCCTCGGCCGCGTCAACCAGATCAAGGCCGAGATCGAGTCCACGGACTCCGACTGGGACCGCGAGAAGCTCCAGGAGCGCCTCGCGAAGCTGGCCGGCGGCGTGTGCGTGATCAAGGTCGGCGCCGCCACCGAGGTGGAGCTGAAGGAGAAGAAGCACCGTCTGGAGGACGCCATCTCCGCGACCCGCGCCGCGGTCGAGGAGGGCATCGTCTCCGGTGGTGGCTCCGCTCTGGTCCACGCCGTCAAGGTCCTCGAGGGCAACCTCGACAAGACCGGCGACGAGGCCACCGGTGTCGCCGTGGTCCGCCGCGCCGCCGTCGAGCCGCTGCGCTGGATCGCCGAGAACGCCGGCCTCGAGGGCTACGTCATCACCGCGAAGGTGGCGGAGCTCGAGAAGGGCAACGGCTTCAACGCCGCGACCGGCGAGTACGGCGACCTGGTCAAGGCCGGCGTCATCGACCCGGTGAAGGTGACGCGCTCCGCCCTGGAGAACGCCGCCTCGATCGCCTCCCTGCTGCTCACCACCGAGACCCTCGTGGTGGAGAAGAAGGAAGAGGAGCCGGCGGACGCGGGCCACGGCCACGGCCACGGTCACTCCCACTGAGCCCGGTAGCGGCTAGCCGCTAGCCGCTCTGTCGAGGCCCGGTGCCCCCGTCGCGGGGGCACCGGGCCTCGCCGTCTCCTCGGGCTCGGCGTGTTCTCTCAGCCCTCGTACGCCTCCACGGCCCCGAGCTGCTCCATCAGCCCGAGCAGGTCGTACTGCCACCACCCTTCCGCGATCTTCCCGTCCTCCCGGAAGCGGTGGATGACGGTCCCGGTCATCGTCACCTCCATGCCGGTGGGCTGGAGTCCCATGAAGTCACCGTTGTGGGTCCCCTTCCAGGTCCAGCGGGTGCAGACCCGGTCGCCTTCGGCGATCTGGTCGTCGGCGGTGAACGTGAAGTCGAAGCCGCCCCGCCACATCTCCACCTCGCGCCGGACCGCGTCCATGCCGATGACGTCCTGCTCGTTGGTCGGATCGTGGTCGTGGTACCCCTCGGCGATCACCTCGTCGAGCAGCGCGAGCTCCGGCTCGCGGGCGAGCATCTCCAGGAGGCGACGGGCGTTGCCCTTGTTCAACTGCTCGTCGCGGACCACGTCCAGATCGGTGAAGGTCGGCATCTCGTCGCAGAGCGCGACCATCTCCCGGAAGATCCGGTCGGTCTCGGGAAGCTGCGAGTTGCGCATGGCCACGTCGTACGAGGGGAACTCGACGATCTCCACCACATGCGAGGCGTCGGTGCGGTCCTTGCCGACGATGTTGTGGGTGGCGGTGCGCCTGCCCTTGGTCTGTTCGACCCATTGGTCCATGAGCCGGTTCAGGTCGTCGACCCGGCTGGTCCTGCAGTCAATTATCTGTACAAAACTCATGACGCCTCCCGGAGACGTCTCCCGGACCCGGTAGGACCCTTCCAGTTTAGGGCCGGGGGGCCGTGGTGCCCTGGCAGCATGGGGCCATGGAGCGGGCCTGGGGGAAGCGGTCGGTCGCCGTCGGGGGCGACGCGCACATCGTGGTGACCGGCGACCACAACCGGATCGAGCTTCCGGCGCCGGACGTCCGCTCCGCCTACCGGGAGCAGGTCCGCCGGCTCGCCCCCGCCGAACTCGTGGACCGCGACACGGAGTTGGCCGAGCTGGCCGCCTTCTGCCAGGGGGAGGCGGGATACCGCTGGTGGCGGGCCGAGGCCTGGGCCGGCAAGACGGCGCTGATGGCGACGTTCGCCCTCACCCCGCCGCCGGGAGTCAGGGTCGTGCCCTTCTTCGTCACCGCCCGCTGGGCCGCCCAGAACGACGCCGTCGCGTTCGTCGACGTCGTCGTGGAACAGCTCGCCGAGCTGGCCGGCGAGCCGCTGCCCGCCCTCCTCACCGCCGCGACCCGCGAGGCCCACCTGCTCCGGCTCTACGGGGCCGCCGGCCGGGCCTGCGCCGAGCGCGGCGAACGACTCGTCCTGCTCGTCGACGGCCTCGACGAGGACCGGGGCGTCACCACGGGCCCGGACGCCCACTCGATCGCGAGCCTGCTCCCGCCGGACGCGACGGCGATCGTCTCCGGCCGCCTGCACCCGCCGCTCCCGCCCGACGTCCCCGACGGCCACCCGCTGCGCGACCCCGCGACCGTACGGATCCTCGCCCCGTCCCCGGCGGCCGGCGCGATCCGGCTGGAGGCCGAGCGCGAGCTGAAGCACCTGCTGGAGGCCGGCGGACCGCCGTACGAGCTCCTCGCGCTGCTCTCGGCCGCCGGCGGCGGCCTGACCGCGGACGACCTCGCGGAGCTGACCGGCGAAGTCCCGTACCGCGTACGGGACATCCTGCGCACCAGCACCGGCCGTACCTTCGCCCGCGGCGGCGACGCCTACCTCCTCGCCCACGAGGAACTCGCCGCCCAGGCCCGGGAGATGCTGGGCGCACGCGCAACGGCCCGCTTCCGCGACCGGCTGCACGGCTGGGCCGGGGAGTGGCGCGAGCGCGGCTGGCCGGAGGGGACGCCGGAGTACCTGCTGCGGGGGTACGGGGCGATGCTGCGGGCCGCCGGCGACGTGGACCGGCTGGTGGGGTGCGCGCTGGATCCCGTACGGCACGACCGGCTGCTGGCGGCGACGGGCGGGGACGCCTTCGCGCTCGGCGAGGTCACGGCCGCGGAGACGGCGGTCCAGGCCCGGGGCGACCGGGCCGACCTGGTGCCGACGATGCTGCGGCTCGGAATCCGGCGGGACGGCCTCGAACTGAGCGGCCGACTCGTCCCGCCGGCGGTGGCGGCGGGCTGGGCCGCCGTCGGGGAGGTGGACCGGGCGCTGGCCCTCGCCCGCGGCGCCGGGGGCGAGCGGGCGGTCGTCGCGCTGTGCGCGGTGGCGGGCAGGCTCCTTGAGCGGGGCGAGCGGGCGACGGCGGAGGAGGTCGCCGCAGAGGCGGAGGCCCGGTCGTCGCAGGAGCGGAACGGCCTCGCGCGGGACACGACGGCGGAGGAGACCGCCCGGCTGCTGATCGCGCTCGGCGCGTACGACAGGGCGGAGCGCCAGATCCGGCGGATCGCCGGGGACCGGGGCCGCGACCGGCCGTTGTACGCCCTGATACGCGCGCACGGCGCGGCGGGCCGGTTCGGATCCGCCCTGGCCCTCGCGAGCGGGGAGTCGAACGTCCGCGTGCGGGCGAACGCGCGGTCCGAGACGGTCCGGGCCCTGGTCCGGGCGGGCCGGATCGAGGAGGCCGAGCGGGCGGCCAGGGAACCGGATTCCCACCACGCGGTCCGCGCGGTCGTCCTGCTCAGGGCCGCGCCCGAGCTGCGCGCGGCCGGCCACGAGGGGCCGGGTGCGGCCGCGCTTGCGGAAGGTCTCGAGGAATTGCGGCTGACGCGCCCGGGCGAGGCCGCGATGGGCCTGCGGCGCAAACTGATCCAGGCGCTGGTGGCGGCGGGCGAGTTCGCGCGTGCGCAGGGTCTGAGCCACGACCGGTTCGGCGCCGGCGACCAGGTCGTCTACGCGGCCGCGCTGGCCCGCGCGGGGGAGTGGGACCTGGCTTGGTCCGTGGTCGACGGCCTGGACGACGACGATGCCGACGAGGCGATGGAGGCCTTCGCCCAGGGCATGGCCGACGCCGGGGACCTCGACGCGGCCGAGGAGCTGGGCCGGGAGCTCTCCGGGTATCTCCACTACTTCTGGGAGGGGGTGGCGGAGGCACGCCTCGAGCGGGACGAGCCGGACGCCGTCGAGTCCCTGCTCGACCGGCTGACCCACAGTGGCCGCGGCTTCGGAGTGATCGGTGAGCTCGTCCGGCGGAGGGTCGCGGCGGGCCGGATCGAGCAGGCCCGTGCCGTGCTGGCGCGCATGAGCGGCCCCGAGCACGAGCTGCGGCTCTCCGCCTTCATGATCGGCCCGGCGGCCGGGGCCCTGCACGACGCGGGGCACACCGCCGAGGCCCGGGAGCTGCTGGTCTCCGCGGAGGAGCGCAGCCGCAGGCCGCCCCGGCACGAGACGCTCCGGCGGCTCACGCGGATCGCACCGGCGCTGGCCTCGGCGGGGCGGCGGCCGCAGGCGCTGGCCCTGCTCGACGCCGTCGACCCGCACGAGGACCGCTTCGAGCCGGACGCGGTGCCCGCGCTGATCGCGGTCGGACAGCTGGAGCTCGCGGAGGAGCAGGCACGGCAGGCGGAGGAGTTCGCCCGGCTGTCCCTGTTCGCGGACGTCATCGCCGCGCTGGTCGCCGAGGGCTCGTACGAGCACGCGGAGGACCTGGTCCAGGAGCGCGGCGACTACCGGGAGGACGTCGCGGCGGCGGCGCGGGCGTACCTCGACGCGGGTGCGACCGACCGGGCCGCCGGGTACGCGGAGCGGCTGTCCTCGGACTTCGACATCGCCGAGGTGTACGCGGAGGTGGCCCTCGCCGTGGAGGGGGAGGGCCGTCGCGGGCAGGCGGACGAGTGGCTGGACACGGCCGTGGACGCGGCCTGGCCCAGGGTCGCGACCAGCGCGGTCATGCTGCCGAGCGGGGTCCGTGCCCAGCTCGCTCTCGGGCGGCGGGACGAGGCGGCGGCGCTGTTGCGGAAGGCCACCCGGGCCTGGTCGGGCAGGTACGGGCACCTCCAGCCGGAGCATCTGCTGCGGTCCTGGGTCCTGTTCGGTGCGTACGACCACGCGGTGGACCTCCTGCGGTCGCTCCCGCCCGACGCCGTCGGCAAGGGCCTGCCGCTGCTCGCCGCCGACCTCGCCCGCGCCGGGCAGTACGCGCGGGCCGAGGCCCTGCTGGCCGAGGCGCACCACCTGGGCCCGAAGTGCGCCGCGGCGTACACGGTCCTCGCCACCGAGCACCCGGATCCCGCCGAGGCCCGGCGCTTCACCGCGCTCGCCCTGCACCTCGGGCCCTGGTACGACGCCCTGCCGGCGGTGTCGGCCATGGCGCCGGAGACGGTGGACCTGGTCGCCGCGGAGGGGGCGCGGCTACGCCGAGCGCTGGAGGTCTGAGGCGCTGACCTCCTCCGCGAACGGCTCCCCCCGCCCGTACCGCGCCACTTCCTCGAGTGCCTGGTCCGCCATCCGGTGCAGCTCGTTGCCGAGGGAGCCGGCCACGTGCGGGGTGAGGAGGACGTTGGGGAGGGTCCACAGCGGGGAGTCGGGGGCGGGGAGTTCGGGGTCCGTGACGTCGAGGATCGCGTGGAGGCGGCCCGAGCGGAGGTGCGGGAGGAGGGCGGTCTCGTCGACGAGGGAGCCGCGCGCGGTGTTGATCAGGGTTGTGCCGTCGGGCATCGCGGCGAGCTGGGCGGGGCCGAGCATGTGGTGGGTGGCGGGGAGTTGGGGGGCGTGGACGGAGACGACGGTGCTGCGCGCGCAGAGTTCGTCCAGGGCGACGAGCCGCACACCGGGCGGCGGAGTGGTCGCGTACGGGTCGTACAGCAGGATCTCGAAGTCGAAGGGGCGCAGCAGGTCGATGACCCGGCGGCCGATGCGGGAGGCGCCGATGATGCCGACGGTGCGGCGGTAGTTGCCCCAGGTGGTGGACTCGTCGAGCCAGGCCTGGTCGGTGCGCAGGTCCGCGTACTGCTGGGCGGAGCGCAGGACCCGCTTCCCGGCGAAGAGGATCGCGGCGAGCGTGTACTCGGCGACGGGCAGCGCGTTGGCGGCGGCCGCCGAGGTGACGGCGAGGCCACGCTCCCAGCATGCGTCGGTGATGTGGTGCTTGACCGAGCCGGCCGCGTGGACGACGGCCCGCAGGCGCGGGGCGCGGTCGAGGACCTCGGTCGTGAGCGGGGTGGCGCCCCAGCAGGTGAGCAGGAGTTGGGCCTCGGCGAGGGCGGCGGCGACCTCGGGGGTGGGCGCGGTGAGGTCGTGGGCGACGAGGTGCGGGTCGGTGCGGGCGAGCGCGCCGAGGCGGGCCCGGTGGGCGTCGGTGAACAGCCGTTCGGCGATGCCGGGGCCCATGGCGAGCAGGAGCCGGGGGCGGTGCGGGGGCTGGTTGTCAGTGGCGGGGTGCATCGTGGGACCTGTGCTCCTCACTTGACGCTGCCGGCGGTCAGGCCCGCCTTCCAGTGGCGCTGGAGGGCGACGAAGGCGACGACGAGGGGGACGACGGCGAGCAGGGATCCGGTGACGACGAGGGGATAGAAGTCGGGTTCGGCGTGGGCGTTGCTGTTCCACGCGTACAGGCCGAGGCTCAAGGGGTAGAGCTTCTGGTCCGACAGCATGACCAGGGGGAGGAAGAAGTTGTTCCAGATCGCGGTGAACTGGAAGAGGAAGACGGTCACGAAGCCGGGCATGACCATGCGCAGTCCGATGGACCAGAAGGTGCGCAGCTCGCCGGCTCCGTCGATACGGGCGGCCTCCAGGGCCTCGTCGGGGATGTAGCCGGCGCTGAAGACGCGGGCGAGGTAGACACCGAAGGGGTTGACGAGGACGGGGACGAACACGGCCCAGTAGGTGTTGACGATGCCCACCTCGCTGGCGAGCAGGTACATGGGCAGGGCGAGCGCGGTGGTGGGGACGAGCACGCCGAGCAGCACGACGCCGAACAGCTGCTCCTTGCCCCGGAAGTCGTACTTGTCGAAGGCGTAGCCCGCGGCGACGCTGATCAGCGAGCAGGCGGCGGCGCCGAGGCCCGCGTAGAGGAGGCTGTTGAGGTACCAGCGGAAGTAGATGCCGTCGTTGTGGTCGGCGAGTCGGCGCAGGTTGCCGCCGAGGTCGAAGCCCTCGAAGGAGAAGGCGTCTCCGGCGAGGAGTCCGCCGGCGTCCTTGGTGGCGGCGGTGAGCAGCCAGACGAGCGGGAAGAGCATGTAGACGGTGGCGAGGACGAGGGCGCCGTTGACGGCGGTCCTGGACAACCAGGGCGTACGGGGGGTGCTCATGCTGCCTTCCCCTTCCGGCGGCCGGCGCGGCGGCCGGTCAGACGTGTGACGGCGAAGGACAGCAGCGCCGCCGTCAGGGCGAGCAGGACGGACGCCGCCGCTGCCAGTCCGTAGTCGTTGCGGTCGAAGGCCGCCGTGTACGCGTACATGTTGGGCGTCCAGGTCGAGGTGACGGCTGAGCCGGTGCCCTTGTTGAGGATCAGCGGCTCGGTGAAGAGCTGGAGCGAGCCGATGACGGTGAACAGGGCGACCATCGCGAGGGAGGCCCTGATCAGCGGGAGTTTGATGGAGAAGGCGACCCGCCAGGAGCCGGCGCCGTCGACGGTGGCGGCCTCCAGGACGGAGCGGTCGATGGCCTGGAGAGCGGCGTAGAAGATCACCAGGTTGTAGCCGAGCCATTCCCACAGCGCGATGTTGACGATGGAGGGGAGGGCGCCTTCGGGCGAGAAGAAGTCGAAGCCGACGCCGCCGGCCTCCATGGCGTGGACGACCGGGCTGAGCTGCGGGGTGTAGAGGTAGACCCAGATCAGCGCCGCGATGATGCCGGGGACGGCGTGCGGCAGGAAGAGCGCGAGCTGGAAGAAGCGGCGTGCGCGGGCGAGCGCCGAGTCGAGCAGCAGGGCGAGGCCGAGGGCCCCGGCGAGCAGCAGCGGGATGTAGAGCAGGCAGTATCCGAGCAGCACGCCGAAGCCTTCGAGGAAGGCCCGGTCACCCAGCGCCGCGGTGTAGTTGTCGAGTCCGCTGAAGACGGTCTCGGTGCCGCCGAAGCCGAGTCCGGACTGTTTCTCGGTGAAGAGGCTGAGCCGGACCGCGTAGCCGATCGGCACCACCATCACCGCGGTGAACAGCAGGAAGAACGGCGTCAGCAGGGTCGCCGCGGCGCGGGTGCGGGCCTTCACGGGGTCAGCCCTCGACCTTCAGACCGCGCTTGGTGAGTTCGGCGACGGTGGCGTCGTGGCCGGCCTTGACGGCGTCGGTGATGGTCGGCCCGCCCTTGGAGAGCCTGCCGAACCGGTCCTTGATGGTGGTGTTGGTGGTGCCGGTGGCCGGCCCCCAGGCCCAGTTGTCGTCGATGGAGGCGCCGGCCTCCTCGAAGAGGGCGTAGATGTCCTGGCCGCCGTAGTAGCTCGCGTCGAAGACCTGCTTGGCGACCGGGCGCAGCGCGGTGGCGGCGGGGAAGGCGCTGGAGGTTCCGGAGGCGATGCGGGCCTTGATCCCGGCCTCGGTGGTGGCCATCCATTCGGCGAACTCGACCGCGGCGGCCTTCTTCCCGCTGTCCTTGGTGACGGCGAAGGAGGTGCCGCCGAGCATGCCGCTGGCGGGGGTGCCGTTCCAGTTCGGCATGGGGGCGACGGCCCACTTGCCGCTCTGCTCGGGCAGGGTGCCCTTGAGGACGCCCGCGCCCCAGGAGGCGCCGAGGTAGCCGATGGTGGTGCCGTTCTTGAGGGAGCCGGTCCACTCGGGGCTGAACGAGGCGTTCTTGTGGACGAGGTCCGCATCGAGGAGGCCCTGCCAGTAGGCGGCGACCTTGCCGGTGGCCGGGTCGGTGGTGTCGATCTTCCAGGTGTCGTTCTCGGCCTTGAACCACTGGGCGCCGGCCTGCCAGGCCATGGCCTCGAAGGTGGTCGGGTCGTCGGGGAAGAAGGTGGCGATCCGGGCCTTGGCGTCGGCCTTCTTCACCTTCTCTGCGGCCGACTTGAACTCGTCCCAGGTCTTGGGGACGGCGACCTGGTACGTGGCGAAGAGGTCCTTGCGGTAGAAGAAGGCCTGCGGGGCGGCGTCGAAGGGCACCGCCCAGCTCTTGCCGCCGAGGGTGGTCAGCTCCACGGCCTGCGGCAGCAGCTTGGCGCGGTCCTGCTCGGTGAACTCGCCGCCGATGTCCTGCAGGGCGCCGGTGGAGACGAACTCGGGGAGCGAGGCGTACTCGATGGACACCAGGTCGGGGGCGTTGCCCGCCTTCACGGCGTTGGAGATCTTGGCGTAGCCGCCGGCGTTTCCGGAGGGGATCTCCTCGAACGTCACCTTGATGTCGTCGTGGGAGGCGTTGAAGGCGTCCACCACGTCCTTGGAGCCCTTGGCCCAGCCCCAGAAGGTGATGGTGACCGGCTCGTTCGCGGTCCCCCTGGCGGTGTCGTCACCGCTGCCGCCGCAGGCCGTGAGTACGGCCAGGGCGGTGGCGGTGCCGGCTATGACGCGGGTGGTTCTGCTCCGACTGCTCCAACTACGGCTCACGGCACGGCTCCTGACACGGCGGCGTGGACGGGGTTGGCCGTGATCCTGGGACGGTTCCTGAGCGAAGTCAAGAGCGAAAGATTGATTGATCGAAAATTGATCAGACGGTGTGCGCTCCGGACGTCCCGCCGAGGGGGTGGCGGACCCCCCGCCTCAAGGGGTGGCGGGCGCCCGCCTCAGGGTGTGGCGGGCGCCCCGCAGGACGACCGCACCCGCAACCGCGGGAGCAGGCTCAGATGCCGCCGCGCCGACTCCTCGCCGGAGGCCTCGGTCAGCCGCTCCACCAGGAGTTCCGTGGCGTGCCTGCCCACCTGGCGCTTGGGCGGGGCGACCGCCGTGAGCGGGGTGTCGGCGAGGGCGGCGACCTCGTCGTCGTACGCGATCAGGGCCAGGTCGTGCGGCACCCGCACGCCGAGCTCGGCCAGGCGCTGCACGATCTGGATCGCGTCCACGTCGTTGTGCACCAGGGCCGCGCTCGCCAGGCCCGACCGCACCGCCTCGTGCAGGGCCCGCACCGCCCGCTCGAAGCCCTCCGGATCGGTCTCCGCCGGTACGGAGTCGATGACCGCCCGCGGCGGCCGAAGGCCCAGCGTGCCGAGCGCCTCGGCGTACCCCGCGCGCACCGCGAGGGCCGTCGGGCTGTCCCCGCGCGCCACGAGCAGCGGGGTCGCGTGGCCGAGGCCGAGCAGGTGGCGCAGGGCGAGCAGTACCCCGTGCGCATGGTCGGACGACACCCGGTCCAGGCCGTCGAGCGGGGTGCCGGGATCGGCCCGGCGCTCCAGGAGCACGGCCGGCACCGGCAGTTCGGCCAGCCAGTCCCCGTAGGCGAGCCGGTCGCCGGGCCCCCGCCAGCCGGGCGCGACCAGCACGCCCTCGGCGCCCGCCGAGAGCAGGCCCTCGGTGCGGGCCCGGTCCTCCTCGGGCCGGTAGTCCGAGATCCGCAGGATGAGCCGGGCCCCCGCGCGGGCCGCCGCCTCGTGCGCACCCCGGATGACCTCGGCGAAGTAGTACGTGGCGGAGGGCGCGAGCAGCCCGAGCACCAGACCGCCCGCGGCGCCCTGGGGACCGGCCGCGCCCTGCCCGCGCGGCCAGGAGACCTGGCCGTGCACCCGGTCGAGCAGGCCCTTGGCGGCCAGCGCCTCGACGTCCCGGCGGGCGGTGACGGGGGAGACCCCGAGCAGTCCGGCCAGGTCGGCGACGCGGGCCGTGCCGCGCTCGCGCACCAGGGCCAGCAGTCGGTCGTGTCGTTCGGCAGCACTCTCGCGCACGGCGCGGTTCCCCCTAGCGGTGGTGGTGGTCTCCCGACCTTAGAACAAGACCCCGGCCTGAATGATCGAACGGCAGAAGTTTCGATCATTCGCTCTGGCTTCGCTCTGATTCTCGTGATGTCCGATCGAAGCGGGTCCAGGATTCCCGCTCGGCGCGTACGGCCCCTCGGCTACTTCGGCCCGTACTTGCGCCCCGCCCGGGAGGACACGCCGCCGAGCAGGCCGCGCGGAGCCAGCTTCACCACGCCCATCAGGGCCTTGTAGCGCGGATCGGGGATGGACAGCGTCCGGCCCCGGGCGAGATCGGCGAGGGCCGCCGACACCAGCCTGTCCGCGTCGAGCCACATCCAGCCCGGGATGTTGTCCGTCCCCATCCCCGCCCGCTCGTGGAACTCCGTCCGCACGAACCCCGGGCACAGCGCCATCAGCCGCACCCCGCTCCCGGCCACGTCCCGCGCGGCGCCCTGCGTGAACTGCACCACCCACGCCTTCGACGCGCCGTACGTGCCGCGCGGAACGAACGCGGCCACCGAGGCGACGTTCACCACCCCGCCCCGGCCCCGTGACCGCATCGACTCCGAGGCCGCCGAGGTCAGCCGCAGCACCGCCTCGCAGTGCACCTTCAGCATCTTCAGCTCGTCGGCCATGGAGACCTCGAGGAAGCGGCCCTTGTTGCCGAACCCCGCGTTGTTCACCAGGAGATCGACCGGCTTCCTGGCGTCGGACAGGCGCGCCACGACGGCCTCGATCCCCTCCTCCTCGGCGAGGTCGGCGACGAGCACCTCCGCCTCGATGCCGTGCCGGTCGTGCAGCTCGGTGGCCTGTTCCCGGAGTCGCTTCACATCGCGGGCCACGAGCACCACATCCTGCCCGTCCGCGGCCAGCCGCCGTGCGAAGGCGGCGCCGATGCCGGCGGTCGCGCCCGTAATCAGTGCAGTCGTCATACGCGGCACGGTAACCCGCGCTCTGTGAACGCCGTGTGGGGGATTCCCGCGCTACGCGCCGTGCTTCTCCGCGTACGTCCGCGCGAGCGCGAGCAGCCCCGACTCCATCCACTCCGCCGCGACCAGCGTGCCGGGCAGCAGCGCGCGTTCGGCCGTCGCGGCCCGGTGCAGGTGGGCGACGGTGATGTCGTGGTCCGGGCGGTGCACGATCTCCAGCCGGTCGCCGGCCCGGATCTCGCCCGGCTCGATCACGCGCAGCAGCGCGCCGGGGCCGGCCGTCGACTGGTTGAAGCGGCGCACCCAGCCCTGCTCCTCCAGGAAGCCGGCGAAGGTACGGCACGGGATGCGACCGCCGGTCACCTCGAGGACCAGGTCCTCGCCGATCCGCCAGCGCTCCCCGATCAGCGCGTTGTTCACGTCGAGGCCGCGGGTGGTGAGGTTCTCGCCGAAGCAGCCGGCGTCGAGGGTGCGGCCGAGCTCCCGCTCCCACCGGTCCAGGTCCTCGCGGGCGAAGGCGTACACGGCCCGGTCGGCGCCGCCGTGGAAGCGCAGGTCGCAGACCGCGTCCCCGGCCACCCCACTGGCCCCCGCGGGCCCCGGCGCCTCGACCCGTACGGGGCCGGCCACGGGTCGCTTGTCGATCCCCGTCATCCCCGACGGGGCGTTGGTGTAGTCGACCGTCCTGGCCCGTCCCGCGTTCACACTCAGCAGCTCCATGGCGGCAAGCCTAACCAGGGCATCTCAAAGCCGACCAGCGACATTGGCCGCGGAATCCAAGATTCGCTTATGCTCGATGCATGATCGAGGCCCGCCACCTGCGCGTCCTGCGCGCCGTCGCCGCCACCGGCTCCTTCTCCGCCGCCGCGCGCGAACTCGGCTGTACCCAGCCCGCGGTGAGCCAGCAGATGAAGGCGCTGGAGACCTCCGCCGGCACCCCGCTGCTCATCCGCACCGGCCGCGAGATGCGCCTCACCCAGGCGGGCGAGGCCCTGGTCCGGCACGCCTCCGGGATCCTCGCCGGGCTCACCGCCGCCGAGGAGGAGGTCGCCGCCATCGCGGGCCTGCGCGCCGGCCGGGTCCGCCTGGTCTCCTTCCCCAGCGGCAGCTCCACCCTGGTCCCCACCGCCCTCGCCGCCCTGCGCGCGGCCCACCCCGGCACCCGGGTCTCCCTGGTGGAGGCCGAGCCGCCGCGCTCGGTGGAGATGCTGCGCGAGGGCGACTGCGACGTGGCCCTCGCCTTCCGCTACGGCGCCGGCCCGGACACCTGGGACGACCTCGTGGTCCGGCCGCTGCTCGCCGACCGGCTGATCGGCCTGGTGCCCGAGGGGCACCGGCTGGCCGGCGCCGGATCGGTCACCATCGGCGAGCTCGCCGAGGACCCCTGGATCGCGGGCTGCCCGCGCTGCCGCCGCCAGCTGGTCGACGTCTGCGAGCGGGCCGGCTTCACCCCGCGGATCGACTTCGCCACCGACGACTACCCGGCCGTCGTGGGCCTGGTGGGCGCCGGCCTGGGCGTGGCCGTGCTGCCGCAGCTCGCCATCGAGTCCGTACGGCCCAAGGGCGCCGTCACCGTCACGGTGGAACCGGCCGTGGAGCGCGAGATCGTGGCGCTCACCCTTCCGGACCTGGCCCAGGTCCCGGCCGTCGCGGCCACCCTCGGGGAACTCACCCGCGCCGCGGGCCTCGCCGCCGCGACCCGCGGGTAGCGCGTACGGCGTCACGCACGGCGACCCGCGCGCAGCGCCGTACGGGTGAGGCGCGCCCCCCGCCGTACGGGTGGTCCGCGGGCCGCCGTACGGGGGACGCGGGCAGCTCCGTCCGGGGGACGTGACCACGCCCGTAGGGGTGACGGTGACGGGGCCGTCGGGGTGGGCGGGTCCGGCCCTCCGGGTGAGGGCGGGGCGGCCGTACGAGCGAGCGCACCCGGCCCGGCCGGGCGAGCGCGTTCCCGCTCGCCCGTTCGCGCGCCCGCCGTCCGGGCGACCGGGAGTCGCGCGCGCCGCACGCCCCCGGGCCGCGTGCGGTGCGGCCACCCGGACCGGGTGGGTGACGGCCCGGCTCACGTCGTTCGGTTGTGTCGAGCCGTGACGCAGAAACGTTCCTTCAGGCGTGACTCACGCCTGCCGAACTCGTATGGGACGCCCGCGCCGGAGCGGACGTCGTGACCAGGCGATTGCGGGCTCGACCCATGAGCTCCTCGCGTTCGTCCTCGGTGAGGCCGCCCCAGACGCCGTAGGGCTCCCGTACGGCGAGCGCGTGTGCCGCGCACTCCGCGCGTACCGGGCACCGCATGCAGACCTCTTTCGCCGAGTTCTCGCGCGCACTCCGTGCCGCGCCGCGCTCTCCCTCGGGGTGGAAGAACAGGGAACTGTCGACTCCGCGGCAGGCCGCGAGGAGCTGCCAGTCCCACAGGTCGGCGTTGGGTCCGGGAAGGCGGGAGAAATCTGCCATTGCGCTAGTCCCCTTGAAACCGTGTCGAACGGATTGGTGGGCGGGTTGATGGCTGATCGACGGGGCCCTTGGTCCCCTGTGGGTGTCGGGTACCCGCTCTCGCGGGTTCGATCCGACCGTACAACTACTGTCTAAGTAGATGTAAATATGACTCATTGCGAATCTAGCCATAGACACCGCAAAAAGGGAAGAAAACCCGCTAAATGGGGCATAGCTTCGGGCGAAGGACGGATGACCTGCGACGCTCTCCTCCGCGTACGGGCCCTTACGTAGAGTGCCGAAGGCGGCCGTCCGACCCGTAACTCTTTCGAGTGACCATCGTTGAGAGTGCGGAGGCGGTTGAAGGAAGAAGCGATCGGGCAGGTGTCCGAGAGCGTCAACCGCACAGGTGACGATACGTACCAGCCCCTGGAGGCTTAAGGTGACGCGCATCAGCTGCGGAGGGCGGCCATGACATCCGTCCTCGTCTGCGACGACTCCCCGCTTGCCCGAGAGGCGCTCCGCCGCGCGGTCGCGACCGTGCCCGGCGTCGAGCGCGTGACCACCGCGGCCAACGGCGAGGAAGTCCTCCGCCGCTGGGGCGCGGACCGCTCGGACCTGATTCTGATGGACGTACGCATGCCCGGTCTGGGCGGCGTGGAGACCGTCCGCCGGCTGCTCTCCGCGGACCCCGGCGCCCGCATCATCATGCTCACCGTCGCCGAGGACCTGGACGGTGTCGCCCTCGCGGTCGCCGCCGGTGCCCGTGGCTATCTGCACAAGGACGCCTCGCGCGCCGAGCTGCGGGCCACCGTCACCCAGGCCCTCGCCGACCCGACCTGGCGGCTCGCCCCGCGCCGGCTTCGCTCGGCCGAGATGGGCGCCGCCCCCACCCTCACCGCCCGCGAGATCCAGGTGCTCGAGGGCATGAGTCACGGCCGGTCCAACGCGGAGATCGGGCGCGAGCTCTTCCTCTCCGAGGACACGGTCAAGACGCACGCCAGGCGCCTCTTCAAGAAGCTCGGCGCCTCCGACCGGGCGCACGCCGTCGCGCTCGGATTCCGCTGGGGGCTGGTCCGCTGACCTGCGGCCGCCGGCCGCATCCCCGTCCGCCATGGGGCGGACGGGGTGGGCTTGTGTCACTTCCCCGCGGAATGCCGCATCCTTGAAGGCGTGGAGTTCCTCGGGGACGAGACGAACGAGCGAGCGGAAGACCAGCGGAAGGGGAGGGCGCAGGAGATGAGTCCCGTCGCACCTGCTCATAACGCTTCGGTGCACAACTACGGACGCGGTGCCGCGAACGAGCAGCCGTCAAGGCACCATGGAGCGATGCGCGACGACGAGACCAAGGGGTCGCCCGTGCCCGCAGGGCCGGGGGAGATCGGTGCACTCGTTCACCGTGCCGTCGAGGGGGACGAGCAGGCCACGCACGACCTCCTCGCGCGCGTGCATCCGCTCGCCCTGCGCTATTGCCGAACGCGGCTGAGCCGGCTGCCCGGTGACGCCCGCCACTTCGTGGAGGACCTCGCCCAGGAGGTCTGCGTCGCCGTCCTCATGGCGCTGCCGCGCTACAAGGACACCGGCCGGCCCTTCGAGGCCTTCGTCTTCGCCATCGCGGGCCACAAGGTCGCCGACCTCCAGCGGGCCGCCATGCGGCACCCGGGATCGACGGCCGTGCCCTCCGACGAGATGCCCGAGCGGCCCGACGACTCCCTCGGTCCCGAGGAGCGCGCGCTGCTCAGCGACGACGCCGAATGGGCCAAGAAGCTGCTCGCCAACCTCCCGGAGAACCAGCGGGAGCTCCTCGTCCTGCGGGTGGCCGTCGGGCTGACCGCCGAGGAGACCGGACAGATGCTCGGCATGTCGCCGGGCGCGGTCCGGGTGGCCCAGCACCGTGCGCTGAGCCGGCTGCGGGCACTCGCCGAGCAGTAAGGGTTGTGAGGGGCCGGTGTCCCTCACGTACACGTACGAACGTCCAAAGCTTCCCGGTGATCTTGATCGTGGAATGAGACACGGTCGCGGGCCGTTAGCATGGACATCCGCACCGATCAAGGCCATTGGGGAAGGTGTCATGACCAACATCGACGGAGTGCCCGAGAAATTCGCGACACTCGGGTTGACCTACGACGATGTGCTGTTGCTGCCGGGCGCGTCCGAGGTGCTCCCCAACGCGGTCGACACCTCGTCCCGTATCTCTCGCAACGTACGGGTCAACATCCCGCTGCTCTCGGCGGCGATGGACAAGGTGACCGAGTCCCGCATGGCGATCGCGATGGCCCGGCTGGGCGGCGTCGGCGTGCTGCACCGCAACCTCTCCGTCGAGGACCAGGTCAACCAGGTCGACCTCGTCAAGCGCTCCGAGTCCGGCATGGTCACCGACCCGATCACCGTGCACCCGGAGGCGACGCTCGCCGAGGCGGACGCCCTGTGCGCCAAGTTCCGCATCAGCGGCGTCCCCGTCACGAACCCGGACGGCAAGCTGCTCGGCATCGTGACCAACCGCGACATGGCCTTCGAGAGCGACCGCAGCCGTCAGGTCCGCGAGGTCATGACGCCGATGCCGCTGGTCACCGGCAAGGTCGGCATCTCCGGCGTCGACGCCATGGAGCTGCTGCGCCGCCACAAGATCGAGAAGCTGCCGCTGGTCGACGACGAGGGCGTGCTCAAGGGCCTCATCACCGTCAAGGACTTCGTCAAGGCGGAGAAGTACCCCAACGCCGCCAAGGACGCCGAGGGCCGTCTGCTCGTCGGCGCCGCCGTCGGCGCGAGCCCCGAGGCGCTGGAGCGTGCCCAGGCGCTCGCCGGCGCCGGGGTGGACTTCCTGGTCGTCGACACCTCGCACGGCCACAACAGCAACGCCCTGAGCTGGATGGCGAAGATCAAGGCCAGCGTGGACGTCGACGTGATCGGCGGCAACGTCGCCACCCGCGACGGCGCCCAGGCGCTGATCGACGCCGGTGTCGACGGCATCAAGGTCGGCGTGGGCCCCGGCTCGATCTGCACCACCCGCGTGGTCGCCGGCATCGGCGTCCCGCAGGTCACCGCCATCTACGAGGCCTCCCTGGCGGCCCGTGCCGCCGGCGTCCCGCTGATCGGCGACGGCGGCCTGCAGTACTCCGGCGACATCGGCAAGGCGCTGGCCGCCGGCGCCGACACCGTGATGCTCGGCAGCCTCCTCGCGGGCTGCGAGGAGTCGCCCGGCGAGCTCCTCTTCATCAACGGCAAGCAGTTCAAGTCGTACCGCGGCATGGGCTCGCTGGGCGCCATGCAGTCCCGTGGCCAGGGCCGGTCGTACTCGAAGGACCGCTACTTCCAGGCCGAGGTCGCCTCCGACGACAAGCTCGTGCCCGAGGGCGTCGAGGGCCAGGTGCCCTACCGCGGCCCGCTGTCGAACGTGCTGCACCAGCTCGTCGGCGGCCTGCGCCAGACCATGGGCTACGTGGGTGCCGCCACCGTCGCGGAGATGGAGTCGAAGGGCCGCTTCGTGCGGATCACCTCGGCGGGCCTCAAGGAGAGCCACCCGCACGACATCCAGATGACGGTCGAGGCGCCGAACTACAGCAGGAAGTAACGCAGCGCGATCCGCGGGGGCGGTTCCGGCATGTGGCCGGAGCCGCCCCTTCGGCGTGTGTCGGGGATACTGGTAGGCGCAGACCAAGAGGGAAAGGCCACACAACGTGACTGAGATCGAGATCGGGCGCGGCAAGCGCGGCCGCAGGGCGTACGCCTTCGACGACATCGCCGTCGTACCGAGCCGGCGCACCCGGGACCCGAAGGAGGTCTCGATCGCCTGGCAGATCGACGCCTACCGCTTCGAGCTGCCCTTCCTGGCCGCCCCCATGGACTCGGTCGTCTCACCGCAGACCGCCATCCGCATCGGCGAGCTCGGCGGCCTCGGCGTGCTGAACCTCGAGGGCCTGTGGACCCGCTACGAGGACCCGCAGCCGCTGCTCGACGAGATCGCGGAGATGGACGAGGCCACCGCGACCCGCCGTCTGCAGGAGATCTACGCCGCCCCGATCAAGGAAGAGCTGATCGGGCAGCGCATCAAGGAGGTGCGCGACTCGGGTGTGGTCACCGCCGCCGCGCTCTCCCCGCAGCGCACCGCGCAGTTCTCCAAGGCCGTGGTCGACGCCGGCGTGGACATCTTCGTCATCCGCGGCACGACCGTCTCCGCCGAGCACGTCTCCGGCGCGGCCGAGCCGCTCAACCTCAAGCAGTTCATCTACGAGCTCGACGTCCCGGTCATCGTCGGCGGCTGCGCCACGTACACCGCGGCCCTGCACCTGATGCGCACCGGCGCGGCGGGCGTCCTGGTCGGCTTCGGTGGCGGCGCCGCGCACACCACGCGCAACGTGCTGGGCATCCAGGTCCCGATGGCCACCGCCGTCGCGGACGTGGCCGCGGCCCGCCGTGACTACATGGACGAGTCCGGCGGCCGCTACGTGCACGTCATCGCCGACGGCGGCGTGGGCTGGTCCGGCGACCTGCCGAAGGCCGTCGCCTGCGGCGCCGACGCGGTCATGATGGGCTCCCCGCTGGCCCGCGCCACGGACGCCCCCGGCAAGGGCCACCACTGGGGCATGGAGGCCGTCCACGAGGACGTGCCGCGCGGCAAGCTGGTCGACCTCGGCATCGTCGGCACGACCGAGGAGATCCTGACCGGCCCGTCGCACATCCCGGACGGCTCGATGAACTTCTTCGGCGCCCTGCGCCGCGCGATGGCCACCACGGGCTACAGCGAGCTCAAGGAGTTCCAGCGCGTCGAGGTCACGGTGGCGGACGCGCAGCACAAGCGCTGATCCCCTGCTCGGCACGTACGAAGGGCCCCGCACCGGTTGGTGTGGGGCCCTTCGTCGGCATGTGGTGCCGGACTCAGCCCGCGGCCTTCTTCGCGCCGGTGAAGGCGGCGAAGGCGGCGAGGGCGAAGAACAGGAACGTGAGGGGATCCAGTTCCTCCTTCCACGCCTGCGTCAGGACGTCGAAGTGGTCGAAGAGGATCTCGGTGGCCGAGACGTCCAGCGCCTTGCCGCCGATGATCGCGAGGGCGAACAGCTGGCCGAAGTAGACGGCGCCGAGCGACAGCACCGCGCTGACCACCGGCAGGGCAGGGTTGCTGCCGCCGGCCTTGCCGGCCGCGAAGCCGACGAGGAAGCCGACGCCGACGGCCGCCCAGCCGATCTCGCGCTCGATGCCGCCGGCGATGCCGCCGTAGACGCCGCCCGCGACGAGCGCGGCGATCAGGGCGGCCACCAGGCCGAGCCCCACCTTGGAGCGGGCCGGCGGGGCGGGCGGGGCCGACGGGTAGGGCTCGGCGCCCTGGGCGAACGGGTTGCCGGGCGGCGGAACGGGCTGGCTCACGAAGAAATCCCCCTGGGAAGCTGACACGCGGGTGCGCACTGGCGCACGGGTGCGCGACGAAAGCCCGGAGACTAGCAGCCGGTGGCGACGGCCGCCCCACGGATTTCGCCACCGCGTGAGCGGCCCAGGTCAGAGCCGGTGCGCCGCGCCCGCCGGAGTGGCCCCGCGGGTGTCGAGGAGCAACTGGGCCTTCACGGCGAGACCTTGGAGGTCGTACGTGCGGTGGTGCTGGAGCAGGATCGTCAGGTCGGCGTGGGCGGCGGCCTCGTAGAGGGAGTCGGCGCGGGGGACGGGCAGGTCGCGGACGCGCCAGTCGAGGATCAGCGGGTCGTGGTAGCTGACCGTCGCGCCCAGGTCGATCAGGCGGCGGGCGATCTCGTCGGCGGGGGAGCCCTGCCGGTCGGCGAGATCGGGTTTGTAGGTGATCCCGAGCAGAAGGACCCGGGCGCCGCGGGCGGACTTGCCGTGCTCGTTGAGGAGCGTGGTGCAGCGCTGGACGACGTACTGCGGCATGCGTTCGTTGACCTGGCCGGCGAGTTCGACCAGGCGCAGCGGGCGGTGGCCGCCGATGGTGTCCACGGGCGCGCCGTGGCCGCCGACGCCGGGTCCGGGACGGAAGGCCTGGAAGCCGAACGGCTTGGTCTCCGCGCAGCGGATGACGTCCCACAGGTCGACGCCGAGTTCGTGGCAGAGCACGGCCATCTCGTTGACGAGGGCGATGTTGACGTGCCGGAAGTTGGTCTCCAGGAGCTTGACGGTCTCGGCCTCGCGCGGTCCGCGCGCGCGGACCACCTTGTCGGTGAGGCGGCCGTAGAAGGCGGCGGCGGACTCGGTGCAGGCGGGGGTCAGTCCGCCGATCACCTTGGGCGTGCCGGCGAAGCCGTGGGTGCGGCTGCCGGGGTCGAGGCGGCCGGGGGAGTACGCGAGGTGGAAGTCGCGTCCGGCGCGCAGTCCCGAGCCGGTTTCGAGGAGCTCGCGCAGCGGCCCCTCGGTGGTGCCGGGGGGTACCGGGGACTCGAGGAGGACGGTGGTGTGGGGGCGCAGCCGGGCGGCGAGGGCGCGGGCGGCGTCGGTGACGGCGGTCAGGTCGAGGGAGCCGTCGGGTCCCGGCGGGGTGGGGGCGCAGATGACGGCGGTGCGGACGCGGCCGAGTTCGGCGGGGCTGGTGGCGGGCCGGAAGCCCGCGGAGAGCATCCGGCGGATCTCGGCGGCGGTGAGGGAGCCGTCGACGGGGGGCCGTCCGGCGGCGAGTTCGGCGACGGGGCGGGGGTCGGTGTCGTAGCCGATGGTGTCGATGCCGGCGGCGGTGGCTGCCTGGGCGAGGGGGAGTCCGTGGTGGCCGAGGCCGATGACGGCGAGGTCAGCGGGCATGGGGTGGGCCGTCCTTCCCAGTAGCCGGCCGGGGCGATAGCCGGAGGGGGCGCGATGTGCAAGCCCTGTGGACCGAAGGGGGCGAATGCAATGTCAGACTAGGCGTAAATATGACCGATATGCGGCATTGCGGGGTCGAAGGTCATCGAGTGTTATCCACAGGCGGTGGCTGAAGTCGGAGGGCCGGGACAGAATCGAGACTGTGAGCCGGGCCACACGGACGCAGCGACTTCGCGGACCGGCTCTGCCGACAGACGGGGGACGACGGGAGGCAGCAACCGTGAGGACAGCGACACTGGGACCCGCCGAGCGCACCGAGGCGCTCGCGGCGATGGCCGAGCGAGAACTGGACGTACTGGTCGTGGGCGCCGGAGTGGTCGGCGCGGGCACCGCGCTCGACGCGGCCACCCGAGGGCTCTCCACCGGGCTCGTCGAGGCCCGCGACTGGGCGTCCGGCACCTCGAGCCGGTCGAGCAAGCTGATCCACGGCGGCCTGCGCTATCTGGAGATGCTGGACTTCGCGCTCGTCCGCGAGGCCCTGAAGGAGCGCGGCCTGCTCCTCGAACGGCTCGCCCCCCACCTGGTGAAACCCGTCCCGTTCCTCTACCCGCTGCAGCACAAGGGCTGGGAGCGGATGTACGCGGGATCCGGCGTCGCCCTGTACGACGCGATGTCCGTCTCCTCCGGCCACGGCCGCGGCCTCCCGGTCCACCGCCACCTCAGCCGCCAGGGCGCCCTGCGCGTGGCCCCCTGCCTCAGGAAGGACGCCCTGGTCGGCGCCCTGCAGTACTACGACGCCCAGATGGACGACGCCCGCTTCGTCACCACCCTCGTACGCACCGCCGCGAGCTACGGGGCGAAGGTCGCCAGCAGGGCCAGAGTCGTCGGCTTCCTCCGCGAGGGCGAACGGGTGGTCGGCGCGAGGGTCCAGGACGTCGAGTCCGGCGGCGAGTACGAGATCAGGGCCCACCAGATCGTGAACGCCACCGGGGTGTGGACCGACGACACCCAGGCACTCATCGGGGAGCGCGGCCAGTTCCACGTCCGCGCCTCCAAGGGCATCCACCTCGTCGTGCCCAAGGACCGGATCCACTCCACCACCGGACTCATCCTCCGCACCGAGAAGTCCGTGCTGTTCGTGATCCCCTGGGGCCGCCACTGGATCATCGGCACCACCGACACCGACTGGGACCTGGACAAGGCCCACCCCGCCGCCTCCAGCGCCGACATCGACTACCTCCTGGAGCACGTGAACAGCGTGCTCGCGACCCCGCTCACCCGAGACGACGTCGAAGGCGTCTACGCGGGCCTGCGGCCCCTGCTCGCTGGCGAGTCGGACGCCACCAGCAAGCTCTCGCGCGAGCACATCGTCGCCCACCCGGTGCCCGGCCTCGTCGTCGTCGCCGGCGGCAAGTACACGACCTACCGCGTCATGGCCCAGGACGCCGTCGACGCGGCCGTCCACGGCCTCGACAAGCGGGTCGCCGCCTGCGTCACCGAGGACACCCCGCTGCTCGGCGCCGAAGGCTACAAGGCGCTGTGGAACGCCCGCGCCCGCATCGCCGCGCGCACGGGGCTCCACGTGGCCCGCGTCGAGCATCTGCTCAACCGCTACGGCTCCCTGACGGAGGAGATCCTCGACCTCGTCGTCGCCGACCCCGCACTCGGCGCGCCCCTGCCCGCCGCCGAGGACTACCTGAAGGCCGAGATCGTCTACGCCGCCTCGCACGAGGGCGCGCGCCACTTGGACGACGTCCTGACCCGGCGCACCAGGATCTCCATCGAGACCTTCGACCGGGGCACCCTCAGCGCCCGCGAGTGCGCCGAACTCATGGCGCCGGTCCTGGGATGGGACGCGCACCAGATCGACAAGGAGGTCGAGCACTACGACAAGCGGGTGGAAGCGGAACGCGAATCGCAGCGCCAGCCCGACGACCTGACGGCGGACGCGGCACGGCTGGGGGCGCCCGACATCGTGCCGATCTGACCCGTTGAGGTGAGGTAAACCTTCTCGGAGTGCGGACCCGGGGGGAGCAGTGGTCCCGGAGTGAGGGACAATGAGCTCTCTTCCAGGGCGGGTTGCCGCAGCACGCGGGAGTGGCGGACGCGGGCGCAGATCAGGGAACGACGAGGGGACGCATGTCGGAGGCGGAGCAGTCGCGGGACACGGGGCAGGACCCCCGGCGGGACGCCGCCGCGGGCGCCGCCACCGACGGCGACCGGGGTGTGGTGCCGGCCGCCCGCAAGGCGGATCGGGACACGGCCGCGGCGGAGCCGAAGGACGCGAAGACGGCCGATGGGCCGGGCTCGCAGGCGTCCGGGGCCGAACCGGCGGACGGTGCGGGCCAGGCGGCAGCGGCCGCGGCCGAAGCGCCGTCGGACGCGGTCGCGGACAAGCCCACGAACACGGCTACGGGCAAGCCCACGGACAAGCCCACGGACACGGCCACGGGCAAGCCCACGGCCAAGGGCGATCCGGCGACGGTGGGGCTGAAGAAGCCCGTGGCCGCGAGCGGGTCGACCGACGGGGCCGCGCCCGCCACCGGGTTCGGGGCGGACGTCACGGACGTCGACCCGAAGGCCACCGCCCGAACCGGCGGGCGGGCCGGGCGCACTGACGCCAAGTCCGCCGAGGGCCGCCTGCTCGCCGGACGCTACCGGCTCGGCGTCATGCTGGGCCGCGGCGGCATGGGCACGGTGTGGCGCGCCGTCGACGAGACGCTCGGGCGGACCGTCGCCGTCAAGGAACTGCGCTTCCCCACCAGCATCGACGACGACGAGAAGCGCCGCCTCATCACCCGGACCCTGCGCGAGGCCAAGGCCATCGCCAGGATCCGCAACAACGGCGCCGTGACCGTCTACGACGTGGTCGACGAGGACGACCGCCCGTGGATCGTCATGGAGCTCATCGAGGGCAAGTCCCTCGCCGACGCCGTGCGCGAGGACGGCACGCTCACCCCGCGCCGCGCCGCCGAGGTCGGCCTCGCCATCCTCGACGTGCTGCGCTCCGCGCACCGCGAGGGCATCCTGCACCGCGACGTGAAGCCGTCCAACGTGCTGATCGCCGAGGACGGCCGGGTCGTCCTCACCGACTTCGGCATCGCCCAGGTCGAGGGCGACCCGTCGATCACCTCCACCGGCATGCTCGTCGGCGCCCCCTCGTACATCTCGCCCGAGCGGGCCCGCGGCCACAAGCCAGGACCGGCCGCCGACCTCTGGTCGCTCGGCGGACTCCTCTACGCGGCCGTCGAGGGCAGCCCGCCCTACGACAAGGGCTCCGCCATCGCCACGCTCACCGCGGTGATGACCGAGCCGGTCGACCCGCCGAAGAACGCGGGCCCCGAGCTCGAGCAGGTCATCTACGGCCTGCTCGCCAAGGACCCCGCGCAGCGGCTCGACGACGCCGGTGCGCGCCTGCTGCTGCGGGCCGTGCTCGACGCACCCGAGGCGCCGCCGCAGCCCTCTCCCGAGGCCACCCGGGTCGTCCCGCTGCCGCCGCTCCCCGAGGGCCCGCCGGTGGCGCCGGCCGCGGCCACGCGACAGAAGCCGGCCCGGGAGAACACGGCCGAGGCGGCCGCCGACCGGATGCGCGGTGCGCTGAAGTCCGTGCGGAACGCGGCGGCGGCCAAGGCGGAGTCCGAGCGGAAGCCGGGCGCGGGCGCGCCGGGCCGGCCGCCGCAGGCCAGGGCCTCGCTCACCGACGTCGTGCCGCGCCGCACCCTGGTGATCATCGCCGCGGTCGTGCTCGTCGCCCTGCTCGGCACGATCCTGTACGTCGCCCTGGGCGGCGGCCAGGACGGCGCCGACAAGAGCAAGGGCGCGAACTCCGGCGGCACCACGGCCTCGGCCGGCGCGTCGTCCGGTGGCACCGACGGCCAGGGCACCGACAAGTCGCCCAGCAACCCCGGCCAGCAGGGCAGCGAGAAGCCCGCCGCCAACAGCGGCGGGCAGAGCGGCGCGACGCCCTCGGGGACGTCGGGCGGAAACCAGACCGGCGGCGGCAGCGGCGGTGGCAACGGCAGCGGCGCCAAGCTGCCCGATGGCTACGTGCTGGTGACCAACGGCCGCTTCCACTTCCAGATGGCGATGCCCGCCACCTTCCGGCTCGCCGACATCGCGGGCGAGAACTCCGGCGGCATCTTCCACGCCGGCGGCAGCGGATTCCCGCGGGTCCAGGTCGACTTCAACGACAGCCCCAAGGACGACGCGGCCAGCGCGTGGGCGGCCGCCGTCGCCGCGGTCTCCGCCAGCAGCAACGGCTACCAGCACATCGGCATCCGCCCGGTCGAGTACAAGGGCTACCCGACCGTCGCGGACTGGGAGTTCGAGCGCAACCAGAAGGGCATGCGCATCCGGATACTCAACCGGGGCTTCAAGGTCGACGCCGGCCACGGCTACTCGATCATGATCAGCTGCCGGGCCGACGCGTGGGACGCGGCGGAGTGCAAGACGCTGAGGGAGACCGCGTTCGCCACGTTCAGCCCCAAGGGCTGACCGGCGCACGTATCGTGAGAGACCCCCGCCCGCAAGGCCGCAGGGGCGGGGCACGGGGGATGGCAGGCGCGTGGGGAGGCGTCGTGGACGACTACGCGGGAAGGGTGCTCGCGGACCGCTACCGCCTGCCCGTGCCCCCGGCCGACGCGTACGACGTCGTCGAGACGCGCGCCTTCGACACGTACAGCGGGCAGGAAGTGCGGATCCGTCAGGTCCCGCTGCCCGAGGTCGTCGACGCCGAGCTCGTCGGCGACGAGCCGTACAGGGCACCGGGCGGCGCCACCCGCCGGCCCGCCGACCCCGGAGTGCGCCGCGCCCTCGAGGCGGCCCAGGCCGCCGCCCAGATCCCCGACCACCCGCGTCTCGACCAGGTCTTCGACGTGTTCGCGGAGGCGGGCTCGCTGTGGATAGTGAGCGAGTTCGTGGCGGCCACGCCACTCTCCGAGCTCCTCGCCGAGGCCCCGCTGAGCCCGTACCGGGCGGCAGAGATCGGCAACGACCTCCTCACCGCCCTGCGCGCCCTGCACGCCCACGGCTGGACCCACCGCAACCTCACCCCTCGCACGGTCCTCGTCTGCGACGACGGCCGCGTGGTCCTGACCGGCCTCGCGGCAGGCGCCGCGGAGGAAGCCCTCTGCGGCTACGCCCCCGTCCCCCTCCCGGACGACGAAGCCCCCCTGTACGGGTCACACTCCCAGGAGCCCGACCCTTACGAGGCCGACCCTTACGAGGCCGACGCCTACGAGGCCGACGCCTACGAGGCCGACGCCTACGAGGCCGACAGCTACGAGTCCGCCGAGCACGACCCCGAGCTCTACGAGCCGGGCGCCTACGAGCCCGAGCCCGGGGACCCCGGCGAGGACGGGGCCGAGCTCTACGAGCCGGAGGCATACGAGCCCGGCGAGGACGGGGCCGAGGTCTACCCGGCCGGCGCCGACGTGCTCGGCGGGCGTGCGCCCGCGCTCCCTGTGACCGACGCCGACGAGGCGGGCGACGGTTCGGCGTCCCACGACACCGACACCGCCGTTGAGGACGAGCCCGACGGCTTCTACGGGCCCGACGCCGATACCCCGTACGGCTCCGGCCGAACGGGTGGTGGCGCCGGGCTGCCCGAGCTGCCCGGTGGGTCCGGTGCTCCCGCCACCCCGCCCGCCGCGGACGTGCGGGCGGCGCGGGCCGGGGCCATCGCCGCCTACCGGGCGGGTGCCCGGGCGGCGGCGCGGCTCGGGGAGACGGGGGCGCTTCCCGTGCAGCGCCCGGCCCCGCCCACCCCGCCGCCACCGCCCGCGCACCCCGAGCCGCAGTGGTGGTCCCAGGCGGAGGACGACGAGGACGACGTCGACGACGAGGACGAGACCGGCGGCACGTACGGGACGCCGCCCCCGCGCGCGTACCTCGCCGGGACCTGGAGCGACGGCCCCCACGCCGCACGCGACGGCTCGCGGTCCGTCCCGGCGGGCGGCGGGGGCCAGGGCCCCGTGCTGCCCGTGCCCGCGCTCCCCGCCGGGTACACGCCGGCGACCCCCGCACCGCTTCCCGTACCGGCCGGGGCAGCCGCTCCGCCGGACGCCGGCGACGTCTACCGCGGCCCCGCCACCCGCCTCGCCGCCGAGCGGGCCCGGCAGGCCAGGATCGCCGTCGTCGGTGCCGTCACCGAACGCTGGGCGCCCGAGCAGGCGGGCCCGGTCCACGAGCACTGGCGCCTGGCACCGCCCATCGGCCCCGCAACCGACCTGTGGGCACTCGGTGCGCTGCTCTACCGGGCCGTTCAGGGCCACGCCCCGTACCCCGAGGACAACGCCGCCGAACTCGTCCAGCTGGTCTGCGCCGAGCCGCCCGCCTTCGCGGAGGAGTGCGGCCCGCTGCGCCCGGTCGTGGAGTCCCTGCTGCGGCAGGACCCCACCGAGCGCCCCGACGTCGAGGAGCTGAGCGGCTGGCTGCGCTCGCTGGTCCGTTCGGCGCCCGAACCGGAGGCCGGGATCGGCGTCGTACCGCTGCCGTCCCCCGACGCCACCCGGCTGCCCGTCGTACGGCGGCGCGGCGAGCTCGTGCGCCGCTGGCGCGGGGGAGCGGCCGGCGGCCGGCACCGGCACGCGAAGGGTGGCCGCGTCCCGCGCCAGGCCCGCCGCCAGGACCCGCCCGAGTACCGGCCCGAGGCCCAGGCCGAGTTCACCACCGATCCACGGACCGGCCACCAGTCCGGCCACCAGGCCGACTACCAGGCCGGCGGCCGAGCCGACTACAGGGCCGACTACCAGGCCGGCCGCCGAGCCGGCCACCAGGACGACCGCCGGGCCGGCCACCGAGCCGACTACCAGGCCGAGTTCCGCGAGGAGATCCCCCAGCGCGCCTCGCGCGCGCCCGCCGCCAGGCGTACCCCCGGCTCGCCGCGCTCCCTCGGCCGCATGCTGCTGATCCTGACCCTCCTGCTGCTCGCCGGGGCCGTCGCGTACGCCCTGCTGTTCATGCCCGAGCAGGGCGGGGCCGACGGCCCGTCCGCGAACCCGACCCCGACGCAGGCCCAGCCCCCGGCGAAAACCACCGCCCCCTCCGTCCAGCCGCCGCCGACGAAGTCCTCGCGCCCGCCCACCACCGGGCAGCCGCCCGCCACCACCCCCTCGACCCCCGCGCTCGCCGCCGGCTACGAGCTGCGCAAGGACCCCGAGGGCTTCCAGGTCGGCGTGCCGCGCGGCTGGCGGCGCAGCCCGATCAACGACGCCGGGCAAGTGCGCTTCACGAGCGGAGACTTCACCCTGGTCGTGGTCCCCGGCCGGGACACCGTGCAGGCGAACGGCGCCGACCCCATGGCCTACCAGCGCACCAAGGAGCGCGAGCTCCAGCCCTGGCGGGACTCCTCCTGGTCCAGCGCCTCCGGCCTGCGCCGGATCGACGTCGGCCGACAGGCCATGGCGGTCGGGCAGTTCACCTGGCAGGACAGCACCGGCCGCGAGGTGTTCGTGCGCAATCTGGCGCTGATCGAGGGCGGTCACTACCACGTCGTCCAGGTCATCGGCCCGGAGAACGAAAGGGACAAGGTCTCCGAGATCTACGACCAGGCGGTGAAGGTCTACCGGTCCACCCGCTGAGACGGCCCACCGGCCGCCGGTCACAGTGTTGTTCCCAAAGCCGCCCCGAGGTTCCACGGGGCGCACCCACCTCCGTAACCTTGCCTCCGAAGCAAACAGGCGGGGGCAAGTGGAACATTCTGAGAGCACCGGCACCGGGCTGCTGCTCGCCGGACGGTACCGGTTGGGCGAGTCCATCGGACGCGGCGGCATGGGCAAGGTCTGGCGCGCACACGATGAGGTGCTGCACCGGGTGGTGGCCGTCAAGGAGTTGACGGCGGGCCGGTTCGTGGCTGAGGCCGACCGGCTGGTCCTGCACGCCCGGACGCAGAAGGAGGCCCGCGCGGCCGCCCGGATCACGCACCCTGGCGTGGTCACCGTGCACGACGTGCTCGAGCACGACGACCGGCCGTGGATCGTCATGCAGTACGTCGACGGGCCCTCGCTCGCCGACGCGGCCAAGGAGGCCGGCACGATCGAGCCCCGCGAGGCGGCCCGGATCGGCCTGCACGTCCTCGGCGCCCTGCGCGCCGCGCACGCGGCCGGCGTGCTGCACCGCGACGTCAAGCCGGGCAACGTGCTGCTCGCGCGCGACGGCCGGGTACTGATCACCGACTTCGGGATCGCCGCGATCGAGGGCGACTCCTCGATCACGCGGACCGGCGAACTCGTCGGATCCATCGACTACCTGGCACCCGAGCGGGTGCAGGGCGGTGACCCCGGCCCCGCCTCCGACCTGTGGTCCCTGGGCGCCACGCTGTACGCGGCGGTGCAGGGCGGCTCGCCGTTCCGCCGCAGCTCGCCGATCAGCACCATGCAGGCCGTGGTGACGGAGGAGCCGCCCTACCCGGAGAAGGCCGGCGCGCTTGCCCCCGTCATCGTGGCGCTGCTGCGCAAGGACCCGGCCCAGCGCCCGCGGGCCGACGAGGCCGAGCGGATGCTGCTGGACGCGATGGAGGGCCGCTCGCCGCAGGCGGCGCAGGCGTACGTGCCGACGCAGCGCGTGGCGGCGGAGGACCTGATCGCCGCCGACTCCGTTCCCTCCTCCACCGTGCCGCTGCCTCGTGACGAGTACGCCGACTCCGCGTCGCCCGCCGCCCAAGCGGCCGGGTCCCGGCCCGGGTCCCGGCCCGGGTCCCGGCCCGGGTCCCGTCCCGGCACCGGCTCCGCGTCCGGCGGCCCGACCCTGGCGTCCGGAGTCCCGGCACAGGGCGGCCGCGGCCGGTGGCGTGCGGCGGTACTCGCCGCCGTGGCCGCCGGGGTGATCGCGGGCGGGGCGGTCTTCGCCGCCATGACCCACATGGGCGACGGCAAGGGCGAGAAGGGCAGTGGCACGCCCAGCGTCACCCAGGGCGCGGCGAAGGACCCGGCCACGGGCATCCCGGCCGGCTGGCACCGCGTCGAGGACCCGGACGGCTTCAGCCTCGTCGTACCCGACGGCTGGAAGCGGCAGACGGACGGCGACAACATCGACTACACGCCGGACAACGGACGCCACCGCATCCGGATCAGCGTCGACTCCGCGCCCGACTTCGAGAACCCCTACGTGCACGTGCTGGACCTGGAGAAGACGCTCAAGAAGCGGATGGACTACCAGCGGATCCTGCTGAACCAGAACACCTACCGCGACCAGGTCCGTTCCGCGCGGTGGGAGTTCACCTGGACCGAGAAGCAGGAGTTCCCGGGCCCCAGGCACGCGATCGACCAGGTCTACTACGCGGACGACGGCACCGAGTACGCCCTGTACATGTCCTCGCCGGAGTCGAGCTGGGAGACCACCCGGGAGCAGTTCGACATCGTTCTGCGGCACTGGCGGGCCCCGGGCGAGCAGTCGGGCTGAGCGGACGGAAAACGCCCACTCGACCGGGCGTAAGCCCCTGATCAGGGCTTATGTGCCAGCGATCGCTGGCGTGATGTGCGCACCCGGTGAAAACGCGTTACCCACGGGTACCCAAAGCGCGGAATGCGCCCTACGCTCGCCCTCATGACGGACTTGCAGGCTCTCGCCCCGACAGCGGCCCCCCTCGGCACCAACCCCGTCGCACCCGCGCCTGCCGGGGCGCGGACGGCCGGCGACGTGGTCACCCCCGACCTGGTCGCCCGGCTCACCCGCGGGGTCGCCGGCTCCGGCCGTACCGCCAACCACACGCCCTTCACCGGGGCCAAGCTGGCGGAGCTGCCCGAGTCCACCCCCGAGGACGTCGCCGAGGCCTTCGCCCGCGCCCGCGCCGCCCAGGGCGCCTGGGCCGCGACGCCCGCCAAGGCCCGCGCCGCCGTGCTGCTGCGCTTCCACGACCTGGTCCTCCAGCGCCAGGGCGAGGTCCTCGACCTCATCCAGCTGGAGACCGGCAAGGCCCGCCTGCACGCCCACGAAGAGGTCCAGTCGGTCGCCGTCGCCGCCCGCCACTACGGCCGCAAGGCCCCCTCGTACCTGCGCCCCAAGCACCACACCGGCGTCGTGCCCACCCTCACCAAGGTGACCGAGCTGCGCCAGCCGCGCGGGGTCGTCGGCCAGATCGCGCCCTGGAACTACCCCCTGGAGCTGTCGGTCGGCGACGCCCTGCCCGCCTTCGTCGCCGGCAACGCCGTCGTGATGAAGCCGGACACCGAGACGGCCCTGACCGCCCTGTGGGCCCGTGACCTGCTCATCGAGGCAGGGCTTCCCGCCGAGGTCTTCCAGGTCGTCATCGGCGAGGGCCCCGTCGTCGGCCCCGAGGTCGTCCGCCACGCCGACTACGTGTCCTTCACCGGCTCCACCCGGACCGGCCGCGAGGTCGCCCAGGGCGCCGCGGCCCGGCTCGTCGGCGTCACCCTCGAACTCGGCGGCAAGAACGCCATGCTCGTCCTCAAGGACGCCGACATAGAGAAGGCCGCCGCCGGAGCCGTCCGCGCCTGCTTCTCCTCCGCCGGCCAGCTCTGCATCTCCATCGAGCGGCTGTACGTCCACGAGTCGGTCGCCGACGACTTCGTCGCCCGCTTCGCCGCCCGCACGAAGGCCATGCGCCTCGGCAACTCCCTCGCGTACGGCGCCGACATGGGCTCCCTCGTCGGCGAGCGGCAGCTGGAGACCGTCACCCGGCACGTCGACGAGGCCGTCGCCAAGGGCGCCAAGCTCGTCGCCGGCGGCGTCGCCCGCCCCGACATCGGCCCCCTCTTCTACGAGCCGACCATCCTCGACGGCGTCGAAGCCCCGATGGCCGTCTGCACCGAGGAGACCTTCGGCCCGGTCGTCTCCATCTACCGCTTCAAGGACGAGGACGAGGTCGTCGAGCGGGCCAACGGCACCCCGTACGGCCTGAACTCCTCCGTCTGGACCACCGACTCCCGCCGCGGCCACGCCGTCGCCGCCCGGCTGCGCACCGGCACCGTCAACATCAACGAGGGCTACGCCCCCGCGTACGGCAGCGTGCGCGCCCCCATGGGCGGCATGAAGGACTCCGGCCTCGGCCGGCGCCACGGCTCCGAGGGCATCCTCAAGTTCACCGAGGCCCAGACCGTCGCCCAGCAGCGGCTGATCCCGCTGGCCCCGTCCCTGGGGATGGACGACGAGAAGTACGCCGCCTTCATGAGCACGTCCCTGAAGGTGATGAAGGCCCTGCGCCTGCGCTGACCGCCCCGCACCCCGTTTCCCGTCCCTTTCGTCGTCCCCTTCGTCGTCCTTTTCGTCGTCCCACTCCGCACGAGGAGAGCCATGACCGCGGTACCCCCTGCCCAGAATCAGGACGAGCAGGCCGGGGCCCGCTCGTACGACTACGACGTCATCGTCGTCGGCTCCGGCTTCGGCGGCTCGGTCACGGCCCTGCGCCTGACCGAGAAGGGCTACCGGGTCGGCGTCCTCGAGGCCGGCCGCCGCTACACCCGCGAGACCCTGCCGAAGAACTCCTGGGACCTGAAGAACTTCCTGTGGGCCCCCGCCCTCGGCCTCTACGGGATCCAGCGCATCCACCTGCTCGGCAACGTCATGGTGCTCGCGGGCGCGGGGGTGGGCGGCGGCTCCCTCAACTACGCCAACACCCTCTACGAGCCACTGGCGCCGTTCTTCGACGACCCGCAGTGGAAGGACATCACCGACTGGCGCGCCGAGCTCACGCCGTACTACGACCAGGCCAAGCGGATGCTGGGCGTCCGGCTCAACCCGACGATGACGCCCTCCGACGTGCACCTGAAGGCCACCGCCCAGGCGATGGGGATCGGCGACACCTTCCACATGGCGCCGGTCGGCGTGTTCTTCGGTGACGGCCGCGATGCCGGCGGCGAGGGTGGGGACGGTACGGCGAAGGCGAAGCCGGGCGGCGAGGTCGCCGACCCGTACTTCGGCGGCGCGGGACCGTCCCGCAAGGCGTGCACCGAGTGCGGCGAGTGCATGACCGGCTGCCGCCACGGCGCCAAGAACACTCTCAACGAGAACTACCTCTACCTCGCCGAGAAGGCCGGCGCGGTCGTCCACCCCATGACCTCGGTCGTCGCCCTCACCGAGGACTCGCGGGGCGGCTACGCCGTCAGGACGCTGCCGACCGACAACAGGAAGAAGGGCGCGGGCCGCACCTTCACCGCCCGCAGGGTGGTCGTCGCGGCCGGCACGTACGGTACGCAGTCGCTGCTGCACCGGATGAAGGACACCGGCCTGCTGCCCGGGATCTCCGCCCGGCTCGGCGAGCTGACCCGTACCAACTCGGAGGCGCTGGTCGGCTCGCAGACCACCGACCGCCGCTACCGCAAGCGGCACGGAAAGGACCGGGTCGACTTCACCAAGGGCGTCGCGATCACCTCGTCCATCCATCCGGACGACAACACCCACATCGAGCCGGTCCGCTACGGAAAGGGCTCGAACTCCATGGGCGGCCTGACCGTCCTCCAGGTGCCGTACGGCGCGCACCGGGTCCGCAACTGGCTCCTGGAGCTGGTCAAGCACCCCACGCTCGCCGTGCGCGCGCTGTCCAACCGCCGCTGGTCGGAGCGGACCATCATCGGCCTGGTCATGCAGTCCCTGGACAACTCCCTGACGACCTTCCGCAAGCCCGGCGGCCTCGGCAAGGGCCTGCTCACCGCACGCCAGGGCCACGGCGCCCCCAACCCGACCCAGATCGAGGCGGCGACCCGGGCCGCCTCCCTGATGGCCGAGGAGATCAACGGCTTCGCCGGATCCAACATCGGCGAACTGATGGGCACGCCGCTCACCGCCCACTTCCTGGGCGGCTGCCCGATCGGCGCGGACGCGGACACGGGCGTCATCGACCCGTACCACCGTCTCTACGGCCACCCGGGCATCTCCGTCGTCGACGGCGCGGCGGTCTCCGCCAACCTGGGCGTCAACCCGTCGCTGACCATCACGGCGCAGGCGGAGCGGGCGATGTCGTTCTGGCCGAACAAGGGCGACGACGACCCCCGACCGCGTCAGGGCGAGGCGTACGTCCGCCTTTCCCCGGTCGAGCCCAAGTCCCCCGCGGTCCCTGCCGAGGCCTTCGGCGCCCTGCGGCTGCCTTTCCTGGGGATGCCCGCGGTCCCGCCGAAGAAGGGCTGAATCCATTCCGGACCGACTCCGGAAAGCCGAAAGGGCGCTGCACCCCCCTCCGAGTGCAGCGCCCCTCCAGCTTTTGGGTGGTGCTGCATAGATGACCGGTGACCTGGGGCATTGGTTGTAGCGCACTCACGAGATCTTTATGTGACGCGCGTCACGTGCCGTGCGGGCGGGTCGCGCAGAGGCCCCGCGCCGCGATTCCGGTCGCGGGCGCGGGGCCTCTGGAGGCGGCACCGGCGTCAGGGCTGCGCGGCGGTGCCGGGGTGGGCGGCGCCGGGGGGAGAGGTGCGCCGCGCGGATGGGGATGGTGGGAGGGGGACGGTGTGGGGTCTCGGGTCGTTCGGCCGGTTGCGGCCGGTCCCGGGCGTCCCCGGGACCGACCGCCCTTTCTGGGTGACCGGGCTGCTGTCCCCTGCCGTCCGGTCACGCGCGCTGAAGCGAGGTCCCACGACGTACCAGAGGTACGTCACACGCCCCAGCGAAGCCACGCGTGGTCTTTTTCGGGCCCGCCCCTGGCTGGCACGGACAACACGACCAACGAAGCCGCGCCGGGCCCGGTCACGCGCCGTACGGGTGAGAGCGGGCCCGAACTCAGATGCGGGGCGCACCCCCGGCGTGTTCCGGCGCCTCGTCGGGCGCGGTGGTCGGGCGCGGTGGTCGGGCGGGTGGTCGGGCGGGTGGTCGGGCGCGGCGGTCGATGCGGCCCGTGCCGTGGCCGTCAGACGCGGCCGCGGCACAGCTCCAGCACCGTCATCGCGAGCGCCGTACCCGGCTTGCCCAGCGCGTCGCGGTAGTGGCCGAGCACCTCCATCTCGCGGGCCAGGTTCACCCGGCGGCCGCCGGAGGAGATGCGGGCCTCCTGGATGACGGCCGAGACGGCCATCCGTTCCTGGATCAGGCCGATGATCCGGTCGTCGAGCGCGTCGATGCGCTCGCGGGCGTCGCCGATCAGCTCCGCGGCCTCGTCGGTGCGGGCGCCGGTCTTCTCGGTGGAGGCGGTGGTCACAGGGGGCTCCTCGGGTGTCGGGTCCGGGAGCCCCGGGCCGGCGTCGCCCGGGACAAGCAGAACGCCCCGGGCCTTGTCGGCCCGGGGCGCCTGGGAAGTCGCTTGTCAGTTGCTCAAGCAGCACGACCATGGCAGCCGGTGGGCCGGTTGCCATAGGTAAAGACGAAGGTCGTGAGCTTGCGCATGGGCACAGTATGGACCCCGCCCGGCGCCCGCGGCCAAACCGGGTTCGGATGGTGAGACGAAAAGCGACACCCGCGCGCCGGTAGAATCGACAAATAGCCCCCCTCTCGGGGGAACCTCTCCTACCGCCGGAAGGCCGCCGTAGTGTCATCAGCGACTCCCGCTGCCGCGCCCGACGTCTCCAACCCGGACGTAGTCCTCGTTGTCGACTTCGGCGCCCAGTACGCCCAGCTCATCGCCCGCCGTGTCCGTGAGGCCCGGGTCTACAGCGAGATCGTCCCGTCCACCATGCCGGTGGCCGAGATGCTGGCCAAGGACCCGAAGGCGATCATCCTCTCCGGCGGCCCGTCCTCCGTGTACGCCGACGGCGCCCCGCGCCTGGACCGCGCCCTCTTCGAGGCCGGGGTCCCCGTCTTCGGCATGTGCTACGGCTTCCAGCTGATGGCCCAGACCCTGGGCGGCACGGTCGACGACAACGGCGCCCGTGAGTACGGCCGCACGCCGCTGCACGTCTCCAAGGCCGGCTCGACCCTGTTCGAGGGCACCCCGGTCGAGCAGTCCGTGTGGATGTCGCACGGCGACGCCTGCTCCGCCGCCCCCGAGGGCTTCACCGTCACCGCGTCCACGGACGTCGTGCCGGTCGCCGCCTTCGAGAACGACGAGAAGAAGCTGTACGGCGTCCAGTACCACCCCGAGGTGCTGCACTCCACGCACGGCCAGCAGATCCTGGAGCACTTCCTCTACCGCGGCGCCGGCATCGAGCCCAGCTGGACCACCGGCAACGTGATCGAGGAGCAGGTCGCGGCCATCCGCGCCCAGGTCGGCTCCAAGCGTGCCATCTGCGGTCTGTCCGGCGGCGTCGACTCCGCCGTGGCCGCCGCGCTCGTGCAGAAGGCCATCGGCTCGCAGCTCACCTGCGTCTACGTCGACCACGGTCTGATGCGCAAGGGCGAGACCGAGCAGGTCGAGAAGGACTTCGTCGCCTCCACCGGCGTCAACCTGAAGGTCGTCGACGCGCAGGAGCGTTTCCTCACCGCGCTCGCCGGGGTCTCCGACCCGGAGACCAAGCGCAAGATCATCGGCCGCGAGTTCATCCGCGTCTTCGAGCAGGCGCAGGCCGAGATCGTGGCCGAGGGCGCCGCCGACGGCGAAGAGGTCGCCTTCCTCGTCCAGGGCACGCTCTACCCGGACATCGTCGAGTCCGGCGGCGGCACCGGCACCGCCAACATCAAGTCCCACCACAACGTGGGCGGCCTCCCCGAGGACCTGGAGTTCGCGCTCGTCGAGCCGCTGCGCCAGCTCTTCAAGGACGAGGTCCGCATGGTCGGCCAGGAGCTCGGCCTGCCCGAGGAGATCGTCCAGCGCCAGCCGTTCCCCGGCCCCGGCCTCGGCATCCGCATCGTCGGCGAGGTCACCAAGGAGCGCCTGGACCTGCTGCGCGAGGCCGACGCCATCGCCCGCGAGGAGCTCACGGCCGCCGGTCTCGACCGCGAGATCTGGCAGTGCCCGGTCGTGCTGCTCGCCGACGTCCGCTCCGTCGGCGTCCAGGGCGACGGCCGCACGTACGGTCACCCGATCGTGCTGCGCCCCGTCTCCTCCGAGGACGCCATGACCGCGGACTGGTCGCGCCTGCCGTACGAGGTGCTCGCCCGCATCTCGACCCGGATCACCAACGAGGTCGCCGACGTCAACCGTGTCGTCCTCGACGTCACGAGCAAGCCGCCGGGCACCATTGAGTGGGAGTGACCCCTCCCGTATCCGAGTGAAGCCGCCGCCCCTGTTCCGGGGGCGGCGGTTTCGCCGTTTCCAGGACGGCGTGGATATTGGATCCCCAAGCCGGCGCCGACCTGGATATTGGATCCAATATCCAGAGGGCGCAGTCTGGATCCCCCATGCAACGCCCGCCGGGCCTTTGTCCGTACGGGCTCTGGTGACTTGCCGGGCCGGGCGTTACCTTCCGGCGCATGACCGAGATACCGGCGCCCGTCCCCGTCGAGCAGCTCCACTTCGCCATGCCGCCCGTCCACGCGACGGCCGCCGAAGAGCGCACCCACCGCAAGCAGCGACTCGCGGCCGCGCTACGGGTCTTCGGGCGGCTCGGGTACGAGGAGGGCGTCTCCGGCCACATCACCGCGCGCGACCCGGAGCACCCCGACTGCTTCTGGGTGAACCCCTTCGGCGCCCCCTTCGCCGAGCTCACCGCGAGCGACCTGATCCTGGTCAACGGTGACGGACAGGTCGTCTACGGTGCCCACCACGTCAACCAGGCCGCGTTCACCGTGCACGCCGAGGTCCACCGGGCACGGCCCGACGTCGTCGCCGTCGCCCACACCCACTCCACCCACGGGCGGGCGCTCGCCGCACTCGGCGAACTGATCGACCCGATCACCCAGGAGGCCTGCGCCTTCTACCAGGACCACGCCCTCTACGACGCCTACACCGGCGTCACCGTCGATCCCGAGGCAGGCCGCCGGGTCGCCGTCGCCCTCGGCCCCTTCAAGGGGATCGTGCTGCGCAACCACGGGCTGCTCACGGTCGGTTCCTCGGTGGACGCCGCGGCCTGGTGGTTCATCGCGATGGAGCGCTGCGCCCAGGTGCAGCTGGCCGCACGGGCGGCCGGCAAACCCGTGCTCATCGACCACCGCGACGCCGTCGCCACCCGCGAACAGCTCGGCAGCGACCTGGTCGCCTGGATCAACTACCAGCCCCTGTGGCGGCGGATCAGCCGTACGCAGCCCGAACTCCTGACGTAGAACACCTGTCGCAGAACATGGGCTTGGCTGTCCTTACGTCAATGTGATGACGGTTCAATCACCCCCGTGTGAGCTGTGTGAAGCCCCGTACAGGAGGTGCGGGTGCGGCACAATTCCCAGGAATCAACAGCCAGTTGACGAGGTCGGTCGACCGAACGGGAAGTGGGCGGCGCCGTGGCGGTGCAAGAGGCGAGACAGTGCGGGGCGAGCCCGGACGGCGGCGGCTGCCCGCACTGCGAAGGCTCCGGCCACCGGCGCGCCGTCGCCGCCTTCCTCGCCCGGCGCGAGGAGCTCGCCACGGGCCACGGCGTGCCCGCCGCCCTCGCCCACTCGCCGATCGCCTCCCGCCAGTGGGTCTCCGACGAACTCGCCCAGTCCGCGCGCACCGTCACCGCCCGCGGCCGTGAGGCGGGCGCGGCCCGGCTCGGGCGGGTACGCCGCGGCACCCTCGCCGTCGTGTGGGGCGCCGTGCTCGCGCTGCTCCTCGGGCAGGCCCTCACGGGGCTCGGCACCGGCTGGACCGGCACCCGCACCGCCGCGCTGGCCACCGCCACGCTGCTCGCCGCGGTCCTGACCGCCGTCGCCCGGCTGCACTCCGCGCGCGGCGGCGTCCTCGCCCCGCTCGTCGGCGAGGACCAGCGGTTCTCCACCTCCCGCACCGTCGCCGCCGCCTGGCTCCTCCTCTGCGTCTTCGCCGTGCTCCTGCTCTCCCTGCGCCTGGCGGGCGGCGCACCCGCCGTGGACCTCGCCCTCGGGCGAGGCGCGGGGCTGCTCGCCGTCTTCGCCCTGGTCTCGGTCGTCACCGTCGTCTCCCGGCTGATCGTGTCGCTCCGGGTCGCGGCCCGACGCCTGCAGAAGGTCCGCGGCGACCGCCCCCGACCCGCCGATCTGCTCTGCGACGACGACGGCCGGGCAAGCCTCACCGACGTCCAGTACGTCCTGGTCTCCGGCGCCGTGCTCGTCCTCGCCGCCGTCCGGCTCGGCCGGACACCGGACCGGCTGCCCGAACTGCCCTGGGCCCTGGTGGTGCTGGTCGCCGTCTCCGCCGCCGGCTATCTCGCCGGCAAGTGCGTCGAGGGCGGCCGCCCGAAGGTCTTCTCCGTGGTGCGCGCCCGCGAGGCGGGCGACCTGGACGCCCCGATCCGGATCGGCGACGACATCGAGATCCGCGGCACCGGCTTCGTCCCGGCCGGGGCGGCCGCCCCCGACCCGCTGACCCGGCTCGTCGTCAGGTTCGGCCCGGTCCACGCGCATGCCCCGCTCATCCCGGTCCCCGGCGGCTTCGCCAACCCGACCGACACCGCACTGACCGTCCCCGTGCCCGCCGACGTGGAACCGGGCCGGACGGAGGTGTGGGTCGTGACGGCCGCCGGAGTCGAGACCAACCGGGTCACGATCGACGTCGTCGACTGACTTCCCCGCACGCGCCCCTCTCCTGTCACAGGAATTCCGAGCAGAATCGTCTTCGAGACAGTGGCGCGTGGCGTGGAGAGGCGGCCGGAGATGACGGGACGGACGGGAATCAGTGGCTTCGGGGGCGCCCGCGGCAGCGGCGGCTCCGGCCGCCTCGACGCGTGGAAGGCTCTCGCCTCCCGCTACGCGCTCGTTCCGCTGCGGATCTTCCTCGGCGTCACCTTCATCTACGCCGGGCTCGACAAGCTGACCGATCCCGCCTTCTTCTCCGACACCGGCACCGAGTCGATCGGCGAGGTCATGCGCGGCGTCCGCGACACCTCGGCCATCCCGGCTCTCGTGGACCTGGCCCTGAAGAGCCCCGTCGGCTTCGGCTACGCCATCGCGATCGGCGAGCTGGCCGTCGGGCTCGGCACCCTGTTCGGCCTGTTCGCCCGGGTCGCCGCGCTCGGCGGGGCGCTGATCTCGCTGAGCCTCTGGCTGACCGTGAGCTGGCAGGTCAACCCGTACTACCTCGGCAACGACCTCGCCTATCTGATGGCCTGGCTCCCGCTGCTGCTCGCCGGGGCCCCGGTGCTCTCGCTCGACCGGCTCCTCGCCGAGCGCCGCCGTACGAGGTAGGCGACCCAGGTCGCCAGCGCGGCGAGGCCGAGCGCGCCGCACAGCACCGGGATCACCATGTACCAGGCGACGGACAGGGCGCCGGCCGCGTCGGCCGCGAAGAGACCCGCGAGGGCGAGGGCGGCCAGGCCCAGGATCAGCCGGCCGGGGCGGAACTCATGGACCAGCACGGGTGACCTCCACCTGTCCGAGGCCGACCTCGAGCGCGAGGTCGACGGTGCCGCCCGGGGTGACGCCCGGCGGCGGAGCGAACGTCCGCGTCTCGTCGACGTCCGGCCTGATGTCGATGTCGTCGGGTGCCCGCGGGGGTTGTACGGGCTGCCGCGGGGTCGGCGGCGATACGGGCCGGAGCGAGGCCGGCGGCGGTACGGGCTGCGCGGAGGCCGTCGGCGCCGGTGGTGCCGTGGGCAGGGTCGCGCCCTGTGCCGGCAGACGGAGGTCGCCGAGGCCCAGCTGGACCCGCAGCTTCACCGTCACGTTCTTCGGGACGATCACCTCCAGCTTCCCCGCCCCGACCTCCGCCCTCGTCGCCAGCGTCGTGCCGGCCGGGACGGCCAGTGCCGACAGGTCGAGGGTGCCGATGCCCGTGCCGAGCACGTACCGCGTCTGGACGGCCGCCACGCTCGCCGGCCGCCAGGTCTCGCGCACCCACTCCGTCGAGATCTCCTTCGGCAGCGCCGACGCCAAGGCCAGCAGGCCCGCCGTGACGACCGTGAGGAAGACCGTGCCGAAGCCGGTCCTTCCCACCAGGCTGCTGACGACCAGGCCCACGCCGAACACCGCGAGCGCGGCGGCCAGACCGATCTGCAGGCTCGTGCCCAGCGGGTGGTCCTGCCACGAAAGCCCGGTGCCGAGACCGCCCGCCACCAGGGCGAGCAGGAAGACCAGACCGCCGATGGACGGCGGCCCCGTCCGCACCCGCTTCGACGGGGTGGGGCGGCCCGGCCCGGCGGGCCCCGGCCCCCACTGGCTGCCGGGGGTCGGCACCACGCCGTCGATCTTGCCGTCCTCGTCGAGGATGCCGTGCGGGCCCCACAGATAGCCGACGGCCACCTTGCCCGTCGAGCCGTCCTTGACGATCGGGTCCCGCCACCAGGACGGGAACTCCACCAGCGGCGGGGCCTTCGTCTCCGGCGGGGCCTCGGCGACCGCGAGCGCGGCCGCCGCGTCCAACCGGCTGCCCTCCTCGGCGGCCGCCGCGACCCTGGGCCGCCGCTGCGACCAGACCGCCGCCCCGCCCACCGCGACCGACAGGACCAGCGCGAAGCCCAGCGTCCCGCCGTTGTGCAGCATCGACAGGAAGATCCCGCAGCCCACGAGGGCCGTCAGCACCGCGGTCAGCGACGAGCCGGACACCCGGCCGGTCAGCAGCCTGCGCCCCTCGTTCTCCTCCTCGCCCGCGAGCGGTACCAGCAGCCACGCGAAGCCGTAGAAGATCAGCCCGACACCGCCGGTGACCGCCAGCACGCCCAGCGCGATCCGGAAGATCACCGGGTCGAGGTCGAAGTGCCGGCCGAGACCGCCGCACACGCCGGCCACGACCTTGTGCCCGCGCGTCCGCCGCAGCGGCGGAGCGGGCGCGGCGTCGGCCGGCGGCGGGGCCTCGTGGGGCGAAGGCGTCGAACTCGTCATGGCTCCATGGTGACCGCCCGTGACGCCCCGCGGCACCGGGACCGACCCTGCCTTGACCCTGATCTTCCGCGGGCCGCGCACCCCGAGACGGTTCCGGGGCCGATATCCGGGCCGACCCTGATGCCCGGGGCGGGCCGAACGTGTGACGATCAATCCATGTCCGCAGCCGCCCGTGTCACCGACACCGACGAACCGCCCGTCCGCAGGCTCTACCGCAGCGTCGACGGCCGGTGGCTCGGCGGTGTCGCGCGCGGCCTCGCCGGACACCTCGGACTGCCCGTGATCTGGGTCCGCGCGTTCTTCGTGGCCCTGATGCTCACCGACGGCCTCGGCGCGCTGCTGTACGCGGTGTTCTGGATCGTCGTCCCGCTCGGCGTCGGCGGCCGCTCCACCCCCCGGCCCTTGTTCGAGACCACCCCGGACGGCCGCCGGCGCCTCCGCAAGCCCGACCGGGGGCAGGTCTTCGCGCTGATAGCCCTCGCGCTCAGCGTCTCCGTCTTCGTCGGCAACCTCAACGTCGACAGGCAGGCCGGGCGGTACATCTGGCCTTCGCTGCTGATAGGCGTCGGCGTCGTCCTGGTCTGGCGGCAGGCGGACAACGCCCGCCGCGCGAGCTGGACCGACACCGACCGCCGGCGGCGGGTCCTCCAACTCGTCCGCGGGCTGGTCGGCGTCGCCCTGGTCGGCACGGGGCTCGCCGTCTTCCTGGTGGTCCGCGGCTCGGTCGCCCAGCTCGGCACGGCGCTCACCGCCGCGGTCGCGGTCCTCACCGGGATAGCGCTGCTCGCCGGACCCTGGCTGGTGCGGATGTCGCAGGACCTCACCGAGGAGCGCACCCTGCGCATCCGCGCCCAGGAGCGCGCCGAGGTCGCGGCCCACGTCCACGACTCCGTGCTGCACACCCTCACCCTGATCCAGCGCAACGCCGACGACGCCGGAGAGGTACGCCGGCTCGCCCGCGCCCAGGAGCGGGAGCTGCGGAACTGGCTGTACAAGCCGGAGGGCACCGGCAAGGACGAGGACGAGGAGCCTGCGACGCTCGCCGAGGCGGTCAAGCGGGCCGCGGCCGAGGTCGAGGACAAGCACGGCGTCCCGCTGGAGGTCGTGGTCGTCGGCGACTGCCCGCTCGACGACCGGCTCGGCGCACAGATGCAGGCCGCGCGCGAGGCGATGGTCAACGCCGCCAAGTACGGTGGCGAGGGCGGGCCGGTGCAGGTCTACGCGGAGGTGGAGGGCCGGACGGTCTTCGTCTCCGTGCGGGACCGCGGGCCGGGCTTCGACCCGGACGCGGTGCCGGACGACCGTATGGGCGTACGAGAATCGATCATCGGCCGGATGCAGCGCAACGGCGGATCGGCGCGGCTGAAGTCCGCGCCGGGCGGGGGGACCGAAGTGGAGCTCGAGATGGAGAGGGCGGACGGATGAGCGACGAGACCGTGACCGGGAGCGGGGATGCGGCGCAGGGCACGGAGCGCCGGGTGCGGGTCGTGCTCGTCGACGACCACCGGATGTTCCGTACCGGGGTGCAGGCCGAGATCGGCCGGACCGATGTGACGGGCGTCGAGGTGGTCGGCGAGGCGGCCGACGTCGACCAGGCGGTCACGGTGATCACCGCGACCCGCCCGGAGGTCGTCCTGCTCGATGTGCACCTGCCGGGTGGCGGCGGGGTCGAGGTGCTGCGCCGCTGCGCGAGCCTGATGGCGGCGGCCGAGGACCCGGTGCGCTTCCTGGCCCTGTCGGTGTCCGACGCCGCCGAGGACGTCATCGGGGTGATCCGGGGCGGTGCCCGCGGCTATGTCACCAAGACGATCACCGGCACCGACCTGGTGGACTCGATCTTCCGGGTCCAGGAGGGCGACGCGGTGTTCTCGCCGCGTCTCGCGGGCTTCGTGCTCGACGCGTTCGCCTCGACGGACGCGCCGCCCGTGGACGAGGACCTGGACCGGCTGACCCAGCGGGAGCGGGAGGTGCTGCGGCTGATCGCCCGCGGATACGCGTACAAGGAGATCGCCAAGCAGCTCTTCATCTCGGTGAAGACGGTCGAGTCCCATGTCTCGGCGGTGCTGCGCAAGCTCCAGCTCTCCAACCGGCACGAGCTGACCCGCTGGGCGACCGCCCGCCGCCTCGTCTAGGCCGTTCGTCCGGGGCCCGTCCCGGGCACCCACCCGCGTCACCCCGCCCGCGCCACCCCACCCGCGTCACCCCACACGGGTGGCGCCCGCGAACGGCATCTCGTCGATCGGGGCGACCCGGACCGGGGCGCCAGGCCGGGGGGCGTGGATCATCTGGCCGCCGCCGATGTAGAGGCCGACGTGACTGATCCCGGAGTAGAAGAAGATCAGGTCGCCCGGGGCCAGCTCGGAGCGGGAGACCCGGCGGCCGGCGTTGATCTGGGAGTACGTGGTGCGCGGCAGCGAGACGCCCGCCGCGCGCCAGGCCGCCTGGGTCAGGCCCGAGCAGTCGTAGGCGGAGGGACCGGTCGCCCCCCAGACGTACGGCTTGCCGAGCTGGGCCTGGGCGAAGGCGATGGCCTCGGCGGCGCGGGTGTTCGGCGCGGTGACCGGCCCGCGGATCGCGGAGGCCCGGTCGGCCCGGTCGGTGGTCGCCGCGGACGAGTGGCCGGTTGCGCCGTCGCGGCCGGCCACGGCGGCCTCGTACCGGGCCCGCTCCTCGGCGGTGAGCCGGGCGAGCAGCGCCCGCGCCGCGTCCAGCTTCCCCTGCACGGTCGCCTTCTGACGGCGCAGCTCCGCCTCGTGCGCCTTCAGCTCCCGCAGCCGGCCCTCGGACTCGCCGTGCAGCTGGCGTACGGCCACGAGCTCGCGCCGTACGGCGGAGACGACGGCGGCCTGCCGGTCGCCGGCCTTCTCGGCGAGCGCGGCCCGCTCCAGGTACTGGTCGGGGTCGGAGGTGAGCGCGAGCTGGATCGCGGGGTCGAGGCCGCCGGAGCGGTACTGCGCGGCGGCGACCGTACCCAGTGCCTCGCGGGAGCGGTTGAGCCGCTCGGTCCTGCGGGCGGCCTCGTCGCGCAGCCGGTCGAAGGCGGCCCGGGCCCGGTCCGCCTTCTCCTTCGCGCCGTTGTACTTCTCGGTCGCCACCTCGGCCTGCTCGTACAGCCGGTCGACCTCCGCTTTGACCTGAGCGGGGGTCGACCGGGGCGCGGCCTGCCCCGACCCCTCGAAGACGGTCGCGGTCGCCGCGGAGGCGAGGGCCAGCGTGGCGGCGGTCCGGGCCGCCTGGCCACCGAGGGGGGACTGCTTGGGCTTGCGGTGCGCTGCCACGAGGGCGGGTCACATCCTCTCCCTGTGGGGGACGCTGCCCGCCGGGACCGGCGACGGCCCGCACAGGGGAGACGGGCCGCCGCCGGCTTTTCTCGGCGGGGGCGACCGGCAGCCGCCGGAGTCCGGCGGTGGTGGGGAGCCGGCCACCTGGGGGAGGACGCTAAACCTGGCTGCCGCGGCCCTGCGGGGAGTTGACCGCTATTGGCTTCAGTTGTCGCTCCCGGACCGTTCTCGTTCGCCCCGGTCCACGGTCGGACGGCGCTTCCGGCAGCCGCCTGACCGAAGCACCGGACGGGGTGGACCCGCCCGAACGCCGGTGCTACGGCCCCCGTTAGGCTCCGCCCCATGGACGTACTCATCAATGTCTTCGTCGCCCTGCACATCATCGGAATCGCCGCCCTGCTCGGCGGATTCCTCACCCAGATGAAGGCGATGGGCGCCGGTACGGCCCGCTTCACCCCGGCCATGCTGCACGGCGCCCTGACCATGCTGGTCACCGGCGTCGCCCTGGTCGGCCTCAACCAGGCCGACGACCAGACCGTCAACAACCTCAAGGTCGGCATCAAGCTGGCCGTCCTGGTCGTGATCCTGGGTCTCGTCTACGTCAAGCGCGACGAGGAGCGGGTCGACAAGGGCCTCTTCGGCGCCGTCGGCGGCCTGACCATGGCGAACATCTTCATCGCCACCCTCTGGGTCTGACCGCCGCTCCCGCCCCGGACACGCCTCAGACCGGACGCACGCTGCCGTAGATCGGCATGTAGTAGATCGACTCCTCGCGCACATAGGCGCCCGGCTTCGGCGCGTGGATCATCTTTCCGCCGCCGATGTAGATGCCGACGTGGCTGACGTCGTCGTAGAAGAAGACGAGATCGCCCGGCAGCAGGTCCGCGGTGGCGACGCGCGTGCCGACCTTCACCTGGTCCCAGGTGGTGCGGGGCAGGTCCACACCCGCCGCGCGCCACGCTCCCTGGGTGAGGCCGGAGCAGTCGTACGAGCTGGGGCCCGTCGCGCCCCACACGTACGGCTTGCCGATCTGCGCCCGGGCGAAGGCGAGCGCCTCGGCGGCCTTGGCCGCGTACGAGGAGCCGCCGGTGCCGCCCGACGGGGGCTTCGCCGGCGTCGGGTCCGGTGTCGGCGTGGGCTTGGTCTGCTCCCGGCGCTTCCGCTCGGCCTCGGCGGCCGCCTTGGCCCTGGCCTCCTCCTTCGCGCGCTCCTCCGCCTTGCGGCGGGCCTCCGTCTGCCGCTTGCGCTCCAGCTCCGCGAGGCGCGCCTTCTCCTGCGCGGTCAGTCGCGCCAGGAGCGTGCGCGCCTCGGCCAGCTTCCGCTGCACGGTCTGCTTGCTGTCCCGCAGCGCGGTCTGCGAGGCGGTCAGCTCCGCCAGGCTCCGCGTCGCCTCGGCCCGCTGCTTGGCCGCCGCGGCGCGCTGGGACTCGTACGCGGCGACGGCCGTGTGCTGCCGGTCGGACAGCCGGTCCATCAGGTGGGTCTGGTCGAAGTAGTCCTGCGGGCTGTCCGCGAAGATCAGGGTGGCGGTCGGGCCGACGGCGCCGGTGCGGTACTGCGCCGCCGCGTACGAGCCGAGGGCGCGCCGCGAGTCGTTGATCGCCGCCGTGCGGCGGGCCACGTCGTCGAGGATCCGGTCGACCTTGCGCCGCTGCCGGTCGGCGGCCTCCTTGGCGCGGTCGTACTCCTGCGTCGCCGTGCCGGCCTGCCGGTACAGCTCGTCGACCTTCTTCTGGATCTCCTCGACCGTCGGCTTGGGCTTCGGCGCGGCCGGCGCGCCGGGCGCGGCCAGCGCGCTCTGCCCGGAGAGCAGCGTGACGGAGGCGAGGGCGGCCGTCGTGACGCCGACGGCGGTGGAGTGGGGACGGGTGGTGCGCGGCTTGCGGTGGGACGCCAAGGCCGGCATCTCCTTCCTGGACGCCGTGGAGCACCCGACGGCCGTGGGGGACGGCCGGGTCCGGCGTGGGCCGCCCGTTCGACGCGGTTCGCCGACGGTGGAGAGGAGGTAGGGGACGGGCCGCTTGGGCGAGCACGCTAGCGAGCCGTGGGGGCGGCTGGGAAGGCCGGTGTTCGATATGCCCGATACATTTTCGTGACCTTGCGCACGCAGGCGTGGGGACGTCGTCCGTGTGTCACGCGGGCGTACCGGGTGCTCACCCTCAGCGCTCTGCCGCTCACTTCCGGAGGCGGCAGCGGAGTGTCAGTGCGGCGCCCTAGACTCGTTAGGCGATGAGCAGCCTCTTTGACGACAGCTTCCTGGCGAGCCTCCAGAACCACTCCTCGGAGGAGCCCCCGCCCCCGCCCGAGGACCACCACCACGGCGCCCCGGCCGCGGAGGAGGTCCCGCACGACCTCTTCGGGGAGCACTTCGAGGCGCCCCCGGCCGGCCGGGAGGCGTACTACCGCGACGGCGCCCACCGCCCCGCCGTGGACCCCGCCGCGCTCCTGGAGGGGCTGAACGAGCAGCAGCGCGCCGCCGTCGTGCACACCGGCTCCCCGCTGCTCATCGTCGCGGGTGCCGGCTCCGGCAAGACCCGGGTGCTCACCCACCGGATCGCCCACCTCCTGGGCACCCGGCACGTGCACCCCGGGCAGATACTGGCGATCACCTTCACCAACAAGGCCGCCGGCGAGATGAAGGAGCGCGTCGAGCAGCTCGTCGGCCCGCGCGCCAACGCCATGTGGGTGATGACCTTCCACAGCGCGTGCGTCCGCATCCTGCGCCGGGAGAGCAAGAGGCTCGGCTTCACGTCCTCCTTCTCGATCTACGACGCCGCCGACTCCAAGCGCCTGATGGCCCTGGTCTGCCGCGACCTGGACCTCGATCCGAAGAAGTTCCCGCCGAAGTCGTTCAGCGCCAAGATCTCCAACCTGAAGAACGAGCTGATCGACGAGGAGAGCTTCGCCGACCAGGCCGTCGACGGCTTCGAGAAGACGCTCGCCGAGGCGTACCGGATGTACCAGGCGCGGCTGCGCGAGGCCAACGCCCTGGACTTCGACGACATCATCATGACGACGGTCCACCTGCTCCAGGCCTTCCCGGACGTCGCCGAGCACTACCGCCGCCGCTTCCGCCACGTCCTCGTCGACGAGTACCAGGACACCAACCACGCCCAGTACACCCTCGTCCGCGAGCTCGTCGGCACCGGCTACGAGGACCTCGGCCCGGCCGAGCTGTGCGTCGTGGGTGACGCCGACCAGTCGATCTACGCCTTCCGCGGCGCGACCATCCGCAACATCCTCCAGTTCGAGGAGGACTACCCGGACGCGACCACGATCCTCCTGGAGCAGAACTACCGCTCCACCCAGACGATCCTGTCCGCCGCCAACGCCGTCATCGAGCGCAACGAGTCCCGCCGCCCCAAGAACCTGTGGACCAACGCGGGCGCCGGCGCGCAGATCACCGGCTACGTCGCCGACACCGAGCACGACGAGGCCCAGTTCGTCGCCGACGAGATCGACCGGCTCACCGACACGGGCGACGCCAAGGCCGGCGACGTCGCCGTCTTCTACCGCACCAACGCCCAGTCCCGCGTCTTCGAAGAGATCTTCATCCGGGTCGGGCTGCCCTACAAGGTCGTCGGCGGCGTGCGCTTCTACGAGCGCAAGGAGGTCCGCGACGTCCTCGCCTACCTGCGCGTCCTCGCCAACCCCGAGGACAACGTGCCGCTGCGCCGCATCCTCAACGTCCCCAAGCGGGGCATCGGCGAGCGCGCCGAGGCGATGATCGACGCCCTCTCCCTGCGGGAGAAGATCACCTTCCCGCAGGCGCTCAAGCGCGTCGACGAGGCCTACGGCATGGCGGCCCGCTCGGCCAACGCCGTCAAGCGGTTCAACACGCTCATGGAGGAGCTGCGCACCGTCGTCGACTCGGGCGCGGGACCCGCCGTGGTCCTGGAGGCCGTGCTCGAACGGACCGGATACCTGGCCGAGCTGCAGGCCTCCACCGACCCCCAGGACGAGACCCGCATCGAGAACCTCCAGGAACTCGCCGCGGTGGCCCTGGAGTTCGAGCAGGAGCGCGGGGACGAGCCCGCCACCCTCGCCGAGTTCCTGGAGCAGGTCGCCCTCGTCGCCGACTCCGACCAGATCCCCGACGAGGACGAGGAGGGCTCCGGCGTCATCACCCTGATGACCCTCCACACCGCCAAGGGCCTGGAGTTCCCGGTGGTCTTCCTCACCGGCATGGAGGACGGCGTCTTCCCGCACATGCGGGCGCTCGGCCAGACCAAGGAGCTGGAGGAGGAGCGCCGCCTGGCGTACGTGGGCATCACCCGCGCCCGCGAGCGGCTCTACCTGACCCGCTCCTCGATGCGCAGCGCCTGGGGCCAGCCCTCGTACAACCCGGCCTCGCGCTTCCTGGAGGAGATCCCCGCCGCGTATCTGGAGTGGAAGCGGACCGGCCCGATGGTCAAGCCCGCCGGGCCGACCTCGGGCATCACGTCCTCGCTCTCCTCCTCGCGCGCCCGCTCCGGCCCCTCGGGCTTCGCCACGCGCCGCACGAGCGACAAGCCGGTGATCTCGCTCCAGGTCGGCGACCGGGTCACCCACGACCAGTTCGGCCTCGGCACGGTCATGGCGGTGACGGGTATGGGCGCGGACGCCCAGGCGACGGTCGACTTCGGCGACGAGAAGCCGAAGCGGCTGCTGCTGCGGTACGCGCCGGTCGAGAAGCTGTAGGAGCACGTACGAGGAAGGGGCCCCGGCCGGACGCTTGGGTTCTAGTGGTTGTCGCAACACCCCAGTTCAGGGGTGGCGATGGACTTCGAGATCCGGCGGGACCGGACCCCTCAAGGGCCCAGGAAGCTGAGCCGGGAGCGGGAGGCATACTCCCGGCTCATGCAGCAGGGCTACAGCAACCGGGAAGCATGCCGGATCGTCGGCATAGACACCCGCACGGGCAGGAAGTGGCTTTACGGGCGTAAGCCCACGGGCACACAGAGGAAGGCGCTGGCACCGCTTGGCGCGGTGGCGGCGCCTTC
>NZ_JBITTJ010000006.1:0-388994 GCF_044541845.1 Streptomyces sp. NPDC085481
CGGGGGAGCCGGGGTAGGAGAACAGGTTGCCGTTGGCGTCGATGATCATCAGGTCGGCGATGTTGTCGCCGCCGACGTCACCGGGACCGTCCGCGGACTCCTTCGGCGGGACGTAGGTGGCGTAGTCGGTACGCGCACTGACGTTGCCGTTGGCGTCAAGGGCGAAGAGGTGCATCCAGTTCGGGCCGGCGTGCGGGGGCGTGAGGTTGGTCAGCGTGTAGGCGCCGTTGACCGCGGTGACGTCGGTGTACGACATCCCCTCCCAGCCCCAGCGGAACTTCGCCGCGCCGGGGGAGGTGATGGTCATGTTGCCGGTGCCGCCGAACTTCACGTCGGCCCAGGTGGCGCCGTCGGAGGTGGCGCGCTTGAACGGGGTGGTGTCCTCGTCCACGGTGGGCGGCGGGGGTGCGGAGCCGTCGACGGTGAGGCGGCAGGGCTCGGTGCCCGTGGGGAAGTTGGTCGAGGTGGCTCCGGCGGCGTCCTGTGCCATCACGTCCCAGGAGTACGTCGCCTTGTCCTCCAGTGACGTGGACGGGATGGTCGTCGAGACCGTGCCGCCGGCGGCGGGCGCGGCGACGAACGTGCCGGCCGGGACGGTGCCGCCGGTCTTCCAGAAGCGGAAGCGGAGCTTGGACAGGTTGTTGTCGCCGTCCTTGCCCGTGGCCTTCAGGACGATGTTGGTCTTGCCGACCGTGACACCCGCACCCGGGCCGGGCACGCAGGCGCCACCGGGGGTCGAGGTGCCGGCGGTGGGCTCGGACGGCGGACGGTTGTAGTCGACCTCGAGCGTCGCTGACGTGGCGCGGAACTTGCGCCAGGTCTGGGTGTCGGACTCGCTGGTGGCGCGCATGCCGAAGGTGATGTTCGACCAGCCGTTGTCGGCGCCCTTCTGGGCGGCGGCGACGACGGCGGAGTTGTTGAACGTCTCGTACTCGTCCGGGCAGGAGGTCGACCAGCCGTGCGCGAAGGACTTCGACTGCAGGTGGGTGGACCAGGACGGCTGCGAGTTCCACGTCGTACCGGAGGAGATCGACCCGGTCAGGTAGAACTTGAACTCGCGGGTGGTGCAGGACCAGGAGTGGTTGTTGAGGACCTTGAAGGCCGCCGAGGTGACGGTGGCGCCCTTCATCTTGGTGTCGAAGCCCATCCGCCAGAACGAACGGCCCAGACCGCCGGTGTCCGACTCGTAGCCCACACGGGCGTCGGAGGTACCGGAGGAGAAGTTGGTGCCGTTGTAGAAGCTGGAGTTCGGGTACGGACGGTACGCCGTCGTCCACGCCTGCCAGCCCGAGTTCATCGTCGGGTCGACGAAGAGCGGGAACTTGACGTTCTTGTCGTCAAGGAGCTTGGTGGCGGCGACGTTCAGCGCGAGACGGGCAGTCCCGGTCTTGTCACCGTCGAGGGCGACGGGCAGCTGAGCGGACTTGGCACCGGGCTCGATACCGGTCAGGCCCGACAGCTTCAGCACATCGCCCGGCGTAGCGGTCGAAGTGCGGTTGACGGTGCCGGCGGGCAGCTCGGGGTCGCGGCCGCTGGAGTCCCAGGCGAACGGGGTCGGGATCGACCCGACCTCCTTGCCGGCCTTGTCCAGGACGAGCACGCGGTTGGTCTTGGTGTCGTGCTGGAAGGTCGCGGTGGCGGAGCGCAGCCCGTAGGAGACGGACTTCAGCGCGTCCTGCTGGGCGGCCTGCGGCGTCTTGACGATGAGGACCTGGGCGAAACCGCCCTCCTCACGCGCGACGAGCAGCAGGTCGACACCCGGAAGCACCTCGGAATAGAGCGCACGCGGGCCGTCGAGCACCGGCTCGGGCAGCACACCCGGCCACGTGTACGCGATGGTGTGACCACCGAACTCCACCTCGGCCAGCACCGACGCACCCGGCGTCTCCGCGCGGGCGAACGAACGGTCCGCACGCGCGGCCTGCTCGCTGCCGCTGGAGAACCGCACCGGGTAGACGGCATTGGCCGGCGAGATGCCGAGCCCACGCGGAGCCCTCTCCGAGCGCGTGAGCTTGTTGTCGATCGGCGCCCACTTGCCGGCGGCGTTCTTCGTCCGCTGAGGCAGCGCGTGCGTCTGCGAACGCAGCTGACCGTTGGGCAGGGCCCACGTCAGCGAGGTCGCCGTGGTCGCGGTGTCGACGAGGACCTTCTTGCCACTGCGAACGGCCTCGGCCAGCGCGGTGGCCTCGTCCTTCGGGCCGGTGGAGGCCTGCTTGGCGTCGGTGGCCTTGCCACCGTTAGCCGTGACAGGCGTGGAATCGGGCTGCCACCAGGGCAAGAGGGCAGCGGTGAGGGCGGCCAGCACGAGGCCGATGGTCAAAGACAGCCGCGTGCGCGTGCGCACGAAGGGGCTGAGATAACGAGGCGGCGCGGTCACGGCGGTCTACTCCCGTGTGAACCAGACGGATGGTGAACGTGGACAACACAGACAGCCCCTACGGCAAGCCGCGGGGCACAGGACGGCACACGATCACACGCGCGAAGCATCACGTCTACGGATTAGATCTTTATTAATCCGTGACCTGAACAAAAGAGTCGGTCTCAGTGACGACGTGAATCCCCTGGTTTGCGGCTTTCGGAGCGAAGCGATGCGGGGACTTCAGGGGATTTCCCGGTTTGCCTGATTAGCAGTCAGAAAGGCGCTGTGATCGGCAATACGGCGTGACGTACGTCACTCGACATCACTCTGGGTAGTGCGTTATGCGCTTGCTCGTCACGCCACACGTCGCGGAGAGTGCCCCGGCGGGCGCCACGTAGGCGTGCGCTCCTTGGTGTTCCCGCAACTCTTTTCATTTTCCTTCACTTTGTGGCTGGTGGGAGTCGACGCGTATGCGTGCTTCAGGTCCGCTGTCATGGCTGGGGCGGGGACGCCCAGTCATGACGGAGTCGATACGACGGCGCCGGCGGCGAAGCCGCGTGGCGACCGTCCTTTTGTTGTCCTCGACCTTGACGGTGACGAGCCTGGGCGGGCAGGCGCTGGCCATCCCGGGCCCGGGCATGAACCGCGAAGAGCAGACCACTTCGGTCGATCTGCCCGACATCCCGAAGAGCACCGAGCTCGGCGGTGACGCCGAGGCGCAGAAGACGCTGAGCACGGCGCCCGAGGTCCCGGTCGACCCGTACGACCCGAAGGCCGTCACGCCGTGGACCGCGGACGTCGGCACGGCGCCGCTGACCGCGCAGACGCAGCCGGGGACGACGGTTCCGGTCTCCGACCTGCCGATCGCGATCGGTGTGCCGGTGGGCACGGATCCGGCTTCTGTCGCGGGTGACTGGAAGGTCGACCTGAAGGCGCCGGAGGCGTCGCAGGACGCCGGTGTCTCCGGTCTCATCATGCAGATCACGCCGCCCGCGACCGCGGACCCCGCGGCGCAGGTCGCGGTGGAGGTCGACACCACCGCGTTCGCCGACCTCTACGGCCCGCAGGCCGCCGACCGCTTCGGTCTCGTCCTCCTCCCGGACTGCGTCCTCTCCGCCACGCCGGAAGGCGACTGCGTCGCCGAGCCGGGCACGGAGACGATGTCGGGCAAGGACGGCGGGAGTGAGGGCGAGAAGTTCGAGCGCCTTCGCTCGACCGTGAAGACGGTCGCCGCGAAGGACGCGCCGACCAGGTCGCCTGCCGCGAAGAACGCCAAGACCCGCAAGATCCTGACCGGCAACGTGCCCGTCGCGGACCTGCTGGAAGGCGGAACCTCCTCCAGCGTGTCGGGCGCCTCCGCGCGCAAGGCCGCCTTCCCCGCGGTCGACGCGTCGGGCGCCCAGGCCCTCGGCGCGATGGACACCGGCGCCTCGGTGTCGGGTGACTTCACGGCCTCCCCGCTGCTGTCCTCGGGCTCCTGGTCGGCCGGCTCGTCCTCGGGCGCCTTCACCTACCAGTACCAGGTGCAGGTCCCGGAGACGGCGGGCGGCCTGATCCCGAAGATCGGCCTGTCCTACTCCTCGCAGTCGGTCGACGGGCGTACCTCGTCGACGAACAACCAGGCCTCGTGGATCGGTGACGGCTGGGACTACAACGCGGGTTCCATCACCCGTACGTACGCCAACTGCCGCCAGGACTCCAAGAAGGCCGGCTCCAACAACGCCACCCACCGCACCGCGGACCTGTGCTGGGGCTCGGACAACGCGACCCTTTCGCTGGGTGGCATGACCACCGAGCTGGTGTGGGACGCGGCCCAGAGCAAGTGGTTCACGGCCAACGGCGACGGCTCGAAGATCGAGCGCATCACCGGCCAGGCCACGGGCAACGGAGCCAAGGACGGTGAGTACTGGGTCGTCACGACGAAGGACGGCACCCGGTACCACTTCGGCCTGAACAAGCTGCCGGGCTGGTCCGACAACGGCACCGCCGCCGACGACCCGACCACCGACTCGGTGCTCACGGTCCCGGTCTACGGCAACCACCCGGGCGAGGACTGCTACAAGGCCGGCGACTGGGCCCACTCCTACTGCACGCAGGGCTGGCGCTGGAGCCTCGACTACGTCGAGGACATCCACGGCAACGCCATGTCGCTGTGGTGGAAGCGCGACACGAACTACTACGCGCGCAACATGTACTTCAAGGGCCCCGTCTCGTACCACCGTGACGGTTACCTGTCGCACATCTACTACGGCCAGCGCAAGGACACCATCTTCAGCGCCACGGCCCCGGCCCGCGTCGGCTTCACCGTCGAGGAGCGCTGCTACAAGGTCGGCACGGTCGAGTGCACCGAGGACAACTTCAAGTCGAAGAACCCGGGCAACTACCGCCCCTGGTTCGACACCCCGGCCGACCTCCGCTGTGAGGCCGGCAAGATGTGCTGGAACGCGGGCCCGACCTTCTGGTCCCGCAAGCGCCTGGACAAGATCACGACCTCGGCCCAGCGCCGCACCGACACCACCGCGCGTCAGGTCGTCGACGAGTACCAGCTCAAGCAGTCCTTCGCCGAGCTGAAGACCGGCCCGAACACCGCCCTGTGGCTGGAGTCCATCCAGCGCACCGGCTACGCCCGCAACGGCTCCACCGACGCGAGCGTGTCGCTGAACCCGGTCCGGTTCGAGTCCAACACCGAGGACATGCCGAACCGCGTCAAGGCGGTCAACCCGCAGCGCCCGGGCTTCTCCCGGCTGCGCATCGCGCGTGTCATCAACGAGTACGGCGGCGAGACCGTCGTCACCTACAAGCCCATCGCCGGCAAGTGCCTCTCCGGCACCGGCCTCCCGTCCAAGACGGACACCGCCGGCCTGAAGGCCAACACCGAGCTCTGCTACCCGACCTTCTGGAACCCGGACGCCGAGGTCGAGGACATCGACTGGTTCCACAAGTACGTGGTCCAGTCGATCGAGGAGCTCCCCAACGTCGACGGCGCCTACGCCACCAAGACGGCGTACGAGTACAAGAACCCCGGCTGGAAGTACGCCGAGGCCGAGTTCACGAAGAAGTCCACGCGCACCTACTCGCAGTTCGCGGGCTTCGAGCAGACCACGGTCATCACCGGTGCCGAAGACCCGGCCATCGGCAGCAAGCAGTCCAAGGCCGTCAACCGGTTCTTCCGCGGCATGGGCGACACCGTCCCCGTGAAGGACGTCCACGGCAACGTCATCAAGACGTCGGACGGCTCCACCCTCTACGACCGCGAGGCCTTCGCCGGCCTCATCGCCGAAGAACTCAGCTACACCAACCCGACGGACGCCGACACCGACTGGCTTTCCCGCAGCGTCACCATCCCCGAGGCCACCCTTCTCGGCAAGCGGGACCGGGACGACCTGAGCGATCTCAAGGCCTGGCGCGTCACGGAGCCCGAGGAGATCGCGTACACCAAGTCGTCCGGCACCAACTCGGACGACCCGCGTACCCTGCGCGAGGTCCGGACCAAGACGACCTACGAGTCGGCGTACGGTCTGCCCACCCAGGTGGAGGACCTCGGTGACACCGGCAAGACCGGCGACGAGTCCTGCACCAAGTCGGAGTACCTGAACCAGACCACCAAGAACATCATCGGTCTGACCAAGCAGGTCCTCGTCTCGCCCACCACCTGCGCCGCCGCCAACTGGACCGACCTCAGCACGCTGGGTGCCGGCGTCCGTACGGCGTACGACTCGACGGCCTACGCCACCGCTCTCGGTGCGTCGACCCGTGGTCTGGCGACCGAATCCTGGACGCTGAACGGAGACGGTTCCGGATTCCAGAGCGATGGCACCACCGCCTTCGACGCCGTCGGTCGGGTGGTTCGCCAGACCGACGCGGACCAGAAGTCGGTCACGACGACCTTCGACCCGCCCGCGGGTCAGGTCTTCAAGATCACCCAGACCAACCCCCTGGGGCACACGCAGGTCCAGGAGCTGGAGCCGGGCCGCGGGACCGCGCTGAAGACGACCGACGCGAACGGTCTGGTGTCCGAGGCGAAGTTCGACCCGCTGGGCCGTCTCGCCGAGGCCTGGTCCCCGGGCCGCACTCCCGCGGCGGGCGTCGTGCCGGACTTCCGTGCCGAGTACACGGTCCCGGCCGAGGAGACCGACCCGAACGACCCGACGCTCAAGATCCGCAAGCCTCCGTACGTCACGACGTACGCGCGCGGTCACGAGGACCGGGTCGAGACCTCCGTCACGCTGTACGACGGTCTCGGGCGCGAGCGTCAGTCGCTGGAGCAGCCGGAGAGCGGTGACGGGTACCTCGTCACCGACACCCTGTACAACAGCTCCGGTGAGGTGTGGCAGACCAACAACGCCTACCTCACCAAGGAAGCGAAGATCGGCGAGCTCTTCACGCCGCTCGCCGACACCGCTATCCCCAACATCACCCGCTACACCTACGACGGCCTCGGCCGCGTCCTGTCCGAGACCCCGTACATGAAGTACGTGGACCCGGTCACCAAGGAGGCCTCCTCGAAGGCGTACCCGGAGCGGGCCACCCGCTACGAGTACGGCCAGGACTGGTCCAAGGTCGTCAGCCCCGAGGGCACCTCGTCCTACCGCGTCTACACCGACGCGACCGGCCGAGCCTCGCGAGTCGACACCTTCAACCCGGCGGCGCCGAACGGCTTCACCTCGCTGAGCTACCAGTACGACGTGAACGGCCGTCCGGTGAAGGCCACCACCTCGGCCGACCCGGCCCACCCGTGGTCCTGGACGTACGACCACCGCGGCCGCATGGAGACCGCGACGGACCCGGACACGGGCACCACGCGAACCGCGTACGACGAGTACGACCGTGTGCTGTCCACGACCAACGGCCGTGGCGTCACGGTCTGGAACGGCTACGACGAGCTGTCCCGGCCGAAGCAGCAGCGCCTGAACGACGCCAACGGCACCCTGCTGGCCGACTACACCTATGACACCGCTCCGGGCGGCAAGGGCATGCCCGCCACCGCGGTCCGCTACACGGACGGTCTGGCGTACACGCAGAAGGTCAACGGCTACACCAGCGACTACCAGCCGACCTCAACCACCCTGTCCCTGCCGCAGTCCCTCGTCGACACATGGGGCTTCGCGAAGGACTACACCTACGGCTACAGCTACACCGACACCGGTGCGCTCGAGGAAGCGCAGCTTCCGGCCATCGGCAAGCTGGCGGCCGAGAAGATGGTCGTCCGCTACAACAAGGAGGGCCAGCCGCTCTCCGTCTCCGGCAAGGACTGGTACGGCTCGGAGACCGTCTACTCCCCGTACGGCCAGGTGCTCCGTTCGACCCTGGGCGCGCAGCCCTACCGGGTCTGGACGCAGAACCTGTACGACGAGGGCAGCGGTGAGCTGAAGGAGCAGGGCGTCTACCGGGAGCAGAACACCGCCGGCCTCGTGGGCGGCAACCTGGTCTCGAACCGTGCGTACACCTACGACCCGTCCGGCAACGTCACCTCGATCCAGGAGAAGTCCGTCGGGATCGAGGAGCGCCAGTGCTTCGTCTACGACCCGCTGGGCCAGCTGAAGTCCGCCTGGACCTCCAAGGACCAGACGAACTGCACCAACCCGAAGAACACCGACGGCACCCTGAACGTCGCCGCCGGCACCGACAACTCCGGCTACTGGCAGGAGTACGAGTACGACCTCCTCGGCAACCGCACCAAGCTGACCGAGAAGGACCTCACCGGCGACGCCAACAAGGACGCCACCAGCACCTACGAGTACGGCAAGGGTGCCGCCAAGGACCAGCCGCACACGCTCACCAAGGTGACGAAGAAGTACACGACCCCGGCCGGCGCTCAGGTCACGGCCGAGGCGCAGCGGGCCTACGAGCTGACGGGCGAGACCAAGACCGTCACCTCGATCCAGAACGGCGACAAGCAGGACCTGACCTGGACGTATGACGGCAAGGTCGACCGGATCATCGGTCAGGGCTCGGGTGGCAAGACCCCGTACGTGGGTCTCGGCCAGAAGTGCCTCGACCTCAAGTCGGGTCTCGCGACCGCCGGCAACGCCGTCCAGCTCTACGGCTGCAACAGCACCGTGGCGCAGGCGTGGCACTTCGAGCCGGCCCCGGGTCAGGCGGACGCCAACCTCGGCGTCCTCGAGATGTACGACACCTGGTGTGTCCAGCCCGCCGCCAACACGGCAGGCTCCGCGGCCCAGCTGCAGAAGTGCAACGGCTCCGCCGCGCAGCAGCTGAAGCGCAACGCGTCGGGTCAGCTGACGCACGTCGCCTCCGGTCTGTGCCTCGCGGTGCAGGGTGCGGCGAACGTGAACGGCACCGCGATCGTGCTCGCCACCTGTGACGCCGCTTCCACGGCCCAGCAGTGGCTGCCGCAGAACGACACCCGTCACATCTACGGCCCCGACGGTGAGCGCTGGCTGACCATCCAGGGCAAGCAGGCCACGCTCAACCTGGGCGAGGCGCAGGTCACCGTCCAGCAGGGCGGCGTCCTGGTCCGCACCGAGCGCACCTACGCCGCCCCCGGCGGTGCGGTCATGCGCTACGCCAACGGCACCGGTTCGGACGCGCTGGTCGCCCTCGCGGCCGACCACCAGGGCAGCGTGTACGCGGAGGTCACCCTCTACAGCGGTCAGGCGGTCCGGGTCCGCAAGCAGGATCCGTTCGGCAACCAGCGTGGTGCCGACACAGCCGGCGCGAACCTCCAGACCCACAAGGGATTCCTGAGCAAGACCCGTGACGACGCCTCCGGCTTCCAGCCGCTCGGCGCCCGTCTCTACGACCCCGTCGTCGGACGCTTCCTGTCCGCCGACCCGATCCTGGACCTGAACGACCCGCTTCAGTCCAACGGCTACAACTACGCCCAGAACAACCCGGTCTCGCACTCCGACCCGACGGGCCTTTCGATCGTCCTGACCGCTTCCGAGCGGGCCGCGGCCCTCGCGGGCGCCGGTCTGTCGGCGGCGCAGGTCGCTCAGGCCGAGGCGATGCAGGGCAAGTCCCTCACCTCCGTCATCCTGGCCGTGGCCTGGGAGACGCTGAAGGACTTCATCGGCATCAACGACGCCATGGCCTGCTTCGGCGGTGACATGTGGTCCTGCGTCAGCATCGTCGTCGACGCCATCCCGTGGACGAAGCTCGGCAAGATCCCGTCGGTCATCAAGGCCGTCAACCGCACCATCGACGCCATCAAGGCGTTCAAGGCGGCCAAGAAGGCCGCCGAGGCCGTCCTCAAGGCCGCCAAGGCCGCGGAGGCGGCAGCGCTACGGGCCAAGAAGCTGGCGATCGAGAAGGCCAAGAAGGAAGCGGCGCAACGGGCCAAGAAGAAGGCGGCCGAAGCGGCCAAGAGAAAGGCCGACGCGGCAGCCGCCGCGAAGCGGAAGACGGGTAACCCCGTCCACAAGAAGGCCCAGGCCAAGGCCGCTCCGAAGTCGTCCTCGCAGCCCAAGTCCAAGGGCTCCGGAGGCGGCAAGGGCTCCGGTGGCGGCAAGGGCTCCGGCGGGGGTGGCGGCAAGGCCAACACCTCCAAGCCCGGCGGCTCATCCGGCGGGTCCTCCCGCAACAACGGCGGCAGCAGCGGAAGTGGCGGCTCGGGCAAGGCCGATGAAGGCAGCGGCGGGTCCTGCCCGGTCGACAACAGCTTCACCCCGGGCACGAAGGTCATGATGGCCGACGGCTCCACGAAGCCGATCGAGCAGGTCAAGCCCGGTGACAAGGTCAAGGCCACCGACCCGAAGACCGGGAAGACCCGGATCGAGACGGTCACCGCCGCGATCAAGGGTCAGGGCCTCAAGCACCTGGTCGACGTCACGATCGACACCGACGGCAAGGCCGGTGCGAAGACCGCGACGGTCACGGCCACAGAGGGCCACCCCTTCTGGGTCCCCGAGCTCGCCGAGTGGATCGACGCCACCGACCTGAAGCGGGGCCAGTGGCTGAGCACCGATTCGGGCACCCGTGTCCGGGTGAGCGCGGTCGAGCACCGGACCAGCCGGAGTGCGACCGTCCACAACCTGACCGTCTCCGACGCCCACACCTACTATGTGGTGGCGGCGACGACCTCGGTCCTTGTGCACAACTGCGGGAACGGGTCGATCTCGGCCCAGGTGATGCGGGACCACATCGTCGCGAGGCACTTCGACTCCGCCCCGGAGGCCTGGACGAGGTGGGGCCACAAGTCGAAGTTCGACTCGTGGGTCACGGAGGACCACGTCCGGAACTGGGCGAGGCTTGCCATGCGGAAGCCGCTGGACAACATGAACCTCGGCACGGGCCAGAAGCACCGGCACCTGCTCCAGATCAGGAGTGTCCATCCGGTCGGATTCGACGCGGACGGGACACCGCTTCACAACGTCGCGGTCTGGGTGGAGAACGGCGAGGTGTCGAGTGTCCATCCGGACTACTGAGTAAGGACGAACGATGATCAATCTCCAGGTGAGAGGGGAGACGGGCAACGTCGTGACGCACGGGTCGTCCCGGCTGGACTTCATCAAGACGCTCCAGCACATCGACCCGGATGCGTTCCCGTTCCTGGGCAGTGTGCTGCCCTACGCGGACACGATGTTCAACTCGCGGCAGACCGAGCGGCTCCGGCGGGAGATCTCCGATCCCTCCGTCCGTGATCTTCTCGGGAACGACGCGGTGGCGGAGATCGAGAGCCTCTGTCATCAGGTGGAGAGCGGACCGCACCTCTACCTGTGGTTCCTGGGAGACTAGGAAGCAAGCGCTGTGCCGCTGAGCGGCAGCTCACGCGAAGCCCCGCCGGGTGCGTCCCGGCGGGGCTTCCGCTTGCTCCGGCCGAGCCTCCCGTCCGGCATTCCCGGGCACCCCCGCCGCCCCCTTACCCTTGAGGGATGACCAGCAGCAGCGACCGGACCGGAGCAGTGGACGAAGTGGGCGTGACGCGGACCTACGAAGTGCGCACCTACGGGTGTCAGATGAACGTCCACGACTCCGAGCGGCTCTCCGGACTGCTGGAGGACGCCGGCTACGTCCGTGCCCCCGAGGGCTCCGACGGCGACGCCGACGTCGTGGTGTTCAACACGTGCGCCGTCCGGGAGAACGCCGACAACAAGCTGTACGGCAACCTCGGCCGCCTCGCGCCCAGGAAGACCTCCCGGCCCGGCATGCAGATCGCCGTCGGCGGCTGCCTGGCGCAGAAGGACCGGGACACCATCGTCAAGAAGGCCCCGTGGGTCGACGTGGTCTTCGGTACGCACAACATCGGCAAGCTGCCGGTGCTCCTGGAGCGGGCCCGTATCCAGGAGGAGGCGCAGGTCGAGATCGCCGAGTCGCTGGAGGCGTTCCCCTCCACGCTGCCGACCCGGCGCGAGTCCGCGTACGCCGCCTGGGTGTCGATCTCCGTCGGCTGCAACAACACCTGCACCTTCTGCATCGTCCCGGCGCTGCGCGGCAAGGAGAAGGACCGTCGCCCCGGCGACATCCTGGCCGAGATCGAGGCGCTGGTCGGCGAGGGCGTCTCCGAGATCACGCTGCTCGGCCAGAACGTCAACGCGTACGGCTCCGACATCGGCGACCGAGAGGCCTTCAGCAAGCTGCTGCGGGCCTGCGGGAACATCGAGGGCCTGGAGCGGGTCAGGTTCACCTCGCCGCATCCGCGCGACTTCACCGACGACGTGATCGCCGCGATGGCCGAGACCCCGAACGTCATGCCGCAGCTGCACATGCCCCTGCAGTCCGGCTCGGACACCGTCCTGAAGGCGATGCGCCGCTCGTACCGGCAGGAGCGTTTCCTCGGGATCATCGAGAAGGTGCGCGCGGCCATCCCGCACGCCGCCATCTCCACCGACATCATCGTGGGCTTCCCCGGCGAGACCGAGGAGGACTTCGAGCAGACCATGCACACGGTCCGCGAGGCCCGCTTCGCGAACGCCTTCACCTTCCAGTACTCCAAGCGCCCCGGCACCCCCGCGGCCACCATGGAGGGGCAGATCCCCAAGGAGGTCGTGCAGGCGCGTTACGAGCGCCTGGTCGCCCTTCAGGAGGAGATCTCCTGGGAGGAGAACAAGAAGCAGGTCGGTCGCACCCTGGAGGTCATGGTCGCCGAGGGCGAGGGGCGCAAGGACGGCGAGACGCACCGCCTTTCCGGCCGGGCCCCCGACAACCGGCTCGTCCACTTCACCAAGCCGGACGAGGATGTCAGGCCCGGCGACGTGGTGACCGTCGAGATCACCTACGCGGCCCCCCACCACCTGCTCGCCGAGGGCGCGGTCGCGGCGGTCCGCCGCACGCGCGCCGGCGACGCCTGGGAGAAGCGCACCGCCGCGCCCGCCGCCAAGCCGGCCGGTGTCCTCCTCGGCCTCCCGAAGATCGGCGTCCCGGAGCCCCTCCCGGTCACCGACGCCCCGGCCTGCGGGAGCCACTGACCGAAGGCGGCGGGCCGGTCCGCGGCAGCCGACAGGCGACCTCCCGGCAGCACCGGCCGGTCTTCGGCGGCCCGCTGCCACTGACCGGCCCGCCGTACCCGGAGGGGCGGCCCCGGCGCAGTAGGCTGCGGATCATGCTTGTCGCCGCTGCCGTCTGCCCCTGCCCTCCGCTTCTCGTGCCCGCCGTGGCCGCCGGGGCGGCGCCCGAGCTCGACGACGCGCGGACGGCCTGTTCCGACGCGCTCGCCGTGCTCGCCGCCTCCCGGCCCGACCGGCTCGTCGTCGTCGGCCCCGCGGACGAGGGAGCCCGTGGTGTCCACCCGGCCGGTTCGGCCGGCTCCTTCGCCGGGTTCGGCGTCGACCTGGCCGTGCGGCTCGGCAGCGGGCCCGGCGGCGAGCGGCCGCTGCCCGCCTCCCTCGCGGTCGCCGCCTGGCTCCTGGAGCGGCACGACTGGGCCGACGCGCCCATCGAGGGGCTCGGCGTCGGCGAGACCCTGGAGAGCGCCCGCTGCGCCGAGACGGGCCGGCAGATCGCCGGCGCGGCCGACCGGGTCGCCCTGCTCGTGATGGGCGACGGAAGCGCCTGCCGCACCGTGAAGGCGCCCGGCTACCTCGACGAGCGCGCCGGGGCCTTCGACGCCGAGGCCGCCCGCGCGCTCGGCGCCGCGGACCCGGCCGCCCTGCTCGCCCTGGACGCGGAGCTCGCGTACGAACTGAAGGCGGCCGGCCGGGCCTGCTGGCAGGTCCTCGCGGGCGCCGCCGAGGGCGCGGGCCTGGACGGCCGGCTGCTCTACGAGGACGCTCCCTACGGCGTCGGATATTTCGTCGCCGCCTGGAGCTAGCCGGCTAGCCGACCGGCCTGCCGGCCGACAAGCCGACCAGCCGGCCTGCCGACCAGCCGGCCTGCCGGCCGGGCCGCGCGGGAAACGGCGGACGGCCGCGGAGCGTGAGGCTCCGCGGCCGTCCGCCGTGCGGAGGGACCGTGCGGTGACGCCGTCAGGCGGCCGGCGGCGGCGGGGGCGGCGTGGAGCCGTCGCCCTTCTCGTCCTTGTGGGCGAGCCGCTCGATGGCCTCCTTGGCCTTGCCGGTGCCGGATTCGATCTTCTCGCTGTACTTGCCCTTGGTCTTCTCGTCGACCACCTTCGCGGCCTTCTCCAGGCCGTGCTCCACCTTGCCCCCGTGCTGCTGCGCGAGGTCGGAGACCTTGTCCTTGGCCGGGGCGAGCTTGGCCTTCAGTGAATCCAGGAGACCCATGGGGTCACCATCCCTCCGACGGACCCGCACAGGGTCCGTGTCCGTGCTGAACCGTGCCTTCTTGTGGGCCTTTGCGAACCTACTTACGGACGCCTTCGCCGGCCTCGTTGTCCGCGGCCTCCTCCGCCGACTGCTGCTTCGGGATCTCCACGCTGTCGGCCTTGACCTCGGTCGCGGCGGGCTCCGCGGCCTCGGGGGCGGCCTCCGCCTCCGCCGCCTCCGGCGTCGTGTCCGGCGCCTCCTCGGTCACGACCGCCGCCTCGGCGGCTTCCTTGTTCTTGCGGCGAAACATTGCAAAAACGCCCATATCTACTCCCTAGCGTACTCAGGGTCGGAATCCCGCAACAGGCAACGAAGCCGGATGAGGGCCGTCACGTAGCTCATTCGGGGACGCGCCCTGATGTTTGCGAGACTGGGGCGGTGAGAAGTGCAGCTCCCGCCCCGCGGGTCATCGCCGTCGTCGGTCCCACCGCGGCCGGAAAGTCCGATCTGGGCGTCTTCCTCGCCCAGCAGCTGGGCGGCGAGGTCGTCAACGCCGACTCGATGCAGCTCTACCGAGGGATGGACATCGGCACCGCCAAACTGACGCCGGAGGAGCGCGGCGGTGTCCCGCACCACCTCCTCGACATCTGGGACGTCACCGAGGCCGCCAGCGTCGCCGAGTACCAGCGCCTCGCCCGCGCGGAGATCGACCGGCTGCTCGCCGAGGGCCGCCCCCCGATCCTCGTGGGCGGCTCCGGCCTGTACGTACGCGGGGCCATCGACGCCCTGGAGTTCCCCGGCACCGACCCGGCCATCCGGGCCCGTCTGGAGGCCGAGCTCGAGGAGCGCGGATCCGGCGTGCTGCACGCGCGGCTGGCCGCCGCGGACCCCGAGGCGGCCCGCGCCATCCTGCCCGGCAACGGCCGGCGCATCGTCCGCGCCCTCGAGGTCATCGAGATCACCGGCAAGCCGTTCACGGCCAACCTCCCGGGCCACGAGTCCGTCTACGACACGGTGCAGATCGGCGTCGACGTCGCCCGCCCCGAGCTCGACGAGCGCATCACCACCCGCGTGGACCGGATGTGGGAGGCCGGGCTCGTCGACGAGGTCCGCGCCCTGGAGGCGCAGGGGTTGCGCGAGGGGCGCACCGCGGCGCGCGCGCTCGGCTACCAGCAGGTGCTCGCCGCGCTCGCGGGGGAGTGCACCGAGGACGAGGCCCGCGCCGAGACGGTGCGCGCCACCAAGCGGTTCGCCCGCCGTCAGGACTCCTGGTTCCGGCGCGATCCGCGCGTCCACTGGCTCAGCGGCGCCGCCGACGACCGCGGGGAACTCCCGCGACAGGCGCTGACGTTGCTCGAACGAGCGGTTACAGCCTGATCACGTGATGGCATCGGGACGTCATGCCCGTCATTGAGGGGGTCGGCGGCGTGCCATCATCGAGCATCGATCGACCAAGTGGAGTCCGAGTTGGGAGGGCGCGTGGCGATGGAGGCCGGCCCTCGCGACACAGAACATCAGGCAGCCGTCCGGGGCGAAGCCCCCGGTGAGGCGCCCGGACTGACCCCGGACGGCCCGGACCAGGCCGAAGGAAGCGCCGTCGAGGTGGACGCGGCGGAAGTCGAGGTGGAACTGCGCCCGCAGCGCCGCCTGAGGATCTGGCAGCTCGCCCCGATCGTCGGACTCGCCGCCGTCGGTTCCCTGATGTTCGCCTTCCCGCTGGCCTTCGGCTCGGGCGAGGGCGGCGCGGTCGTCGCCATGCTCGGCCTGCTGATCAGCTCCTGCGCGGCCGGCTGGGGCATGATGGCCGCCCGCCGGGTCGGGTACACCTGGCCCGGACTGCCCGCCCGTGGTTCCGGCGACCGGCCGAACTGGCGCGTCTTCGCCCTCTACGTCGCCCTCAGCGCCCTCCTGGTCGCCCTCGCGGTCTGGCGCGTGGCCCGCCTGCGCTGAGCCCCGCCGCGCTGCTGCCCGCGCCGCCGGGCGGGGGCGAGCCGGGTCCGTACGGGCTGATCCGAGGCGCCCGAGCCGGGGCCGTACGGCTACGCGGCGCCCGGGCCCGGCCCCCCGTTCCCCCCGGAGCCCGCGCCCCGTTCCCGCTCCGTGGACCGTCGCGCCCCCTGTCGTACCCGACCCGTACAGTTGGTCCCGTGACCAGCACCGAGATCTCGCCGCTCACCTTCCTCAAGGGCCACGGCACCGAGAACGACTTCGTGATCGTCCCCGACGCGGACAACGCCGTCGAGCTGCTCCCCGCCGCCGTCGCCCGGCTGTGCGACCGACGGGCCGGCATCGGCGGCGACGGGGTGCTGCACGTCGTGCGCAGCGCCGCGCACCCCGAGGCGCGGCACATGGCCGAAGAGGCCGAGTGGTTCATGGACTACCGCAACGCGGACGGCTCGGTCGCCGAGATGTGCGGCAACGGGGTCCGGGTCTTCGCCCGCTACCTCCAGCACGCCGGGCACGTCACCGCCGGCGAGGTCACCGTCGCCACGCGCGGCGGCGTGAAGCGCGTCCACCTCGACAAGGACGGCTCCGTCACCGTCGGCATGGGCAAGGCGAGGCTCCCCGAGGCCGCCGTCACCGTCACCGTCGACGGCCGCAGCTGGCCCGCCCGCAACGTGAACATGGGCAACCCGCACGCGGTCGCCTTCGTCGACTCCCTCGACCACGCGGGGAACCTGTTCACCGAGCCCCCGTACGAGCCGGCCGGGGTCTACCCGGACGGTGTCAACATCGAGTTCGTCGCCGACCGGGGCCCGCGTCACGTCGCCATGCGCGTGCACGAGCGCGGTGCGGCGGAGACCCGCTCCTGCGGCACCGGCGCGTGCGCCGTGGCCGTCGCGACCGCTCGCCGGGACGGTGCCGACCCCGCCGTGTCCGGGCACCCCGTCACGTACACCGTCGACGTCCTCGGCGGGACGCTCGTCATCACCGAGCACCCCGACGGCGAGATCGAGATGACCGGCCCCGCCGTCATCGTCGCCGAGGGCACGATCGACCCGGCGTGGCTCGCCGGGACCTCCGGATTCGAAACGGTCAACGACTGATTCGTCGCTCGAATGGGTGATCCGGTTCACGCTCGGCGAGAGCGGGACTGCGCCACGTGGTGGGGTCGGTAGCATCAAGCACCGGCCCGCCGGGCACGCCACTGCCCCGGCCCTCCGCCGGTCGACGCCGCCGGAGGTGCCCCCATGAGCGCAGAGGCCCCCAACCCCGTGAGCGAGGCCGAGACCACCGGCCCCGAAGCTCCCGGCCGCAGGCGCGGCCGCGCGAGGATCGACCTCCGCAGGCTCGGCCGCGCCGCCCTGCTGGGCGCCACCGCGGGGCCCGCCGTCCGCGACCGGCTGCCCGACGCCATCGGCCACGTCGCCGAGGCCCACCGCGCCCACCACCCCCACGCCGACCTGGCCGTGCTGCGCCGGGCGTACGTCCTCGCCGAGTCCTCGCACCGCGGCCAGTACCGCAAGAGCGGCGAGCCGTACATCACCCACCCGCTCGCGGTCACCTTGATCCTCGCCGAACTCGGCGCCGAGACCACGACGTTGACCGCCGCCCTGCTCCACGACACGGTCGAGGACACCGAGGTGACGCTCGATCAGGTCCACCGCGAGTTCGGCGACGAGGTCGCCTACCTCGTGGACGGCGTGACGAAGCTGGAGAAGGTCGACTACGGCGCCGCCGCCGAGCCCGAGACCTTCCGCAAGATGCTCGTCGCCACCGGCAACGACGTCCGCGTGATGTCGATCAAACTCGCCGACCGCCTGCACAACATGCGCACCCTCGGCGTGATGCGCCCGGAGAAGCAGGCCCGCATCGCCAAGGTCACCCGGGACGTCCTGATCCCGCTCGCGGAGCGCCTCGGCGTCCAGGCCCTCAAGAGCGAGCTGGAGGACCTGGTCTTCGCCATCCTCCACCCCGAGGAGTACGAGACCACCCGCGCCCTCATCGCCGGGAACGCCGGCGCGGCTGATGCCCTGGCCGCCATCGCCGAGCAGGTCTCCGCGCTCCTGCGCGAGGCCGGCATCGGTGCCGAAGTCCTCGTCCGGCCGCGCCACTTCGTCTCCGTCCACCGGGTCCGCCTCAAGCGCGGCGAGCTGCGCGGCAGCGACTTCGGCCGGCTCCTCGTCCTGGTCGGCGAGGACGCCGACTGTTATGCGGTCCTCGGCGAGCTGCACACCTGCTTCACCCCGGTGATCTCCGAGTTCAAGGACTTCATCGCCGCCCCGAAGTTCAACCTCTACCAGTCGCTGCACACCGCCGTGGCCGCGCCCGACGGGGCCGTCGCCGAAGTCCTCATCCGCACCCACCAGATGCACAAGGTCGCCGAGGCCGGCGTGGTCGCCCTGGGCAACCCGTACAGCGGCCAGGACACCACGGACCCGGCGGGCGCGGGCCAGAGCGCGGGCCAGGGCGTGGGCCCGAGCTCAGGCCAGGGAACGGCTCAGGGCGGGGGCCACGACCCCGGCCCCGGCCCCGGTCCCGAGGACGGCGAGCGGGCCGACCCGACCCGCCCCGGCTGGCTCTCCCGGCTGCTCGACTGGCAGCAGTCCGCCCCCGACCCCGACACCTTCTGGACCTCGCTGCGCGCCGATCTCGCCCAGGACCAGGAGATCACCGTCTTCCGCACCGACGGCGGCACCCTCGGCCTGCCCGCCGGCGCCACCTGCGTCGACGCAGCCTACGCCCAGCACGGCGAAGCCGCCCACGGCTGTCTCGGAGCGCGCGTCAACGGCCGCCTCGCGCCCCTGAGCACCGTGCTCCACGACGGCGACACCGTCCAGCTGCTGCTCGCCCAGGACACCGCCTCCGGGCCCTCCCCGCAGTGGCTGGACCACGCCCGTACCCCCGCCGCCCGGATCGCCATCACCGGCTGGCTGCAGGCCCATCCCGAGGCCGCCAAGGTCCCCGCGGCCGTCCCCCGCGCGGCGGCCGCCGGCGTCACCGCCGACCGGCGCACGGGTGCCAGGCTGCGCGCCGAGCTGCCCGGCGCCCAGGCCCCCGCCGTCCGCCCGGCGGGCTGCTGCACCCCCGTACCCTCCGACGAGATCACCGGCTTCGTCGTACGCGGCGGCTCGGTCACCGTCCACCGCAGCGGCTGCGCCTCCGTGGACGCCATGAAGCGGCTCGGCCGCTCACCCGTCACCGTGCACTGGGGCGACACCGCCGCGTGCCGGGTCACCCTCGTCGCCGAGTCCTTCGGGCGGCCCGGGCTGCTCGCCGACCTCACCGAGGCCATCGCCGCCGAGGGCGCCGCGGTCGTCGCCGCCACCGTCGAACCCCCCAGCGAGCAGCGGGTGCGCCACACGTACACCCTCCAACTGCCCGACGCGACCGGGCTGCCCGCCCTGATGAAGGCCATGCGGGACGTGCCCGGCGTGTACGACGTGGGCCGCGCCCGGCATCCCGCGTCACCGCAGATCTGAGCCCTGACCCCTTCGGGTGGCGGGCGCGCGCGCCGCCCGGTGGAGCGGCCCCCGCCCTGGTAGCGGTAGCTCATGCCGCTCCCATCCCGTACGCCGTGGAAACCCGCCTCCTCCAGGCGTGCCCTTCGCTCCGCCGTCCTCGTCGCCCTCTCCGCGGGGCTCGTCGCCGCGGCCCTGCCCGCCCCCGCGCCGCTCGGCATCGGGGACCCGCTCTTCCCGCACCTCGGCAATCCCGGCTACGACGTCCTGTCGTACGACATCGACCTCACCTACCCCGGCCGCAACACCGCCCCGCTCGCGGGCGTCACCCGGATCGAGGCGCTGGCCACCGACGACCTGGAACGGATCAACCTCGACTTCACCCACGGCACCGTCTCCGCCGTCACCGTCGACGGCGAACCCGCCGCCTACGCGAGCAGCGGCGAGGACCTGGTGATCACCCCGGCCCACCCGGTCGGGGAGGGCGATGCGGTCGAGATCACCGTCACGCACACCAGTGACCCCACGGGCCCCGTCGACAGCGGCGGCTGGGTCCGCACCGGCGACGGCCTCGCCACGGCCCTGCAGGCCGACGCCGCCCACCGGGTCTTCCCCTCCAACGACCACCCCGCCGACAAGGCGTACTTCACCTTCCGGATCACCGCCCCCAGCACCCTCACCGCCGTCGCCAACGGCCTCGCCGAGAGCCACGTCCGGAACGGCGACACCACCACCTGGACCTACCGCACCACCCACCCCATGGCCACCGAGCTCGCCCAGGTCTCCATCGGAGAGTCGACGGTCGTGCGCCGGCGCGGGCCGCACGACCTGCCCGTACGCGACGTCGTGCGCACGGCCGACCGAGAGCTCCTGGAGCCCTGGCTGCGGCGCACCCCCGGCCACCTGGAGTGGATGGAGCGCCAGGTGGGCCCGTACCCCTTCGAGACGTACGGGGTGCTGATCGCCGACGCCGACACGGGCTTCGAGCTGGAGACGCAGACCCTCTCCCTCTTCGAGCGGGGCCTCTTCACGGAGCCCGCCTACCCCGAGTGGTTCGTCGACTCCGTCATGGTCCACGAGCTCGCCCACCAGTGGTTCGGCGACAGCGTCTCGCCCCGCACCTGGTCGGACCTCTGGCTCAACGAGGGGCACGCGACCTGGTACGAGGCGCTCTACGCGGAGGAGAAGGCCGGGAAGTCCATGGAGCGGCGCATGAAGGCCGCCTACGCCGACTCCGACGCGTGGCGCGCGGACGGCGGGCCGCCGGCCGCGCCGAAACCGCCGCAGCCGGGGGAGAAGATCAGCCTCTTCCGCCCCGTCGTCTACGACGGGGCCGCCCTCGTCCTCTACGCCCTGCGCCACGAGATCGGCGCCGACGCCTTCCAGCGCCTGGAGCGCACCTGGGTGAGCGAGCACCGGGACGGCACGGCCTCCACCGCCGACTTCACCGCCCTGGCGGCGCGGATCTCCGGGCGCGACCTGAGCCGCTTCTTCGCCGACTGGCTGTACGGGAAGAAGACCCCACCCATGCCCGGGCACCCCGACTGGCGCAGCCGGGCCCCGCAGCGGGCCGCCGGGGCGAAGAGCGCCCCGTCCGCCGGGGCGGACAGCGCGGCGAAACCGGGATGACGGGCCCGGTCCGGCCGTGTCACCATCTTCAGGTCGGCGGCGCGGCCGGGACCCGGGAATTCCTGCCGGGTGTCACGCGTTGTGACTGCCGTAACCGACTTTTCTTCGACGTAAGGATCCAATGACCTCCTCTTCATCCCCTTCCCAGGACAAGCAGAGCTTCGCGGAGACGAACCGCACCGAGAGCCTTCGGGCCGATGCCCTGATGGAAGAGGACGTCGCCTGGAGCCACGAGATCGACGGAGAGCGGGACGGCGAGCAGTTCGACCGCTCCGAGCGCGCGGCCCTGCGCCGTGTCGTGGGCCTCTCCACCGAGCTCGAGGACGTCACCGAGGTCGAGTACCGACAGCTGCGCCTGGAGCGCGTCGTGCTGGTCGGTGTGTGGACCTCGGGGACGGTGCAGGACGCGGAGAACTCCCTCGCGGAGCTCGCGGCCCTCGCCGAGACGGCGGGCGCCCTCGTGCTCGACGGCGTGATCCAGCGCCGTGACAAGCCGGACCCGGCCACCTTCATCGGCTCCGGCAAGGCCCAGGAGCTGCGGGACATCGTGCTCGAGACCGGCGCGGACACCGTCGTGTGCGACGGTGAGCTCAGCCCCGGCCAGCTGATCGCCCTCGAAGACGTCGTCAAGGTGAAGGTGGTCGACCGGACCGCCCTGATCCTCGACATCTTCGCCCAGCACGCCAAGTCCCGAGAGGGCAAGGCGCAGGTCGCGCTCGCGCAGATGCAGTACATGCTGCCGCGACTGCGCGGCTGGGGTCAGTCGCTCTCCCGTCAGATGGGTGGCGGCGGCGGTGGCGGCATGGCCACCCGTGGTCCCGGTGAGACCAAGATCGAGACCGACCGGCGTCGGATCCGCGAGAAGATGGCGAAGATGCGCCGGGAGATCGCGGAGATGAAGACCGGCCGCGACATCAAGCGGCAGGAGCGGCGCCGTCACAAGGTGCCGTCCGTCGCCATCGCCGGCTACACCAACGCGGGCAAGTCGTCCCTGCTCAACCGCCTCACGGGCGCGGGCGTGCTGGTGGAGAACGCGCTGTTCGCCACCCTCGACCCGACCGTCCGGCGGGCCGAGACGCCCACCGGCCGGGTCTACACCCTGGCCGACACCGTCGGCTTCGTCCGGCACCTGCCCCACCACCTGGTCGAGGCGTTCCGCTCCACCATGGAGGAGGTCGGCGACTCCGACCTCATCCTGCACGTGGTGGACGGCTCGCACCCGGCTCCGGAGGAGCAGCTGGCGGCCGTGCGCGAGGTGTTCCGCGATGTCGGCGCGGTGAACGTGCCGGAGATCGTCGTGATCAACAAGGCGGACGCCGCCGACCCGCTGGTGCTCCAGCGCCTGCTGCGGGTCGAGAAGCACTCCATCGCCGTCTCGGCCCGTTCGGGCCAGGGCATGGAGGAGCTGCTCGCGCTCATCGACGCCGAACTGCCGCGGCCGCAGGTCGAGATCGAGGTCCTGCTGCCGTACACGCAGGGCGGTCTCGTCTCGCGGGTGCACGCGGAGGGCGACCTGACCTCCGAGGAGCACACCCCGGAGGGCACCCTGCTCAGGGCGCGGGTGCACGAGGAGCTGGCGGCGCTGCTCGCGCCGTACGTCCCCGCCGCGCACTGACCCTGCTTCACCGTACGACGAAGGCGCCGGCCGCCTCCCGGGAGGGAGACGGCCGGCGCCTTTCTGCGGTGTGGCTTCCCGTCAGCCGGATGACCTGCGGGTCGGCGGGTCAGCGGGTCCTGCGGGTCAGCGGGTCCTGCGGGTCAGCGGGTCCTGCGGTCAGCGGGCGAACTTCTTGCTGACCATCTCGTGCGCCGCCTTGGCGCCGCGGCCCAGCTGCGGTCCTGCCAGCCAGCCGTTGCGGCCGGCGGGGCCGATCGACGTGTTCGACACGAGCGCCGTCGTGCCGTTCGGCAGCGCGCGGAACCAGCCGCCGCCCGACGAACCGCCGGTCATGGTGCAGCCGATCCGGTACATGGTCGGCGTGGCCGGCGCCGTGGTCAGACGCGAGCCGCGGTCCAGGCACTTGTGCATGATCATGCCGTTGTACGGCGGCGCCGCCGGGTAGCCCCAGGCGCCCAGGGTGCCGGCCTGTGCGGCCGTCGGGGCGGAGAAGTCGATCGGCAGGGCGACGCCCACGGTCTCCTCGAGGGACTTGCGGCCCTGCTGCGGCTGGACGTGCAGCACGGCGTAGTCGTACGGCCAGGCCTGGTTGGTGCCGCCGCCCTGGATCCACTCGCCGGAGGTCACCGCCCAGTCGGCCCAGTACTGGCCGTAGGGGTAGACCTCGTGCGGCTGCGCGTTGCGCAGCGCGGCGGGCGACTTGCCCAGGTCGTTGAAGGCCGGGACGAAGGTGATGTTGCGGTACCAGCCGCCGCGCTTGCCGGCGTGCACGCAGTGACCGGCGGTCCACACGAGGTTGGACTTCCCGGGCCGGCGCGGGTCCTTCACGATCGTGCCGGAGCAGACCATGTGGCCCTCGGGCGCGTCGAAGAAGATCTTGCCGACCGGGGCCGCGTTGCGGTGGTACGGCGTCTTCTCGCGCTGCGCCTGCACCGGCCGCGGCACGGGGTCGCTGCCCGAGCTGCCCGCCTGGGCGGTGATGGTCGGGTCCGGGCTCTTGGCCGACTGCATACGGGCCGGGTCCCACAGCCCGTCGATCACCGGGTTGACGAAGTCCTCGGCCTCACGCAGCCACTTGTCCTGGTCCCAGTTCTTCCACTCGCCGTCCTTCCACTTGTCGAGGTCGACGCCGTGCTTCTTCAGCTTGCCGGCGATGTCCTTGGTGAGGTCCGAGCCGGAGCCGTCCTCGGTGGGAGCGGCGCTCGCGGAGGCGGACGTGTCGGCGGGCTTGTCCGCCGCCGGCGTCTCGGTGGGGCCGCAGGCGGTGGCGGTCAGCGCGAGCGCCGCCGTCAGGGCCGTGAGAGCCGGCACGAGTCGTATGGAACGCATGAAGTGATGTCCCCCTGGGGTGTGTCGGCGCGTCCGGCCGTCCGGCCGCGGAAAGGCGGCCCGCCATGGCGGGATCACCCGGCATGGTTGCCATGGACGCGTCACTAGCGGTGCACAGTATGCCCGTACGGAAGGGCGGACCCCCTCCAGGGTCCGCGGGGCGGGACCTCGGAGAGACCCCGCCCGCTCCCGTCCCGGGTCAGCGGTTGGCGTACTTCTTGCTGACGCCGGCGTAGACGGCCTTCGCCTCGGCGCCGAGCCGCGGTCCGGCCAGCCAGCCCGCCGTCACCGGGCCGATCGACGTGTTCGACACCAGTGCCGGCTTCCCGTCCTGCCCGGTGGCCACCCAGCCGCCGCCGGACGAACCGCCGGTCATGGTGCAGCCGATCCGGTACATCGTCGGCTGATCGGTCTTCACCGACAGCCGGCCCGGCTTGTCCTGGCACTGGTACATCTTCTGGCCGTCGAACGGTGCACCCGCCGGATAGCCGGTCGCCGTCAGGTTCGCGATCTTCGGCACGGCCGGCGCGTTGAACTCCACCGGCAGTGCCGAACCGACCGTCTCCTCAAGCGACTTGCCCGTGCTGCCCTTCTCCGGCGTCACGTGCAGCACCGCGAAGTCGTACGGAGCGCCCTGGCCGCCGGTCGCCCCACCCTGGCCGATCCACTGGTCGGAGGTCTGCGCCCAGTCGCTCCACCACACGCCGTACGGCGCGATCTGCTCGCGCGTCGCGCTCTCCAGCTCGGCCGTCGGCTTCCCGCTGTTGTTGTACGAGGGGACGAAGGCGATGTTGCGGTACCAGCCGCCCTTCTTGCCCGCGTGCACGCAGTGGCCGGCCGTCCACACCATGTTGGACTTCCCCGGGTGCGCCGGGTCCTGCACGACCGTGGCCGAGCAGACCATCGAGCCCTCGGGGCCGTCGAAGAAGACCTTGCCGGACGCGGCCGCGTTCTCGTGGTACGGCGCGGACACGGCCTTCGCCTTCACCGGCTCCGGCGTCGGGTCGGTCACGCCCTTGTCACCCGAGATGTCCTCCTCCTCGACCGGCTTGTCGGGCCGCTCGGCGTCCCGCATCCGGTCCGGGTCCCAGAGGTCCTCGATGATCGGGTTGACGAAGTCCTTGGCCTCACGCAGCCACTTGTCCTTGTCCCAGTTCTTCCATTCGCCGCCCCGCCACTTGTCGACGTCGATCCCGTGCTCCTTCAGACGCTCCTTCAGGTCGTCGGGAATCGTGATCTTGCCGCCGGAGGTCGGGGTCGCGGTGGCGCTGGGCTTGTCACCCCCCGCGTTGTCCTCGGTCGGACCGCAGGCCGTCGCCGTCAGCGTCAACGCCGCGACGGCGGATGCTGCGGCCAGCATCGGACGAATCGATCGCATCTCGTGATCCCCCTGGGACTACGTCAACTTGTGCATCTGTGAACAGTGGCGGCGCCGGTGGGCCGTCCCACATGAGGCCCCACTATGCCGGTGCCGGAGGGGACGGTACGACGCAGGTCCTCGGTTCCGGACCCCCAACAGCCGTTTCCGTGCCGTGATCCGGGACACGCCAAGGAACTTGGCCCGCGCCCGTGATCCCCGGCATCCCCCGTCGTTGGTACGGACGGGGGACATGACGGTGGCGATCGGGGCGGCCCATCGGGGCAGCCGCGCAACGTGCCGATGTGCAACGCAACTGTTACAGCGGGAGGACACCCAGCCGTGGCCGTGACCGAACCAGCTCCGGCCGTACCACCGGCCGCGCGGACCTGTGACGAGAGCCGTGCCGGGGCGGACGAACCCCGAGCGGCCGGCGAGCCGGTCGCCCACGAGGGCATCCTGCGCCGCCAGTCGCAGCGCGAGTCCGCCGCGCGCACCTACGCGCGCTCGCTGCCGATCGTCCCCGTACGGGCCAGGGGACTCACCATCGAGGGCGCCGACGGCCGCCGCTATCTGGACTGCCTCTCCGGCGCCGGCACCTTGGCGCTCGGGCACAACCACCCCGTGGTCCTGGAGGCCATCAGGAAGGTCCTCGACTCGGGGGCGCCCCTGCACGTCCTGGACCTCGCCACCCCGGTCAAGGACGCCTTCACCACCGAGCTGTTCGCCACCCTCCCCGCCGGGCTCGCCGACGACGCCCGCATCCAGTTCTGCGGGCCCGCCGGCACGGACGCCGTCGAGGCGGCCCTCAAACTCGTCCGCACGGCCACCGGCCGGCGCGGAGTGCTCGCCTTCAGCGGCGCCTACCACGGCATGACGGCCGGCGCCCTCGACGCCTCCGGCGGAGCCACCGACGTCCGCGTCGCGCGGCTGCCCTTCCCGCAGGACTACCGCTGCCCCTTCGGCGTCGGTGGCGACCGCGGCGCCGAACTGGCCGCCCGCTGGACCGAGAACGCGCTCGACGACCCCAAGAGCGGCATTCCCGCCCCCGCCGGGATGATCCTCGAACCCGTCCAGGGCGAGGGCGGCGTCATCCCCGCCCCCGACGCCTGGCTGCGCCGCATGCGGGAGATCACCGCCGCCCGGTCCATCCCGCTGATCGCCGACGAGGTCCAGACCGGAGTCGGCCGCACCGGCGCCTTCTGGGCCGTCGAGCACAGTGGCGTCGTCCCCGATGTGATGGTCCTGTCCAAGGCCATCGGCGGCTCCCTGCCGCTCGCCGTCGTCGTCTACCGCTCGGCGCTCGACGCCTGGGAACCCGGTGCGCACGCGGGCACCTTCCGCGGCAACCAGCTCGCCATGGCCGCCGGCGCCGCCACCCTCGCGTACGTACGGCAGAACCGGCTCGCCGAGCGCGCCGGCACCCTCGGCGCCCGCATGCTCGGCCGGCTCCAGGGCCTCGCCGCCGCCCACCCCTGCATCGGCGACGTCCGCGGCCGGGGCCTGATGATCGGCGTCGAGCTGGTCGACCCCGAGGCCGCGGGCCCCGACGACCTCGTCCCGCCGCCGGCCCCCGAGCTCGCGAAGGCCGTCCAGCGGCAGTGCCTCGACCGCGGCCTCATCGTCGAACTCGGCGGGCGCCACAACGCGGTGGTCCGCCTGCTTCCCCCGCTCACCCTCACCGACGAGCAGGCGGCCGCCGTCCTCGACCGCTTCGCCGACGCCCTCGCCGCCGCCGAACGGGCCCACCGGCCCCACTCGTCCGGGCTGTCCCACTGAACCCGGACCGAACCGCCCGGCCCCATCCCCCCGGCCCCCTCCCAAGGAAGCCCCGTGAACCCCACCCCCGCCTCCGAAACCACCGGCACCGGAACCCCCGCCGCTGCCGCGCCCGCCCCCCTCACCGCCGAGCCCACGGTCCCCCGCCAATACCCGGGCCCGACCGGCACACAGGACCCGCAGCACCCGCAGGAGCCGCTGGGCGCACCGGACCCACGGGACGCGTCGGACCCAGTGAGCGCGCGGGGCACACGGGACGCGTCGGACCCACTGAGCGCACAGGGCACACGAGACGGGCAGGAGCCGCTGGGTGCCCAGGGCCCACGCGACGCGGAGGAGGCGCGGGACGCGCAGGCTCCGCCGGTCGATCCGGACCCCCTCGACGATCCCGACCCGCGGCGGGCCGCCGACCTGGCCTCCGTCGAGAGCCTGCTGCGCTGCTGGGTACGGGAGAAGAACCTGCCGGCCCCGCCCACCGCCACCCTGCGCATCCCCCTCGACGCCAGCGGCACCGCCCTCCTCGTCCCCGTCCGCTACTGGTCTCCCACCGGCTGGCACCGCTTCGGCGCCCCGGCCCTCGACGGGCTCCCGGCCACCGCCCCGGCCGTCGACGCGGTCACCGTCGCCGCCCTGCTCAGCCGGGAGTCCGGCCGGCCCGAGGGCGCCGAACTCGTCGGCCGCGTGGCCGACTCCGCGCGCCGCACCGCAGACTTCATCACCGAGCGCCGCCGTGACCCGCGCCCGCGCGACGAGGCCGACCTCTTCCTCACCGCCGAGCAGTCCCTGCTGCTCGGCCACCCGCTGCACCCCACCCCCAAGAGCCGCGAAGGACTCTCGGAGGCCGAAGCCCGGCTCTACTCGCCCGAGTTGCACGGCTCGTTCCCCCTCCACTGGATGGCCGTCGACCACACCGTCCTCGCCGCAGACTCGGCCTGGACCGAGCAGGGCCGCCCCGTCGCCGCCGCCCAGCTCACGGCCGGCCTCGCCGCGGGCCTCGACCTCCCGGCCGGCACCGCCGCCCTGCCGCTCCACCCCTGGCAGGCCCGTGAGCTCCGCCACCGCCCCGCCGTCGCCGCCCTTCTCGACGCCGGCCTCCTCCACGACCTCGGCCCCCACGGGAGCCACTGGCACCCCACCTCCTCGGTCCGCACCGTGCACCGCCCCGGCGCCCGGGCCATGCTCAAGCTCTCCCTTGGTGTGCGGATCACCAACTCCCGCCGGGAGAACCTGCGCAAGGAACTCCACCGCGGAGTCGAGGTGCACCGCCTCCTGCGCACCGGCCTCGTCGACCAGTGGCAGGCCGCCCACCCCGGCTTCGACATCGTCCGCGACCCGGCCTGGCTCGCGGTCGACACCCGCGACGGCGAGCCCGTACCCGGACTCGACGTCATGATCCGGCACAACCCCTTCGCCGCCGGTGACGACGCGGTCTGCCTCGCCTCCCTCACCGCCCCGCGCCCGTGGCCGGGCGCCACGCGGATGCGCTCCCGTCTGGCCGACGTCATCGGCCGCCTCGCCGGCCGCACGGGCCGCCCTGCCACGGCCGTCGCCGCCGAGTGGTTCCTGCGCTATCTCGACGTGGTGGTCCGCCCCGTCCTCTGGCTCGACGGCCACGCCGGTGTCGCCCTGGAGGCCCACCAGCAGAACACCCTGGTCCTCCTCGACCCCGACGGCTGGCCCGTCGGCGGACGCTACCGCGACAACCAGGGCTACTACTTCCGCGAGTCCCGCCGCGACGAGCTGGAGAGCCGCCTTCCGGGCATCGGCAAGGCCAGCGACACCTTCGTCACCGACCAGGTCACCGACGAGCGCTTCGCCTACTACCTCGGCATCAACAACATCCTCGGCCTGATCGGCGCCTTCGGCGCCCAACGCCTCGCCGACGAACGCGTCCTGCTCGCCGCCCTGCGCCAGTTCCTCACCACCGCGACCGGCCTCGGCTCCCCGCTGCCGCACCGGCTTCTGGAGGCGGCGACCCTGCGCTGCAAGGCCAACCTCCTCACCCGCCTGCACGGCCTCGACGAGCTCGTCGGCCCGGTCGACACCCAGTCCGTCTACGTCACGATCACCAACCCCCTTCGCGCCTGAGTCACCGCCCGGGACCACCCCGGCGAAGCCCCTTCCACCACCCACACCGCCGAGAGGAGAGCGCCCCCGTGCCTCCCACCGAAGCGCACCCCGGCACCGACGCCCCGCCCGATACCGGCACCGCCACCGAGCCCGAGCCCGGTTCCGGGCCCGTCAACGGCAGCGAGAACGAGCCCGGCGCCGCCCCCGGCGCCGACCCGGGTGCCGACGACACCCTGGACCTGCACCTGTCCGACGAACTCGTCGCCCTGCTCGCCGCCGGCGAGTACAGCGGGAGCTCCGACGGCGACCTCCTCGACGACCTCGCCGCCTGGCAGCCGGCCGCCACCGCCGCCGGCAGCTTCCGGCTCGTCCCCGTACGGATCGACCGGGACCTGCCGCTCATCGCCCGCTGGATGAACGACCCGGCCGTAGCCGCCTTCTGGGAACTCGAAGGCCCACAGAGCGTGACCGCCGACCACATCCGCGCCCAACTCGACGGCGACGGACGCAGCGTGCCCTGCCTCGGTGTCCTCGACGGCACACCCATGAGCTACTTCGAGATCTACCGGGCCGACCTCGACCCGCTCGCCCGGCACTACCCCGCGCGCCCGCACGACACCGGCATCCACCTGCTCATCGGCGGCGTCACCGACCGCGGCCGCGGTATCGGCACCACCCTCCTGCGGGCCGTCGCGGACCTCGTCCTCGACCACCGGCCCCACTGCACCCGCGTGCTCGCCGAACCCGATCTGCGCAACACCCCCTCCGTAGCAGCCTTCCTCGGCGCCGGCTTCCGCCTCTCCGCGGAAGTCGACCTCCCCGACAAACGAGCCGCGCTCATGGTCCGCGACCGCGCCCTGCGCCACGTCCTCTGAACACCCTCTGCCTTACATACACCGCTCGACCCACAGCGGTTCCCACTCCGAGGAGTCCTCGTGTCGATGTCCCCTGCACCCCACGACTCCGCACAGCCGGCCCTGCCCGCGCCGCCCGAACTGAACCCGGCCGCCTGGTCCAGAGCCGCCTCCCGCCTGCTCGCCAAGGCCATCGCCGAGTTCGCGTACGAGGAGATCGTCGAACCCCGGCCGGCCGATCCCGCCACGACCGCGGCCGCCGGCCCGGCCCACTACACGCTCACCCTCGACGACGGCACCGCGCTCGCCTTCACCGCCCGCCGCGGCGCCTACGGCAGCTGGCGGATCGCCCCCGAATCGATCACCCACGAGGGCCGGCCCGCCACCGACCCGCTGGACTTCCTCGTCCGGGCCCGCCGCCTCCTCGGCCTCGACGGCGCCACCCTCGGCCACCTCATCCGCGAGCTCACCACCACCCTCGCCGCCGACGCCCGCCTCGACCACACGGCCCTGCCCGCCGGCCGCCTCGCCGACCTCGGCTACGCGGAACTCGAAGGCCACCAGACCGGGCACCCCTGGCTCGTCCTCAACAAGGGCCGGATCGGCTTCTCCGCCACCGACGCGGCCCAGTGGGCCCCCGAGGCCCGCCGCCCCACCCGCCTGCCGTGGATCGCGGTCAGCAGCCGGATCGCCGCCTACCGCGGAGTCACCGGCCTCGACACCCCCGACCAGCTCTACGCCCGCGAACTCGACCCGGAGGTCCAGGAGACCTTCCGCACCGTCCTGCGCGCCCGCGGTCTGGACCCCGACGGCTATCTGTTCCTCCCGGTCCACCCCTGGCAGTGGGACGAGGTCGTGCTGCCGCTCTACGCCCCGGCGATCGCCTCCGGGACCGTGGTCCCGCTCACCGCGGACGGCGACCTGCGCCTGTCGCAGCAGTCGATCCGCACCTTCCTCAACACCAGCCGTCCCGACCGCCACACCGTCAAGCTGCCGCTCTCCGTCCTCAACACCCTCGTCTGGCGCGGCCTGCCCACCGAGCGGACCCTCGCCGCGCCCGCCGTCACCGCCTGGGTGCACGGACTGCGCGACGCCGACCCCTTCCTGCGCGACGAGTGCGGGGTGATCCTCCTCGGCGAGGTCGCCTCCGTCACCGTCGAGCACCCGCTGTACGACCGGCTGCCGGAAGTCCCGTACCAGTACAAGGAACTCCTCGGCGCGATCTGGCGCGAACCCCTGCGGCTGCCCCCGGGCGAGCGGGCCCGCACCCTCGCCTCGCTCCTGCACACCGACCCCGAGGGCCGGGCCTTCGTCGCCGAACTCGTCGAGCGCTCGGGGCTCGCGCCCAGGGCCTGGCTCCAGCGCCTCTTCGCCGCCCTGCTGCCGCCGCTGCTGCACTTCCTCTACCAGTACGGCACCGTCTTCTCCCCGCACGGGGAGAACGCCATCGTCGTCTACGACGAGCAGGACGTGCCCGTCCGGCTGGCGATCAAGGACTTCGTCGACGACGTGAACGTCAGCGCCGTGCCGCTCCCCGAGCACGCGACCATGCCGGACGAGGTACGCACCGTGCTGCTCACCGAGGAGCCCGACTTCCTCACCCAGTTCATCCATTCGGGCCTTCTCGTCGGCGTCTTCCGCTACCTGGCACCGCTGTGCGAGGAGCAACTGGACGTCCCCGAAGAGGAGTTCTGGACCCTGGTCCGCGCCGAGATCCTCCGCCACCAGGGCCGCTTCCCGGAGCTGAAGGAACGGTTCGAGCTGTTCGATCTCCTCGTCCCCCGGATCGAGCGACTCTGCCTCAATCGCAACCGGCTCCATCTCGACGGCTACCGCGACCGCCCCGAGCGCCCGCACGCGGCCGTCCACGGCACCGTCCCGAACCCGCTCGCGTGATCACGGGGATGGACTCGGGTGTCGGTGGTGCCCCGTAGGGTGGAAGGGCTATGACGAAGCCATCCCTCCCCGATCTCCTCCACGCCGCCGTCTCCGCCGTCGGCGGTGTGGAGCGCCCCGGCCAGGTCACCATGGCCGAGGCCGTCGCCGAGGCCATCGACGACGGTTCGCACCTCCTCGTCCAGGCCGGCACCGGCACCGGTAAGTCCCTCGGCTATCTCGTACCGGCGTTGGCGCAGGGGGAGCGGGTGGTGGTCGCGACGGCGACGCTGGCGCTCCAGCGCCAGCTCGTCGAGCGCGATCTGCCGCGGACGGTCGACGCCCTGCATCCGCAGCTGCGCCGCCGGCCGGAGTTCGCCATGCTCAAGGGCCGGTCGAACTATCTGTGCCTGCACCGCCTCCACGAGGGCGTTCCCCAGGACGAGGAAGAGGGTCTCTTCGACCCCTTCGAGGCGGCGGCTCCCACCAGCAAGCTCGGCCAGGACCTGCTGAGGCTGCGCGACTGGTCCGACGAGACGGAGACGGGCGACCGGGACGACCTGACGCCGGGCGTCTCCGACCGGGCCTGGGCCCAGGTGTCGGTCTCCTCGCGCGAGTGCCTGGGCGCGAGCAAGTGCGCGTACGGAGCGGAGTGCTTCGCCGAGGCCGCCCGCGAGCGGGCCAAGCTCGCCGAGGTCGTCGTCACCAACCACGCCCTGCTCGCCATCGACGCGATCGAGGGCGCGCCGGTGCTGCCGCAGCACGAGGTGCTGATCGTCGACGAGGCCCACGAGCTGGTCTCCCGGGTGACCGGCGTGGCCACAGGTGAGCTCACCCCCGGGCAGGTCAACCGGGCCGTGCGCCGGTCGGCGAAGCTGGTCGACGAGAAGGTCGCCGACCAGCTGCAGACCGCGGCCGAGGGCTTCGAGCGGCTGATGGAGCTGGCGCTGCCCGGCCGCCTGGAGGAGATCCCCGAGGATCTCGGCTACGCCCTGATGGCGCTGCGCGACGCCGCTCGCGCGGTGATCACGGCCCTCGGCTCGACCCGCGACCGGTCCGTGCAGGACGAGGACGCCGTCCGCAAGCAGGCGCTTGCCTCGGTGGAGACCGTGCACGGGGTCGCCGAGCGGATCACGCAGGGCTCCGAGTACGACGTCGTCTGGTACGAGCGGCACGACCGTTTCGGAGCCTCGCTGCGGGTCGCTCCGCTCACCGTCTCGGGGCTGCTGCGGGAGAAGCTGTTCGCCGACCGCTCGGTGGTGCTGACCTCGGCCACCCTGAAGCTGGGCGGAGACTTCAACGGGGTGGGTGCCTCGCTCGGCCTAGCCCCGGAGGGCACCCAGGGCGAGGACCTTCCGGTGTGGAAGGGCATCGACGTCGGCTCGCCCTTCGACTACCCGAAGCAGGGCATCCTCTATGTCGCCAAGCACCTGAACCGGCCCGCGCGGGACGGCGAGCGCGGCGACATGCTGGACGAGCTGACCGAGCTGATGCAGGCGGCCGGCGGCCGGACGCTCGGCCTGTTCTCCTCGATGCGTGCTGCCCAGCAGGCGGCCGAGGAGCTGCGGACCCGGATGCCCGAGCTGCCGATCCTGCTCCAGGGCGAGGACACCCTCGGCGAGCTGATCAAGAACTTCTCCGCCGACCCGAAGACCTGTCTCTTCGGCACGCTGTCGCTCTGGCAGGGCGTGGACGTCCCTGGGGCGAGTTGCCAGCTGGTCGTCATGGACAAGATCCCCTTCCCGCGCCCGGACGACCCGCTGATGAGCGCGAGGCAGAAGGCGGTCGAGGACGCCGGGGGCAACGGGTTCATGGCGGTGGCGGCGACGCACGCCGCGCTGCTGATGGCCCAGGGCGCCGGTCGTCTCGTGCGGGCCACGGGGGACCGCGGCGTGGTGGCGGTCCTTGACCCGCGCCTCGCGACGGCCCGGTACGGCAACTATCTGAAGGCCTCGCTGCCCGACTTCTGGTACACCACGGACCGCAACCAGGTGCGGAAGTCGCTGGCGGCCATCGACGCGGCGGCCAGGACGGCGGAGGCGTAGCGGCCGCTCCGGCGAAGGCACGACAAACGGGCTCGGGGGCCCTGGAGACACGGCAGGGCCCCGGGACCGGCGCAGTGGGTCCCGGGGCCCGGTTCAGGGCCGACGAGGTGGTGTCACACCCGTCGCAGCACGGCGACGACCTTGCCGAGGATGGTGGCCTCGTCGCCGGGGATCGGCTGGTACGCCGCGTTGTGCGGGAGGAGCCAGACGTGGCCGTCCTCGCGCTTGAAACGCTTGACCGTGGCCTCGCCGTCGAGCATGGCGGCCACGATGTCGCCGTTCTCGGCGACGGGCTGACGGCGGACCGTGACCCAGTCACCGTCACAGATGGCGGCCTCGATCATGGAGTCGCCGACCACCTTGAGGACGAACAGCTCGCCGTCACCGACCAGCTGCCGGGGGAGCGGGAAGACGTCCTCGACGGACTCCTCGGCCAGGATCGGACCACCGGCCGCGATCCGGCCGACCAGGGGGACGTAGGAGGCCGCGGGCTTGCCCGTGGTGTCCGTCGGCTGCGTGCTGGGCTGGTCCGAGCCCCGCACCTCGTACGCGCGAGGGCGGTGCGGGTCGCGCCGCAGGAAGCCCTTGCGCTCCAGGGCCATCAGCTGGTGCGCCACGGAGGACGTGCTGGAGAGGCCCACCGCCTGACCGATCTCGCGCATCGACGGCGGGTAGCCGCGGCGCTGGACGGAGTCGCGGATGACCTCGATCACCCGGCGCTGCCGGTCGGTGAGGCCGGAGCTGTCGGCCCTGATGCCTGGGGGGCGTCCAGGGAGCGAGCGCGCGGGTCGGCCGGGCTCCTCCCCGCTCATGGCTGCATCATTCATCGCATGCACCGGCTCGAGTCGGCCCTGGGAGCGGTCCTGGGCAGTGATGGTGGCACTGTCTGCGGTGGTGGTCACGTCGGCGGCCCCTCTCGAATGGTCTCCCTCGCTGGCACAACGGTAGTGGCTTTCGAAAGGTTGCGCCAAACACACGTTCGAGTGAAAAATCGCAGATCGACTTACGTGTATGCGCACGTAGGTGTATACGCCGATCGGGCTGCCGTCTCAATTCGGTCATTACGGTAGCCTTCACCGCTGGACCGAGTGGGGCGGGGCGCCCTCCAAGTGTCGCATCGGCGACCCCGGAATCCGTGCCGCCGCGCCCTTCCCGTACCCTCGTGGCCGGTCGCGATCGCGACACGCGCGTCGGGCTGAAATCTCGCACCAACCCAAGATCTAGTGGTTGGATTGCATCAGCCGCCTAGAAGTAGTGGTACCCGGTCTGTTGGGGGTCTCCACATCGCCTATGCTGGTGGTCGCTTCGAGGGGCCTTGACGGCCCCGACGGGGCTATTCAGTCGTGCCGTGAGGGAGGGTCGGAACCAATGCACTGCCCCTTCTGCAGGCACCCCGACAGCCGAGTCGTCGACAGTCGCACCACCGACGACGGCACGTCGATCCGACGCCGCCGCCAGTGCCCCGACTGCTCCCGTCGTTTCACGACGGTGGAGACGTGCTCACTCATGGTGGTCAAGCGTTCGGGAGTCACTGAACCCTTCAGTCGTACCAAGGTCATCTCGGGCGTGCGCAAGGCATGCCAGGGGCGGCCCGTCACCGAGGACGCCCTCGCCAAGCTCGGCCAGCGGGTCGAGGAGGCGGTGCGCGCCACCGGGAGCGCCGAGCTGACCACCCACGACGTGGGTCTGGCCATCCTCGGCCCGCTGCAGGAGCTCGACCTCGTCGCGTACCTGCGCTTCGCATCCGTGTACAAGGCCTTCGACAGTCTCGAGGACTTCGAGGCCGCCATCGCGGACCTCCGCGAGCGGCCTCCTGCCGAGGGCGGCGGAACCGGGGCGACCCCCGCGGTCCCCGTTCCCGCCACCGCCGCCGACTGACCGGCGGGCCGGACCGCCGCTGCACCGACGGTCCGGCGACCGGCCGCCGAGCGGCCCGTAAAGACCTGCCCCGAGCCATCCGTGAGGTGCTCGTGGCAACAGCACTACATAACGCAGTACAGAAGACGGAGCCCTGGAATTTTCCGGGTGCTCCAGGGTGTTTTGCCCGTATATGGGAGGCGGCATGACAGAGACGGCGAGCGGTCCGGCACGTGGTTCCCGCGCCAAGGGAGCCAAGGCAGCGAGCAAGGGCCTGCGTATCGAGCGCATCCACACCACCCCCGGCGTGCATCCGTACGACGAGGTGAGCTGGGAGCGCCGTGACGTCGTCATGACCAACTGGCGCGACGGTTCGATCAACTTCGAGCAGCGCGGCGTCGAGTTCCCCGACTTCTGGTCGGTGAACGCGGTCAACATCGTCACCAGCAAGTACTTCCGCGGGGCCGTCGGCACCCCGCAGCGCGAGACCGGTCTGAAGCAGCTCATCGACCGGATCGTGAAGACCTACACGAAGGCCGGCGAGGACTACGGCTACTTCGCCTCGCCCGCCGACGCCGAGATCTTCGAGCACGAGCTGGCCTACGCCCTCCTGCACCAGATCTTCAGCTTCAACTCCCCGGTGTGGTTCAACGTCGGCACCCCGCAGCCCCAGCAGGTCTCCGCCTGCTTCATCCTGGCCGTCGACGACTCCATGGAGTCGATCCTCGACTGGTACAAGGAAGAGGGCATGATCTTCAAGGGCGGCTCCGGCGCCGGCCTGAACCTCTCCCGGATCCGCTCCTCCAAGGAGCTGCTCTCCTCCGGCGGCAACGCCTCCGGTCCGGTCTCCTTCATGCGCGGCGCCGACGCCTCCGCAGGAACGATCAAGTCGGGCGGCGCCACCCGCCGCGCGGCCAAGATGGTCATCCTCGACGTCGACCACCCGGACATCGAGGACTTCATCGAGACCAAGGTGAAGGAAGAGGAGAAGATCCGCGCCCTGCGCGACGCGGGCTTCGACATGGACCTGGGCGGCGACGACATCACGTCCGTCCAGTACCAGAACGCCAACAACTCGGTCCGAGTGAACGACGAGTTCATGAAGGCCGTCGAGGCCGGCGGCAAGTTCGGCCTGCGTGCCCGCATGACCGGCGAGGTCATCGAGGAGGTCGACGCCAAGGCGCTCTTCCGCAAGATGGCCGAGGCCGCGTGGGCCTGTGCCGACCCGGGCATCCAGTACGACGACACGATCAACCACTGGCACACCTGCCCCGAGTCCGGCCGCATCAACGGCTCGAACCCGTGCAGCGAGTACATGCACCTGGACAACACGTCCTGCAACCTCGCCTCGCTGAACCTGATGAAGTTCCTCAAGGACGACGGCAAGGGCACGCAGTCCTTCGACGTCGAGCGCTTCGCCAAGGTCGTCGAGCTCGTCATCACCGCGATGGACATCTCCATCTGCTTCGCCGACTTCCCCACCCAGAAGATCGGTGAGAACACCCGCGCCTTCCGCCAGCTCGGCATCGGCTACGCCAACCTCGGCGCCCTGCTGATGGCGACCGGCCACGCGTACGACTCCGACGGCGGCCGCGCACTGGCCGGTGCCATCACCTCGTTGATGACCGGCACCTCGTACAAGCGCTCCGCCGAGCTCGCCGCGGTCGTCGGCGCGTACGACGGCTACGCCCGCAACGCCGAGCCGCACCAGCGGGTCATGAAGCAGCACGCCGACGCCAACGGGAAGGCCGTCCGCGTCGACGACCTGGACACCCCGATCTGGGCCGCCGCCACGGAGGCCTGGCAGGACGTGATCCGCCTCGGCGCCAAGAACGGCTTCCGCAACTCCCAGGCCTCGGTCATCGCCCCGACCGGCACCATCGGTCTCGCGATGTCCTGCGACACCACCGGCCTCGAGCCCGACCTCGCCCTGGTCAAGTTCAAGAAGCTGGTCGGCGGCGGCTCGATGCAGATCGTCAACGGCACCGTCCCGCAGGCCCTGCGCCGCCTGGGCTACCAGGAGGAGCAGATCGAGGCGATCGTCGCCCACATCGCCGAGAACGGCAACGTGATCGACGCCCCCGGCCTGAAGACCGAGCACTACGAGGTCTTCGACTGCGCCATGGGCGAGCGTTCCATCTCCGCGATGGGCCACGTCCGCATGATGGCCGCCATCCAGCCCTGGATCTCGGGCGCCCTGTCCAAGACGGTCAACATGCCGGAGACGGCGACCGTCGAGGAGGTCGAGGAGATCTACTTCGAGGCGTGGAAGATGGGCGTCAAGGCGCTCGCGATCTACCGCGACAACTGCAAGGTCGGCCAGCCGCTCTCCGCCAAGAAGAAGGAGGAGGAGAAGGCCGAGGTCACCGCGAAGTCCGAGGCGACGATCCGCGAGGCCGTCGAGAAGGTCGTCGAGTACCGCCCGGTCCGCAAGCGCCTCCCGAAGGGCCGCCCGGGGATCACCACCTCCTTCACCGTCGGTGGCGCCGAGGGCTACATGACCGCCAACTCCTACCCGGACGACGGTCTCGGCGAGGTCTTCCTGAAGATGTCCAAGCAGGGTTCGACGCTCGCCGGCATGATGGACGCCTTCTCCATCGCCGTCTCCGTCGGTCTGCAGTACGGCGTCCCGCTGGAGACCTACGTCTCGAAGTTCACCAACATGCGCTTCGAGCCGGCCGGCATGACGGACGACCCGGACGTGCGGATGGCGCAGTCGATCGTCGACTACATCTTCCGCCGCCTGGCGCTCGACTTCCTGCCCTTCGAGACCCGCTCCGCCCTCGGCATCCACTCCGCCGAGGAGCGTCAGCGGCACCTGGAGACCGGCTCGTACGAGCAGTCCGACGATGTCGATGTCGACGTCGAGGGCCTGGCCCAGTCGGCGCCCCGCGCCCAGGAGCTGAAGGCCGTCGCCACCCCGGCGAAGGCCGAGATCCCGGCCCCGAAGCAGGCCCACACCTCCGCGGAGCTCGTCGAGATGCAGCTCGGCATCAGCGCGGACGCCCCGCTCTGCTTCTCCTGCGGTACGAAGATGCAGCGCGCCGGCTCCTGCTACATCTGCGAGGGCTGCGGCTCGACCAGCGGTTGCAGCTGACCGTCCTGAACAGCGTGTGAGAGAGGGTGCCGGCCACGGGTCGGCACCCTCTTCCGCGTCCCCCGGGATCCCGGTTCGCGGAGAAACGATCACCGGTTACGCTCTTCGGCGCGCCGCGGAGCGCGTACAGCAGGGGGAAACATGGCTGAATCGACGAACGAGGGTCCGAGAGTGGGCGCCCAGGTGGCGGCCGCGCTGGGTCTGGGGGCATTGCTGGCGGGCAGTTTCTGGTACATGGCGACGCACGACCAGGGGAGCGCCGCTGATCGGGGGCGGGCCGTCTGTACGGCGTCGACCGGCTCCCTGCCGGCTCAGTACGTCTCCGGCACGCGGTTGTGCGAGGCGCTGAACCGGCCGGATCTGCCGGCGCTGCTCGGCACTCCGGGCGAGCAGGCGCAGAACGCGTGGGGCAGCGACGGTTGGACCACTCTCCTCAAGGACGACAAGGTCGCCTCTCCTGAGGGGGACGTCCGCCTCCCGACGTACTCGGTGAATCTCTCCGTTTCGTACGACCGGCTCCCGGTCGCCACCATGGGACGGTTCCTGGGGAACACGGCGGAGCCCACCAAGGTTCTGGGGCGCGAGGCGGTGTTCTACTCGGATCGCACCATCGCGCTCAAGATCTCGCTCGGCGGCGGAGGGAAGGGTGAAGCCGGCCCCGGCGGCATCGCCCGCCATCTGCTGGTCGCCAAGGACCCGAAGGACGGCGGCGGTTCGTACGAGATCGTCATCTGGCGCCAGGACCAGGGGGTCCCCGACGACGCGGCGCTGCTGCGGGTCGCCGAGCGGGTGCTGCCGACGATTCCGGGCTGGGCGACGGGCTGAGGAGGAACGGGACCGGCCTGAGGCCGGTCCCCTTGTGGTGTCCGGCCGCCCTTATGGGCGCTGTTCGCCCATAAGGGCGCCGAAGTCGCGCGGGTCGATGTCGAAGCCGTGGAGGAGGGGGCGGAAGATCCACTCCCCGGCTCCGTCGCGGACGAACTCGACGATCGTCGCCGCGGTCGCGTCCGCGACCGACGCGAGGTCGTCGTCCAGCAGGTCGGTGTAGCCCTCGCGGACCCGGACGCCGGTGTGCGCGACCTGGCCGAAGGCGAGGCGGCCGCCGCCCTGCTGTATGGCGACGCCCACCACCACGCGGCCGTAGCGGGGCGCGAGCCTGGTCAGCTCCAGGGTCATCGCCTCGTCGTAGCCGAAGCCCTGCCCCGTACGGCTGTCCCGGTGCAGGGTGATGGTGCCGTCGGGGGAGCGGCTGTCGAAGTGCACGAGATAGGACGGCGGCCCGTATGGCTCGTCCGCCGCGTAGACCCCCGCGACGAGGTCCAGGTCATGCGCGGGTGTGCCGATCGGGCTGGGGTCCCACTTGAGCGACACCTCGACCTTGGCGACCCCTTTGTTGAGTCCGCTCACCGCGAATCCCCTCTCCTTGGGCGGCTTCTGACGACCCGTTCATGCTGTCATGTGATCAACCTGTCATCGGTCGAGGGGGAGTGCGGTATGTGGAACGGTGAAGAGCTGGATCTGGACGCTTATCTGGCGCGGATCGGCCACTCGGGAGATCTCGCGCCGGACCTCGGCACGCTGCGCGCGGTGCACCGCGCTCATGTGGGGGCCATTCCGTTCGAGAATCTGGACGTGGCGCTGGGGCGGCGCGTCCCGCTCGATGTGAAGAGTCTCCAGGCCAAGCTCGTCCAACGGCGGCGCGGCGGCTACTGCTACGAGCAGAACTCCCTGCTGGCCGCAGCCCTGGAACGGATCGGCTTCCGGGTCGCGGGCCGCGGCGCGCGCAACCGGACCAGGGGGAACGCGCTGGTGCCGGTGACCCACGCTCTGCTCGTCGTCACGATCGACGGCGAACGGTGGCTTGTGGACGCCGGGTTCGGGTCGCAGGGGCCGCTGGAGCCGGTGCCGCTGGTCGAGGGTGCGCGGGTCGACCAGGACGGCTGGACCTTCGGTGTCGGGGTCGAGGAGGAGGGCGTCCATGTACTGCGCGCGCTTCGCCCGCAGGGGTGGACCGACCTGTACGCGTTCGCGCCGCACACGCTGTACCCCGCGGACTTCGAGCTGATGAACCACTACAGCTCCAGCCATCCCTGGTCGCGCTTTCTCGGCCAGGTCGTGGTCCACCAGCCCGGCCCCGAGGTCCGCAGGGCGCTCATCCGCACCGGTCTGACCTCGGTGTACGTGGACGGCACGAGCGAGGAACAGACCGTCGGGCCGCACGAGTTGGTCGCCACCCTCTGCGAGGTCTTCGGAATCGAACTGGACGACGAGGAGGCGGCAGGACTGGTGCGCGTGCAGTCCGCGGAGGTCTGACGGCGCGTGGCTGCGACCCTTACCATGGCGCGGTGCTGGTCAAGTGGATTCGCTGCACCGTGTTGGACCGTCGAGGGTTCGAGCGGGGACAGCGGAAATGGGCGGGGCTGCTGGGTGAGCCGGGGTTCCGGGGGCAGGGCGGGGGATGGAGCCGGCGTCGGCCGGATGTCGCTCATGTCTTCGCGTTCTGGGAGAGCAGGGCGTTCTACGACTCGTTCATGGCGCGCTCCCACGACCGGCTCGCCGCGGCGCAGTCCGGCACGTACAAGGATGCCCAGATCAAGCTCTTCGACCACCGCTTCGACGTGAAGACCGGGTTCGAGCCGCGGTTCGGCGACGCCGACGTGGCGCGGGTCGCGCACTGCCGGATCCATGCGGACCGCGTCGAGCACTTCGCGTTGATGCAGGAGAAGGTGTGGAACCCGGCGATGGCCGGATCCCCGGGCATGCTCCGCGGGCTCTTCGGCGAGGCGCCGGGGCACGAGTTCCTGGTGCTCTCGATGTGGAACTCGGCCGCGGAGCACGGGAAGTACCGGGCGGAGCGGGTGGAGCGGCTCGGTCTGCGGGCGCAGACCGAGGCCGATGTGGCGGCCCTGGCGGGCGACGTCGTGGAGCTCGAGTCGACCTGGGCGGTGTGAGCCCGCGCGGTGGCGGCTCGGGTGGTGATCGGTCCTCCGTCGTGGCGCCGGGGTGATCAGGCGGCCGGTTTGCCGGCCGCCGTTTCCTTTTCCATCGCAGCGGTGTCCTCGGGGGTGAACGCGCCTGCTGTCACCGCAGCGAGGACGGTGCGGGCCGCCTGGTCCGCGGTCGCGGCGTCCACCGGCTCGCGGGTGACGAAGAGGCGGAGGAAGAGGGGCGCGGAGACCGCCCGTACGACCGCGCCCGCGTCCGTGCCGGCCGGGGCCTCGCCGCGGACCACGGCACGCTCGACCACGGGCTCGCAGCGCCGGAAGCGCTCCGCGTAGAACGCGTGCAGCGACTCGGCGGCCTGCCGGGACTGGAACGCGGCGCCGACGAAGGCCGTCGGCGCGGCCGCCTGCGCCGGGTCGGCGAAGGCGGCGACCACCTCGCGGGCGAGGGCCCGCAGGTCGCCGGCGAGGCTTCCGGTGTCCGGCGGCGTCCACTCGTCCTCGCCCGCCAGCGCGAGGGCGTCCGCGACCATGCCCTCCACGCTGCCCCAGCGGCGGTAGAGCGTCGTCTTGTGGACGCCCGAGTGCTCGGCCACGTATTCGACCGTGAGGGCCGGATAGCCGTGCTCGGCCAGACCGGTCAGGACGGCGTCGCGGACCGCGGCGCGGGTACGGGCCGTGCGGCCGCCGGGGCGTCTGCTGCCCGGGGTCGGGGCCTTGACTGCTTCGCGGTCTTCCTCGTTCGCGTCATTCAATTGCTACTCCCGTTGCGTTAGTGGGGATGAGTGTGTCACACTCGACTTAACGCGACATCCGTTGCGTTTGCTGGTTCCCTACTGCCTCCGGAGGCGCCCCTTGCCCACGCAGATCTCTCTTCACGACGTGACCGTGACCCGCGGCGAAAGACTGCTGCTCGATCAGGTCTCGCTCACCGTGCGCCCCGGTGAGCGGATCGGGATCGTGGGGGAGAACGGTGCGGGCAAGTCCACCCTGCTGCGGATACTCGCGGGGCTCGACGCGCCGGACTCCGGAGACGTCGTCACCGTGACGGACGGCGACACCCGACTCCTCGCGCAGACACCCGAACTGCCTCCGCGGGCCACCGTCGCCGAAACGATAGACGCGGCGCTCGCCGAGCTGCGGGCCATGGAGCGGCGACTGCGCACCCTGGAGGCCGGCCTCGGCGCGGCCGGCGAGCGGGCGCTCGACGAGTACGGCGACCTGCTCACCGCCTTCGAGCTGCGCGGCGGGTACGAGGCGGACGCCAGGGTCGACAAGGCCCTGCACGGACTCGGTCTGGCCCACATCGGGCGGGACCGGCGACTCGGCAGCCTCTCAGGCGGCGAGCAGGCCCGGCTCGGCATCGCCTGCACGATCGCCGCGGCGCCCGAGGTGCTGCTGCTCGACGAGCCGACCAACCACCTCGACGCCCAGGCGCTCGACTGGCTCGAGGACGCCCTCCTCGCCCACCGCGGAACCGTGCTCGCCGTCTCCCACGACCGCGTCTTCCTGGAGCGGGTCGCCACCGCGATCCTGGAGCTCGACGCCGACCGCCGCACGGTCGTGCGGTACGGGGACGGATACGCGGGCTTCCGCGCCGAGCGGGCGGCCGCCCGGCGGCGCTGGGAGCAGGCGTACGCGGAGTGGTGCGCCGAGACCGCACGCCTGGAGGAGTACACCCGGACGACCGCGCTCACCGTCGCCGCCGGACGGGCCATCAAGGACAACAACAAGATGGCGTACGACCGCGCCGGCGGCCGGGTCCAGTCGTCGGTCTCCGGAAGGGTGCGCAACGCCCAGGAGCGGCTGCGCCGGCTCCACGAGGAGCCGGTGCCCGAGCCTCCGAAGCCCCTGGCCTTCACCGCCCGGCCGGTCGCCGGACGCGCCGAGGGTGAGCTGCTCGCCCTCAGCGGAGTGCGGGTCGCCGACCGGCTGGCCGTCGGGGAGCTGACCGTGGGCGCGGGCGAGCGGCTGCTGATCCACGGCGGCAACGGCGCCGGCAAGTCCACCCTGCTCCGCGTCATGGCCGGCCTCGTCGCACCGGACGCCGGCCGGGTGACCAGGCGCGGACGGACCGGCTTCCTGGCCCAGGAGATACCGGCGCACCGGCCGGCCGAGCGGGTGCTCGCCGCCTTCGGGCGCGGCCTCGCCCTCCCCGAGGACGAGCAGGCCGAACTGCTCCTCTCCTACGGGCTGTTCCGCCCGGACGATCTGCGGGTGCCGGTCGGGAGCCTGTCCGCGGGGCAGCGCCGCCGCCTGGCGCTGGCCCGGCTGCTGGCCCGGCCCGCCGACCTGCTGCTGCTCGACGAGCCGGCGAACCACCTGGCCCTCGGTCTCGTCGAGGAGCTGGAGGATGCACTGCGCGAGTGGCCGGGCGCGGTGGTCGTCGTCTCCCACGACCGGGAGCTGCGCCGCCGCTTCACCGGGCACATACGCCGGATGGACTCCGGACGCCTGCTCGACTGAGCCGACCGGCCCAGTCCGATCTAGGGTCGTCCCATGGCAAGACCGCGGCGCATCGTCCTCGTACGGCACGGAGAGTCCGAGGGCAATGCCGATGACACGGTGTACGAACGGGAGCCCGACCACGCGCTCAGGCTCACCGAGACCGGGTGGCGGCAGGCGGAGGAGACGGGGGAGCGGCTGCGGGAGCTCTTCGGGGAGGAGCAGGTCAGTGTCTACGTCTCGCCGTACCGGCGGACCCACGAGACCCTGCGCGCGTTCCGGCTCGCCCCGGATCAGGTGCGGATCAGGGAGGAGCCGCGGCTGCGGGAGCAGGACTGGGGCAACTGGCAGGACAGGGAGGACGTACGCCTGCAGAAGGCGTACAGGGACGCCTACGGGCACTTCTTCTACCGCTTCGCCCAGGGCGAGTCGGGGGCCGACGTGTACGACCGGGTCGGGGCGTTCCTGGAGAGCCTCTACCGGAGCTTCGAGGCCCCGGACCATCCGCCCAACGTCCTGCTCGTCACCCACGGGCTGACCATGCGGCTGTTCTGCATGCGCTGGTTCCACTGGTCGGTCGCCGACTTCGAGTCGCTGTCCAACCCGGGGAACGCGGAGACGAGGATGCTGCTGCTCGGGGAGGACGGGAAGTACCGGCTCGACCGGCCCTTCGAACGCTGGCGTACCCCGGAACCGTACGGTCCCACCGGATAGAGTGGCAGAGCGATGACCGCTGACTCCTCTCTCGACCGGCGCTTCGAACGCGCCCTGGCCAGCCTGCGTGGGCTGTCCGTGGGAGACGCCCTGGGCTCCCAGTTCTTCGTCCCCGCCAACTATCCCCTGCTCAAGCGGCACGAGCCGCCCACCGGTCCCTGGCAGTGGACCGACGACACGGAGATGGCCTGCTCGGTCCTCGCCGTGCTCGTCAGCCACGACCGGATCGACCAGGACGCGCTCGCCGCGTCGTTCGCCCACCACCACGACTTCGACCGGGGCTACGGTCCCGCCGTCAACCGGATGCTCCGGCTCATCCGCGAGGGCGGCGACTGGCGGGAGCTCGCGGCCGCCCTCTTCAAGGGGCAGGGATCGTGGGGCAACGGCGCCGCGATGCGGATCGCGCCGCTCGGCGCCTGGTACGCCGACGACCCCGAACAGGCGACCCACCAGGCCGAGATCTCCGCGTACACCACGCACCAGCACCGGGAGGCCGTGGTCGGGGCGATGGCCGTCGCCGCCGCTGCCTCGCTCGCCGCGGACCCGGCCGGTCCCCCCACGCCCGAGGCCCTGCTCGACGGCGTCGTCGCCCTCGTCCCGCGCAGCGCCGTCGGAGCCGGGTTGCGCCGGGCCCGCGACATGCTCGACTACGGCGACGCCGCGACGGTCGCGGCGGTACTGGGCAGCGGCCGGCGGACCAGCGCGCACGACACGGTGCCGTTCGCGCTCTGGTCGGCGGCCCGCGCACTCGGCGACTACGAGCGGATGTTCTGGACGACCGCGGAGGTAGGCGGCGACGTCGACACCACCTGCGCCATCGCGGGCGGAGTCGTCGCCTCCGCGCCGGCCGGCGCACCGCCTGCAGCATGGCTGGAGCAGACCGAGGAGCTGCCGGACTGGGTGCGGGCGGGGGCGCGCTCGTAGCCGAGCCGCCGACCCCGTGAGAACCGGGCATTCCGGCATGCGGAGTGTCACGGTCCTGATACAGGGGCTTCCGGGCGGGTCCACCGGGACGGACCGCGGTTAGAGTCGGCCACTGCGCAGCGCTGATCATGACAAGCGCGCGCTGACGAGACACCCGGAACCGCCGAACGCGGCCGCACGGCCGTGCGCGGACCGGGTCGGGAGGGGGTCCCGTGACCGACACACCATCCGCGCAGCCGCCGAAGGACAACGCCACACCGCCCGGGGGCGGCACGCCGTCCCCGGACGACTCGTCACCGAAGGGCGGCAAGCCGTCCCGGGCCGGCGAGGCACCTCGGGACAGCGCGGCGCAGAAGGCCGGCGTGCCGTCCCAGGGCAGCGCGGCACCGCAGGACGCCAGGCCGTCCTCTGACTGCCCGCCGCCGAAGGACGCCAGGCCGTCCGCCAACAGCGCGCCCTCCGGGCAGCAGCCCGCCGGGCCCACGCAGCCTGCCGCGCCCACGGCTCCCGCACTGGCCGTGGCGGGGGCCCCGGCAGGCGGACAGCCGGGGCCGTACGGGCGGCCGGGCGCGTACGGTCCCGGGGCCTACCCGCCGTACCAGACCTGGGCACCGCCCAGGAAGCCGAGCACCGCGAGCCCGCTGAGGCCGGCGGCGCCGGCGCGCGCGAGCGCCGCCACGCTCTGGGCGATCCTGGCCACGGCGCTGCTCGCCGCCCTCCTGCTCAGTGGCGGCGCAGGCGTGAACCTGCTCCTCGTGGCGGTCCCCGCGACCCTCGCCGGTGCCTTCGCCGCACGTGCCGCGGGCCGTCGGCTCCGCCCCTGGACCCTGGTCTGGGCCCTCGGCGGCGCGGCCCTGCTCGCCATACCGGCGCTGAGCGACGCGGGCTGGCCGACCTTCCTCGCGGTGGTCTGCGCCATCGGCGTCACCGGCTTCGCCCTGCACGGCGGCCGGGGCTGGCCGAGCATGCTGCTCGGGCCGGTCGGCCTGTTCGACTCCGTGGGCACCGGCATGCTGTGGGTCTGGCGGGCCGTACGCGAACGTGCGGACGGTTCGCGCGGCCGCTGGGGACCGATCCTGCGCACCGGCGGGATCGCCGTGGGCCTGCTGGTCGTCTTCGGTGCGCTGTTCGCCGGTGCGGACGCCGCCTTCGCCGATCTGCTGGGCTCTCTCATGCCCGATGTCTCGCTGGTTCAGGCGCCCTGGCGCACGCTGTGCTTCCTGCTCGGCCTGTTCGGTGCCATCGCCGTGGCCCGGACGGCGGCCGCCCCGCTGCGCTGGGACCGGCTGACCTTCCCGGCGGGCAAGCCCCGCAACCGGGTGGAGTGGGCGCTTCCGCTGATCGTCCTGAACCTCCTGTTCGCGGCCTTCATCGCGATTCAGCTCGCCGTACTGTTCGGCGGCTACGACAAGGTGCTCAGCGAGACCGGTCTGACCTACGCGGAGTACGCCCGCCAGGGCTTCTGGCAGCTGCTCATGGCCACGCTCCTCACCCTGGTCGTGATCGGCCTCGCCCTGCGCTGGGCGCCCCGCACGGGCGCCGGCGACCGGCGGCTCGTCCGCGCGGTCCTCGGCACCCTGTGCGTGCTGACGCTGGTCGTGGTCGCCTCAGCGCTGCGCCGGATGGACCTGTACGTGGACGCGTACGGGCTGACCCGGCTGCGGATATCCGTTGCCACCATGGAGATCTGGCTGGGCGTGGCGATCCTGCTGATCATGGCGGCCGGCATCTGGGGCGCCCGCCTGCTGCCCCGCGCGCTCGCCGCCAGCGCTGCGGGCTTCGTCCTGGTCTTCGGCCTGATCCAGCCGGACGCCGTGATCGCACAGCAGAACGTCGACCGCCACGAGCGGCTCGGCAAGATCGATGTCCACTACCTGGAAGGGCTCTCCGCCGACGCCGTCCCCGCCCTCGACCGGCTCCCCGAACCCCTGCGCTCCTGCGCGCTCCTCGACCTCGACGCCCGGCTCCGCGAGGACGACGGCGGCTGGTACGCCACCAGCAGGTCCGAGGCCCGCGCCCGCGACATCCTGGCCGCGCGCCCCGTCCACGGCACGGCGGCGCAGTGCGGCGGGCCCAGCCGTGAGGGGGAGTACGACCCGGATGCGGACCCGTACGGCGACCCGTACAGCGACCCCTACGGCGCGCCCTGATGTGCGAGCCGTACGGTGCGGGCTGACCTGTGACCCGTAGGGTGCGGGCTGCCCCGTGACCTGTACGGTGCGGGCTGACCTGTGACCCGTAGGGTGCGGGCTGACCCGTGACCCGTACGCATAAGGCAACGTGCCCTCCTCCCCGTACGGGAAGGAGGGCACGCGCATGAGGGGACCGGGGTGACGACGGTCAGGCCACGGGGCCGGCGGCCTCGGCCTTGCCGCTGAGTGCCTCCAGGTCGCTCTTGCGCACCCGGATCACGGCCACCGCGGTGACCAGCGCGATCAGCACCATGGCGACGGCGGCGGTGAACGACGTCGAGATGCCGGTGGTCAGTACGTCGTGGCCCCAGGGGGCCGGCAGCTCGTGCGTCTTGGCGAACTGCGCCTGCTGCTCGGGAGTGGAGTGGGCGAGGAAGTCCGGGAACAGCCGCTTCCCCTCGTCACGGCTGGCGGTGCCGAAGATCGTGACCAGGATCGAGAGACCCAGCGAACCACCCACCTGCTGGGTGGCGTTGAGCAGGCCGGAGGCGGCGCCGGCCTCGTGCTGCGCGACTCCGGAGACGGCGGTCAGCGTGAGGGTCACGAAGTTCAGGCCCATGCCGAAGCCGAAGGTGACCATCGGGCCGAGCACCCCGCTCAGATACGAGCTGTCCGGCGTGATGAAGGTCAGCCAGAACAGACCGACACCGGTGATCGCGGCACCGGACACCATGAACGGCTTCGGGCCGAGGACGGGCAGCAGCCGCTGGGCGAGCCCCGCGCCCACGCCGATGGCCAGCGTGACCGGTAGGAAGGCGAGACCCGAGCGGATCGGGCTGTAGCCGAGCACGTTCTGCACGAAGAGAACGATGAAGAAGAACATGCCGAACATGGCGGCCGCCAGGCTGAGCATGATCACGTACGTGCCCGAGCGGTTGCGGTCGGCGAACATCCGCAGCGGGGTGATGGGTTCCCGCGCCCGCGACTCCACGACCGCGAAGGCGGCGAGCAGGACGACGGCCGCGATGAACGCGCCGATGGTCAGCGCGTCCTTCCAGCCTTCCTCCGAAGCGCGGATGAACCCGTAGACGAGCGCGGTCATGCCGAGCGTGGAGGACATCGCGCCCGCGAGGTCGAAGCGGCCGGGGTGGCGCTCGGACTCGTTGATGAAGCGCGGTGCCAGGAAGGCGATGACGAGGCCGATGGGCACGTTCACGAAGAGCACCCAGCGCCAGTCGAGCCACTCGGTGAGCATGCCGCCGGCGAGCAGGCCGATCGCGCCACCGCCGGCCGAGACGGCGGCGAAGACGCCGAACGCCCGGTTCCGCTCGGGGCCTTCGGGGAAGGTCGTGGTGATCAGCGCGAGGGACGTGGGCGAGGCGATCGCGCCGCCGACACCCTGGAGCGCACGTGCGGCCAGCAACTGCCACGGCTCCTGTGCGAACCCGCCGAGGAGGGAGGCGAGGGTGAAGACCAGGATGCCGGTCAGGAAGACCCGGCGGCGCCCGAGGATGTCGCCCGCCCGCCCGCCGAGCAGCAGCAGACCGCCGAAGGTCAGGGTGTAGGCGCTGAGCACCCACGACAGGTCGGTGGTGGAGAAGGAGAGCGCGTCCTGGATGTGCGGAAGCGCGATGTTCACGATCGTGGCGTCAAGAACGACCATCAACTGGCAGGCGGCGATGACGGTCAGGGCGATTCCCGGCCGATTCGGGTACTTGGCGGCGCCTGGATCGGTCCGGGTGTCCACCGGCGTTGTTGTCACTGTGCATCCCCCACGGAAGAATTCAGTGAACGCACCCGTTCACTGTCCTCCACGGTAGTGAGTCCCCCTCAAGGAACGCAACCGTTCACTGAGCACTGCCGGACAGTCAGAGTCGCCCCAACAGAGAGGTCCTGATGGTTACTTCGCACTCCGCGGCCGCCGCTCGGTCGCAGAGGGCGGCGTCACGGCGCCGCGGTCCGGTGCTCGAACACGCCATTCTGGAGGCGACGCTGGAGCAGCTCAGCACCGTCGGCTGGAGCGGCCTGACCATGGAGGGCGTTGCGGTCGGCGCGCAGACCGGCAAGGCCGCGGTCTACCGGCGCTGGCCCTCCAAGGAGGACCTGGTCGTGGAAGCGCTCCGGTCGGCCCTGCCCACCATGGACGAGGTGCCCGACCACGGCAGCGTGCGCGAGGACCTCTACCAGCTGTGCCGGAGGGTGCGGGAGGCGATGTACTCGAAGCCGGGCTTCGCTCTTCGCTCCGTCATTCACGAATGCGACAGTGAGACCTCCGAGCGCTTTCAGGGGCTGATCCTCAGCGGGGTGATCGAGCCCTCGCAGCGGCTGCTGTGCGAGGTGGTCAAGCGTGGCGTCGAGCGGGGTGATGTGCGCGCGGACGCGCCCGGCGAGCTGGTTTTCGACGTCATTCCGGCCATGATGATGTACCGCTCGAAGGTGTGCGGCAGTGAATGGACCGACGGTGAGATCGCCGAGATGGTCGACCTGGTCATGGTGCCGCTGCTACGGCCCTGAGGCGGCGTTCGGCGGCCCCTGGCGGGTGCGGGGCGAGCGGGTCGGCGGGCCGGCCGGCGACGGTGTGCGGGCGGGTTTCGGCCTGCTTGGCCGGCGGGTTTCGGCCGGGTATGGATCATCACGTGGAATCCGGGTACCGAGGGAGGTATCCATCGGCGTAACCTGTCAGCGCCATGCCGTACGAACCACCCACCCACACTGTCGAGCGATCGATCCGAGCCACCACCGGCGCCAAGATCGTTGCCGGGGTCGACGAAGTCGGACGCGGGGCATGGGCCGGTCCCGTCACGGTGTGTGCCGCCGTCACGGGTCTGCGCCGGGCCCCCGACGGACTCACCGACTCCAAGCTGATCACGCCCAAACGCCGCACCGCGCTCGCCGCGGAGCTCCAGGGATGGGTCACGGCGTACGCGCTCGGCGACGCGTCGCCCACGGAGATCGACGAGCTCGGCATGACCGCCGCGCTCCGGCTCGCCGCCGTCCGCGCCCTGGAGGGCCTGCCGGTCCGCCCGGACGCGGTGATCCTCGACGGCAAGCACGACTACCTCGGCAGCCCCTGGCAGGTCCGTACGGTGATCAAGGGCGACCAGTCCTGCATCGCCGTCGCCGCCGCCTCCGTCATAGCCAAGGTCCGGCGCGACGCGCTCATGGCCGAGCTCGAGGCCGAGGCGGAGCAGTACGCCGCGTACGCCTTCGGAGCCAACGCGGGCTACCCCTCGCCTGTCCACAAGGCCGCCCTCGAAGAGCTGGGGCCCACGCCGTACCACCGGCTCTCCTGGGCGTACCTCGACGCGATGCCGCGGTGGCGGCACCTCAAGAAGGTCCGCCTCTCCGCCGAGGCGGCCGCACTGGAAAGCGGGGGCCAACTCGGCTTCGACTTCTGACTTCCGGCTTCTGGATTCTCCGGCGGGGCCCGTTCGCGGAACTCTCCGGCAGAGCCGTTTCAGCGGCCGGGGCGCGCCTGTGCGCCCACCCGCCGGAGCTTCGCGCGCCGGCGTTTGATAGACATCCACCCATGCCTCTCATCCCCGAGGAGCCTCAGATTCACGAGAGTGCCCAGGGTCCCCGCGCGACTGCGGCCGCCGGCCGCCCCGTGCCGACCCCCCGACCCGTACCCGGCCCGCGCACCGCGGCCTCCCCGCGACCCGGACGTCCGGTCCCCGGTCCGGCCAGGCCCGCCCCGCCGGCGCCGGGCCCGCAGCCCGCTGCGGGACCGACCCCTCCGGCCCGTCCGGAGAATCGTTCCGACCAGCGGTCCGGAACCCGGATCCAGCTGATCCCCGCTTCCGCCGACGGCGCTCTCGACGCCGCCGACGAGGCCGTGGACCTGCTCCTTGAGTCCGGCCGCGCCCCCGGCGACGTGCTGGTGCTCACCACCGGCGAGCAGCACCCGTGGACGGCGCACGAGCTGTCCTTCGGCGAAGCCGCCTACTGGGCGCAGCAGGACGCTCGCGAGGACGTGTTCTTCGCGGACGCCGCCGCAGTGGAGCGGGCCGCGGCACGACCCGTGGTGGTCGTCGCGGTCAACGGCGGCTCCGACGAGTCCGTCGCGCGCCACCTGCCGCAGGCGCTGGCGCGGGCGACCGCGCTGCTGGTCGTCTGCGGTGACCCGGAGCGCGTCAACGCCGTGCTCGGCGCCGGCGTCTGAGTCACGCCACGTCCGGGACCCGGCCGCCCAAGTGGGCGGTCGGGCCGGCCGTCGTTCGGTCGTAGCGTGCTGTGTGCCGGCGCACGGCGGCGTGCGGAAGCGGGCTGCGTGGCGTACGGCCTGGTCGGTACGGACGTACAGCCTGGTTAGTGAGGACATACGGCCAGGCCTGGTTAGTGAGGACATACGGCCAGGTCAGTACGGACGTACAGCACTGGTCAGTGCGCACCTAACGGCCCGGTCGGCCCGCACGTGCGGACAGGTCAGCGTGCGGCGGCCCGGCGCATCGGTTCGGGTGCGCCGCTCGCGATCCGCGGCACGAGCCGTTCGAACTCGGACTCCTCGCCCAGCGGCGTAGGAGGCGAGTCGGTGCTCGGCCTCCGGCCGCCGCGGCCTTCCCCGAGCACCTGCCAGCCCCCGCGGGTCAGCGTGATGTACGCGCCGCAGCGCAGCCCGTGGAGCGTGCAGGCGTCCCGCAACCCCCACATCCAGGCCCCGTCCTCCTCCGTCCACCGCTCGTCGCCCTCGCGGCAGTAGAGCAGCACGGCCGTCCGTACCGGAGTGCGCCGTCGCAGGTCGTGCGGGATGACCCGGCGCAGCGCCGCCAGGAGCGCGTTGCGGAGCTCCCAGCCGTCCGCGGGCGCGGCGCGGCGGGTGAACGAGGCGCTGGCCGCGAGCCGTTCCTCGTGGTCGAGGATGGCGAGCACCGCGGTCGAGGGCGTGGGCAGATGCCGGGAGTGCAGTCCGCTGACCATTTCGCGGGGATTGGTCAGCAGCGGGATCCCGGCCGCGGCCCACTCCGCCGGTTCGAGCATCCGAGCGAGGCGGCTGGCCGACCCGGACGACGAACTGAGCGAGGCGCCTGAGGACGGAGCGAATCCGAGGGTCATGATCCTCCCTTCGGATGCGCGCCCGCTCCGCGGGCAGGGTCGGGTGGTGAGGGCGCACCACGGCACGGTCCAACCGGACCGCGTACGGGCCGTGCGGGGCGGATTCCCAATTCTTCCTGGCCCGTGCGCGGGCGGCAACGAGCAATTGGGACAGCTGACTGGAATGAGCCGGTATGACTCTCATATCCCTGCCCAGTTACCCAAAGTTCACGCCCCGTTTGACCGCTGGATGGCGAGGACTGTCGTAAACACTCCCACCGCTCCCGCCCGCCGCGCCAGCCCCGCACCGCCACTGCCGCGAGATCACGGTCACGCTGGGTGAATTCGCCGCCGGCCCTGGTCTTCGGGTTGCATGGGGGGCATGGACAACCTGGAGCTCCGCACCGAAGCCGACGCCATCCTCGCCGAGCTGGTCGGCGCCCCAGGAGGCTCGGCCCGGCTCCGGGAGGACCAGTGGCAGGCGGTGTCGGCCCTGGTGGAGGAGCGCCGGCGGGCCCTGGTGGTGCAGCGCACCGGCTGGGGCAAGTCGGCGGTGTACTTCGTCGCCACCGCCCTGCTGCGCCGGCGCGGATCCGGCCCAACGGTGATCGTCTCGCCACTGCTGGCTCTCATGCGGAACCAGGTCGAGGCGGCGGAGCGGGCCGGTATCCGGGCGCGCACCATCAACTCGGCCAATCCGGAGGAGTGGGACACGATCTACGGGGAGGTCGAGCGCGGCGAGACCGACGTTCTCCTCGTCAGTCCGGAACGCCTGAACTCAGTGGACTTCCGTGAGCAGGTGCTCCCCAAGCTCGCGGCCACGACCGGTCTGCTCGTCGTCGACGAGGCGCACTGCATCTCCGACTGGGGCCACGACTTCCGCCCCGACTACCGGCGGCTGCGGGCCATGCTCGGCGACCTCGCTCCCGGGGTGCCGGTGCTTGCCACGACGGCGACGGCCAACGCGCGGGTGACGGCGGACGTGGCCGAGCAGCTCGGTACCGGAGCCGGCGAGGCCCTGGTCCTGCGCGGCTCGCTGGAGCGGGAGAGCCTGCGGCTCGGAGTCGTCCGGCTGCCGGACGCTGCGCACTGGCTGGCCTGGCTCGCCGAGCACCTGGACGAGCTGCCCGGCTCCGGGATCATCTACACCCTCACGGTCGCCGCGGCGGAGGAGGCCACCGCCTTCCTGCGCCAGCGCGGCTTCAAGGTCGACTCCTACACGGGCCGCACGGAGAACGCGGACCGGCTGCAGGCCGAGGCCGACCTCCAGCAGAACCGGGTCAAGGCACTGGTCGCCACCTCGGCCCTCGGCATGGGCTTCGACAAGCCCGACCTGGGCTTCGTGATCCACCTCGGGTCGCCGTCCTCGCCGATCGCCTACTACCAGCAGGTCGGCCGCGCCGGGCGGGGGGTGGAACACGCCGAGGTGCTGATGCTGCCGGGCAAGGAGGACGAGGCGATCTGGCGCTACTTCGCCGACACCGCCTTCCCGCCCGAGGCCCAGGTCCGCCAGACCCTGACGGCCCTCGCCGGCGCGGGACGGCCGCTGTCCGTGCCCGCTCTGGAGGCGGCGGTGGATCTGCGGCGGACCCGGCTGGAGACGATGCTCAAGGTCCTCGACGTGGACGGGGCGGTGAAGCGCGTGAAGGGCGGCTGGGAGAGCACCGGGCAGCCCTGGACGTACGACGCGGAGCGGTACGCGTGGGTGGCGCGGCAGCGGGCGGCCGAGCAGCAGGCCATGCGCGATTACGTGAGCTCCGCCCAGTGCCGGATGGAGTTCCTGCGGCAGCAGCTGGACGACGAGGGAGCGGTCCCGTGCGGCCGGTGCGACAACTGCGCCGGCGCCTGGATCGACTCCTCCGTTTCGACGGAGGCGCTGACCGGGGCGACGAAGGAACTCGACCGCCCGGGGGTGGAGGTCGAGCCGCGCCGGATGTGGCCGACCGGCATGCCCGCTCTGGGCATCGAGCTCAAGGGCCGTATCCCCGCCGGGGAGCAGTGCTCCACCGGGCGGGCCCTGGGACGGCTCTCGGACATCGGCTGGGGCAACCGGCTGCGCCCTCTGCTGGCCGAGAACGCGCCCGACGGTCCGGTCCCCGACGACGTTCTGAAGGCCGCGGTGGCCGTCCTCGCCGACTGGGCGCGCTCTGCGGGCGGTTGGGCGCCGAACGTCCCCGACGCCTCCGCCCGGCCTGTGGGAGTCGTCGCCGTGCCCTCCCTGTCCCGCCCGCACCTGGTCGGCTCCCTCGCCCAGGGCATCGCGTCGATCGGCCGCCTCCCTTACCTGGGCAGCCTGACGTACACCGGACCCGACGGAGCGCACGCGGCACGCCGCAGCAACTCCGCCCAGCGCCTCCGGGCGCTCTCCGGCGCCTTCACCGTCTCCGATGACCTGGCTGCCGCACTCGCCGATTCCCGGGGCCCCGTGCTGCTCGTCGACGACTACACCGACTCCGGCTGGACCCTCGCCGTCGCCGCTCGTCTGCTCCGCCGGGCCGGCAGTGCGCAGGTGCTTCCGCTGGTCCTCGCCGCGGCCGGCTGAGCCGGCCGGCATCTCGCTGTCCCGAATCTCGTTGTGCGGATCATGAGTCCATGCAACCCGATCGACCCGACGATCCGCGAGTGAGTCGTCGGGCTTGTGGATAACCTCGGTCGTCCCCGGGTCCGGAGTTATCCACAGGGGTTTCGCGATCGGTGGTGATCGCGGGACCGTCCTGACCATGAACGCGAATCACCACGAATCCCACGGTCCGTCCACGACCCAGCAGATCACCCTGCGCGGCCCCGCCGAGCTGGCCGACGCCCTGCCGTTCATGCTCGGCTTCCACCCCAGCGACTCGGTCGTGCTCGTCGCGCTCCACGGCGAGCGCGGGCGCTTCGGCGGGCGGGTCAGGCTCGGCATCCCCCGCTCGCCACGCGAATGGGCCGACACCGCCGAGCACTTGGCCGAGTGCCTCGTCGAGGGCTGCGCCCGCCGTGGCGACCGTCCCGACGCCATCGTCGTCTTCCTGTGCCAGGACCCGGCGCGGGGCGAGACCGGCCGCCGGGTGATGGAGCGGCTGCGCCCCTTCGCTCAGCGGCTGCGCACCGCCTGCGGCGCGCTCGACGTTCCCGTACTCGAAGCCCTCTGCATCTCCGACGGCCTCTACTTCTCCTACTGCTGCCCGGACGCCCGCTGCTGCCCGCCTGACGGCACACCCCTCGCCCTCTCCGGTACGTCGGTGATGGCGGCCTCCGCGGCCTACGCGGGGATCCAGGTGCGCGGCTCGCTCAAGGACCTGGAGGCGCGGCTGAAGCCCCCGCTGTCCGGCGGTGACCCGACGCAGCGGGCGGCTCTGAGCGGGGCGGCCTCCGTGCTCGTGCCCAAGATCCTGGACGCGCCCGCCGGGCAGGGGCGCCAGGAGGTGCGCGACACCACGATCGGCCTCGCCCGGCGGTTGATCGAGCGCTTCTCGGGGCCGTCGGAGGTCCCGTCGGTCCGTGCCGGTGACGGCGGTGTGCCGATCGGCCGTGTGGTTCTCGGGGACGGCCAGGCCCGCGGTGGCACGGCGTGGGCCGATGCCGCGGACGACGCGCGCCTGACGCCCGACGAGGCCGCCACGTTGATCCTCGGACTGCAGGACCGGGACACCCGGGACCAGGCCGCCGAATGGATGGAAGGCCCGGAGGCCGACGGCGCGCTGCGGCTCTGGCGGGCCCTGTCCCGGCGCTGTGTCGCTCCCTACCAGGAGTACGCGGCGGCTCCGCTCGCGCTGGCGGGATGGGTCGCCTGGTCCCTCGGTGACGAGCCGTCGGCCCGGGTCGCCCTCGGGCTCGCCCTGGAGGCCGACTCCGAGTACCTCTTCGCCCGGCTGCTCCACCAGGCGTGCAGCGAAGGGCTGGACCCTGAGTCGCTGCGCAGCTGCCTGCGCGCGGAGCGGGACACCCGCACCGCCGCCGGATCCCGGCCGGGGGGCGGAGGTCCGGACGGGGTTGCGGATCAGGGCGGTGAAGTGGCGGACGACCGGGCCGACGGACCGGTTGATGCCCTGGCCGACGACCCGGCTGACGGACCGGTTGTTGGCCTGGCAGACGAGCCGGCCGGCGGACCCGCTGATGCTCCGGCCGACGACCGGGGACGTGCACCGCGTCCGGAGGAGGCCCGGCAGGCCGCGCGGCGGACCGCACGGCAGGCGGGGCTGCGGGCGGCCGGGGCGGGCCGTGGGCCCTCGGGTGCGGCCCGGCGGGGTGCCGCCCGGCCGGGCGCCGTCGGTCCTACGCGGCCCAGGAGCGCGGGCGTGCGGCGCACCGGGCGGCGCGGGACGAGGAGCGGCGGGTGAGGCCCGTGACCCTACGGCCCGCAGGGGCGTTCACCTCTGTGGCGGTTCCGCACGAGCCGTGCCGCCTCCTCACCCCCGGACCCCCGGACCGCCCGAGCGGCTTCGAGCACGTCCGTCGACCGGACCGCCCGAGCCTCCCGGACCCCACAGAGAGCGCCGCACACCCCTCATGGCCCCCACCTCGGCCCCGGCCCCCGGACCCTCCGCCGGGCACCCGCCGCCCCTCACTGGAGCCCCACCGGGACCGGCAGCCGCCGGAACAGGCCGCCCCGGCGAACTGCCCGCCGTGCACGAAGCGCTCATCTGCGTCGCCCTGCCCGCCCTCGCCGTCGCCGCCCGGTACGGACAGCTCACCGGCGCCGGCCTCGAAGGCGTCTACCTCTCGGGCCGTCGGCTCCTCTCCCGCTGCGTCCTCAGGGTGGCCGGACGGGAACCCGTTCCTCTCCTGGGCCGCTCGACCGCCGCGGGCCGCGCCGAGTTCCTGGGTGTCCTGCGTACGCCCGGGGACACCGGTCCCGACCCGGGTCTCACCATCGAGCGCACGCGGGAGGCCGACGGCACCGAGCGGATCACCCTGCGCAATTCCTCCGCCCGCGCCGCCCGGCTCCCCGTGGAGGTCGCTCTGGGCACGGATCTCGCGGACCTGGCCGCGGTGGCGGCCGGGCGGGCCGGTCCCGAGCTCTCCGCGAGCGTCCACGGCACCGGGCTGCGCTGGAACGCCGCTGACGGGAGCGCCGCATCCGTCACCGCGGACCCGCCGCCGAGCGACGCTCTCGCGGCGGCCGGGCTGCTCCGCTGGGAGGCCGAACTGGCCCCTGGAGGCAGCTTCGTCCTCACTCTCCGGGTCCGTGGCGAACGACTCACCCGGCAGCCCGGCGTCGGCACCGGCATCGGCATCGGCATCGGCACCGGCAGTGGCCGACCCGGTGGGCACATCGTCGCCGACGCCGGCGCCGAAGGAGACGATCCGCGCCTCGGGGAACTGCTGCGCACCACGATCGACGACCTGCGCGCCCTGCTCCAGCGCGACCCCGCGCACCCCGCCGACGTGTATCTCGCGGCCGGAGTCCCCTGGCGCTGTGGACCCGTCACCGCCGAGGCCCTCTGGGCCGCCCGCATGGCCCTGCCGCTCGGGACCCGGCTCGCCGCCACCACGCTGCGCGCCCTCGCCCGCACCCAACTCCAGGGACCAGGACCGGAGTCGGGGCGCATCCCCGGGCCGCTCCGGGACGCGGGCCCGCATCTGCCGGCGCGCTGCACCGGGGTCGAGGCCACCCTCGCCTTCCCCGCCGTGCTGGCCGAGGCCAGGCGCTGGGGCCTGCCCGAGCAGGACCTCGCGGAGCTCCTCCCCGCCGCGGAGCGGTGCCTGGACTGGCTCCGCGGTGCCCTGGACGACAACGGCTTCGTCCCTGACCCGGGGCCCGCCGGGCCGGCGCGGGCCGAGACCCAGGCGCACGCGCACCGGGCCGCCGTGCTCGGCGCCGACCTGCTCGACGGCTGCGGCCGGCCGGGCGGGGACGCGTGGCGGGAGTGGGCGCGAGCGCTGCGCGAGCGCTTCCGCGGCCGGTTCTGGGTCGACGACCCGTCAGGTGGTCGCCCCGCGGTCGCCCGCACATCCGACGGGCGCCTCCTGCCGCACCTCGGCGGCTGGGCGGCACACCTCCTCGACACCGGCCTCACGGCGGCCGGCCGGCATGCCCCGGGGCTGCTCGACAAGACGCAGACCGAACGCCTCGCCCGGCTGCTGGCCGCCCCGGCGCTGGACTCGGGCTGGGGGCTGCGGGGCCTCGGCGTGAAGGAGCCCGGGTTCAACCCGTTCGGACACCGCTCCGGGGCGGTCAGGGTGCACGAGACCGCGGTCGCCGTCGCGGGGCTGGCCGCGGCGGGATACGAGCCCGAGGCCGCCGCCCTGCTGCGCGGGGTGATCGACGCGGCGGAGGCCTTCGGCCACCGGCTCCCCGAGATGTACGCGGGGGAGCGGCGGGCGTCCGGAGGGGTGCCGGTGCCCCACCCCGCGGCCTGCCGGCCGGCAGCGGTGGCCGCGGCCGCCGGCGTGCACCTGCTGACCGCGCTCCTCGGCGTCCGGCCCGACGCACCCGGCCGCACGGTCGCCCTGCACCCGCTGCGCTCGGCGCCGCTGGGCGAGGTCCGTCTGTCGGGGTTGAGGGTCGCGGGCGAGCCCTTCACGGCGCGGGTCGGCCGGCTCGGGCTCGGCATGGTCGAGGAGGCCGCGCCGGGCCTTCAGCTGGGGGTGTGATCAGGTGCGGACCGTTCGGTGGCCGGACGAGGAGTACGGCCGGGAAGAAGTGGTGCGCGATCCTTCCGCAGGGCGTGTTTATCGTCAGGGAGACGACTATGATCGCGGCATGCCTCCCTACGACCCGTCGGCCTTTCCGCCCTTCGCCGTCACCGTCGATCTGGTCGTGCTCACCGTGCGGCGCCACGCCCTGTGCGCCCTGGTCGTGAAACGGGGAGAGCCGCCGTTCCAGGGGCGCTGGGCGCTGCCCGGCGGTTTCGTCCGGGCCGACGAGGACCTCGGCGCGGCCGCGGCACGCGAGCTGGTCGAGGAGACCGGGCTGTGCGTCCACGACCCGGGCGCCCCGCCGCCCGTACCGGGGAACGGCGCGCATCTGGAGCAGCTGGCGACCTACGGGGCGCCGGACCGGGACCCGAGGATGCGCGTGGTCAGCGTGGCGCACCTCGCGCTCTCCCCGGACCTCCCGGCGCCGCGCGCCGGCGGTGACGCCAACAGTGCGCGCTGGGCCCCCGTGGAGGAGCTGATCGGCCACGAAGGAGAGGGCGAGCCCGAGGGCGAGCAGTCGGGACCGCTCGCCTTCGACCACAGCCTGATCCTCGCCGACGGAGTGGAGCGCGCCCGTTCCAAGATCGAGTACTCCTCGCTGGCCACCGCGTTCTGCCCGCCGGAGTTCACGGTCGGCGAGCTGCGCCGGGTCTACGAGGCCGTGTGGGGAGTCGCGCTCGACCCGCGCAACTTCCACCGCAAGGTGACCGGCACGCCCGGCTTCCTCGTTCCGGCCGGCGGCACCACGACCCGTCAGGGCGGCCGCCCCGCCCAGTTGTTCCGTGCTGGTGGGGCCACCCTGCTGAACCCGCCGATGCTCCGCCCGGAGGTCTGACGGGCGGCTCCCCGGCCGCCCCGAGCCGCCAACCCTACGTTAAAAGTCCGAAATGTGACGTTATCTTGCTGGGACAGCCGCCCTGCCGCGGAGCGGTAACACCTACCCGCGAGAGAAGCGATGCTCCAGGCCATCGGACTCACCAGCACACCCCGCCGGGACCGCACGCCCGCCGTGGACGATCTCACCTTCGAGGCCCGGCCCGGCACCGTCACCGCCCTGCTCGGGCCGGCCGGCGCAGGCAAGACCACCGCCCTGCGCCTCATGCTCCAGCTCGAACCCGGCCGTGGCGTCACCTACTTCCGGGGCCGTCCGCTGCACCGGGTCGCCCACCCCGCCCGTGAGGTCGGCGTGCTGCTCGGCGACGTACCCGGACACCCCTCGCGCACCCTGCGCAGCCAGCTGCGCATGCTCTGCGCCGCCGCCGGGGTGCCCGGCACCCGGGCCGACGACCTGCTCCGGACCGTGGGCCTCACCGGCCTGCACGACCAGCGCATCGGCACCCTGCCGCTCGGCATGGACCGCCGACTGGGCCTCGCCTCGGCCCTGTTGGGCGATCCGCACACCCTGCTGCTCGACGAGCCGGGCGCCGGACTCTCCGTACGCGAGAGCGCCTGGCTGTACGAACTGCTGCGCGGCCATGCCGACGACGGTGGCACCGTGCTCTACACCACCAGGGATCCCAAGGACGCCGCCCGCAACGCCGACCGGGTCGTCACGATCGACGGCGGACGGCTCGTCGCCGACCAGGACGCCGTCGAGTTCGCCCGCACCCGGCTGCGTCCGCGGGTCGCCGTCCGCTCCCCGCACGCCACCCGGCTGGCCGCCGTGCTCATCCAGGAGTCCCGCGCCGCCCGCCGGCAGGTCGAGGTGGTCGCCGAGGGTGGCAACCGCCTCTCCGTCTACGGCAGCGACTGCGCCACCGTCGGCGAGAGCGCTTTCCGCAACGGCGTGCTCATCCACCGACTCGCCGACGAGACCGGCGCTCCTCGCCCCACCCCCGAGCGCCCATCCGGCCCCTCGGATCTCCCGGCCCCTGGAAGCCCGACCGCCGAGCGCCACGCCGCACCCTCCGGGAACCCGGGCCTCGAGCGCCCGGCCGCACCCTCCGGGGGGCCGACCTCCAGAAGCTCCGCCCAGGAGACGCCCACCCCCACCCCCACCCCCCGCTCCCCCCGCCGCTCGCCGCTGCGCCCGCTGCGCTACGAGCTCCGCCGCCTCCTCGGCGTCCCCTCCACGCCCCTCGTCCTGGCGGGCGTCCTGCTCGTCTCGGTCGCCCTCTCCGTGCTGCTCGCCCGCAACGGGCGCACGCCCCTGCCCGCCCTCCTGGCCGGCTGGCCCGGCATCTCCCCGCTGCCGCCCGCGGCCCTCGGCGCCGGACTGCTCGGCGCCTTCTCCTTCGGCGAGGAGTACCGCTACCCCGCTCTCACCACCGGCCGCGGCGCCGTCCCGCGCCGCCTGGGCCTGCTGCTCGCGAAGCTGGCGGTCGCGGCGGCCGTCGGGGCGGCCCTGGGGGTCCTGGTCGTGGCGGTCGACCTGGAGGCCCTGCGGGTGGTCTACGGCGGCGAGTTGATCCCCGTGCCCGACAACTGGCCCACGCTCTGTGCGAGTTGGTTCGGCCTCGTGATCGGATGTTCATGGGCAGGCGTGCTCGGGGCCGGTGTCTTCCGGGCCGCCGCCCCCGGAGTCGCCGCGGTCCTCGCCGTACCGGTGATCTTCGCCCCGCCACTGCAGAGGGTGCTCGTGGCGATGCCGGGGCGGTCCGTCGCCGGACTCCCGGCCCGGCTTCGCGCCTTCGCGAGCGTCGAGTGGTCGTCGGCCGTCGACCGCTGGCTCCTGGGGGCGCTGAGGGTGGTCGGGCAGCCCGTGGGGGTGGCCCTCGCGCTGACGTTGACGATCCTGCTCTGCGCCTATGTGCTCACCGGCCTTCGCGGCAGGGCTCGTTGGTGATCATATTCGGACCGAAAGGTTCCGGTTAGTCCTCAACTCTCTTGAAAGTCGCGCTTTATGTCCGATTAATCGTCAATTGTGTAGGGGGTGCCGATCACCCTTTCGTGTGCTTTTCACCAAAGACCTCAAGGGTCACGAGGGCCACGCCGACAAAGGATGCGTGAGTACCCTTGCGCACACGATGATGACCGCCGCCCGCCCCGTCGACTCCGGCCTCGGCGCCCCGGGCGATCTCGATCGCTACCCCTACGCGGAGGCGCCAGGCGCCGACCGCGTCGGCCCGCCCGCCTGGGAGGGCGCGGAGGCCGACCTCGGCCGGGTCGGCCGCAGGACCGCCGGCAACCGCGGTCGCGGCCTCCACGGACAGCTCGTCCAGCAGCTCGGCCAGATGATCGTCTCGGGCGACCTCGGCGCCGACCGCCCCCTCGTCCCCGAGGAGATCGGCCAGCGCTTCGAGGTCTCACGCACCGTCGTCCGCGAGTCGCTGCGCGTACTGGAGGCCAAGGGCCTGGTCAGCGCCCGCCCCAACGTGGGTACCCGGGTCCGTCCGGTCAGTGACTGGAACCTCCTCGACCCCGACATCATCGAGTGGCGCGCCTTCGGCCCGCAGCGCGACGACCAGCGCCGCGAGCTCAACGAGCTCCGCTGGACCATCGAGCCCCTCGCCGCCCGGCTCGCGGCCGGGCACGGCCGCGAGGACGTCCAGCAGCGCCTCGCCGACATGGTCGAGATCATGGGGCACGCCTACGCCCAGGGTGACGGCATCACCTTCTCCCGCGCCGACGCCGAGTTCCACGCCCTGCTCATCCAGCTCGCGGGCAACCGCATGCTGGAGCACCTCTCCGGCATCGTCGCCGCCGCGCTCCAGGTCTCCGGCGCCTCCCCGATCGGCTGCGACCGGCCCGGCGAGGCCTGTCTCGCGCACCACGCCCGGATCGTCGACGCGCTCGCCGCCGGTGACGCCCACGCGGCCGAGACGGCCATGCGCCAGCTGCTGACCGTCCACCCCGAGGTGGAGCGTGTCGTGCCGGCTCCCCGCGAGCACTGACCCGAGAGCCGTGGCGCCGTGCCCAGGAGCGCCGAGACGCCCGCACCGCGGGCCGCCGGACCCGAGCGGAGCCCGGGGGCGGCCTGCCGTCCCCGGCTGCGCCAGGGTCTGGCGGTCCGATCGGGTCGTATTGTTACCGTTGATGGCGGATTCATCGTAGATGCGGTGTGACTCGGGCCACGCGGATTGGGCGTAACACTCCTCGAAGCCGCGCGATGACCTAAGAGGTGACAGCCGAGGAAGGAATACAGCAGCCGCTCAGGGCGCTGTGCAGTTCCCCGGTCCAGCCCGCGCCGTCGGCACATTTCCGGCCGACGGTCGTCGGCTCCGGCCCGATCCAGGGCGGGGCCGGAAGCCGTTTTCCATCGTTCCGAGAGGTTGTTCGTGTCGGCCAGCACATCCCGTACGCTCCCGCCGGAGATCGCCGAGTCCGAGTCTGTGATGGCGCTCATCGAGCGGGGAAAGGCTGATGGGCAGATTGCCGGCGATGACGTGCGTCGGGCCTTCGAGGCTGACCAGATTCCGCCAACCCAGTGGAAGAATGTTCTGCGCAGCCTCAATCAGATCCTCGAGGAAGAGGGTGTGACGCTGATGGTCAGTGCAGCGGAGTCGCCGAAGCGCGCCCGCAAGAGCGTCGCAGCGAAGAGCCCGGCCAAGCGCACCGCCACCAAGACCGTCACCGCCAGGGCGACCGTGACGAAGACCGTCTCGGCCGCCACCGCGGCCCCGGCGGCCGAGAGCGCGGACCCGGCCGAGGAGGCCGGCGCGCCGGCCAAGAAGACCGCCGCCAAGAAGACCGTGGCCAAGAAGACGGTGGCCAAGAAGGCCACCGCCAAGAAGACGGCCGCGAAGAAGACCGCGGGCAAGAAGGACGACGAAGAGCTGCTCGAGGGCGAGGAGCTGCTCGAGGACGTCGCGCCCGGCAAGGAAGAGGAAGAGGCCGAGGGCGAGAGCAAGGGCTTCGTCCTGTCCGACGAGGACGAGGACGACGCGCCGGCTCAGCAGGTCGCCGTCGCCGGTGCCACCGCGGACCCGGTGAAGGACTACCTCAAGCAGATCGGCAAGGTCCCGCTGCTCAACGCCGAGCAGGAGGTCGAGCTCGCCAAGCGCATCGAGGCCGGTCTGTTCGCCGAGGACAAGCTGGCGAACTCCGACAAGCTGGCCCCCAAGCTCAAGCGCGAGCTGGAGATCATCGCCGAGGACGGCCGCCGCGCCAAGAACCACCTCCTGGAGGCCAACCTCCGTCTGGTGGTCTCGCTGGCCAAGCGCTACACCGGCCGCGGCATGCTCTTCCTGGACCTGATCCAGGAGGGCAACCTGGGTCTGATCCGTGCCGTCGAGAAGTTCGACTACACCAAGGGCTACAAGTTCTCCACGTACGCCACCTGGTGGATCCGTCAGGCGATCACCCGCGCCATGGCCGACCAGGCCCGCACCATCCGTATCCCGGTGCACATGGTCGAGGTCATCAACAAGCTCGCCCGTGTGCAGCGCCAGATGCTCCAGGACCTGGGCCGCGAGCCCACCCCGGAGGAGCTGGCCAAGGAGCTCGACATGACCCCGGAGAAGGTCATCGAGGTCCAGAAGTACGGTCGTGAGCCGATCTCACTGCACACCCCGCTGGGCGAGGACGGCGACAGCGAGTTCGGTGACCTCATCGAGGACTCCGAGGCGGTCGTCCCGGCCGACGCGGTCAGCTTCACGCTTCTGCAGGAGCAGCTGCACTCGGTCCTCGACACGCTCTCCGAGCGTGAGGCGGGCGTCGTCTCCATGCGCTTCGGTCTCACCGACGGTCAGCCGAAGACCCTCGACGAGATCGGCAAGGTCTACGGCGTGACGCGTGAGCGCATCCGTCAGATCGAGTCGAAGACGATGTCGAAGCTGCGTCACCCGTCGCGTTCGCAGGTGCTGCGCGACTACCTCGACTGATCCCCGCCGAGGCAGCGCACGACGCACGAAGGGCCCGATTCCCCGAGCGGGGGAGCCGGGCCCTTCGGCGTGCCCGCGGGTGCAGTCGAGGCGGGTGTGGACGACGCTGGGTGAACCGACATCACCGGAGAGTCAGGAGGCTTCATGCGTCGTCCCATCGCCCGAGCATTGACCGGTGCCCTGGGCCTGATCGCGGCGGCGGCCCCGCCGCTCGCCGCCGCCGCTCCCGCGGCCGCCGACAGCGTCGTGGTCGGCGGGCAGTCGACCACGATCACGGACGCGCCGTGGGTCGTCGCGCTCTCCAGCCGTGACCGGTTCGGAGGTACGCGGGCGGGCCAGTTCTGCGGAGGGGTGCTCGTCGCGCCCGCCAAGGTCCTCACCGCGGCCCACTGCCTGGGCCGTGAGGTGCTGGGCGGCGAACCCTGGCAGCTGCCCGACTTCAAGGTGATCGCGGGGCGCAGCGCGCTGCGCGGGCAGGGCGGGCAGGAGGTGCGGATCACCGACAGCCGGATCAATCCGGCGTACGACCCGTCGACCAACTCCGGCGATCTGGCCGTTCTCACACTGGAGAAGGCGCTGCCGACGTCGTACGTGATCCCGGTGGCCGCACCGGAGGACCCGGTGCTCGACCCGGGGACGGCGGCGGACGTGTACGGCTGGGGCGACACGACCGGCAGCGGTACGTACGCGATGTCGCTGCGCTCGGCGCGCGTCCAGGTGCTGCCGGACGGGGCGTGCGAGCGGGCCTACCCGGGCGGCTTCGGGGCCGCGTACCGCGGCGACACCATGCTCTGCGCGGGAGACCCCGGCGGGGGCAGGGACGCCTGCCAGGGGGACAGCGGAGGGCCGCTGGTGGCGAAGGGCCGGCTGATCGGCCTGGTGTCGTGGGGGAGCGGCTGCGGTCAGCCGGAGAACCCCGGGGTCTACACCCGGGTCTCCACGGTGCTGCAGCAGCATTTCTGAACCCGCGTCACCGACGGGTCCCATGACCCGGCGTCATGAACCGGTGACGGTGTGAGAACGGGCGGCCACTCCCTTGCGGGGGGTGGCCGCCCGTCGGCCGGTCGTCAGGAACCGGCTCCTGGCTCGTCGTGGATGCGAGGCGTCAGCGTCACTCGTCCGCTGCGGGGACCGGCGTAGCGCTGAGCCGGTCCGTCTCGTCCTGTATCTCTGCGGCGATCTTCTTGAGTTCCGGCTCGAACTTACGCCCGTGGTGGGCGCAGAAGAGCAAGTCACCGCCGCTTGTCAGGACGACACGCATGTATGCCTGTGCGCCGCAGCGGTCGCAGCGGTCAGCGGCCGTCAGGGGGCTCGCGGGGGTCAGAACAGTAGTCACGTCGCCTCTTCTCTAGCTCGACGAGCTGTCGTACCAGGGTCAACATCCAACCAGGCCGAAAACGTTCCCGCTCGTGGCTTTTCCTCGAAACTTTTCCCAAGGTGGCTGTCTGCTGCCGGTTGGCGGCGAATGAGCCGTATTGCTTCGCTCTACGGGTTTCGCATTGCTGTGTGTGGTGGCGTCCTCCCGGCGGGTAGCCGGTTGTTCATGAGGACGTGCCCGGAGCCTAATTGGTTCATGCCTGGAAGGGAACGTGATGTTCGCGTCACCCCATCGAGGGATCGAACATCCATACGACCCTGGACTAGCATGAGGAATCAGGAGGGTGGCGTGACAACCGCTCTACCAGGCATCGGTACCCTCTGACCGGTGACCGACGCCGGGCCTTACCCCACCGGGCCAGATTTCAAATTCAGCGAGGAGCGAACCGCGTGACCGCCGAAACGTCCGTGCCGTCCAGTGCGCTGCTGACCGCAGACCGTGACGCTTCCAACTACACCGCGCGGCACCTGCTCGTCCTCGAGGGGCTCGAAGCCGTCCGCAAGCGACCCGGTATGTACATCGGGTCGACCGACAGCCGCGGCCTGATGCACTGCCTCTGGGAGATCATCGACAACTCCGTCGACGAGGCCCTCGGCGGCTACTGCGACAACATCGAGGTCATCCTCCACGAGGACGGCTCCGTCGAGGTCCGCGACAACGGCCGCGGCATCCCCGTCGACGTCGAGCCCAAGACCGGACTCTCCGGCGTCGAGGTCGTCATGACCAAGCTGCACGCCGGCGGAAAGTTCGGCGGCGGCTCGTACGCCGCCTCCGGCGGTCTGCACGGCGTGGGCGCCTCCGTGGTGAACGCCCTCTCCGCCCGCCTCGACGTCGAGGTCGACCGGGGCGGCGCCACGCACGCGATCAGCTTCCGCCGCGGCGTCCCGGGCATCTTCACCGAGCAGGGCCCCGACAGCCCCTTCGACCCCGAGGGCGGCCTCCTCAAGGGCAAGCGCGTCCCCAAGAACCGCACCGGCACCCGCGTGCGCTACTGGGCCGACCGCCAGATCTTCCTCAAGGACGCCAAGCTCTCCCTGGACACGCTGCACCAGCGCGCCCGGCAGACCGCCTTCCTCGTCCCCGGCCTCACCATCCTCGTGCGCGACGAGCGCGACCTGGCGGGGGTCGGCAAGAGCGAGGAGACGTTCCGCTTCGACGGCGGCATCAGCGAGTTCTGCGAGTTCCTCGCCCAGGACAAGGCCGTCTGCGACGTGCTCCGCCTCACCGGGCAGGGCTCCTTCAAGGAGACCGTCCCGGTTCTCGACGACCGCGGCCACATGACCCCGACCGAGGTCACCCGCGAGCTGGGCGTCGACGTCGCCCTGCGCTGGGGCACCGGTTACGACGCCACGGTCAAGTCCTTCGTGAACATCATCGCCACCCCCAAGGGCGGCACCCACGTCTCCGGCTTCGAGCAGGCGATCACCAAGACGGTCAACGAGGTGCTGCGCTCCGCCAAGCTGCTGCGCGTCGCCGAGGACGACATCGTCAAGGACGACGCCCTCGAAGGTCTCACCGCCGTCGTCACGGTCCGCCTCGCCGAGCCGCAGTTCGAGGGCCAGACCAAGGAGGTGCTCGGCACCTCCGCGGCCCGCCGGATCGTCGCCAACGTGGTCGCCAAGGAGCTCAAGGCCTTCCTGACCTCCACCAAGCGCGACGCCAAGGCGCAGGCCCGCGCCGTCCTGGAGAAGGCCGTCGCCGCCGCCCGTACCCGGATCGCGGCCCGCCAGCACAAGGAGGCGCAGCGCAGGAAGACCGCCCTGGAGTCCTCCTCGCTGCCCGCCAAGCTCGCCGACTGCCGCAGCGACGACGTCGAGCGCAGCGAGCTCTTCATCGTCGAGGGAGACTCCGCCCTCGGCACGGCCAAGCTCGCCCGCAACAGCGAGTTCCAGGCGCTTCTCCCGATCCGCGGCAAGATCCTCAACGTCCAGAAGTCCTCGGTCTCGGACATGCTCAAGAACGCCGAGTGCGGAGCGATCATCCAGGTCATAGGAGCGGGCTCGGGCCGCACCTTCGACATCGACGCCGCCCGCTACGGCAAGGTCATCATGATGACCGACGCCGACGTCGACGGCTCCCACATCCGCACGCTGCTGCTGACCCTGTTCCAGCGCTACATGCGGCCCATGGTCGAGCAGGGGCGCGTCTTCGCCGCCGTGCCGCCGCTGCACCGCATCGAGCTCGTCCAGCCCAAGAAGGGCCAGGACAAATACGTCTACACGTATTCGGACAGCGAGCTGCGCCAGACCCTGCTCGAGTTCCAGCGCAAGGGCGTCCGTTGTAAGGACTCCATCCAGCGCTACAAGGGCCTCGGCGAGATGGACGCCGACCAGCTGGCGGAGACCACCATGGACCCGCGCCACCGCACCCTGCGCCGGATCAACATCGGCGACCTGGAAGCGGCCGAGCAGGTCTTCGACCTGCTCATGGGCAACGAGGTGGCCCCCCGCAAGGAGTTCATCACCAGCTCGGCGGCGACTCTCGACCGCTCGCGCATCGACGCCTAGTCGCCAGGCCACTTAGCCGCCCAGCGCCCAGCGCCCAGCGGCCAGCGCCAAGCGCCAAGGCGCCTATTCGTCCGGCCCGTCCGATATGTCTATCGGACGGGCCGGTCAGGCGTATCAGGGGATCCATCACCTAATGGGGTGAAGAGGGGCGGGAGAAGAGTCCGGGATCTTCCCGCTCTGTCCATCCTTGGGCACGCGGCCGAAACGGTTCGCTGACAAGGAGAGTTCACCGGTGGAGAATCAGGAAGGGCGCGACCCCGAAGCGGTACGGATCGACGACCCCTGGTACGACGCGCTGGCCGCCGGCTGGGGCGAGCACGACGCGACCGGAGCACCCGCCACGGAACCGCTCGGGGCCATCCCCCGACAGCAGGCCCACAGCGCGGCGGACGTCTATCTGGAAGTCCAGCGCAGCCCCGCCTTCCAGGAGGTGCGCAGCCGCTATCGCCGCTTCGCCTTCCCGGCCACCCTCGCCTTCCTGGCCTGGTACCTCGCCTACGTCGTCGCCGCGACCGCCGTCCCCGGCCTCATGGCCCACCCGGTCGCCGGAGCGGTGAACGTGGCGATGGTCGCCGGACTCGGCCAGTTCGCCACCACCTTCCTGCTCACCTGGGCCTACGCCCGGCACGCGCGGCTGCGCCGGGACCGGGCCGCGCTCGAACTGCGCTGGGACACCCAGGAGCTGACCCGGGGGGTGGCACGGTGAGCGACGACCACCAGACCCTCGCCCTGCTGCTGTTCAGCGCGTTCATCGCGGTCACCCTCGCGATCACCACCTGGGTGAGCCGCAACCGGCAGGGCTCGGCTGAGGAGTTCTACGCCGGAGGCCGGCTCTTCTCGCCGATGGAGAACGGTTTCGCCATCGCCGGCGACTACATGTCGGCCGCGTCCTTCCTCGGCATCTCCGGCCTCATCGCGCTCTTCGGCTACGACGGCATGCTCTACTCCGTCGGCTTCCTCGTCGCCTGGCTGGTGGTGCTGCTCCTCGTCGCCGAACTGGTCCGCAACTGCGGCCGCTTCACCCTCGCCGACGTCGTCGCCTCCCGGATGGCCGAGCGCCCGGTCCGCATCGCCGCCGGAACCTCCTCCGTCACCGTCTCCGTCCTCTACCTCGTCGCCCAGATGGTCGGCGCCGGAAGCCTCGTCGCCCTCCTCCTCGGCGGCACCAGCGAGGCCGCCCGCTCCTGGACCGTGGTCGGTGTCGGCGCGCTCATGGTCGTCTACGTGTCGCTCGGCGGCATGCGCGCCACCACCTGGATCCAGATCGTCAAGGCCGTCCTCCTCATGGCCGGCACGATCACCCTCACCGTGCTCGTCCTGCTGCGCTTCCACGGCGACTTCGACCAGCTGCTCACCGCCGCCGCCGAACGCAGCGGCCACGGCCGGGACTTCCTCGCCCCAGGACTGCGCTACGGCGGCGACTGGACCGCCCGGGTCGACTTCGTCAGCCTCGGCCTCGCCCTCGTCCTCGGCACCGCGGGACTGCCGCACATCCTGTCCCGCTTCTACACCGTGCCCACCGCGCGGGCTGCCCGCCGCTCCGTCGTCTGGTCCATCGGCCTCATCGGCAGCTTCTACCTGATGACGATCGTCCTCGGCTTCGGCGCGGCGGCCCTGGTCGGCCCCGACGCCGTCCGCGCCTCCAACAGCGCCGGCAACACCGCCGTCCCGCTCCTCGCCCTCGACCTCGGCGGCGGCGCCGGATCCACCGGCGGCACCGTCCTGTTCGCGGTCGTCGCCGCCGTCGCCTTCGCGACCATCCTCGCCGTCGTCGCCGGGATCACGCTCGCCTCCTCCGCGTCCGTCGCCCACGACCTCTACGCCTCGCTGCGCCGCCGCCACGCCAGGCAGTACAGCGAGGTGACGGTCGCCCGGCTCGCCGCCGCCGGGATCGGAGTGGCCGCGATCGGCCTCGGCCTGCTCGCCCGGGACCTCAACGTGGCCTTCCTCGTCGGCCTGGCCTTCGCCGTCGCCGCCTCCGCGAACCTCCCGGTGCTGCTCTACTCGCTGTTCTGGCGGCGGTTCACCACCCGGGGCGCGGTCTGGTCGGTGTACGGAGGGCTCGTCCCCGCGGTCCTGCTCGTGGTCGTCTCGCCGGTGGTCTCCGGCAGCCCGGAGTCCCTGTTCCCCGGTGTCGACCTCCAGCTCTTCCCGCTGCAGAACCCCGGCCTGGTCTCCATCCCGCTGGGCTTCCTCGCGGGCTGGCTCGGCACCGTCACCTCACCCGAACCACCGGACGAGGCCCGGCACGCCGAGACGGAGGTGCGCGCGCTCACGGGCGCCGGCGCCGCCTGAGATCTGGGACAGGCGAGGGCCCGGCCCGGGGCGGGCGTCCGAGACCCGGGATTGGAGCGGGCTCGGCCCGGGCGGCCGGCTGAGACCTGGGATTGGAGTGGGCTCGGCCCGGGGCGGCCGCCTGAGACCCGGCATCAGGGAGGGGCTCAGCGCGAGGCCGACGTGGTCCACACGTACCGGTGCTCGGGGCGGCCCGTCTCGCCGTACTTGAGCGAGAGCCGTACCCGGCCGGTGCGCTCCAAGAGCTTGAGATAGCGCTGCGCGGTCTGCCGGCTCACCCCGGCCCGCTCGGCGATCTCCTGCGCCGACAGCGCCCCGTCCGCGGCGAGCAGCACCTGCCGCACCAGCTCGGCCGTCGTGGGGGAGTGGCCCTTCGGCAGCTCGGGGGCGACCGCGCCCGCGGAGAGCGCCGCGAAGATCCGGTCGACCTCCGCCTGCTCCGCCTCCCCGCCGCCGTCGAGGGTCCTCCGCAGCGCCGCGTACGCCTCCAGCTTGCCGCGCAGTCCGGCGAAGGTGAACGGCTTGACCAGGTACTGCAGCGCCCCGTGCCGCATGGCGGCCTGGACGGTCGCCACGTCACGGGCCGCCGTCACCATGATCACGTCGCTCTGCCGGCCGAGGGCGCGCAGCTCGCGTACGACGGCGAGTCCGTTGCCGTCCGGGAGGTAGTGGTCGAGCAGGATCAGATCCACCGGGGTGTCCGCCTCGGCGAGTTCCGCGAGCCGGGCCAGGGCCTCGCCCGCCGAGTGGGCGACGGCGACCACCGTGAAGCCGGGGACCTTGGCCACGTACGCGGCGTTGATCCGCGCCACGTGCGGGTCGTCGTCGACGACCAGGACCCCGATCACCGGTCCACCTCGGGGGAGACCGGCGCGAGTTCCCCCTCCGCCTCGCGCAGGGGCTCGCTCAGCGCCTCCGGCAGGACGACGGTGAACTCGGCGCCGCCGTCCGCGGACGTGCCGACCCGGGCGCTGCCACCCCGGCGCTCCGCGAGCCGGCGCACCAGGGCGAGCCCGAGCCCCCGTTTGCCGTGCGCCGGGGGCTCCTTGGTGGTCCAGCCCTCGGTGAAGATCAGTTCGCGGCGCGCTTCGGGGACACCGGGTCCGCTGTCGGCGACCCGCAGGACGACCGTACGGCCCTCGGTCCGCAGCGCCACCTCCACGCGGGCGGGAGCGGTGCCGGAGGCGGCGTCCAGGGCGTTGTCGACCAGGTTGCCGACGACCGTGACCAGCTCGCGCGGGTCGACGAGCCGGTCCGGGAGCAGCGAGCCGGGGGCGATGCGCAGCGAGACGCCCCGCTCGGCGGCGACGGTGGCCTTGCCGACGAGCAGCGCGGCGAGGAGCGGGTCGCGGACCTTCTCGGTGACCTGCTCGGCGGTCGCGCGGTGCACCCCGACCACCTCGGTGACGAACTCGGCCGCCTCCTCGTACATCTCCAGTTCGAGCAGGCCGAGCAGGGTGTGCAGCCGGTTGGCGTGCTCGTGGTCCTGGGCGCGCAGCGCGTCGATCAGACCGCGCGTCGAGTCCAGCTCGCGGCCGAGCCGCTCCAGCTCGGTGCGGTCGCGCAGGGTGGCGACGGCGCCGCCGTCGTCGGTGGGCATCCGGTTGGCGATCAGCACCCGGTTGCCGCGTACGGTGACCAGGTCCTCGCCGGTCGCGCGGCCCGCGAGCACGTCCGCCGTACGGCCGGTGCCGAGGACCTCGTCGAGCGGGCGTCCGGTGGCATCGGGGCCGAGCCCGAGAAGCCGTTGGGCCTCGTCGTTCATCAGCCGGATCCGGCCGGTGCGGTCGAGCGCCACGACGCCCTCGCGGATGCCGTGCAGCATCGCCTCGCGCTCGGCGAGCAGCGCCGAGATGTCGGAGAAGGCCAGGTCGTGGGTCTGCCGCTGTAGCCGGCGGGAGATCAGGTAGGCGGCCAGCGCGCCAGCCGCCAGCGCGCCGCCGGCGTACCTGAGCAGGCCCGGGATCGCGGCCACGAGCCGGTCGCGGACGCTGTCGTACTCGATGCCGACGGACACGGCGCCGACGATCGCGCCGCTCCCGTCCCGCAGCGGGACCTTGCCGCGCGCCGAGCGGCCCAGGGTGCCGCTGTCGATCTCCATCACCTCGCGGCCCGCGAGGGCGTCGCTCGGGTCGGTGGAGACGACCCGGCCGATCTGGGCGGGGTCGGTGTGGGACCAGCGCACTCCGCGCGTGTCCATGACCACGACGTACTCGGCGCCCGTGGTGTGCCGGATCCGCTCCGCCTCCGCCTGGACGGGCCCCTGTGCCGAGGGCGGCGTGGACACCAGGTCGGCGGCGACCCGCGGGGAGCCCGTGGTGTGGGCGATCGCGAGGGCGCGACGCATCGCCTGGTCGTCGAGCTGGGCGCTGAGCGGGGCGAGGAAGAGCCCCGTGGCCAGCACCGTCACGCCGGTCGCGACGGCCAGCTGCATCAGCAGCACCTGCGAGAACACCCGCTGCGGCCACCCGAACCTGCGCCGGCGGACGGGAGGCCGCGCGGAGGGGGTGGATGCGGGGCTCATGGCGGAAACGGTACGGGGACGACGCCCCCGACCGGAAATGCCGCCGCCCGACGCCGCCGAGGCGCGGCGCCTTCCACGGGCCGCCGTCCAGCGGCAATGCCGTCGCCCGGCCGCCGTCCAGCGGCAATGCCGTCGCCCGGTCGCCCGCCGAGGCGAAGCGCCTCGGCCCTGACGCCGTCGCCCGGCAGTGCCGTCGCCCGGATCCCGGCCGGGGCCTGCCTATCCTGGGGGCTTCGAAGTCGCAGCAGACCGATGGCCCGGAGGCAGGACCCTTGACCACGCAGCAGATCCCCGTCGTCGTCCTGGCCGGGTTTCTCGGGGCGGGGAAGACCACCCTGCTCAACCACCTGCTGCGCAGTGCGCGCGGGACGCGGATCGGGGTCATGGTCAACGACTTCGGCGACATCGGCATCGACGCCATGACCGTCGCCGGACAGGTCGGCTCCACGGTCTCCCTCGGTAACGGCTGCCTGTGCTGCGCGGTGGACGCCGGCGAGCTCGACACCTACCTGGAGGTGCTGACCCGCCCCGAGGTCCGCCTCGACGTGATCGTCATCGAGGCCAGCGGCCTCGCCGAGCCCCAGGAGCTGGTCCGCATGGTGCTGGCCAGCGACAACGAGCGGATCGTGTACGGCGGTCTGGTCGAGGTGGTCGACGCCGCCGAGTTCGCGGGCACCCGCGCCCGGCACCCGGAGACCGACCGGCACCTCGCCGCCGCCGACCTGGTCGTGGTCAACAAGGCCGACCGGGTGGCGCCGGAGGAGCTCCGTACCGTACGGGACGAGGTCGCCGGGCTCGCCCCGCGGGCGGCGGTGATCGAGGCCGCACACGGGCGGATCGACCCGGAGCTGCTCTTCGACCGGGTCGTGCCGGACGGCGAGATCGCCGGCCAGATGTCCATCGAGGACTTCCTCTACGGGGACGACGACCAGCACGCGCACCCGCACGCCGGCTACGACACCGTCTCCCTGAGCACGGCGGTCCCGCTGCACCCCCGCCGGCTCATGGGCTTCCTGGACTCCCGCCCCGAGGGCCTCTACCGCCTCAAGGGCTTCGTCGACTTCGGCGCCGCCGACCCGGCCAACCGCTACTCCGTCCACGCGGTCGGCCGCTTCCTGCGCTTCCGGCCCGAGCCGTGGCCCGCGGGCGAGGAGCGGCTGACTCAGTTGGTGCTCATCGGCACCGGCGTCGACGCCGCCGCCCTGCGCAAGGAGCTCGCGTCGTGCGAGCAGGACGGGCCGCAGGACACCCCGGACGAGCAGAGCATGTGGGGCGTCCTGCGCTACGTGCCCGGCAGCGAGGACGAGCCGGGCCCCGCAGCATAGGCATCGTCCGGCGGGTCAGGTGACTGCCGGAATTCCCGGCTCGTCGTACCCGGCATGGGGAGGGGCGATCCGACGAATGCCCCCATCGAGTGCGTTGCAACCCTCGGCTCTCATCGTCTCGCGGGCGTCAGATCACCCCCGACACGAACACGCCCCCTGTACTGAAAGGACAGGGGGCGTGTTCGTACGCGTCGGGTCCTAGCCGAGCGGACCGGCCAGCACCTCCACCGGCCCCGCCGGCGGCGTGCCCGAGCCGTCGCGGCGCGGGTCGAGCTCGGGGAGCTGGGCCGGCATGCCGTTCTTCTGCGCCGCCCGGGCCGGGGCGGCACCCGCCCAGGCCAGGACGAGCACGTCCTCGCCCTTCAGGAAGCGCTGGCAGCGCACACCGCCCGTCGCGCGGCCCTTGCGCGGGTACTGGTCGAACGGGGTCAGCTTCACGGACGTACCGGTCGAGTCGTCCAGCGTGCCCGTGGAGCCGGCCACCGTGAACACCACCGCGTCCGCCGCCGGGTCCACCGCGGTGAACGAGATGACCTCGGCGCCCGCGGCGAGCTTGATGCCCGCCATGCCGCCCGCGGCCCGGCCCTGCGGCCGCACCTGGGAGGCCGGGTAGCGCAGCAGCTGCGCGTCGGAGGTGATGAAGACCAGGTCTTCCTCGCCCGTACGCAGCTCCGTGCCGCCGACGATCCGGTCGCCGTCCTTGAGGGCGATGACCTCCAGCTCGTCCTTGTTCGCCGGATAGTCCGGCACCACGCGCTTGACCACACCCTGCAGCGTGCCGAGGGCCAGCCCTGGCGAGGCCTCTTCGAGCGTGGTCAGACAGACCACCGTCTCGTCCGCCTCCAGGGACACGAACTCGGCGAGCGGCGCGCCGCCCGCCAGGGTGGGCATGCTCGCGGTGTCGGGGAGCTGCGGCAGGTCGATCACCGAAAGCCGCAGCAGCCGGCCGGCCGAGGTCACCACGCCGACGTCACCGCGCTGGGTCGCCGCGACCGCCGAGACGATCACGTCGTGCTTGGCCCGCTTGCCGTCCTCGGCCGGCGGGAGCTGCTCGGTCACCGTACGGGCCAGCAGGCCGGTCGACGAGAGCAGCACGCGGCACGGGTCGTCGGCGACCTCCAGGGCGGCCGCGGCGACCGGGGCGCCCGCCGACTCCAGCAGGACCGTGCGCCGGTCGGTGGCGAACTTCTTCGCCACCGCCGCCAGTTCCGCCGAGACCAGCTTGCGCAGCTCGGAGTCGGAGTCCAGGATCCCGGTCAGCTCGTCGATCTCGCCGGTGAGCCGGTCGCGCTCGGTCTCCAGCTCGATCCGGTCGAACTTGGTGAGCCGGCGCAGCGGGGTGTCCAGGATGTACTGGGTCTGGATCTCGCTCAGCGAGAAGCGCTCCATCAGGCGCTCCTTGGCCTGTGCCGAGTTCTCGCTCTCGCGGATCAGCCGGATGACCTCGTCGATGTCGAGGAGCGCGACGAGCAGGCCCTCGACCAGGTGCAGCCGGTCGCGCTTCTTGCCGCGACGGAACTCCGAGCGGCGCCGGACCACGTCGAACCGGTGGTCGAGGTAGACCTCGAGGAGCTCCTTGAGGCCCAGCGTCAGCGGCTGGCCGTCGACCAGGGCCACGTTGTTGATGCCGAAGGACTCCTCCATGGGGGTCAGCTTGTACAGCTGCTCCAGGACCGCCTCCGGCACGAAGCCGTTCTTCACCTCGATGACCAGGCGCAGGCCGTGGTTGCGGTCGGTGAGGTCCTTGACGTCCGCGATGCCCTGGAGCCGCTTGGAGCCGACCAGGTCCTTGATCTTGGAGATCACCTTCTCCGGGCCGACGGTGAAGGGCAGTTCGGTGACGACGATGCCCTTGCGGCGCGCCGTCACGTTCTCCACGGTCGCCGTCGCGCGGATCTTGAAGGTGCCGCGGCCCGTCTCGTAGGCGTCCTTGATGCCGGACAGGCCGACGATCCGGCCGCCCGTGGGCAGGTCGGGACCCGGCACGAAGCGCATCAGCGCCTCCAGGTCCGCGTTGGGGTGGCGGATCAGGTGGCGGGCGGCCGCGACGACCTCGCCCAGGTTGTGCGGGGGCATGTTGGTCGCCATGCCGACCGCGATGCCGGAGGCGCCGTTGACCAGCAGGTTCGGATACGCGGCGGGGAGCGCGACCGGCTCCCGCTCCTGGCCGTCGTAGTTCGGCGCGAAGTCGACGGTGTCCTCGTCGATGGACTCCGTCATCATCAGCGCGGCCGGGGCCATCCGCGACTCCGTGTACCGCATGGCGGCCGGCGGGTCGTCGTTGCCGAGCGAGCCGAAGTTGCCGTGGCCGTCGACCAGCGGGAGGCGCATGGAGAAGGGCTGCGCCATGCGGACCATCGCGTCGTAGATCGACGCGTCGCCGTGCGGGTGCAGCTTGCCCATGACCTCGCCGACGACGCGGGCGCACTTGACGAATCCGCGGTCGGGGCGCAGACCCATCTCGCCCATCTGGTAGACGATGCGCCGCTGCACGGGCTTCATGCCGTCACGCGCGTCGGGCAGCGCGCGGGAGTAGATCACCGAGTACGCGTACTCGAGGAAGGAGCCCTGCATCTCGTCGACCACGTCGATGTCGAGGATTCGCTCCTCGAACGCGTCGTCCGGCGGCGGTGTCTTCGTGCTGCGGCGGGCCATCGCGGCTGCGGCTCCTTCACCAACAAGGTTGATCTGACGCGGACCATTGTGGACCGTCCCACTGACAAGACGGACCGCGACCCGGGCCTGACGGCCGCCGCGGCCCCCGCGCACGGCGATCACGACCCGGAAGAGGGACGTGGCGAAGGTACGGGAACTTCGCCAGGTGTCGGCGCGCTTGCATACAGTGGCAGGACTTTTCCATATCGCGATCGAAGGGACGTACATGCCCATGGGTCACACGGCCACGGCCGAGGCCGGCTCCGGCGGCCTGACAGCGACCGAGCACCGGCTGGCCAACGGCCTGCGCGTGGTGCTCTCCGAGGACCACCTGACCCCGGTCGCCGCGGTCTGCCTCTGGTACGACGTCGGCTCGCGCCACGAGGTCCGGGGCCGCACGGGTCTCGCCCACCTCTTCGAGCACCTGATGTTCCAGGGTTCGAAGCAGGTCCACGGCAACGGTCACTTCGAGCTGGTGCAGGGCGCCGGCGGCTCGCTCAACGGCACCACGAGCTTCGAGCGCACCAACTACTTCGAGACCATGCCGGCCCACCAGCTCGAGCTCGCGCTCTGGCTGGAGGCCGACCGCATGGGCTCGCTGCTCGCGGCCCTGGACGACGAGTCCATGGAGAACCAGCGGGACGTCGTCAAGAACGAGCGCCGCCAGCGCTACGACAACGTGCCCTACGGCACCGCCTTCGAGCGCCTCACCGCCCTCGCGTACCCCGAGGGCCACCCGTACCACCACACGCCGATCGGCTCCATGGCCGACCTGGACGCGGCCACCCTGGAAGACGCCCGGAACTTCTTCCGTACGTACTACGCGCCGAACAACGCCGTCCTGTCGGTCGTCGGCGACATCGACCCGCAGCAGACCCTCGCCTGGATCGAGAAGTACTTCGGCTCCATCCCCGCCCACGACGGCAAGCCGCAGCCCAGCGACGGCGCCCTGCCCGACGTCATCGGCGAGCAGCTGCGCGAGGTCGTCGAGGAGGAGGTCCCGGCCCGCGCCCTGATGGCCGCCTACCGGCTGCCGCACGACGGCACGCGCGCCTGCGACGCGGCCGACCTGGCCCTGACCATCCTCGGTGGCGGTGAGTCCTCCCGCCTGCACAACCGCCTGGTCCGCCGCGACCGCACCGCCGTCGCCGCCGGCTTCGGCCTGCTGCGGCTGGCCGGCGCGCCCTCGCTCGGCTGGCTGGACGTGAAGACCTCCGGCGGCGTCGAGGTGCCGCAGATCGAGTCGGCCGTCGACGACGAACTGGCCCGGTTCGCCGCCGATGGCCCCACGGCAGAGGAGATGGAGCGCGCCCAGGCCCAGCTGGAGCGCGAGTGGCTGGACCGGCTCGGCACGGTCGCGGGCCGCGCCGACGAATTGTGCCGGTACGCGGTGCTGTTCGGCGACCCGCAGCTCGCGCTGACCGCCGTGCACCGGGTCCTCGACATCAGCGCCGAGGAGGTGCAGGAGGTCGCCAAGGCCAAGCTGCGCCCGGACAACCGTGCCGTCCTGGTCTACGAGCCGGTGAGCACGGACAACGGCGACGACAGCGACGAGGAAGAGGGAGCGGACCAGTGACCGACGCCGCCGCGTCTTTGACGAGCATGACCTTCCACCCGCAGCCCCAGCCGGGCACGGCCAAGCCCTGGGCCTTCCCGGCCCCGGAGCGTGGCGCGCTCGACAACGGTCTGACCGTGCTGCGCTGCCACCGCCCCGGCCAGCAGGTGGTGGCCGTCGAGATCTTCCTCGACGCCCCGCTGGACGCCGAGCCCGAGGGCCTCGACGGCGTCGCCACGATCATGGCCAGGGCCCTGTCCGAGGGCACCGACCAGCACAGTGCCGAGGAGTTCGCCGCCGAGCTGGAGCGCTGCGGCGCCACCCTCGACGCGCACGCCGACCACCCCGGCGTACGGGTCTCCCTGGAGGTCCCGGTCTCCCGGCTGCCCAAGGCGCTCGGCCTGCTCGCCGAGGCCCTGATCGCGCCCGCGTTCGCCGAGGCCGAGGTCGAGCGCCTGGTGAACAACCGGCTCGACGAGATCCCGCACGAGACGGCCAACCCGGCCCGCCGTGCCGCCAAGCAGCTCTCCAAGGAGCTCTTCCCGGCCTCCGCCCGCATGTCCCGGCCGCGCCAGGGCACCGAGGAGACCGTCGCCGCGATCGACGCCGCCGCCGTCCGCGCCTTCTACGACGCGCACATCCGGCCCGCCGCGGCGACCGCGGTGGTCGTCGGCGACCTCACCGACGTCGACCTGGACAAGGTGCTCGCCGAGTCCCTGGGCGCCTGGACGGGCGAGCCGGCCGAGTCGCGCCCGATGCCGCCCATCACGGCCGACGACACCGGAAGGGTCGTCATCGTGGACCGCCCCGGCGCCGTCCAGACGCAGCTGCTCATCGGCCGCGTCGGCGCCGACCGCCACGACCGCGTGTGGCCGGCCCAGGTGCTCGGCACGTACTGCCTCGGCGGCACCCTCACCTCCCGCCTGGACCGCGTCCTGCGCGAGGAGAAGGGCTACACGTACGGCGTGCGCGCCTTCGGCCAGGTGCTGCGCTCCGACGGCAAGGGCAACGGCGCGTCGATGCTCGCCATCAGCGGATCGGTCGACACGCCCAACACCGGTCCGGCACTTGACGACCTGTGGAAGGTGCTGCGCACCCTCGCCGCCGGGGGCCTGACGGACGCCGAGCGCGACGTGGCCGTGCAGAACCTGGTGGGCGTGGCGCCGCTGAAGTACGAGACGGCCGCCTCCGTCGCGGGGACGCTCTCCGACCAGGTCGAGCAGCACCTGGCGGACGACTACCAGGCGCAGTTGTACGCGCGGCTCGCCGAGACCGGCACGGTGGAGGCGACCGCGGCCGTGGTCAACGCCTTCCCGGTGGACCGGCTCGTGACCGTGCTCGTCGGCGACGCGGCGCAGATCGAGGAGCCGGTGCGGGCTCTCGGCATCGGCGAAGTGACCGTCGTGACGGGCTGATTGAGCCGCCGTCACGCTGTTTCCGGGACCCCGACGAGCTGGTTCGTCGGGGTCCTCCCCTTTGTCCGTATTGCTGGAGAGTGTGATCGTCTGCCCTGTGGCATGTCTTACAAACAGGCGTGTCTGTTTGGCGATTGACAGAAGATCGGCCTAGCGTCGATCCGGCTGTTCGCCCGTTGCACGACGCCGCATTCGCGGCAACGGACAGTCATCGCCGAGTCCCCGTCAGGCGCGAGCCTGGGGAGCCGGGGACCCACACGTAGTCCCCTGGGGTGAATCGGACGCCTTCGCTTCGCGCGGAGGGGCCCGTAGGAGACCTTCCTGCTCCGAACCCGTCAGCTAACCCGGTAGGCGAGAGGGAAGGAAAGGATCAGCCACTACATGGCGTTCACCCGTGCCACCGGGAAGCATCGTGGTCCGAGCCGGATGGCGCGCCGCAGCGCGGGCATCGCCGGCGTGGCGACCCTCGCCACCACCGGCGTCATCGGCACCCTCGCGTCCCCGGCGCTCGCCGCCGAGCCGCAGGACACCTCCGTCGAGGACACCGGCCTGATTCAGGTGATCGCCGAGGAGTCCCTCACCGAGCGGGTCGACGCCCAGGTCGACGCCCAGGAGAAGGAGGCCGTCGAGGCCGCCGCCCGGGCCAAGGCCGCCGCCGAGGCGAAGCGCAAGGCCGAGGCGCGCGCCAAGGAGATCCGGGCCGCCAAGGAGCGCGCCGCCCGCGAGGCCGAGCGCAAGCGCCTGAACTCCTTCCAGCTGCCCGTCGCAGGCTCGTACGTCTCCACCGGCTACAAGACCGGCGGCTCGCTCTGGTCCTCCGGCAGCCACTCCGGCATCGACTTCCACGCCGCCTATGGCAGCAAGGTCGTCTCCGTCGGCTCCGGCACCGTCGTCGAGGCCGGCTGGGGCGGCGCGTACGGCAACAACATCGTCATCCGGATGAACGACGGCACGTACACCCAGTACGGCCACCTCTCCTCGATCGGCGTCTACGTGGGCCAGCACGTCACCCCCGGCGACCAGATCGGCATCTCCGGCTCCACCGGCAACTCCACCGGCCCGCACCTCCACTTCGAGGCGCGCACGAGCGCCGAGTACGGCTCGGACATCAACCCGATCTCGTACCTCCGGGCCCGCGGCGTCAACGTCTGACGCACGCATCCCGCGAAGCCTCCGAAGCGGCCCCGGCTCGATCGAGCCGGGCCGCTTTTTTGTGCCTGTATTACCGGGCGGCATCGGAAATTCCGGCGTCCTGCAATAGAGTCGCCGAACAGGCGTCTCTCGACGGGGTTTCGCGCGGATGAAACGCGAATGAAAGCGGAGGTCGGACATGCGCATTCCCGCGCACTCGGTATGCACGGCGATCCGGGACGACATCGTCTCCGGAGTCTTCGAGCGGGGCGGCCGGCTGACCGAGGAGCAGCTCGCCCGCCGTTACGGGGTCTCCCGCGTCCCGGTCCGCGAGGCCCTGCGCACCCTGGAGTCCGAGGGCTTCGTGGTGACCCGCCGGCACGCCGGCGCCCATGTCGCCGAGCCCACCGAGCAGGAGGCGGCCGACCTGCTCGACATGCGGTCCCTGCTCGAACCCCTGGGCGCCGCCCGGGCCGCCCAGCGCCGCACCGACGCCCACCTCAAAGTGCTGCGCGGCCTGGTCAGGCTCGGTCAGGAGCGGGCCAGGCGCGGCCAGGGCGAGGACCTGCGCTCGCTGGGCGCCTGGTTCCACGAGACGCTCGCCCAGGCCTCCGGCAGCCCGCCGCTCACCGCGCTCCTCACCCAGCTGCGCCACAAGATCGCCTGGATGTACGCGGTCGAGCCGCCCGCCCAGCCGGTCGAGGCCTGGGCCGAGCACGGTGCCATCGTGGACGCCGTCGCGCGCGGGGACGCCGAGCGGGCGCGCGCCCTGACCGCCCTGCACGTGGAACGCTCTCTGCCGCTGCACCGGCCGAAACGGGCGCAGCGCACCCGTGTGAGGGTTCCGCAACATCCCGTAAACAGTGCGGGACCGCGGAATTAACGAGCACGCCGTATACAAAGAGGCGGGGAATTCATGGGTGCTGTTTCCGCTGCCCTGATTCCCGTAATTCCGAAACAGAAGAAGCCGCGTCCGCCGGAATTCCGGCAGTCGCGGCTTCTTCGCGATCCGTCGTCGGGGAGGAGACGGGTCAGACGGTCTCGGGGAGCTCCTCGAGACCCTCGGCGACCAGCTTCGCGAGGCGGTCGAGCGCGGCCTCGGCGCCGTCGGCGTCCGAAGCGAGCACGATCTCCTCGCCGCCCTGGGCACCCAGGCCGAGCACCGCGAGCATGGACGCGGCGTTGACCGGGTTGCCGTCGGCCTTCGCGATCGTCACGGGGACGCCGGAAGCCGTGGCGGCACGGACGAAGATGGAGGCGGGGCGGGCGTGCAGGCCCTCGGCCCAGCCGACGTTGACGCGGCGCTCAGCCATGGTGGTTGCCCTTCAACTTTCAGCGGTTGTCTAGACCAGTCTCTCATGGGTGACGAGATGCTCGTACCGACCTTCGACCCCGGTGCGGGCGGCCGTTCGGCCCTCCCTACCTTGCATGTCACACACTCGCCGCGCGACCGGTGCCACTGTCCTGCCCCGGCCGTACGCTTGCCCCATGCGGAGCGCGTCGGAACAGCCTGAACACGCCTACCCGGACCACTGGGAGGCGGACGTGGTGCTCCGCGACGGGGGCACCGCGCGCATCAGGCCCATCACCGCCGACGACGCCGACCGGCTGGTCAGCTTCTACGAGCAGGTCTCCGACGAGTCCAAGTACTACCGCTTCTTCGCGCCCTACCCGCGCCTCTCCGCCAAGGACGTCCACCGCTTCACCCACCACGACTTCGTGGACCGGGTGGGACTCGCCGCGACCGTGGGCGGAGAGTTCATCGCCACCGTGCGCTACGACCGGATCAACGCCCTGGGGCGCCCCGCCTCCGCCCCCGCCGACGAGGCCGAGGTCGCCTTCCTCGTCCAGGACGCCCACCAGGGGCGCGGCGTCGCCTCCGCCCTCCTGGAGCACATCGCGGCCGTCGCGAGGGAGCGGGACATCCGGCGGTTCGCCGCCGAGGTGCTGCCCGCCAACACCAAGATGATCAAGGTCTTCACGGACGCCGGCTACACCCAGAAGCGCAGCTTCGAGGACGGATCCGTCCGCCTCCATCTCGACCTGGAACCCACCGACCGCTCCCTCGCCGTCCAGCGCGCCCGCGAACAGCGCGCCGAGGCGAAATCCGTGCAGCGGCTCCTCGCCCCAGGCTCCGTCGCCGTGATCGGAGCCGGTCGCGCCCCCGGCGGCGTCGGCAGGACCGTGCTGCGCAACCTCCTCGACTCCGGCTACACCGGCCGCGTCTACGCGGTCAACCGCGCCCTGGGGGAGGGGCGGCACACCATGGACGGCGTCCCCGCCTTCGGGAGCGTCGCCGACATCGGCGAAGACGTCGACCTCGCCGTCGTCGCCGTCCCCGCCGAGCGGGTCCCGGAGGCCGCCGCCGACTGCGGCGAGCACGGCGTGCGGGGCCTGGTGGTGCTCTCCGCCGGATACGCCGAGAGCGGGGCCGAGGGCCGCGAGCGCCAGCGGGCGCTGGTGCGCCAAGCCCGCTCGTACGGCATGCGGATCATCGGGCCGAACGCCTTCGGCATCATCAATACGGCCGAGTCCGTACGGCTGAACGCCTCGCTCGCCCCGCAGATGCCGGCCGCCGGGCGGATCGGCCTGTTCACCCAGTCCGGCGCCATCGGCATCGCCCTCCTCGCCGGGCTGCACCGGCGGGGCGCCGGCCTGTCCTCCTTCCTGTCGGCCGGCAACCGCGCCGACGTCTCCGGCAACGACCTCCTCCAGCACTGGTACGACGACCCCGCGACCGACGTCGTCCTCCTCTACCTGGAGTCGATCGGCAACCCGCGCAAGTTCACCCGGCTCGCCCGCCGCACCGCCGCCGTCAAGCCCGTCGTGGTCGTCAAGGGCGCCCGGCACAGCGGCAGCGCTCCGCCCGGCCACCGCGTTCCCGTCACCCGCATCCCGCACGCCACCGTCTCCGCCCTGCTCCGCCAGGCCGGCGTCATCCGGGTCGACACCGTCACCGAACTCGTCGACGCCGGCCTCCTCCTCGCCGACCAGCCCCTGCCCGCGGGCCCCCGGGTCGCGATCCTCGGCAACTCCGAGTCGCTCGGACTGCTCACCTACGACGCCTGCCTCACCGAGGGCCTGCGCCCGCTGCGGCCTCGCGACCTGACCACCGGCGCGACCCCCGCCGACTTCCGCGGCGCGCTCGCCGCCGCCCTCGCCGACGACGCCTGCGACGCCGTGGTCGTCACCGCCATCCCCTGGGTCGGCGAGAACGGCGCCACCGAGTCCGGCGACGGCCAGGTCCTCGCCGCCGCCCTGCGCTCCGCCGTCGCCGGCGCCACCGGCCCGGCCAAGCCGGTCGTCGTCGTCCACGTCGAGATGGGAGCCCTCGCCGACGCCCTCTCCGCGGCGACCCGCACCCGCCCCGCGGGCCCGACACCCCGGGCCACGGCCACTCCGGGACCCGAGGCAACGGCGACCGGCCGGCAGGCCACCGGCTCGCCGGCCACCGGATCACCGAAGAGCGGGGCGCCGGGGTCACCCGCCCTCGGATCACCCGCACCCGGGTCACCGGCACCCGGGTCACCCGCACCCGGGTCACCGGCCCTCGGATCACCCGCACCTGGGTCACCGGCGCCCGGATCACCCGCGCCCGGATCACCGGCCCCGGAACCCCCCGCCCCCGCACCACAGCCCCACGGCGAGCCCCGATTCATCCCCGCCTACCCCGCCGCCGAGCGGGCCGTGCGGGCCCTCGCCGAAGCCGTGCGCTACGCCCAGTGGCGCCGCCAGGCCGCCGCCGACCCCGGCCGCGTACCCGAGTTCGACACCATCGACGAGACCGGGGCCGCCGCCCTCATCGAGCGGGTCCTCGGCGAGCAGGGCGACGACACGCGCGGAGTGACCCTCGGCAGCGAGGAGACCGGCGCGCTCCTGGGGCGGTACGGGATCGACGTCCTGCCCACCCTGCCCGCACCCACCCCAGACGAGGCCGTCCGTGCCGCCGCGCGCCTCGGCTTCCCCGTCGCCCTCAAGACCACCGCGCCCCACCTGCGCCACCGCCCCGACCTCGGTGGCGTACGCCTCGACCTGGCCGGCGAGGAGCAACTCCGCAGCGCGTACGCCGAGCTGACCGAGGCCCTCGGCAAGCCCGAGGAGCTCCAGCCGGTCGTCCAGGCCATGGTGCCCCGCGGCGTCGACACCGTCGTGCGCTCCGCCATCGACCCCGCCGTCGGCGCCGTCCTCTCCTTCGGCCTCGCCGGAGCCGCCTCCGAGCTCCTCGGCGACATGTCCCACCGACTCGTCCCCGCCACCGACCGGGACGCCGCCGAACTCGTCCGCTCCATCCGCACCGCCCCCCTCCTCTTCGGGTGGCGCGGCTCCGCCCCCGTCGACACCCCCGCCCTCGAAGAGCTGCTGCTGCGCGTCTCCCGGCTCGTCGACGACCACCCCGAGGTCGTCGCCATCTCCCTCGAACCCGTCGTCGTCGCCCCCCGCGGCCTCTCCGTCCTCGGCGCCACCGTCCGACTCGCCCCACCCCCGCCCCGCACCGACCTCGGCCCCCGCCGCCTCCCGAGCTACTGACCGAGCCGTGAGCGAGCCGACGAGCGCCCCGGGAGGGCCGGAGGGGGGCCCACCGCCCCGTAGGATGGAGTCCATGGCGAAGACCGGTACGACGACCCAGGGGCTGCGCGCGGCGATCGAGCGCAGCGGCTACTACCCGGCCCTCGTGGCCGAGGCGGTGGAGTCCGCCGTAGGCGGCGAGGCCGTCGCGTCGTACCTGGTCCACCAGGAGACCACCTTCGACGCGAACGAGGTCCGCCGCCACGTCACCGTCCTCGTCCTGACCGGCAACCGCTTCATCGTCAGCCACACCGACGAGCAGTCCGCCGACAACAGCTCCCCGACGCCCTACGCCACGACCTCCACCGAGTCCGTCAAGCTCGACCGGATCTCCTCGATCGTCGTCAGCCGCGTCGTCGCCAACCCCGAGTCGTACACCCCGGGCACCCTGCCCCGCGAGGTCGTCCTCACCATCGGCTGGGGCGCCGTCTCCCGCATCGACCTGGAGCCGGCCGCCTGCGGCGACCCCAACTGCGACGCCGATCACGGCTACACCGGCAACTCGACCGCCGACGACCTCAGCCTCCGCGTCAGCGACGCCGGCGACGGCCCGGAGACCGTCCGGCAGGCCCTCGCCTTCGCGCAGGCCCTGTCCGAGGCCACCGCGGCGACCGCCTCCGGCCCGGCCGCACGCTGATGGTCCAGCCCACCGCCGTCGCCCAGGGCTGGCCTGACGAACCCGTCCCGCTCGACCCCGCCACCGCCCCTCTCCCCGAGTACGGCAGCGGCTCCCTCGGCGACCTGCTCCCCACCCTCGTCGCCGGCCAGGGCGTGCCCGGCTGCGAGGCCCGGATCGGCGAGCTCGTGCCCGCCGACCGCAACTGCGTCTTCCTCATCGACGGACTCGGCTGGGAGCAGATCAAGGCCCACCCGGACGAGGCGCCCTACCTCGCCTCGCTGCTCGCCACCTCGCGCGGTGGCACCGGCCGCCCGCTCACCGCCGGCTTCCCGGCCACCACCGCGACCTCGCTCGCCTCGGTCGGCACCGGGCTCTTCCCCGGCACCCACGGCCTGCCCGGCTACACCGTGCGCAACCCGCAGACCGGCGAGCTGATGAACCAGCTCCGCTGGAAGCCCTGGACCTCGCCGCGCGACTGGCAGCCGTACCCCACCGTCTTCCAGCTGGCCGACCAGGCGGGCATCCACACCGCCCAGGTCTCCTCGCCGATATTCCAGGACACCCCGCTCACCAAGATCGCGCTGAGCGGCGGAACGTTCCACGGACGGCTCTCCGGCGAGGAGCGGATGGACTTCGCCGCCGAGCAGCTGGCCGCCGGCGACCGCTCCCTCGTGTACACGTACTACAGCGAGCTCGACGGCGCGGGCCACCGCTTCGGCATCGCCTCCGACGCCTGGCGCGGCCAGCTGATGTTCGTCGACCGGCTCGTCCAGCGGCTCGCCGAACAGCTCCCGCAGCGCGCCGCGCTCTACGTCACCGCCGACCACGGCATGGTCGACATCCCGTTCGACGAAGAGCACCGGATCGACTTCGACGAGGACTGGGAGCTGCGCGCCGGCGTCTCCCTCCTCGGCGGCGAGGGCCGCGCCCGGCACGTCTACGCCGTCCCCGGCGCCGAGGCGGACGTCCTCACCTGCTGGCGCGAGGTGATCGGCGACCGCTTCTGGGTGGCGAGCCGGGACGAGGCGATCGCGCTCGGCTGGTTCGGCGACCGGGTCGACGAGCGGGTGTACGGGCGCATCGGCGACGTCGTCGCCGCGGCCCAGGACGACCTCGCCATCACGGCCTCCGTCAACGAGCCGAACGAGTCCGCCATGGTGGGCATGCACGGGTCGATGACCGCTGCGGAACAACTCGTTCCGCTCCTCGAAGTCCGCACCTGAACCCGAGGCGCCCGATGATCGCCCGCCCCCGCCCTTCCTGTCCCTCCCCCTGATGTCGAAAGGTCTCCGACCTCCCATGCCCGAGCTGGTGTTCTTCTCCGGAACGATGGACTGCGGAAAGAGCACCCTCGCTCTTCAGATCGAACACAACCGGTCCGCGCGCGGACTCCAGGGCATGATCTTCACCCGGGACGACCGGGCCGGCGAGGGCAAGCTCTCCTCCCGGCTCGGCCTGGTCACCGACGCCGTCGAGGCCGCCGAGGGCTTCGACTTCTACGGGTACCTGGTCGCCCATCTGTCCAAGGGCGGGCGTTGCGACTACGTCATCGCCGACGAGGCCCAATTCCTCGCCCCCGAGCAGATCGACCAGCTCGCCCGCGTGGTGGACGACCTCGAACTCGACGTCTTCGCCTTCGGCATCACCACCGACTTCCGCTCCAAGCTCTTCCCCGGCTCGCAGCGGCTCGTCGAGCTCGCCGACCGGGTCGAGGTACTCCAGGTCGAGGCCCTGTGCTGGTGCGGTGCCCGCGCCACCCACAACGCGCGCACGGTCGGCGGTGAGATGGTCGTCGAGGGCGCGCAGGTCGTCGTCGGCGACGTCAACGCGGGGGACGAGGTCGGCTACGAGGTGCTCTGCCGGCGCCACCACCGGCGCCGGATGACGGCCGCCACCGCACGCGCCGCCGCGCTCTCCCCGGACGTCCTGCCGGTCCCGCCCGCCTGAGACCTCAGCCGGCGGTGGCCCGGAAGCGGCGCCGGTACTCCATGGGCGTCGTGTCGAGCCTCCGGCGGAACGCCCGTATCAGGGTGTCCGTCGTACCGAACCCGCACAGCGTCGTGATCCGTTCGAGGGTGGCGTCGGTGGATTCCAGCTGGTTGCGCGCCATCTCCACCCGAGCCGACTCGATGTACGCGCTCGGGGTCGTCCCGAGCTCCGCCTTGAAGATCCGGGTGAGCTGGCGCTCGCTGACGTGGGCGCTCGCGGCGAGGTCAGCCAGGGTGAGCTGCCGGCCGATGTTGCGCGTGATGTAGTGGCGCAGGTCCTCGACGCGCCGGGTCGTGGAGACCGGTTCGAGGGGCACGCTGAACTGGCTCTGCCCGCTCGGCCGCTTCAGGTACATCACCAGCTGCCGCGCCACGCGCAGCGCCGTCGTCTCGCCGAAGTCGTCCGCGACCAGGGCCAGCGCCAGGTCGAGACAGGAGCTGATCCCCGCGCCGGTCCACACGTCGCCGTCGCGGATGAAGATCGGGTCGGCGTCGACCTCCACCGCCGGATGCTCGGCGGCGAGCTGCTGCGCGGTCGACCAGTGGGTGGTCGCGCGCCTGCCGTCCAGGAGCCCGGCGGCCGCGAGGATGTGCGCCCCGACGCAGACGGAGGTGACCCGCCGGGTCCGCTCGGCGAGCTCCTTCACCCGGCCGACCACCGCGGGGTCGACCTGGGCGTGCACCCGGCGCTGTGCGTCGACCTCGACGGAGCCGGGCACCAGGAGGGTGTCGATGGCCCGCGCGGCCACCTCGTCGAAGGTGGCGTCGGGCAGCACCCGTACGCCGGCGGAGGTGGTGACGGGGTCCAGGGTCTCGGCGGCGAGGACGACCTCGTAGCCCGTCGCGTCGTCCGTCTCGCGCTGCAGGAGGGCGAACACCTCCGGCGGTCCGGTGACGTCGAGCAGGTCGACGCCCTCGAAGAGGACGATGACGACGAGTCGTCTCACGGTGCTCATGGGGTCTCCACCCGGCGTCGCGAACATGATGTCCGGATCAGCATGCCAGGGCGTGTCCGGGCACCGGCTGTTCACCTGAGGTGTGCTCAGGGACCTCCCTCTGATAGGTCGTGGGTCGCACGGCTCGGCGGTAATGCGTCTCTACGACGTTGACAGAGCCGCCCCCTGGAGGACGTGTGCCACCCGCTGACGAGACCGAGCCCGCTCCGACCCGGCCGCGGCTGCGGGCGGCGGCCGGCGCGGCCCTCCTCGCCGGGCTCCTCTTCTGCCTCGCCGGCCGGCTGTCCGGGAGCTATCCGTTCGGATCCAGGACCCGCAACATCGTCGACCTGGGCCAGCAGTACCTGCCGTACCACGCGTACTGGCGGAAGATGCTCGTCGGCGAGACCCACGGTGATCTCTTCCTGAATTGGACATCGGGTTTTGGATCCAATTTCCTCGGGGACTTCGGCACCTATCTGAGCAGCCCCTTCGGCATGCTCGTCCTGCTCTTCCCGGCCGACCGCCCCGAACTCGCCCTGTACGTGATCACCGCCGCCAAGACAGCCACCGCCGCCGCGGCGATGGCGGCCCTCCTGCTCACCCTGCGGCGCGGCCCCTGGCCCGTGGCGGCCGTCCTCGGCACCGCGTACGCACTGTCCGGCTGGACCTTCAACTACGGCGCCACCGTGCCGATGTGGCTCGACGGACTCGTGGCCTTCCCGCTGCTCTGCCTGGTGGGGGAGTGGGCCCGGCGCGGCCGCAGGCCGGTCCTCGGGCCGCTGGTCGTGGGCCTCGCCTGGTTCGCCAACTTCTACACCGCGTACATGGCCACCATCGGCGCGGCCGTCGTCCTCGCCGTACGCCTGCTCACCGCCGACGACACCGCGGACGCCCGCCGCCCGCGCCTGTACGGCCTGCTGCGCGCAGCCCGTACCGTCCTCATCGGCATCGGACTCGCCGCCCCGCTCGTCACCGTCATCTTCCTCGCCACCAGGGTCGCCGACCCGACCCCGCCCACCGCCTTCGCCCCCGCCGCCTGGACGGACGTCCTCGCCCGCCTCCTGCCGGCCACGGCGAGCGTGGCCACCCCCGCGCTCTTCATCGGCACCCCCGCCCTGGCGCTCGCCCTGACGCTGCCCTTCAACCGCGCCGTCCCGGCGCGGGTGCGGACCGGCTGGGTCGCGGCGATCGTCGTGGTCACCCTCTCCCTCCAGTGGGAACCGACCCACCTCCTCTGGCACGCCGGCGCCTCGCCCAACGGGATCCCGTACCGCCAGACCTTCGTCCTGTGCGGGCTGCTGCTGATCGCGGCCTGGCTCTCCACGGCCCAGGGGCTGCCCCGGCCGGCCGCGCTGCTCGGTGGCGGTGCGCTGTTCGCGGCCGCCGCCCTCGCGGCCCACGGCAGCAGGGACATCGACCGCTGGACCTACCCAGCCGTCGCCGCGGCCGCCGCCCTGGGCGTGCTAGCCGCCGCGGCCGCCCTGCTCGCCGGCCGCCACACCGACAGCCGCCTGCTGCCCGTCCTCGCCGTCGGACTGCTGCTCGCCGCCCAGGCGGGCGAGACCCTCGTCACCGGAAAGCGGATAGAGGAACAGCAGCTCGCCAAGGTCTCCTGGGCGCCGCGCCTCGGCCCCTGGCACGCCGACATGACCCGGGCCGTCGCGGAGAAGGACGCCTGGCCGCGCCACCGCACCGACCCCGGCGAGGTCCCCGGCGGCAACGACGTGCTCCTCGTCGGCGGCGAGGGAGCCGACTACTACAGCAGCCTCACCGCCGACACCTTCTCCCGCACCCTGGCAGGCCTCGGCTTCGGCTACTACGCCAAGGGCCGGCACCCCGTCAGCCTCGACAACCCGGTCGCCGACGCGATCTTCTCCATCGGCACCCGGATGCGCTCCACCCCGAAGGCCCCGCTCGCACTCGACCGGCAGCCCGAGGCCACCGTCACCGTCGCCGACACCCCCGTACCGCCGCTCGTCACCGTCCAGCCGCGGACGCCCGAGCCGGCGAGCGGACCGACCTCCGACTCCGTCTTCTCCCGCCAGGAACGGGTCCTCGGCCACACCGTGTACGACGTGCCGGCCGCTCCCCGGCGCACGGAAGGCCCCGACGGAGCCACCACCCTCACCGCGAGCTGCCCCGCCGGCTCCCAGGTGTGGTTCTGGGCGCCCGAATACCAGGGCACCGCGACCCTCGCCGGCCGCCCGCCCGTCGGCTTCGCCGGCAAGCTGCCGTCCGTCCTCGGGCCCATGCAGCAGCTCGGCACCGTGCCCGCCACCGGCACCGTACGGATCGGTCTGAGCCCCAAGCCCGGGGCCAAGCCGCGGCTCAAGCTTCCCGTGCACCCCGTCGGCTGCCTCGTGCCGGAACGCCTCATCGCCGCCGTACAGCAGCTCACCGCCACCGGCGCGACCTCCGTCCGCACCACCGGCCACACCATCACCGCCGACCTGCCGCCCGGCAGCACCGGCACCGCCGTCATCGCCGTCCCCCGGATCTCCGGCTGGCGCTGCGCGGCCGGAGACGCGCCACTGGCCCCCGCGCACAGCCGGCTGGGCCTGCTCGCCGTCCCCCTCGACGGCAAGGCCACCTCCGTGACCTGCTCCTTCCGCCCGCCGGGCGTCAAGCTCGCCGGGGCGGCAGGCGCGACGGCACTCGCCGCCCTCCTGGCCACCGCCCTGCTCCACCGCCGCCGCACCCGTGAACCCGCAGGACCGCAAGAGTTCACCACGCGTGCACATCCGGCTCGTTCAACCGAGAAGACCGCTGTCTAATCTGCCCGCCAGTACCTGTAAGCGAGTTGGGGATCCACGAGTGCCGAAACTGTCCGTCGTCGTCCCGTTCCACAATGTCGGGCCGTACGCCCCCGACACCCTGCGCAGTCTCGCGGACAACGCGGACGCGGACACGGAATTCCTGCTGATCGACGACCATTCCACGGACGAGACGCCCGACCTGCTCGACCGCTGGAAGGACCGTATCCCGCAGGCCAGAGTGATCCGCCACGAGACGAACCTCGGTGTGGCCCAGGCGCGCAACACCGGAATCGACGCGGCGACCGGCGACTACCTCACGTTCCTCGACGGCGACGACTGGTACGCCCCCGGCCACCTGGCCGCGATGGTGGCCGGAATCCACCGTCTGGGCTGCGACTTCGCCCGCACCGACCACGTCCTGTCGACCGCACGCAACCGCCAGATCCGCTACGCCCCGGCGAAGACCCGCGACGCCGTCATGGACCCCAGGGACGGCATCGCGCCGGCCGGCATGGTGACGATGGTCGACTACCCGTTCGTCCCGTTCGGCATCTACAGCGCCCGGATGTTCGAGGACGGCGCCTCGCGTTTCGAGACGAAACTGCGCACCGCCGAGGACCGGCTATGGATCTGGCGCCTGCACCTCAATGCCCGCACCTATGCGGCGCTTTCCCTCCACGGTGTCTTCTACCGGCGCGGTGTCACCACCTCGCTCACCCAGATCACCGACAACCGCCAGCTGGACTTCATCCCGTCCTACGACCTCCTGCTCGAAGAGGTCTCCCGCGACCGCGACGCCGACCGCTTCCTCCCGAAGGCCGTCCGCACCTACTGCGCGATGATCGCCTTCCACATGGCGAAGGCCGACCAGTACGAGTCGGCCGTGGCCAAGCGGCTGCGGCGCGATGTGACCGACGCCCTGCGCCGCATGCCGCAGTCGGTCCTCGACGACACCCTCGCGACGATGGACACGACCCGCAGCACCCTCCTCAGGAGCCTGCGCGACACCGGAAAGGCCGCCTGACCATGCCGACCACGGACCGCGTGCAGATCTTCCAGGTGTCGACGCTCTACGGCGCCGCCACCCTGGCCGCCGCGATCGACGCCGGACGGTTCGGCGCCGCCGGCGAGGCCCGCCGCCTCCTGCTCGTCTCCAACAACGCCGAGATCCCGGAGACCGCGCTCCGCCTCGACACGATGACCGGCTACGAGCGGATCGCCGCCCGCTTCGACGAGGTCGTCGACTGGAACGAGGCCATCCACCCCCACCACCCCAGCTCCTGGGCGCCCCGCCCCGAGGAGTCGCCCCTGTGGCAGCGGGTCCTCCGCACGGCGTGGGGTCTCGGCACCGCCACCGTCGAGATCGTCGTCGAGTCCATCCAGGTCAACCCGGCCAAGGCCCTCGCCGCCGTGTTCGCCGAGAGCTCGGTGCAGGTCTACGCCGACGGCCTCATGAGCTACGGCCCGACCCGGGACGAGCTGCCCCAGTCCATCGCCTGCCGCATCCGCCGGGTCCTCCACCTCGACCTGGTGCCGGGCCTGCGCCCGCTGCTCCTCACCGAGTACGGCGTCGGGGCCGAGCTCGTGCCCGACGACGCCTTCCGGTCCGTGCTGCGGGAGATCGCGGCGGCCGCCGTGGACGACACCGCCCTCGCGGCCGCCGCGGCGGCCGAGCCCACCGCCCTGCTGCTCGGCCAGTACCTCGCCGTCCTCGGCATCCTCACCGCCGAGGAGGAAGAGGAACTGCACGTACGGATGCTGCGCGGCGCCGCCGCGGCCGGACACGGGAGCATCGTCTTCAAGCCGCACCCCACCGCCCCGGCCCGCTACTCGCAGGCCCTGCACGAGGAGGCCGACCGCGCGGGCGTCACGCTCACCGTCCTGGACGGCACGCTGCTCGCCGAGACCTTCTACGAGCGGTGCCGGCCCGACCTCGTCGTGGGCTGTTTCTCGACCGCCCTGCTGACCGCCGCCGTGTACTACGGCGTGCCCGTCGCAAGGGTGGGCACGGACATGGTCCTGGCCCGGCTCACCCCGTACGAGAACAGCAACCGCATCCCGCTGACGGTCGTCGACCACCTCGTCCCCGACCTGGAGAGCGGCGCCGAGCCCTGCGTACCCGGCGCGCCGGACAGCCTGGCGCCGCTGGTCAGGGCGGTCGGCTACTGCATGCGGCCCACGGCGCACCCGGGGCTGCGCGCCGAGGTGGTCGGGTACCTGGCGGAGCACCGGGACGGCCCGGTGGCCGAGCTCCACTTCCCGCAGGAGCGGCTCGCGGAGCTGGACCTGCGCGTGCCGGCCCGGGTCCAGCGAGGCGCTAGTTCCTCTCCGTCGAGCGGACCAGGGTGAAGACCGCGCCCTCCGGGTCCGCCACCAGGGCCAGCCGCCCCGCCGTGCCCTCGCGCGGCGGGCGCAGCACCTGGCCGCCCAGCTCGCCGACCAGACGGGCGGACGCGTCCACGTCGTCGACCTCGAAGTACGTCATCCAGTGCGCGCCCCGGTCCCGGGGCAGGGCGGTGCCGACGCCGTGCAGGGAGGCGACAGGACGGCCGTCCAGGTGGAGCGTCAGATAGTCGAAGTCGGCCGAGACGACGGGCTCGACCTCGTAGCCGAAGATCGTCCGGTAGAACTTGCCGACCGAGGCCGTCTCGTACGTCAGGAGCTCGTTCCAGACCGGCGTCCCGGGCGGTCCGGCCGCCGCCGTCCCGTGGTGGGCCTCGGCCTGCCAGACGCCGAAGACGGCGCCGGCCGGGTCGGAGCAGATCGCCATGCGCCCGGCCTCGCCCGCGTCCAGCGGGCCGACGGCGACCGTGCCACCACAACAGCGGATGTTCTCCGCGGTCTCGTCGGCGTCGGTGGCGGCCAGATACGTGGTCCAGGCGATCGGCAGATGCCGGTCCGGTGGCAGCTGGCCGATCCCGGCCACCTCGCGGCCGTCGAGCAGGGCGCGCACGTAGGGGCCTAGCTGCTGTGGGCCGGGCACGAACTCCCAGCCGAAGAGCGCGGCGTAGAACTCCTGCGTCGCGTCAAGTCCATGCACCATCAGGCTCACCCAACAGGGTGTACCGGGTGTGCGCCGAGTCGCCTCGGTCATCGTCACTCTCTCCTCGCCAGTGGCCGTACGAGGTGGGGCCGGCGGGCCGCACCGGGGCCACCGGCGGGTCCCTGCCCGCCGTCCGCCCGTCGTACACACGGAACCGGTCGTCCGTCCCGTGCCGATGGTTGCACCATGGGGCCGGCCGCGCGCCCCGGACGATTCCGGGCGGGGGCGGCTTTCAGGGTGCGGGCTGCGCGAGGATGGCACCCATGAAGCCCATCATCTCCGCAAGCGAACTCGTGAGCGAGTCGGCCGGGGCGACGCCCCCGGTCCTCCTGGACGTCCGGTGGACCCTCGGCGGCCCGCCCGGGCGTCCCGAGTACGAGGCAGGGCACCTCCCCGGCGCCGTGTACGTGGACCTGGACGCGGAACTCGCGGGGCCGCCCGGGAGCGGCGGCCGGCATCCGCTGCCGGACGTGGCGGCCTTCGGAGCCGTGATGCGCCGTGCGGGTGTCTCGGCGGACACGCCGGTCGTCGTTTACGACGGCGGCCTCGGCTGGGGCGCGGCGCGCGCCTGGTGGCTGCTGCGCTGGGCGGGGCACCCGGACGTGCGCGTCCTGGACGGCGGCCTCGCCGCCTGGACGGGGGAGCTGTCCAAGGACATCCCGGCCCCCGAGCCGGGCGACTTCGAGCCGCGGCCGGGCGGCATGGGGCTCCTCGACGCGGACGGCGCCGCGGCGCTGGCCCGGTCGGGCCTGCTCCTGGACGCGCGGGCGGCGGAGCGTTACCGCGGCGACGTGGAGCCGATCGACCGGGTCGGCGGGCACATCCCGGGCGCGGTCTCGGCCCCGACGACGGAGAACGTGGCCGAGGACGGCCGCTTCCTGCCCCCCGACGCCCTGGCCGCCCGTTTCTCCGCCCTGGGCACGGGTGAGGCGTCCGAGGTGGCCGTCTACTGCGGCTCGGGCGTCTCCGGCGCCCACGAGGTGCTCGCCCTTGAGGTCGCCGGCATCCCTGCCGCCCTGTACGCCGGGTCGTGGTCCGAGTGGTCCGCCGACCCGGTGCGCCCGGTCGCCACGGGGCCGGACCCGCAGTAGGTCCTCAGGGCGTGTCCGGCGGATCATGGCCGGGACACGCCCTGGCCGCTCCTTCAAGGAGACGGCGCGGGGGCCGCGTAAAGGAGACGGCGCAGGGGCCCGCCCCTATAGGCACGGGCCCCTGCGCTCCTCTGCAGCGTCAGTCCTGCTTCTTGCGCCGGGTGCCGAAGACGATCTCGTCCCAGCTGGGGACCGCCGCGCGGCGGCCCGGGCGGACGCCGTCGGCCTCGGCCTGGCGGTCGGTGGTGCCGGTGAGGCGGTCGCGGTGGCCGGAGACCGCGCGGGGCATCAGGACGTCCGCGTAGGCCGAGCCCGCCCCGGCGGAGGCCGCCGGGGCCGGGGGCTCCTCGGCCTCGACCTCGTCGGAGGTCTCCGTGCCGGCCGGCTCGGGGACCACCATGTCGCCGCGGAAGCTCGGGACCGCCTCCAGGAGGCTGGTCAGGGAGTCGCGCTCCTCCTCCGGCTCGGGGGCAGGGGCGGGCGCCCGCTCGAGCTGGCGGTCGAGCGCGCGGTCCAGCGGCCGGTCCCTGGGCAGCCGGGCGATCCGCGGGACGAAGGGGAAGCTGGGCTCGGGGACGGCGGCGAGCGTGTCGTCGGTCTCGCCGATCAGCGCGCGCGCCTCGTCGTCGATGGCCTGGACGAGCCGCCTCGGCGGGTCGTACGTCCAGCTCGCCGTGTGCACCTCGCCCGCCACCCGGTAGACGAGCAGCACCTCCCAGGTGCCGTCGTCGCGGCGCCAGGAGTCCCACTGCACGGTGTCCCGCTCGGCGCCGCGCAGCAGCAGCCGCTCCTGCACCGCCTCGCCGAGCTGGGGGCCGGTGTTCTCGCCGGGCCGGCGCACGGGCGTCTTGAGGGCCCGCTGCGCCATGAACTCGCGCTCCGCGAGCACGGGGCCCTCGAAGCGGCGGACGCGTTCGACGGGGATGCCGGCGAGCTGGGCGACCTCTTCCGCGGACGCACCGGCACGTATCCGTGCCTGGATGTCGCGGGGGCGGAGGTGGCTCTCGACCTCGATCTCGATCTGGCCGAGCCGGGCGCGGTCGTTGCGCACGGCGGCGCGCAGCCGCTCGTCGATCGGAAGCGTGTACTCCGTGCTGTCAGCAGCCTTCAGCACCAGTCGTGTGCCGTCGTTCGAGACGGCCACGACACGCAGTTCGGGCATGGGAACCTCCCGGGTGGTGCCTGCCGACGTCACGTGCGTCGCTGCTTCCGCTAGTCGAGTGTGGCCTGCCCGGGTGCAGCCTGCCACAACCCTGCCGAGTTGCCCGGCGTGTCGGGCCTGGACCCTGGAACGCCGTTATGGCACGGTTACCTATTTACGACGCAGAGTGACCGACCGTCACGCTGTGTCGCGGTGTCCGTGCGGTGCCGCGGCGCCGCCGGTTCGAGTGCCACCTTCGGCCCCCTTCCGTCGATACCGGACACCCGTGAGGGAATCCGGACCCAGGGCTCGCCACAGTACTCCATTCGGGCCACCTGGGTGGACCGGCGCGCCGCCCAACTTCTCGGGAGGTACGGGAGTTGAGTCTCCGCGAGCTTCGTGCGCACGTGTCGCTCTTCACAGAACCACCAGAAACGGAACTAATCCCTTCGTCCATTTGTCCCTTCTGGGTGCATGGTGGAACTGATGAGCAAGCAGGGGTTGGACATGCGTCACACGCCGGACACCGGCACGGCGGCAGAGGAAGCGGAACCGGCGGGGAAGGGGGGCGAGAAGAAACGATTCGACCTGAGTGTGGCTCAAGTGTCGGGCAGCGCCGTCGCGGCCGTGCTGGCCGCCAAACTCGCCTCCACGCTCGGCGTCTACGGCACCATCCTCGGAGCCGGTGTGATCAGCGTCATCGCCACCTGTGGAGGCCCGGTCCTCCAGCACCTCTTCAAGCGCACCGGCGAGCAGATGCGCGAGGCCGCCACCGTCTCCGCCAGGCCGCAGGCGCCCCAGGCGCCGGCGCGGCATCAGGGTGCCGCGCCCGGCGAGGAGTTCGGCGCCCCGACCACGCACGGCACCCGGGTCCGGGTCTTGAAGCGCTCCGCCCTCGGTGCCGCCGTGGTCTTCGTCCTCGCCATGGGCGGCATCACCGCGTACGAGCTGACCTCGGGTCAGGACCTCAGCGGCACCAAGGGCACCACGACCTTCGGCACCGCGGTGGGCGGCCACGGCGCCGGCCAGGGTGGGGAGCGGTCCTCACGGAAGGACGCGCCCGACTCCACACCGAGCGACGGCGGGCAGCGGGAGCGGACCGACGGCGGCAGCCCGACTCCGGGCAGCACGCCCGGGACGGGTACGGCGACCCCGGACGGCACCACCACCCCGACGCCCCCGGTCACGCCCACGCCTTCGACGGAACCCCCGGCCTCGACCGGGCCCTCCGGCGGCGGCTCGACCCCGCCCACGACGCCGCCGGCCACCCCGCCGCCGGCGCCGCCCACCGCGCAGGCCCCGACGGGGAACGCCGCCGAGTGACCGTCAGTCGCCCAGCACCCGGCGCAGATAGTCGTTGGCGAACCGCCGGTCCGGGTCCAGCCGGTCGCGCAGCGCCGTGAACTCGGCGAACCTCGGGTAGGCCTTCTCGAAGTAGGCCGCGTCCCGGGTGTGGACCTTGCCCCAGTGCGGCCGGCCGCCGTGCGCCGTCATGATGCTCTCCACCGCGGTGAAGTACCCGCGGTGCGGCGTGCCCTTGTAGAGGTGCACGGCGATGTACGCCGTCTCCCGGTCCGACGCCGTGGAGAGCGCGATGTCGTCGGCCGGCGCCGTGCGCACCTCCACCGGGAAGCTGACCTTGAGCGGCGAGCGCTCCACCATCGCCTTCACCTCGCGCAGCGCCGCCACCGCCGCTTCGCGCGGCAGCGCGTACTCCATCTCCAGGAAGCGGACCCGGCGCGGCGAGGTGAACACCTTGTACGGGATGTCGGTGTACGTACGGGCCGACAGGGCGCGGCTGGAGACCTTCGCGATCGACGGGATGAGCGGCGGCACGGCGCGCCCCACCGAGCAGGCGGCCTGGAAGAGGCCGTTGGAGAGCAGCTCGTCCTCGATCCAGCCGCTGACCTTCCCGGGCGGGGCGGCGGGGCCCGCGCTGCGGTTGTTGCGCTTGGTGTTGCAGTTGTCGGTGTGGGGGAACCAGTAGAACTCGAAATGCTCGTTCTCGGCGTGCAGCGCGTCGAACTCCGAGGTCACGCGGTCGAAGGACATCGGCTCCTCGCGCGCGGTGAGCAGGAAGACCGGCTCCACGGCGAAGGTGATGGCGGTGACCACGCCGAGCGCGCCGAGACCGATCCGGGCCGCCGCGAACACCTCCGGGTTCTCCGTCGCCGAGCAGGTCATCAGGCGCCCGTCGGCGGTGACCAGTTCGAGCGCGCGGATCTGCGCGGCGATCGAGGCCGACTCGCGGCCGGTGCCGTGGGTGCCCGTGGAGGTGGCCCCGGCGACCGTCTGCTCCATGATGTCGCCCATGTTCGTGAGCGACAGGCCCTCCCGGGCCAGCGCCACGTTGAGCCGCTTGAGCGGGGTGCCGGACTCCACGGTGACCGTCATGGCCTCGCGGTCGATCCTGCGGATGCCGGTGAGGAGATGGGGCCGGATGAGCACCCCGTCGGTGGCCGCGATCGAGGTGAAGGAGTGGCCGGTGCCGACCGTCTTCACCCGCAGCCCGTCCTCGGTGGCCTTGCGCAGGGCGTCGGCGAGCTCCTCGGCCGAGGCAGGGCTCACCTCCCGCACCGGGCGGGAGGTGACGTTCCCGGCCCAGTTACGCCACGTGCTGCTCGCCGTCCCGGTGTTCCCCCACCGCTGCGGCTGCGTCTGCGCTTTCGTCGGCTTGCTCAAGCTGCCCCTCCCGCGTCGGCACCGGCCTGCTCAGCCGGCGGTAGCCGAGGAGTGCCACCGCGACCGCGAGCGCACCCGAGACGACGGGCACCACGTACCCCGCCTCCGCCCCGGACGCGTCGACCACCCAGCCGGCGGCCGAGGAGCCCAGCGCCACACCGATCGCGAGCCCGGTCCCTGTCCAGGTCATGCCCTCGGTCAGCTTGGTGCGCGGTACGTGCGCTTCGACGAGGGCCATCGTGGTCACCATCGTCGGCGCGATGGAGAGGCCCGCGACAAAGAGCGCCACGGCCAGCAACGGCAAGTTCCCGGCCAGTAGGAGGGGGATCATACTCACGGCCATCGCGCAGACGCCCACAAGCCACCTGAGGGCCGGCAGGCCCTTGAGGTGGAGCAGTCCGAAGACGGCGCCGGCCAGGCAGGACCCCAGTGCGTAGACGGCCAGAACGAGGCTTGCGGCGGCCTTGTGGCCCTGCTCCTCGGCGAAGGCGACGGTGACGACGTCGACCGAACCGAAGATGGCGCCGGTGGCGACGAAGGCGAGGGCGAGGACCTGCAGGCCGGGGGAGCGCAGCGCGGAGCCGCCGGCGTGCTCGGTGTGCGGGTGCGGGACGGGCTCGGTGGCCCGCTGCGCGGTCAGCCAGAAGACGCCGATGGCCAGGAAGATCCCGGCGAGCAGCGGGCCGGCCTCGGGGAACCAGATGGTCGACAGGCCGATGGAGATGATCGGCCCGAAGATGAAGCACACCTCGTCGACGATCGACTCCCAGGAGTAGGCGGTGTGCAGCCGCCGGGACTCGCCGCGGTAGATGTCCGCCCACCGGGCCCGGGTCATCGCGCCGACGCTGGGGACGCAGCCGATGAAGGCGGTGAACACGAACAACGTCCAGTCCGGGGCCTTCTGCTGGACGCAGATCAGCAGGCCGGCGCCCGCCACGAGCGAGATCAGGGTGGCCGGGCGCAGCACCCGCCGCTGGCCGTACCGGTCGACCAGGCGGGAGATCTGAGGGCCGATGACGGCGGCGGACATCGCGAGGGCCGCGGAGAGCGCGCCCGCAAGGCCGTACCGCCCGGTGACCTGCGAGATCATGGTCACGATGCCGATGCCCATCATGGACAGCGGCATACGGCCGAGGAATCCGGCCAGGGAGAAGGCCGTGGTGCCGGGGGCCGCGAAGATCGCGCGATAGGGACTGGGCAAGGGGATCTCCGGGCTTCGGGCAATGCGGATCCGCACGTGTCGGCTCAACACGTGTAATTAATATCTAAAGCCTACGGTGTTGAACTGATTTGGTCACCCATTTTTTTTCGGTCGGGCCGGGCCGCCGGCCGTCGGAGCCGGGTGGGAGGATCGGTGCCATGTCCGACGAGCTCGATCCCGCCCCGTACGACGCCCTGCTGCTGCTCTCCTTCGGTGGCCCCGAGGGCCCGGACGACGTGGTCCCGTTCCTGGAGAACGTGACCCGCGGCCGCGGCATCCCCAAGGAACGGCTGAAGGAAGTGGGGCAGCACTACTTCCTCTTCGGTGGCGTCAGCCCCATCAACGACCAGAACCGCGCCCTGCTCGACGCCCTGCGCGCGGACTTCGCCGATGCCGGTCTCGACCTGCCGGTCTACTGGGGAAACCGGAACTGGGCGCCGTACCTCACCGACACCCTGCGCGAGATGATCACCGACGGCCGACGCCATATCGCCGTCCTCGCGACCAGCGCGTACGCCTCGTACTCCGGCTGCCGCCAGTACCGCGAGAACCTGGCCGACTCCCTCGCCACCCTGGAAGCGGAAGGGCTGCCGCTGCCCCGGGTCGACAAGCTCCGGCACTACTTCAACCACCCCGGCTTCGTCCGCCCCATGGTCGAGGGCGTGCTCTCCTCGCTCGGCGAGCTCGACGCCTCCGTACGGGCCGGGGCGCACCTCGCGTTCACCACCCACTCCATCCCCGACTCGGCCGCCGACACCTCGGGACCGGTCGCCGACCACGGCGCAGGTGGCGCCTACGTCGAGCAGCACCTGGACGTGGCCCGGCTGATCGTCGACGCGGTGCGCGAGGAGACCGGCGTCGAGCACCCCTGGAAGCTCGTCTACCAGTCGCGCAGCGGCGCCCCGCACATCCCGTGGCTGGAGCCGGACATCTGCGACCACCTGGAGGAGCTCCACGGCGCAGGTGCCCCCGCGGTCGTCATGGTGCCCATCGGCTTCGTCTCCGACCACATGGAGGTCCTGTACGACCTCGACACCGAGGCCACCGCGAAGGCCGCCGAGCTCGGGCTGCCGGTGCGGCGCTCGGCCACCGTCGGGGCCGACCCGCGGTTCGCCGCGGCCGTGCGCGAGCTCGTCCTGGAGCGCGCCGCGAATGAGCGCGGGGAGCGCGCCGAGCGCTGCGCCCTCGGCGCGCTCGGGCCCTCGCACGACCTCTGCCCGATCGGCTGCTGCCCCGCGCGGGCGGAGCGGCCGGCCGCCGCCGGTGCCGACAGTCCGTACGCGTAAGGAGCCCGACCCGTGACCGATCCCCTGCTGCAGGAACTGCTCGACCTCGCCCTGGAGGCCGGGCGACGGGCCGGAGCGCTGCTGCGCGACGGGCGGCCGGACGACCTGGCCGTGGCGAAGACCAAGACGAGCGCCGTCGACGTCGTGACCGAGATGGACATCGCCGCCGAGAAACTGATCACCGGCTTCCTCTCCGAGCACCGCCCCCAGGACGGCTTCCTCGGCGAGGAGGGCGCCGCCACCCCCGGGACCAGCGGCATCCGCTGGGTCATCGACCCGCTCGACGGCACCGTGAACTACCTCTACGGGCTGCCGACCTGGGCCGTCTCCATCGCCGCCGAGCGGGCTGGCGAGACCCTCGTCGGCGTCGTCGAGGTCCCGCTGCGCGGCGAGACCTTCCACGCGGTCCTCGGCGGCGGCGCCTGGCTGAACGGCCGGCGCCTCGCCGTCCGCCCCTCGCCGGAGCTCGACCAGGCCCTGGTCGCCACCGGCTTCGCGTACGTCCAGAGCCGTCGCGCCCACCAGGCCGACGTCGCCCAGCGCCTCATCCCGCGCGTCCGCGACATCCGCCGCGGCGGCTCCGCCGCCATCGACCTCTGTGACGTCGCCGCCGGCCGCCTCGACGCCTACTACGAGCGCGGCCTCAACCCCTGGGACCTCGCGGCAGGCGACCTGATCGCCCGCGAGGCGGGCGCCCTGACCGGCGGCCGCCCGGGCCGGCCCGCCTCGGGCGAGCTGGCCCTGGCGGCCTCCGAGGGCGTCTTCGGGCCCCTCCAGGGCTTCCTGGAGGAGGCGGGGGCCTGGCACGGCTGAGGGCCGCCCGGACGCGAGTGGGCCCCCGGAATCAGCGATTCCGGGGGCCCACTCGCGTGTGCGGGGTCAGGCGCAGCGCGCGCCGACCTCCACTCCGTGTTCGGCGGCCAGGCGATGCAGGTCGTCGAGCTCGGCCTGCTCGACCTCCGCGAGGAAGTCGTCGCCCGTCTCACGAGCGCGCGTGAGGTCCGACTGCGTGGTCCTGATGCGGTGCAGCAGCCCTGCGGTGAAAGCGTCCATCGTGCGCCCCCTCGTCGTGGGTCGGTGGCACGGGGAGTGCCGGGGGTGGGTGGATCACACACTGCTACCTCTGGGGGACAGAGAGCGGTAGGTGGCGTGCCACCTACAGGGTGTGATCGCGGGGTGTGCAGACGTCCTCCCCAGCACCTTCCTCACAGAAACCTCAACTGGCCCGTGAATCAGGTGAATTCTTCCCACGGCCTCCTTCCGGCCCCGTCCCCGCCCGCCCCGCACCTCCGTCTTACAGCCGGTTTACGCGCGTTCGGGGCAGGATGGACACGCACAGTCAGTGCGCAGAACCGCCCCGTCCGCCTCCAGGACCACGGGCTCCAGGAAAGGACCTACAGACGTGCGCGTACTCGTCGTCGAGGACGAGCAGCTGCTCGCCGATGCGGTGGCCACCGGACTGCGCCGGGAGGCCATGGCCGTCGACGTCGTGTACGACGGCGCCGCGGCCCTCGAGCGGGTCGGGGTCAACGACTACGACGTCGTCGTCCTCGACCGGGACCTCCCGCTCGTCCACGGCGACGACGTCTGCCGCAAGATCGTCGAGCTCGGCATGCCGACCCGCGTCCTGATGCTCACCGCCTCCGGCGACGTCAGCGACCGCGTGGAGGGCCTGGAGCTCGGTGCGGACGACTACCTGCCCAAGCCCTTCGCCTTCACCGAGCTCACCGCCCGCGTGCGGGCCCTCGGCCGGCGCACCACGGTGCCGCTCCCGCCCGTCCTGGAGCGCGCCGGCATCAAGCTCGACCCCAACCGCCGCGAGGTCTTCCGCGACGGCAAGGAGGTCCAGCTCGCGCCCAAGGAGTTCGCGGTCCTGGAGGTCCTGATGCGCAGCGAGGGCGCCGTCGTCTCGGCGGAGCAGCTCCTGGAGAAGGCCTGGGACGAGAACACCGACCCGTTCACCAACGTCGTACGCGTGACCGTCATGACCCTGCGCCGCAAGCTCGGCGAGCCCCCGGTGATCGTCACCGTCCCCGGCTCGGGCTACCGGATCTGACCCCCGATGGCACAGACCCCGGCGCCGCTCCACGCGCCTCCGAAGCCGACCTGGGACCCCAGGGACCCGGTCCGCCCGCTGCTGCGTCCGACCATCCGGATAAGACTCACGCTGCTCTACGGCGGGATGTTCCTGATCGCCGGCATCCTGCTGCTCGCGATCATCTACCTGTTCACCGCGCAGGCCCTGCGGGACAGCACCTCCCAGCTGCCCTTCAAGGTGGTCAGCGGCACCATCACGCCGACCACCGACTGGTGCCAGCTGCCCAAGGAGTCCAACACCGAGACGCTCAGCAACGCCGCCACGATGTGTCTGCGTCACCAGAGCGACCTCGCGCTGGACGACCTGCTGCGCCGCTCCCTGTTCGCGCTGCTGGGCCTGAGCATCATCGCCTTCGCCTTCGGGTACGCGATGGCGGGCCGGGTGCTCTCCCCGCTGGGCAGGATCACCCGGACCGCCCGCCAGGTGGCCGGATCCGATCTGTCCCGGCGGATCGAGCTGGACGGGCCGGACGACGAGCTGAAGGAGCTCGCCGACACCTTCGACGAGATGCTGGAGCGCCTGGAGCGCGCCTTCACCGCCCAGCAGCGCTTCGTCGCCAACGCCTCGCACGAGCTGCGCACCCCGCTCGCGATTAACCGGACCCTCCTCGAGGTCCAGATGTCCGACCCCGGGGCGCCGGTGGAGCTCCAGCAGCTCGGCAAGACCCTGCTGGCCACCAACGAGCGCAGCGAGCAGCTGGTCGAGGGCCTGCTGCTGCTGGCCCGCAGCGACAACGAGATCGTCGAGCGCAAGCCCGTGGACCTGGCCGAGGTCGCCTCGCGCGCCATGGACCAGGTGCACGCCGAGGCCGAGGCCAAGGGCGTGGAGTTCCGCGGCGAGCGGGCCGTGGCGGTCGTCCAGGGCAACGGTGTCCTGCTGGAGCGGATCGCCATGAACCTGCTGCAGAATGCCGTGCGGTACAACGTGCCGGAGGGCGGCTGGGTGGAGGTCACCACCGAGACCCAGAACGGCCAGGCGGTCCTGGAGGTGTCCAACACCGGACCCGTCGTCCCCGCGTACGAGATCGACAACCTTTTCGAGCCATTCCGGCGGCTCCGTCAGGACCGCACCGGGAGCGACAAGGGCGTCGGCCTCGGCCTGTCGATCGCGCGATCCGTCGCGCGTGCCCACGGCGGCCGTATCATCGCGGAGCCCCGAGAGGGCGGTGGTCTCGTGATGCGTGTCACTCTTCCGATCTGACACGCTGGACGAGCCGTCCGGTTCCGTTCGCTTTGCGCGGAATTTCCGGTTCTTGTTCCTGAGACGGTCCTGTGTGATCGATCACAGGGATGCGTGTCCGGCCGTCCACTCTCCGTGATCGCGAATTCCGTCGGAAAACCCGGAAAAGTCCGGGTTTCCGGGGGTCACAATGGCGGGAAGTACACGGGGTGGCACCCGTGAGGGACGACCGACGGACCGTGTACGGTCCGGTTCGCCACCCAAAGCCGGTCACTCGTGAGAGGGCCGATTGGGTGTCGATTGAGTAACAGACCTTGATGTGAGGCAAAATCTCCGCCTCGGGTCGGGCACAAGTCCGGCCTCTCACGCGTTACGTGCGCTGGAGACACCGCAAACCACCCAGAGGGGGAGAGCGACATGGCAACGGATTACGACACCCCACGCAAGACCGACGACGACGTCGACTCGGACAGCCTTGAAGAACTGAAGGCCCGCCGGAACGACAAGTCGACCTCGACCGTCGACGTAGACGAGTTCGAGGCCGCAGAGGGGCTGGAGCTCCCGGGCGCCGACCTTTCGAACGAGGAGCTGGCCGTCCGGGTCCTGCCCAAGCAGGCGGACGAGTTCACCTGCATGAGCTGCTTCCTCGTGCACCACCGCAGCCAGCTGGCTCGGGAGAAGAACGGCCAGCCGATCTGCCGCGACTGCGACTGAGATCAACGGCCGTGGCAGGCGACACACCGTCTCGGAAGCGGCGGCTCCGACTCCGTAGGAGTCCGGAGGCGTACCAGGGCGGCTCAGGCCCGGCAGAGGGCGCCCAGAAGGCATCCTCGGCCGAGCACTCCGCCCCCCTGCCCACACCTGGCGCACGTGACGACGGGCGGGGCCCCACGGCCTCGCTCGAAGCGGCCGATGCGTCGCACCGGGCCGACCTCCGGCCCACCCCGGACCAGCGGGGCGACACCACCAAGCGGGGCGTCTTCCGGCGCGTCGCCAACCCCGCGCGCGTGCGGGTCGAACGGATCAAGCTCGACAGCGCCCGTATCGAGGCCGTACGGCGCGGAGTGAAACGCGGCGGTCAGGGCGCCAAGGCCGGCGTCGGCTACCTCGCCGACCGGGTCATCGAGCTCGCCCCGCGCGTGCCCGTACGGGACCTGGCGACCCTGCGCAGGCATTTCCCCGGGCTCGGCCCGGAGCAGATCGCCGACAAACTCGTCGTCGGCGCGGCCAACGCCAGTGCCACCGTCGGCGCCGGCATCGGAGCGGCCGCCATGATGCCCGTACCCCCCGCGATGCCCGCCGAGCTGGCCGCGGAGATCACCGGCGTCGCCGCCATCGAACTGAAGCTCATCGCCGAGCTGCACGAGCTGTACGGCGTGCGGCCGCCCGGCACGCTCACCCAGCGCTCGACCGCCTACCTGACCTCCTGGGCCGAGGAGCGGGGCATCGACCCCACCAAGCCCACCACGGTCAACGCCGCCCTCGGCGGCCAGCTGAAGCGCGAACTGCGCCAGCAGATCATGAAGCGCATGGTGCGCAACCTGCCGAACCTCACCCCGTTCCTGGTGGGCGCGGCCGTCGGCGCGATCATGAACAGGCGCGACACCAGGAAGCTCGCCGCGCACATCCGCAAGGACCTGCGCCGCCGCCAGGTCCCCTGGGACGCCCTCCCCGCCCAGCCTCCGCTGGAGCAGCCGGAGAACCCCAAGGAGATCGACTTCTAGGGCCCGTTCCAGGCCTGTGTCACGGCCTGTTCCAGGGCCCGCCCGCAGGTCAGGGCGTCAGGCGGCCCGGGCCTCGCTGCGGGCCGCCTCCAGGGCCGCCACCAGGGCCTCGGGATCCCGGCTCGACAGATAGACGTACGGCGTCGGGTCCGCCTGGTCCGTCACCTCGACCCGTACGGCCGTCGGCACGTAGCTGCGCATCAGCATGAAGGCCCGCGGATCGGCCTTGTGGCTGCGCCAGGCGCGCGCCTCCTCCGCGTCGAGCGCCTCGGGCGCCCCGAGCGCCGACACCGGAATCCGCGCGTCCCCCGCGACCAGCGAACCGGCCACCACCCGGATCCGGGCCGAGCCGTACGAGGACACCGCCACCGCGGCGAGCGCGGCCGCGACGATCACGCCGCCCAGCGTCGGCACCGTGCCCAGCGGGAACATGACCAGACCGCCGGAAAGGCCCAGCAGGACCACGATCACCCACCAGGAGGCGGGTGCGGTGAGGCGTTCGTCGAAGCTCGGAGCGGAGGACGGTGCGGAAGGCTGCATGGCTCCAAGCTTGGCACGGCGCGACCCGCGCCCGGCCGCGCGGGTAAGGTCTGCGCCTGTGACTGGAACATCTGCCGCTCTCACACCGCCGGCCGACGCCGTACCGCCGGTACGCCACCCGGACGCGCCCGCCCCCGGCGAGCTGCTCGGCGCGCACTACGAGCACTGCTTCGGCTGCGGCGGCGGGCAGCCCCACGGGCTGCACCTCGAGGCGCGGGCGGGCGAGGGCGTGACCGTCACCGCCGAGTTCACGGTGACTCCCGACCACCAGGGCGCCCCCGGCCTCGCGCACGGCGGTGTGCTCGCCACGGCGCTCGACGAGACCCTCGGCTCGCTGAACTGGCTGCTGCGGGTCATCGCCGTCACCGGCCGGCTCGAGACCGACTTCGCGCGGCCCGTTCCGGTCGGCACCGTGCTCCACCTGGCGGCCGAGGTCACCGCGGTGCGCGGCCGCAAGATCTACTCGACCGCCGTCGGCCGGATCGGCGGGCCCGATGGCCCCGTCGCCGTCCGTGCCGACGCCCTCTTCATAGAGGTGAAGGTCGACCACTTCATCGACAACGGCCGCCCGGAGGAGATCCGCGCCGCCATGTCCGACCCCGACCAGGTCAGGCGCGCACGCGCCTTCGAGGTGAACCCCTGATGCGCAATCCCGTCGACGTACTCATCCGCCGCCTGGACCCGGAGGTGCCGATCCCGGCCTACGGCCACCCCGGCGACGCGGGCGCCGATCTGGTGACGACCGAGCCCGCCGTACTGGCCCCGGGGGAGCGGGCGGTACTGCCCACCGGAGTCTCCATCGCCCTGCCCGACGGCTACGCGGCCTTCGTGCACCCCCGGTCCGGCCTGGCAGCCCGCTGCGGCGTCGCGCTGGTGAATGCCCCGGGGACGGTCGATGCCGGGTACCGTGGAGAGATCAAGGTGATCGTGGTCAATCTGGACCCGCGCGAGAGCGTGCGGTTCGAACGATTCGACCGGATTGCCCAACTTGTCGTCCAGCAGGTCGAGAAGGTGCGCTTCCACGAGGTGGCGGAGCTTCCCGGCTCGGCGCGGGCCGAGGGGGGCTTCGGGTCCACCGGCGGTCATGCCGCCGTGGACGGCACAACGGGTGGGAATCGATACGCTTCGGTCGTATCCGACCGGGAAGGACAGTGACGTGTTCGGACGTCGCAAGAAGAGCGGTGCCGCTGAGGACGCAGCGGGCGAGGCCGAGCAGGTCGTCGACGCGGTGGACAGCGAGGAGGCGGCCGACGCCGCCCCGCGCCGGGTGAACCTTCCGCCGGCGCCCCGGCCCGACGGTCCCTGGGACATCTCCGAGGTCACCACGCCCGACGAGGGCCGCGTGGACCTCGGCGGCATCTTCGTGCCCGGAGTCGAGGGCATGGAGCTGCGCGTGGAGGTGGCGGGCGACGCGATCGTCGCGGCCACCGTCGTGCTGCGCGACAGCGCCGTGCAGCTCCAGGCGTTCGCCGCTCCCAAGAAGGAAGGCATCTGGGGCGAGGTCCGCGAGGAGATCGCCACCGGCATCACCCAGCAGGGCGGTGTCATCGACGAGGTCGAGGGCCCGCTGGGCTGGGAGCTGCGTGCCCAGGTGCCCGTACAGCTGCCGGACGGCAACCGGGGCGTGCAGCTCGTGCGCTTCGTCGGCGTCGACGGTCCGCGCTGGTTCCTGCGCGGCGTGATCTCCGGCCAGGGCGCGGTGCAGCCCGAGGCGGCGGGTCTGCTGGAGCAGATCGTCCGGGACACCGTGGTCGTCCGCGGCGAGGGCCCGATGGCCCCGCGCGACCCGATCGTCCTCAAGCTGCCCAACGACGCGCAGATGGTGCCGGACGGCGTGCAGCAGGAGGACCAGGCCGGCTCCCGCTTCTCCGGCGGCATGGGCCAGCTGCAGCGCGGCCCGGAGATCTCCGAGGTCCGCTGACCGGCGACGACCGACCGTGCGGCTGACGGCCGTGCGGCTTTGACCGACCGTGCGGCTGATCGGCTGGCCGACTGGCCGGTGGGTCGGCTGCCCGGCCGGCCGATGGGTCGGCTGCCCCGCTGACCTGCGCTGAGCACGCCCGATGGGCTGTTCCCGCCTCCCCGTACGAGCCGTACGGGAGGGACGGGAGCAGCCCATCGGGCTTTGTCCACAGGGCTTCGTCCACAGGCCTGGCACGGGCCGACGGCCCCGGCCCATACTGACTGCGCACACGTTCGGACGAGGGGGGACCACGGTGAGTGAGAGCAACGCGCGGACCGGCACGGCCGTGATCGAGGACCCGGCGGGGGCGCCGATGGTCCGGGTAGAGAACCTGCACCGGTCCTACGGGACGGGCGCAGCCGCCGTGCACGCCCTGCGCGGGGTCTCCTTCGACATCCCGCGCGGCGAGCTGGTCGCCCTCAAGGGCCGCTCCGGCTCCGGCAAGACCACCCTGCTCAACCTCGTGGGCGGCCTCGACAGCGCCGACCAGGGCAGCATCGTCATCGACGGCACCGACCTGGCCGAGCTCGGCGAGGACGGCCTCCTGGAGCTGCGCCGTGACCGGATCGGCTTCATCTTCCAGTCCTTCGGCCTCATACCGATCCTGACCGCCGCGGAGAACGTGGGGGTGCCGATGCGGCTGCGCAAGGCCGACCCGAAGGAGCGCGAGGAGCGGGTCGCCCTGCTGCTCGCCCTGGTGGGGCTCGCCGGCCACGCGGCCCAGCGCCCCGGGGAGCTCTCCGGCGGCCAGCAGCAGCGCGTCGCCATCGCCCGCGCGCTCGCCAACCGGCCGGCCCTGCTGATAGCCGACGAACCGACCGGCCAGCTCGACGCCGAGACGGGCCTCGCGGTCATGGAGCTCCTTCGGGCCGTGGTGCGCAGCGAGGGCTGTACGGCGCTGGTCGCCACGCACGACTCCCAGCTGCTCGGCCTGGCCGACCGGGTCCTGGAGCTGAGCGACGGCGAGATCATCGAGCACTGACCCGCCGGTCCGGGACGGCGGCATCAGGATCACGTCAATACGCCGCCGGGCCACCCACACCCGCACGGAATGTCCGTTTCGCTGGACGTAAGGTCGTGCCATGGGACGCGGCAGACTACGGATCTACCTGGGGGCGGCACCGGGCGTCGGCAAGACGTACGCGATGCTCTCCGAGGGCCATCGCCGCGTCGAGCGGGGTACGGACCTGGTGGTGGCGTTCGTGGAGCATCACGACCGGCCGCGGACCGAAGTGATGCTGCACGGTCTGGAGCAGGTGCCGCGCCAGGAGCTCGAGTACCGGGGCGCCGCGTTCCCCGAGATGGACATCGACGCCGTCCTGGCGCGCAGGCCCGCCGTCGCGCTCGTGGACGAGCTCGCCCACACCAACGTCCCCGGCTCGCGCAATCCCAAGCGGTGGCAGGACGTGGAGGAGCTGCTGGCGGCGGGGATCGACGTCATATCGACGGTCAACATCCAGCACCTGGAGTCGCTGGGTGACGTGGTCGAGTCGATCACGGGGGTGCGGCAGCGGGAGACGGTTCCGGACGAGATCGTGCGGCGGGCCGACCAGATCGAGCTGGTCGACATGTCGCCACAGGCGCTGCGCCGCCGGATGGCGCACGGCAACATATACAAGCCGGACAAGGTCGACGCGGCCCTGTCCAACTACTTCCGCCCGGGCAACCTGACCGCGCTGCGCGAGCTGGCGCTGCTGTGGACGGCCGACCGGGTCGACGAGTACCTGCGCCAGTACCGCGGCGAGCACAACATCCGGTCCACCTGGCAGGCCCGGGAGCGGATCGTGGTCGGGCTCACCGGCGGGCCCGAGGGCCGCACCCTGATCCGGCGGGCCAGCCGGCTCGCCGAGAAGGGCGCGGGCGGCGAGGTGCTCGCCGTCTACATCTCCCGCAGCGACGGCCTCACCTCCGCGTCCCCGAAGGAGCTGGCCGACCAGCGGACCCTCGTCGAAGACCTGGGCGGAACGTTCCACCACGTCATAGGCGACGACATCCCCTCCGCCCTGCTCGAGTTCGCCCGCGGAGTCAACGCCACCCAGATCGTCCTCGGCTCCAGCCGCCGCCGCTCCTGGCAGTACGTCCTCGGCCCCGGCGTCGGACAGACCGTCGCCCGCGACTCGGGCCCCGACCTCGACGTCCACATCGTCACCCACGAGGAGGCCGCCAAGGGCCGCGGCCTGCCCGTGGCCCGCGGCGCCCGGCTCGGACGCGCCCGGATCGTCTGGGGCTGGGTGGTCGGCGTCGCAGGACCCACGCTCCTCGCCCTCCTGCTCACCCATGTCGACGCCGAGCTCGGGCTCGCCAACGACATGCTGCTCTTCCTGGCCCTGACCGTGGCGGCCGCCCTCCTTGGCGGGCTGCTCCCGGCCCTGGCCTCGGCAGCCGTCGGCTCGCTGCTGCTCAACTGGTTCTTCACCCCGCCGCTACACCGGCTGACCATCGCCGACCCCAAGAACATCGTCGCCATCGCCGTCTTCTTCGGCGTCGCCATGTCGGTGGCCTCCGTGGTCGACCTGGCCGCCCGCCGCACCCACCAGGCCGCGCGGCTGCGCGCAGAGTCCGAGGTCCTGTCCTATCTCGCGGGCAGCGTCCTGCGCGGCGAGTCCAGCCTGGAGTCCCTGCTGGAACGGGTCCGGGAGACCTTCTCCATGGAGTCCGTCGCCCTCCTGGAGCGGGCCGGCGACCTCGAACCGTGGACCTGCGCGGCCAGCGTCGGCGCGCGGCCCGTCGAGCGCCCCGAGGACGCCGACGTCGACATGCCGGTCGGCGACCATCTCGCCCTCGCCCTGACCGGCCGGGTCCTGCCGGCCGAGGACCGGCGCGTGCTCGGTGCCTTCGCCGCCCAGGCCGCCGTCGCCCTCGACCGCCAGCGGCTCGTCGACCAGGCCGAGGAGGCCCGCAAACTGGCCGAGGGCAACAAGATCCGCACCTCGCTCCTCGCCGCGGTCAGCCACGACCTGCGCACCCCGCTCGCCGGCATCAAGGCGTCCGTCTCCTCGCTGCGCTCCGACGACGTCGAATGGTCCGACGAGGACCAGGCGGTCCTGCTCGAAGGCATCGAGGACGGCGCCGACCGCCTCGACCACCTCGTGGGCAACCTCCTCGACATGTCCCGGCTCCAGACCGGCACCGTCACCCCGCTCATCCGCCCCACCGACCTGGACGAGGTCGTCCCGATGGCCCTCGGCGGCGTCCCCGACGGCAGCGTCGAACTCGACATCCCCGAGACCCTCCCGATGGTCGCCGTCGACCGCGGCCTCCTGGAGCGCGCGGTCGCCAACGTCGTCGAGAACGCCGTCAAGTACAGCCCCGGCGGTGCCCCGGTCACCGTCGGGGCGAGCGTTCTCGGAGAGCGCCTCGAACTGCGCGTGACCGACCGCGGCCCCGGCGTCCCGGACGAGAGCAAGGACGGCATCTTCGAACCGTTCCAGCGCTTCGGCGACGCCCCGCGCGGCTCCGGAGTGGGCCTGGGCCTCGCCGTCGCCCGCGGCTTCGTCGAGGCCATGGGCGGCACCATCACCGCCGAGGACACCCCCGGCGGCGGACTCACCATGGTCCTCACCCTCAGGACCGCCGGAAGCACCGGGCCGGCGCCGGACGCCGCCGAGGCCACGATCCCGGCTGACTACGTCACGTACCCCGGGCCCACCCCGTAACGTCCGTCACGCCGTAGCCTCCGTAACCCCGTACCAGCGAACACCCGCACCAGCGAACCCCCGTACCAGCGAAAAGGAAGGCGACCCTCCATGACCCGGGTCCTCGTGGTCGACGACGAGCCACAGATCGTCCGCGCCCTGGTGATCAACCTGAAGGCGCGGAAGTACGAGGTCGACGCCGCGCCCGACGGCGCCACCGCCCTGAGGCTGGCCGCCGAACGCCACCCCGACGTCGTCGTCCTCGACCTCGGACTGCCCGACATGGACGGCGTCGAGGTCATCAAGGGGCTGCGCGGCTGGACCCGCGTGCCGATCCTCGTACTGTCCGCCCGGCAGACCTCCGACGAGAAGGTCGAGGCGCTCGACGCCGGCGCCGACGACTACGTCACCAAGCCCTTCGGCATGGACGAACTGCTCGCCCGGCTGCGCGCCGCGGTCCGCCGGGCCGAGCCGGTCGGCGGAAGCGAGGACGGGGTCGTGGTCGTCGAGACCGACGGCTTCACGGTCGACCTGGCCGCCAAGAAGGTCCACCGTGACGGCAAGGACGTCCGGCTCACTCCCACCGAGTGGCACCTCCTGGAGGTCCTGGTCCGCAACAGCGGCCGCCTGGTCAGCCAGAAACAGCTGCTCCAGGAGGTCTGGGGACCCTCGTACGGGACCGAGACGAACTACCTGCGGGTCTACATGGCGCAGCTGCGGCGCAAGCTGGAGCAGGACCCCTCGCACCCGCGGCACTTCGTCACCGAACCGGGCATGGGATACCGCTTCGAACACTGAGTTCGGTGCCGGGTTCGCTGTCGTCGGGGGCCGGTACGCTTTCTGTATGAGTGCTGCACCGCGTACTGAGAAGCCGGTCGGGCGGTTCCGCCGGATGCTCGACCGCCTGTCCACCTCGCAGGAGGAACTGGAGTCGGTGGAGCTCCAGGAGGACTCCGCGGCGTCGGGGTGCACGCGCATCTCCGACTGCTCGGACCGCCAGATAGTCAAGGTGACTGGTACGTTGCGGACGGTCACCCTGCGTCCCAGGGCCGGTGTGCCCGCGCTGGAGGCCGAGCTGTTCGACGGCACGGCCCCGCTGGACGTCGTGTGGCTGGGCCGCCGGTCCATCGTGGGCATCGAGCCGGGCCGCAAGCTGATCGCCTCCGGCCGGATCTCCATGAGCCACGGCCGGCGGGTCCTCTTCAACCCCAAATACGAGCTCCGACCGCTCGGACAGGAGTAGCCGGTGACGTCAGTCGACAAGCCGACCGCCGACAAGCCGCCCACCGACAAGCCGACCGCCGACCAGGACGCCCAGGCCGACAGGGCGGTGACCGAGGCCGCCCTCTTCGAGGCGTTCGGCGGCGTGCGCGGCATGGTGGAGACGGTCCTGCCGGGCCTGCTCTTCGTCACGATCTACACGATCAACAAGAACCTGCACTTCTCGGCGATCGCCGCCCTCGCCGTGTCCCTGGTCCTCGTCGCCGTCCGGCTGATCCGCCGCGACACCGTCAAGCACGCCTTCAGCGGCGTCTTCGGCGTGGCCTTCGGCGTGGTCTTCGCGATGATGACCGGCAACGCCAAGGACTTCTACCTGCCGGGCATGCTCTACACGCTCGGCCTCGGCCTCGCGTACATCATCACGACCCTCGCGGGCGCCCCGCTGATCGGCCTGATCCTCGGCCCGGTCTTCAAGGAGAACCTCTCCTGGCGCACCCGTAACCCCGGCCGTAAGAAGGCGTACGCGAAGGCCAGCTGGGCCTGGGGCCTGATCCTGCTCGCCAAGTGCGCGATCCTCTTCCCGCTGTACTGGTGGGCCGACACCACCCAGCTGGGCTGGGTCCTGGTCGCCCTGAAGATCCCGCCGTTCCTGCTCGCGGTCTATCTGACCTGGGTCTTCCTCGCCAAGGCGCCGCCGCCGATCGACGTCTTCGCCGAGATGGAGGCCGAGGAGAAGGCCGAGAAGGCGGAAAGGGCCGAGAAGGCGGAGCAGGCCCGCAAGGCCGAGGCTCAGGGCCGCCCGGAGGCGTAGACCCGCTCGGCCTGCTCGCTCGTACGCGAAAGGGGCCCGGGACCTGTCACAGGTCCCGGGCCCCTCCTCGTACCCCTGCACGGGTCAGGACTCGGTCGGCTCCCGGCGGACCGACAGCAGGTCCTCCAGCTGCTCCTCGCGCGCCTGGGCGGCCACGAACAGCAGCTCGTCGCCCGCCTCCAGGGTCTCCTCCGCGCTCGGCGTGAGGACCCGCGAGCCGCGGATGATGGTGACCAGCGAGGTGTCCTGCGGCCAGGCCACATCGCCCACCTGCGTCCCCGCGATCGCCGACTCCGGCGGCAGCGTCAGCTCCACCAGGTTGGCGTCGCCGTGGCTGAAGCGCAGCAGCCGGACCAGGTCGCCGACGCTCACCGCCTCCTCCACCAGGGCCGACATCAGACGCGGCGTTGAGACGGCGACGTCCACGCCCCAGGCCTCGTTGAACAGCCACTCGTTCTTCGGGTTGTTGACCCGCGCGACCACGCGCGGCACGCCGTACTCGGTCTTGGCGAGCAGCGAGACGACCAGGTTCACCTTGTCGTCGCCGGTCGCCGCGATGACGACGTTGCAACGCTGGAGCGCCGCCTCGTCGAGCGAGGTGATCTCGCAGGCGTCGGCGAGCAGCCACTCCGCCTGGGGCACCCGCTCCACCGAGATGGCGGTCGGCGCCTTGTCGATGAGCAGGACCTCGTGGCCGTTCTCCAGGAGCTCGCCCGCGATGGAACGGCCCACCGCGCCGGCGCCGGCAATAGCGACACGCATCAGTGACCGCCCTCCTCAGGACCCTCGGCGAAGGCTGCCTCGACCTTGTCGATCTCGTCCGTCCGCATCATCACGTGCACGAGGTCGCCCTCCTGCAGCACCGTCTGCGAGGTCGGAAGAATCGCTTCGCCCAGCCGGGTGAGAAACGCCACGCGCACCCCCGTCTCCTCCTGGAGCCGACTGACCTTGTGACCGATCCACGCGGCGGAGGTGTGCACCTCCGCGAGCTGCACCCCGCCGCTCGGGTCGCGCCACAGCGGCTCGGCCCCGGACGGCAGCAGTCGCCGCAGCATCTGGTCGGCGGTCCAGCGGACCGTCGCGACGGTCGGAATGCCCAGGCGCTGGTAGACCTCGGCGCGCCGCGGGTCGTAGATACGGGCGGCGACGTTCTCGATGCCGAACATCTCGCGCGCGACCCGCGCGGCGATGATGTTGGAGTTGTCACCGCTGCTCACCGCGGCGAAGGCACCGGCCTCCTCGATCCCCGCCTCACGCAGCGTGTCCTGGTCGAAGCCCACGCCCGTGACACGGCGGCCGCCGAAACCGGAGCCCAGACGGCGGAAGGCCGTCGGGTCCTGGTCCACGACCGCGACCGTGTGCCCCTGCTGCTCCAGGGTCTGCGCGAGAGCGGCTCCCACTCGCCCGCAGCCCATGATGACGATGTGCACGTCCCCTTACCCCGCACTCCTGATCGCCCTACTGACCTGCGAAAACACCCTGCTCACAACTTTCTGGCCACATCTCGGCCATGTACCCGGCCCGACCGGCCCGGGCCATGGCGGACACGCACAAGCGTGCTGTCCGGTCCGAGCTTATGCGGCAACGATGGCCGGGACCTCATCCGAGGCGGTAACCAGGGAGATTCGGTGCCTATCGGGGGTGCTGGTCGGCATGGCTCTTTTCGAACGCTTACGATCCTCTGCGTGTCCAAACTGACCGACGTGCCCAAACGGATCCTCATCGGGCGGGCCCTGCGCAGCGACAAGCTCGGCGAGACCCTTCTGCCGAAACGCATCGCCCTCCCCGTCTTCGCCTCCGACCCGCTGTCCTCGGTGGCGTACGCACCAGGTGAGGTGCTGCTCGTCCTCTCCGTCGCGGGCCTGTCGGCCTACCACTTCAGCCCGTGGATCGCGCTGGCCGTCGTGGTGCTGATGTTCACGGTCGTCGCGTCGTACCGGCAGAACGTCCACGCCTACCCGAGCGGCGGCGGCGACTACGAGGTCGCCACTACCAACCTCGGCCCGAAGGCCGGACTCACCGTCGCGAGCGCCCTGCTCGTCGACTACGTCCTCACCGTCGCCGTCTCCATCTCCTCCGGCATCGAGAACCTCGGCTCGGCCGTGCCCTTCGTCGTCGAGCACAAGGTGGCCTCCGCCATCGCGGTGATCGTGCTGCTCACGCTGATGAACCTGCGCGGCGTGAAGGAGTCCGGCGGTCTGTTCGCCATCCCGACGTACGTCTTCGTCTTCGGCGTCTTCGCCATGATCGTCTGGGGGGCCTGGCGCGGCATCGTCCTCGACGAGACCATGCGCGCCCCGACCGCCGACTTCGAGATCAAGGCCGAACACCAAGGGCTGGCCGGATTCGCGCTGATCTTCCTGCTGCTGCGCGCCTTCTCCTCCGGCTGTGCGGCGCTCACCGGAGTCGAGGCCATCTCCAACGGCGTGCCCGCCTTCCGCAAGCCCAAGTCGAAGAACGCGGCCACCACCCTCGCGCTCATGGGCGGCCTCGCCGTCACCATGTTCTGCGGCATCATCTTCCTGGCCATGGCCACCGACGTCCGGATGGCCGAGAAGCCCGCCGAGGACCTGCTGCACAACGGTCAGCCGGTCGGCGCGGGCTACGTCCAGGACCCGGTCATCTCCCAGGTCGCCGCCGCCGTCTTCGGCCAGGACACCTTCTTCTTCATCCTGCTGGCCGCCGCCACCGCGCTCGTCCTCTTCCTGGCCGCCAACACGGCGTACAACGGCTTCCCGCTCCTCGGCTCGATCCTCGCCCAGGACCGCTACCTGCCGCGCCAGCTGCACACCCGCGGCGACCGCCTCGCCTTCTCCAACGGCATCGTGCTGCTCGCCGGCGCCGCGGCGCTCCTGGTGTGGATCTACGGGGCCGACTCGACGCGACTGATCCAGCTCTACATCGTCGGCGTCTTCGTCTCCTTCACGCTCAGCCAGATCGGCATGGTCCGGCACTGGAACCGGCACCTGCAGTCCGAGCGGGACCCGGCCAAGCGCCGCCACATGATCCGCTCCCGCGCGATCAACACCTTCGGCGCCTTCTTCACCGGCCTCGTCCTGGTCGTCGTCCTGGCCACCAAGTTCACGCACGGCGCCTGGGTCGCCCTGCTCGGCATGGTGATCTTCTACGTGACGATGACCGCGATCCGCCGGCACTACGACTCCGTCGCCGCCGAGATCGCGGCAGCGGAGGAGCGCCCCGACGAGTACGTCCGCCCCTCCCGGGTCCGCTCGATCGTCCTCGTCTCCAAGCTGCACAAGCCGACCCTGCGCGCCCTGGCGTACGCCAAGCTGCTGCACGCCAGCGAACTGGAGGCGCTCACGGTCAGCGTCGACGCGGCCGAGACGAAGGCGCTCAAGGAGGAGTGGGAGCGGCGCGGCATCAACGTGCCGCTGAAGATCCTCGACTCGCCGTACCGCGAGATCACCCGGCCGGTCGTCGAGTACGTGAAGAACCTCCGCAAGGAGAGCCCGCGCGACGCCGTCTCGGTCTACATCCCCGAGTACGTGGTGGGCCACTGGTACGAGCACCTGCTGCACAACCAGAGCGCGCTCCGCCTCAAGGGCCGCCTGCTCTTCACGCCGGGCGTGATGGTCACGTCCGTCCCGTACCAGCTCCGTTCCTCCGAGGCCGCGAAGAACCGGGCGAGGAAGCGCCAGGAGTGGAACGCGCCGGGATCGGTGCGCCGGGGCCCGGTGGAGAAGCGCGCGAAGGAACCGGCCGCGAAGAGCAACTAGACTGGTGGGCTGCTGTCCGAACAGCAGCCCACGGTCTCTCTTTCTCCTCATCTGATCTCCCTGGAGCCCCCGATCATGCAGAACACCCCTGTTTCGTCGCTGGTCGGGGAGGAGTACGAGGTCGAGGTCGGCCCGGTGGCCCACGGCGGCCACTGCATCGCCCGTACGGAGGCGGGCCGGGTCCTCTTCGTCCGCCACGCCCTTCCGGGCGAGCGGGTGCGGGCCCGGGTCACCGAGGGCGAGGAGACCTCCCGCTTCCTGCGCGCCGACGCTGTCGAGATCCTCGAGGCCTCGAAGGACCGGATCGAGGCGCCGTGCCCCTTCGCGGGCCCCGGCAAGTGCGGCGGCTGCGACTGGCAGCACGCCAAGCCGGGCGCGCAGCGCCGCCTCAAGGGCGAGGTCATCGCCGAGCAGCTGAAGCGGCTCGCGGGCCTCACGCCCGAGGAGGCCGGCTGGGACGGCACGGTCGTGCCGGCCGAGGGCGACAAGCTCCCCGCCGGGCAGGTCCCGCAGTGGCGCACCCGCGTCCAGTACGCGGTCGACGTCGAGGGCCACGCGGGTCTGCGACGTCACCGCTCGCACGAGGTCGAGGTCGTCGACCACTGCATGATCGCGGCCGAGGGCGTCTCCGAGCTCGGCATCGAGAAGCGCACCTGGGAGGGGATGGCGTCGATCGAGGCGATCGCCGCGACCGGCTCCCAGGACCGCCAGGTGATCCTCACCCCGCGCCCGGGGGCGCGCCTGCCCATCGTCGAGCTCGACAAGCCGGTCTCCGTCCTGCGCGTCGAGGAGAAGGACGGCGGCGTCCACCGCGTCCACGGCCGCCCCTTCGTCCGCGAGCGCGCCGACGACCGCACGTACCGGGTCGGCAACGGCGGCTTCTGGCAGGTCCACCCGAAGGCCGCCGACACCCTGATGAAGGCCGTCATGCAGGGCCTGCTGCCCCGCAAGGGCGAGATGGCCCTCGACCTCTACTGCGGCGTCGGCCTCTTCGCCGGCGCCCTCGCCGACCGCCTGGGCGACCAGGGCGCCGTCCTCGGCATCGAGTCCGGCAAGCGCGCGGTGGAGGACGCCCGCCACAACCTGGCCGGCTTCCCGCGCGTCCGCATCGAGCAGGGCAAGGTCGAATCGGTCCTCCCGCGCACGGGCATCACCGACGTCGACCTCATCGTCCTCGACCCCCCGCGCGCGGGCGCCGGCAAGGACACGGTCCGGCACCTGACAAACCTGGGCGCCCGCCGCATCGCCTACGTCGCCTGCGACCCGGCGGCCCTGGCCCGGGACCTGGGCTACTTCCGCGAGGGCGGGTACCGGGTGCGGACGCTGCGGGCGTTCGACCTGTTCCCGATGACGCATCACGTGGAGTGTGTCGCCATCCTGGAGCCGGTGAAGAAGGACGCCTGACCTGGGGTTTTGCGGGTGCGCGGTATGTGCCGTGTGGGCGTTACGGGCGATGTCTTGACGCTGAGATGACGTTCGTGACGCTCATTTGACGCTCGTTCTGATGGGGTGTCAGTCAATTGTCGGGGAGGGCCAGGCCGTGGCGCGCAGCGACGAACAGACGCGCTGCGGCGAAAGCGACGGAGCAACGGCAAGCGAGGCTCGTCGGTTCCGTTTCTCTTTTGTGCGCTCGATGAGGAAGCGTTGCCGACCATTGCCTGAGAAGGCAGTGCCTATCGCCTCGACGCGCGGGCATCGGCCCCTACCGGATCATGGGTCGCCTTGGATCAGGGGGCATGGGCACGGTGTTCGCCGGCCTTGACGACGCCGGTCTACGGGTCGCAGTCAAGGTCGTCCACCCTGCTCAGGCCGACGACGCGGAGTTCCGGGCGCGCTTCCGCCGAGAAGTCCAGCTGTCCGCTCGTGTCCAGGGCCCGTGCCTCATACCCCTGATCGCGGCCGACGTCGAAGCCGCGTCGCCGTGGCTGTCCACTGCCTATGCTCCAGGGCTCACCCTCGATCGGTACATCGCCGCGCACGGGCCGCTGGCCGGTGGAGCCCTCTACGCCTTTGCTACGGGCACAGCCCAGGCTCTCGCGGCCATTCACGCCGCGGGTGTCGTCCACAGGGACGTCAAGCCGCAGAACGTCATCCTGACCCCGGTCGGTCCCCGCGTGCTGGACTTCGGCATCGCTCATGCCGCCGACGGCACATCCGTGACGCGCACCGGCATTCTGACCGGAACCCCAGGATGGATCAGCCCCGAGCACTACCGCACCGGTACAACGGGTCCTGAGGGCGACATGTTCGTCTGGGGCGCCCTCATAGCCTTCGCAGCCACCGGTCGCGCGCCCTTCGGCGGGGGAGCCCCCGACGCGGTCGCCTACCGGGTCATGTCCGAGGATCCTGATCTGCGTGGCCTTCCTGGCGAACTCCACGCCATCGTGCGCAGCGCTCTCGCCAAGGAACCGGGGGACCGAGCCACCGCGTGGGACGCTGCCGAGACATGTGCCGTCCTCCTCGCAGCACAGGCCACACAGGTCGCGCCGACGGGTGCGGAGCTGACACTGGTGGGCGACCCGCTTTCTTCCTTGTGGTCGTCTCCGGTTTGGAGGCCGGAGCCGCACCGGTCACCGTACGGATCATCCTGGAGCCGTTGAAGCACCTGCCCTACCGTCCGAGCAGCAACGTACTCGTCTCCGGCATCAGGGGCGCGCAGAGCCTTGTCTACCCGTTCGAGAGCGTGGAGTAATCCTCGGCCGTGACTGCCATGAGAATGATGACAGCGACGCGAGAACGTGATTTCGGACCGCCCCTTGACGTGGGCGCCGAAGTACCGCAGGGGTGGCGGAGGAGGGGACGTACCAGCATGCGCAGGGTTCCGCCGGAGATGTTCCGGTTCACCACGGGGGAGACGGCCGACCTGAACGGGGCCGTGCTCGAGGCCTTCGGGGTGGCCGGCGAGCACCTGGAGACCGAGCTCGGGCTCGACGGCGTACGGGAGCGGCTGCGTGCGGTGGGCTGGGTCTCGGACCTCGAGGACGAGGAACTGCACGAGACGCTGAAACGGCTGGTGAAGTGGGAACTCCTTGACGTGGTCCACAACCACGCCCAGAACTACCGCACGGCCGAGGAGTACGAGCGGCGCAACCTGCACTACTCGCTGACCCGCCGGGGCGAGGCCGCGCTCGCCGGGGTACGACACGCCCTGGAGGTGCTCGCCTCCACAGGGGCGCTGCAGACCGCGGTGCTGGAGGCGATCGCCGACCGGCTCGACGAGCTGACCGTGCTGTCCGGTGAACCCGCTGCGGCCGACCGGCGGATCTTCAGCACCCTGCGGGAGCTGGAGGGCCATCTGGAAGGCCTGGTGGAGAACACCAAGGCCTTCAACGGCCAGCTGCAGAGGCTCCTTCGCGCCGAAGGAGTGGATCTGGACGTGTTCCGTGAGGTGAAGGCCGCCACCGTCGCGTATCTCCAGGAGTTCCTGGTCAATCTCGACCGGCGTGGCGAGACGGTGGCCGCCGCCGTGGCCCGTGTGGAGGAGCGGGGCATCGCGGTGTTGCGTGAGCGGGCCCTGCGCGGCGCCGAGCTGCCTCCGGCACCGGGAGAGGCCCCGGCGGCCGGCTGGCTGGAGAGCCGACGGGCGCGCTGGGCGGGGCTGAGGGCCTGGTTCCTGCCGGACGACGGGGCGCGCCCCCGGATCGAGCAGCTGCACGACATCGCCCGGCGTGCCATCGTCTCCCTTCTCCAGGTCCTGGAGCGGATCAACGAGTCCCGGCGCCGCTCCTCCAGTGCCGTGCAGGACTTCCGGGAGCTGTCACGCTGGTTCGCGGCGGCTCCCGAGGAGGACGATCTGCACCGGCTGTGGTCGGCCGCCTTCGGCCTCGGCCCCGCGCGCCACGCCCATCTCGCCCACCCGGACCCGGAGCTGATCCCCTCGTCCCATTCCTGGTCCGAGGCACCGCCGGTGGAGGTGTCGGCGCTGCTGCGGACCAGCGGACGGACCGAACGCTTCACCCGTACGGCCAAGGTGCGGGACGTCACGGCGGTCAGGGCGGAACGTGCCGAGCGGGCCCGGGCGGAACGGGCGGAGCTGGCGCGCGCCTGGCAGGCGCTGGAGACGGACGGCCCCGTACGGCTCTCCTCCTTCAGCGCCCTCGACCCCGCGGCCTTCGACCGTCTCCTCGACCTGCTGGGCCGGGCGCTGGCCGCCCGGCCGGACGCGGGTGGCCGGCGACGGGCCACGACCGGGGACGGCCGGGTGGAGGTGGCGCTGTCGCCGCCTCCCGACGGGCGCACCGCAGTACTGCGTACCGCGCAGGGGACGATGGCAGGTCCGGACTACGTCATCCAGGTCACGGCCGCGGGCGGGGCGAAAGCCTTCCCGGCAGCCCGTGCGGCCACGGGACAGGAGGCCGCAGGATGAGCACCCTCGCCAACCAACTGGCCTCCGCCGAACGGGAGGAGGTCGCCCGCGCCATCCGCCTCCTTCTGGTCCGCCCGCTGCTCACCGAGGCAGCCGACCCGACCGGATTCGACCTGGTGCGGCGCCGCCGTGACCCGCTGGCCCGGTGGTTCGACTACACCTGCGGCTGGAATCTGATCGTGGAACCCCGCCGGGGCTACGCCCGTCTCGCCAAGGTCCGCGCCGACCCCGACGGCTCCCGTCCCGCCCGCCGGGCACGATCCGGCCGGGCCCCGTTCGATCGCCGCCGGTACGTCCTGCTGTGTGTGACCGCCGCCGAGCTGCTGTCGATGCCGATGACGACCATCGGCATGCTCGCCGACCGCGTCGTCCAGGCCACGGCGGCCGACCGCGCGCTGGCGGGGTTCGACCCGGTCCACCGGCCGGAGCGCATGGCGTTCGTCGATGTCCTGAAGCTGCTGGAGTCGTACGACGTGCTGCGCGCCGTGGATGGCACGACCGAGACGTACGTCGACTCCGCGGAGGCGAAGGTCCTCTACCGCGTGGACAACACGCTGCTGATGAGGCTGCCCGCCGCTCCGGTCGGTGCCTCCCGGCTCGCCGTGCCCTCGGAGGAGGTGCCCGCGCGGTTCGAGGACCTCCTCGCCGGCCTGGTCAGGGAGCGCCGCTACGGCAGCCCTCCCGCCGACGGGACGGCCGACGACGCGCATGCCGAGACCGCCGCGACCACGGACGCCCAGCGCAATCTGCGGCTGCGCCACTCGGTGCTGCGCCGCCTCTTCGACGACCCCGTGCTCTACCGGGCCGACCTCGCCGGCGACGAACTCGCGTACGCCACCTCCCTGACCGGGCGCCAGATTCTGCGCCGCTCGGTCGAACAGGCCGGTTTCCTCCTGGAGGAACGGGCGGAGGGCTTCCTGCTCGTCGACCCGGACGCCATTGCCACCGACGTCCGCTTCCCCGACGACACCTCCACAGCCCGAGTCGCCGCGCTACTCCTCCTCGCACCGCTCTGCGCCACACCTGCGGGCCTGCTTCCCGAGCAGCTGGCCGAGGCCGGAGCGGAGCTGCTGCGCCGCTTCCCGGGCTGGGCCAAGGCGTACCAGTCGGAGGAAGGCCCGGCCCGCCTTGCTGACGACGCCGTTCGGATCCTGCTCGACGTCGGCCTGGCAGGCAGGGCCCGAGACCGTGTCGTCGCGCGACCGGCCGCGTACCGCTATCGCCTGACAGAGACCACCGGCCCGGTCCCGAAGAACGATCCGGCAGGCACGACCGCCGTCGGCTCCGGAGAAGGAGACAAGCAGTGAACGTGACGGAGCTTCCCCTCCAGCGACGGCCCGAGGAGACCATCGAGCCGTCACCCGTTCACGACGCGGACACCGGCCGAGGACGCTGGCAGCCCCATCGCGCGGGCATCCTCAACGTCTGGCGCTACTACGATGAGACCTTCACCTTCCACCAGGGTCGCCTGCTGCTGCGCGGTCAGAACGGCACCGGCAAGTCCAAGGCCCTGGAACTGCTCCTCCCCTTCCTCTTCGACGCCAGCCTCCGCCCCAACCGCCTCTCCACGTTCGGCGGTTCGGAGCGCACGATGCACTGGAACCTGCTTGGCCAGGGAGCGTCAGGCAAGACCCGCGTGGGGTACGTGTGGATGGAGTTCCGCCGCGTCGGAGACGACGGCACCGAGTACTGGTTCGGTTGCGGAGCCCGCCTGCACGCGAGCGTGCACACCACCACGGCGCACGCCGACTACTTCACCACCACCGCCCGGATCGCCCACCCCGACGGGGTCCATCTCGTCAACGACACCGGACAGCCCCTGACCAAAGCGGCCCTCGCCGAAGCCCTGCGCGACCGCGGCGAGGTGCATCCGTCAGCCGTCGACTACCGCACCACCGTGCGGCGCGAACTCTTCGCCGGCATGGGGGAGCAGCGGTACGAGTCCCTGCTCTCCGCCTTGCTCCAGCTCCGCCAGCCCAAGCTGTCCGAACGGCTCGACCCCTCCCTGCTGTCCACCCTGCTGTCCCGCGCCCTGCCCCCGCTCGGCGAAGGAGAGATCACCGAGCTCGCCGAGGGCTTCGAGCGCCTGGACCGGCAGCGGGACCACCTCGACCGGCTCGACGCCGAGGTGACGGCGGCCGAGAACGTCGCCTCCCGGCAGCGCGCCTACGCCCGTCGGGTCCTGCGGGCCGGCGCGGCAGCGCTGATCTCTGCGACCACCGAGATGGACGACCTCACTCGGGACGCCCGCGTCAGCGCCGAGGAGTACGAGAAGGCGTGCGAGGAGCGCGCCTCGACCCTGGCCCTGCGCGAGGAACTGGAACTGCGGGCGCACGCCTTGGACGAGATCGTCGAAGGGCTCCGGGAGAGCGACGCCTACCAGAAGGGGGAGGAACTCGACCGGCTCCGTCGCGGCACCGAGGAACAGGTCGCGGCCGCCGCGGAGCTGCGTACCGCCGCCCGGTCCGCCGAGGCCGAGGCGGAGGAGGACCGGAAGCACGCCGACGAGGTCGCGGGACACGCCCGCTCGCGCGACGAGCACGCCCGCGCGACCGCGGACGAGGCACACCGCTCGGCCCAGGCCGCAGGCATGGAGTCCATTCACCACGAGGTGAAGACGATCCTTGACGCGGAAGGGGAGGTGAAGCCTCTCGGCAACGGGACGGCGAACACCCCGGTCAGGACGGGGAGCAGGCGGTCCGATGCTCCTGGCACCGCCGCCCGCCGGCTGCTCCGGGGCGCGGTCACCGCCCGACGGGAGCAGGTCGCCGACATCACCGACGCGATCGACGCCCACGACCGGGCGGTACGCGACCGGGGTATCGCCGAGGGCCTGCTGGACGAGGCCCGCACCCGGCTTGCGGACGCGATCGCCCACCGCGACGCGGCCGCCACCGCCGGAGACAACGCCCTCGCCGCCCAGGCGGAACGGCTGCTTGCCTGGGCCCGGGACTGCACGGAGCTGCGCATCCCCGACCTCGATGAACTGGCCGCCAGGGCGGCCGTCGAGGCAGACGTGCGCGAGCTGGTCGAAACGGTCGCACGACCGCTGGACCAGGAGATCACCACTGAGCGGGCAGGAGTCCGCACCGCGCAACAGGGGTTGGAGCAGGAACGGGACCTGCTCGACGCGCGGAGGCGCAAGCTCAGCGGCGAGACCGATCTCCAGCCCGTCGCTCCACCCACCCGCACCACCGTCCGTACGGCCGCGGCGGGCGCGCCGCTGTGGCGGCTGATCGCCTTCCACGAGGACGTCCCGCTCCCCGTACAGGCCGCGGTGGAAGCGGCACTGGAGGCGTCGGGCCTCCTGGACGCCTGGGTGAGTGCATCCGAAGGGCTCACCCTCCCTGGGCACGACACCCGTGCCGAGGCCAACCTCGCCACGACCGCCCCCGGCTCCAGCCTGCTGGACGTGCTGAGGCCCGAGGAGGACATCCCCGTACCGGCCGGCACCGTGACCCGCATCCTCGCCGGCATCGCGTATGGCACCACCCTGCCCGGCGGGCACCCTGCGGCAGTCTCCTCCGACGGCGCCTGGCGCCTCGCGCCTGCCACGGGTTCCTGGAGCAAGCCGGAGCCCGCCCATATCGGAGCCCTCGCCCGGCAGCGGGCCAAGCAGCGTGAGATCGCCGAACTGGCCGAGCTGATCGCCGAGAAGGACGCCTCCCTGACCACCCTCGCCGACCGGCTGCGGGAACTCGACGCCCGCGCCGCCCGGCTGGCGGACGACCGCACCGCCCGGCCCGACCACCGGGAACTCGACGTCCGCCGACGGGACTGGGACCGGGCCGAGGAGAAGGTGGCCGCCCGGGACGACGCCGTACGCGACGCGACCGGGCATCTGGCCGCACGCGAGGGTGACGTGGCCGGCGCGCTGCGCACGCTGAGCCGCCGTGCCGCCGAACACGGACTGCCCACCGACCGCGACCGGCTGCGGGAGCTCGGCCGCAGCGTCGAGCGGTTCCGCGACCTCGCCGACACCTGGGCGGACGCCCGTATCGACGCGACCGCAGCCGCCGACAGGGCCAGAGAGACGGCCGCACAGGCGGACCGGTCACACCGTCTCGCCGAGAAGCAGGCCGCCGACGCGGCCGCCGCTGAGGCGAAGGCGGCCGGCATGACGGCACGCCTGAAGGCGGTGGAGGAGACGGTCGGCGCGGACTACCGGCAGATCGTCGCGCGCGTCGCGGAGACCCGTGCCGAACGGGTCCGCTGCGGCAAGGAAGCCCGCCAGGCAGCCGAGCTCCTCCTGGGCCTGGAACGCCGCATCGGAGAGCTGCGGGCCACCAGTGGCCAGGACGCCGACCGGCAGGAGAAGGCAGTCGAGGCCCGCGACGGCGCGGCGCGGCGGTTCCGGCACCTGTGCCTGGTGGGTCTGGCCGAGGACGCGGGCGTCGTACCCGAACTCGACGCCAGGGACGGTACCAAGGCCACTCTGGAGGCCGCGCGCGCCATGGCGGCACGGTGGCCCCAGGTCCCGCACGCCCCGCGCCACCTCGGCGACGCCGCCACCCGCCTCTCCGAAGCCGTCCACGAGGCCCGCCGCCACCTCGGCGTCCGCGTCGACCTGGAGCTGGAGCCCGACGACGACGTCCAGCTCTTCACCGCCACCCTGGAGGGCGTCCGCGTCGGGGCGACCGGTCTGCTCGCCGCGCTCACCCAGGAGCGCGACCGCAGCCGCGACGACATCAGCACCGCCGAACGGCGCCTCTTCGACCAGATCCTCACCGGTGACATCCGCCGTCACCTCGCCGCCCGCATCCGCCGGGCCGGCGAACTCGTCGCGCACATGAACGGGCACCTGGAGCGGGTCCGTACCGCCTCCAACGTCGCCGTCCAGCTCGTCTGGGACGTCCGACCGGACCTCCCCGACAGCACCCGCACCGCCCGCCAACTGCTCCTGAAGGACCCCGGTCGGGTCACCGAGTCCGACCGGGAGGCCCTGCACGCCTTCTTCCGTGCCCGCATCGAGGAGGCCAAGGGCAGCGACACGGCCGCGAGCTGGGAGGAGCACCTCGGCGAGGTGCTCGACTACACCGCCTGGCACACCTTCACCGTCCGCCTCGACCGGGCGGACGGGAGCGGCTGGCAGCCCCTGACCAAGCGGCTGCACGGCGCGCTCTCCGGCGGGGAGAAGGCCATCGCACTGCACCTGCCCCTGTTCGCCGCGGTCGCCGCCCACTACGAGGACGTGCCCCTGGCCCCCCGCCCGATCCTCCTCGACGAGGTCTTCGTCGGCGTCGACACCGTCAACCGCGGACAGGTCTTCGCCCTGCTCACCGCACTCGACCTGGACCTCGTGATCACCTCCGACCACGAGTGGGGAAACTACAGGGAGCTGCCCGGCATCGCCGTGCACCAACTCCTGACCGACGGAGACGACGCCGTCACCAGCGCGCGCTTCGTCTGGAACGGCACCGGAATGGAGGAAGGATGACCTTGCGAGACCACCCCGTGTCCGGCGGGACGACCTCTCGGGAGCATCTCGCGTCGGGCGACGCGACCCTTCTCCGCCCCGAACTCCATCCCGTCTGGCAGTCGGTCCATGACCGTCTCTCCTCCGGCCGCCCCGTCACACGCGTACGCCTCGGACTGCTGGACGAGACCCAGCGCGAAGCCCTCGCAGACCTCCTCGGCCTGGACCGCCTGCCGGACCCCCGGCCCTCCGTCGCCCTGGCCCGCCTGGAGGAGGCCGTCACCGAACTCTCCGGCCGCACCGTACGAGAAGTCGTCGCCGAACTCATCGGCCCACTCGGCGACAGAGCCGGTGAACGCCGCCGCCAGGAGGCCGAACGCGCCGGTCTGTGGGCCTGGCTGGCTGGTCACGACACGGTACGGACGCAGCCGGTGCTCGCCGACTGGGCTGCGTCCTGTCGAGCCGCAGGACTGGTCGGCGGCTCGGCGGAACGTACCCGTTCGCTCCTCACCGACGCGCTCAAGGTGCTCGCCGAACTACCGGGCCAGGCCGAACCCCTGCCCGTCTTCGCCGCCCGAGTCCTGAACGGCCACGCGCACGCTCTCGACGACGGCGCGCCCGTCTCCACCCTCGTCCTGCGTGCCCTGGCGACTCTGTACGACATTGCTTCACCGCAGTCCGCAGCGGAACGGCGCGCCCTGTGGTCCCGCGCTGGCGTCGCCGACGACGAGCTGTCCGCCACCGTCATCGCCGGCGGGCTGCGCCCTGGCGGCGACGGCCTTCTCGCCCGTGTGGCCCGCCTGTGCACCGAGGCTGGTCAGGCCGCCAGCCTGACCCTCGCCCACGTCAGGAACCCGGGCGAGGTGACCCTGCCTGCCGCCCTTGCCCCACCCATCGTCCACGTCGTGGAGAACCCCAGCATCTTGGCTCTAGCCCTCCGTCGCTTCGGCTCCAACTGCCCACCGCTTGTCTGCACGTCCGGCTGGCCCAACAGCGCAGCTATCCAGCTCCTGCGCCTACTCGCGGACCAAGGCGCTGCTCTCCGTTACCACGGTGACTTCGATGGCGAAGGCATCCGCATTGCCGCATACGTCATGGAGAAAACAGGAGCGCACCCCTGGCGCATGACGGCGGCAGACTACCGATCCGCGATCGTCCGCAACGCGCACGGTCCTCAACCGGGGCGCGTCACCGGAGCACCGTGGGATCCTGAGTTGGCCGAAGCCATGGCGGAGCACGACATCGCCGTGGTCGAGGAGCTGGTAGCCGATGTGCTGTTGGAAGATCTCGCTGCTGCGGCTCGCCAGGAGCACCCCGCTGGCTGTCCGTGACGCTCATTTGACGCTCCAAGCGACCGAAGGGGCGCTCAGAGGAGCCGTATACCGGTGCTGACCTGTGACTATGCCGACTGCCGTTTCGCGTGACATTTCCGATGACCCACCATGCCGAGTGCGTCGCGATCCTTGAGCCTGCTGAAAGGGTCGCTGACCTGCCGTTTCTCCGAGTGTGCATGATGGGCGTTACGGGCGATACGTTGACGCAGATCTGACGCAGATCTGACGCACGTGACGCACGTTCGACGCACGGACGGCGCGGTTTCTGATGGGGTGTCACGCCTGATGGGCGACCGCCGGGCTGAGTCCTTGGCTGTGCGGCCGTAGGTACTTCGAGGTGGCTGGGGTACTGGCTGCCGAGCTATTGGCTGCCCCTGCCCCATCCGATCGCCGGCAGTCGCTTCATCGTGCGGCCGGCCCTCCAGCTTGGGCTGTGTGCCTTCGCCGACGCTAAGGTATGGCGCCGTACTCGGCGGATCGCTCTCCTGAAGAGGTGGGAATGGGGCTCATGGACGCGGATCACGCGGAGCTGGTTGTCGCGGCGCAGGCCGGCGACGATCGCGCGCGCGAGAAGCTGGTCGCCGCGTACCTGCCGTTGCTCTACAACATCGTCGGGCGAGCGCTGAGCGGACATGCCGACGTCGACGACGTCGTACAGGAGACCCTGCTGCGCGTGGTGCGCGACCTGCCCGCCCTGCGTGCCCCGGAAAGCTTCCGGTCCTGGCTGGTGTCCATCACGCTCCGCCAGATCAATACCCACTGGGAGCGGCAGCGCACTCTCGCCGACCGGACCACGGTCATCGACGAGGCACTCCGGGTACCGAACGTCGGTGCCGCTCTCGAGGACGTGACGATCCTGCGTCTGCACATGTCGGACGAACGCCGTCAGGTGGTCGAAGCCGGCCGGTGGCTCGACCCGGATCATCGGGTACTGCTGTCGCTGTGGTGGCAGGAACGCGCCGGCTTGCTGAGCCGGCAGGACATCGCCGACGCGATGGGGCTCGGTGTCGCCCACGCCGGAGTTCGCCTGCAGCGCATGCGTGAGCAGCTGGAAGCGAGCCGGACGATCGTCGCCGCGCTGGAGGCGGACCCGCGCTGTCCGCGGCTGAACGAGACCGTTGTCGGCTGGGACGGTCTGCGTACATCGGTGTGGCGCAAGCGGATCGGGCGGCACACCCGCGAGTGCCCGGTCTGCACGGCGACGACGACGGAGCGGGTTCAGGCCGAGCTGTTGCTCCTCAGCCTCGCGCCGCTGGCCGTCCCGGCCGCACTCGTCGCCGCTCTGACCGCCAAGGGCCTGCTGTCGGGTGCGGCCGCGAGCGCCGCCGGGCTGGCCACGGCACACGTCGCCGCCGGCACGGCGACGGGGGGAGGCGGCCTGCACGGCTCGCTGCTCGGCAAACTCCACGTGGTGACCGCCCATCCGGTGGCGAGCCTCGCCACCGGCGCCGTGCTCGTCGTCGGGGCCGCCACCTACGGGGTCTGGCCCGAACCGGCGCCGCGGGTGCCCGGCGTCATCGCCGCTCCCACGGCCGCTGCCTCCACGAGCGGTACTCCCACGGTCGGTACCCCCACGCCGATCCCGTCGCCCACCACCCCGCCAACCCCGTCCCCGGCGGGTCCGTCCGCCGTCCCAGGCACTGTTCCGCTGGGCGCGCGGTCGCTGGAGTCCGTGGACCAGCCCGGCCTGTTCGTCACGTACGACGGCGACTTCGCGGCGCTCGGCCAGGTTTCCGCGTCAAGCGGCGAGCGGGCACGGCAACGGGTCACCTTCACGGTCGTCAGGGGACTGGCCGACACGGGGTGTGTCACCTTCCGTGCCGCGGACGGCCGGTATCTTCGCCACCATTACCTGCGGCTACGGCTGAGCACCGACGACGGCAGCGAACTGTTCCGGGAAGACGCCACCTTCTGCCCGCGTCCCGGAGCGGTCGCCGGGTCGGTGACCCTGCACGCGCACAACTATCCCGGATCGGCCATCCGCCACCGCGACGGCGGAATCTGGCTCGACGGCTCCGACGGCACTCGGGCCTTCTCCGGCCAGGCTTCCTTCATCGTGCGCGGGCCCTCGGCCTGAGGGCCGCTCCTCGATCAGCAGGGACCTGGCCGTCTCAGTGACGGCGGGTGATCCCGCCGTACGGTCCCGCACCGTACCCCCTCCACCCGGCGGTGAGCCGGGTTCCGTATCCGAACCCGGCTCCAAGCCATGGCGTCGACGGCTGCCTCGCCGTGAGCGGAGTCCTTCGCCGACGAGCGGCGCGGTGCGCCGTTTCCCGGGGACGACCAGATCGCGCGGCCAGGCATAACGCTTTCCTCGTGCGAGATGCATCACCGAGCAATCGTCCGGACGGCGCGAGTTTTCCGTTACGAGACCGCGCGTCCTCAAGCCTCCACTTCAGGGGTGCCCTTCCCGCCGCTCGCCTTGACGTGCCGGCGTAGCGGGTTTCCCGGCTTCCCCCGTTGACCTGTCCCCTGAAGAAAGCCACTCCCATGACACGACACTCCGCGGCGGATCAGGCCGTCCTGGCCGACTCGCGCACGATCACGGCACCCGGGATGACCCGGAACCCCCGAGGAGAATCATGAAGGGCCTGCACCGGCTCCGCCGGCCTCGCCGGACCTGGGCGATTGGACTGTCGGCCACGGCGCTGGTGGCCGGTGTCGTGACGTTTCTCCCCAGCTCCGCCGGAGCCGCGGGTCTGGGCACCCAGGCGGCCTCCTCGGGCAGGTACTTCGGCACCGCTGTGGCCGCCGGCAGGCTCGGCGACCCGACGTACACCGCGATCGCGGACCGGGAGTTCAACATGATCACCCCGGAGAACGAGATGAAGTGGGACGCCATCGAACCGTCCCGCGGCAACTTCCAGTTCGGCCCCGCGGACCGGATCGTCAACCGCGCCCTGGCAAGCGGCCAGCGCCTGCGCGGCCACACCACGGTCTGGCACTCGCAGCTCCCCTCCTGGGTTGGCGCCATCCGGGACGCGGGCACGCTGCGCAGCGTGATGAACCACCACATCACCACGCAGATGACCCACTACAAAGGCAAGATCTACGCCTGGGACGTCGTCAACGAGGCCTTCGCCGACGGCGGCAGCGGCCAACTCCGCGACTCGGTCTTCCAGAAGGTGCTCGGGAACGGTTTTATCGAGGAGGCGTTCCGCACCGCGCGGGCGGCCGACGCCTCGTCCAAGCTCTGCTACAACGACTACAACATCGAGAACTGGTCGGACGCCAAGACCCAGGGCGTCTACCGCATGGTCAAGGACTTCAAGTCCCGCGGCGTGCCCATCGACTGCGTCGGCTTCCAGAGCCACTTCGGGGCGGGCGGCCCGCCGGCGAGCTTCGAAACCACCCTGGCCGGCTTCGCCGCCCTCGGCGTCGACGTCCAGATCACCGAGCTGGACATCGCCCAGGCGTCACCCACCTACTACGCGAACACGGTCAGCGCCTGCCTCTCCGTGGCACGGTGCACCGGCATCACGGTGTGGGGCGTCCGTGACAGCGACTCCTGGCGCAGCGGCGAGAATCCCCTGCTGTTCGACAACAGCGGCAAGCCCAAGCCCGCGTACACCGCCGTCACGCGTGCGTTCTCCGGCTCAGGTACCTCCCCGGTCAACCCGGCCGGCGGTACCGGGGAGATCAAGGGCGTGGCCTCCGGGCGCTGTACCGACATCCCCGGCTCCGCCACGGCCAACGGCACCCAGGCGCAACTGTGGGACTGCAGCGGACGGCCCAACCAGCGCTGGACCTACACCGCCGCCAAGCAGCTGAAGGTCCACGGGAACAAGTGCCTGGACGCCAAGAGCAAGGGCATCACCAACGGCACCCCGGTGGTCATCTGGGACTGCAACGGCGGCGCCAACCAGCAGTGGAACATCATCACCGACGGCACGATCACCGGCGTCCAGTCCGGGCTGTGCCTTGACGCCGTCGGCGCGGCCACCGCGAACGGCACCAGGATCCAGCTGTACACCTGCGCGTCCGTCGGCAACCAGAAGTGGACAGCGCCGTCCGGCGCGGGCGGCGGCACGTGTGCTCTTCCGCCGACGTACAAGTGGAGTTCGACGGGTCCCCTCGCGCAGCCGTCGAACGGGTGGGCCGCGCTGAAGGACTTCACCCATGTGACGCTGGGCGGCAAGCACCTGGTCTACGGGTCGAGCGCGTCGGGAACCTCCTACGGCTCGATGGCCTTCAGCCCCTTCACGAACTGGCCGGACATGGCGGCGGCCGGGCAGACCAGGATGAACCAGAACGCGGTGGCGCCCACGCTGTTCTACTTCGCGCCCAAGAAGATCTGGGTGCTGGCCTACCAGTGGGGGCCATCGCCCTTCAGCTACCGCACGTCGAGCGACCCCACCAACCCCAATGGCTGGTCCGCGCCGCAGCCGCTGTTCACCGGCAGCATCCCCCGCACCGAATCCGGCACCGGCCCGATCGACCAGACGCTGATCGCCGACGAACGGAACATGTACCTCTTCTTCGCCGGCGACAACGGCAAGATCTACCGGGCGAGCATGCCGATCGGGAACTTCCCGGGCAGCTTCGGCTCGTCGTACACGACGGTCATGAGCGACACGGCGAAGAACCTCTTCGAGGCGCCGCAGGTCTACAAGGTCAAAGGCCAGGACCAGTACCTCATGATCGTCGAGGCGCGGGGTGCGCATGAGCGGCGCTACTTCCGCTCCTTCACGGCCACCAGCCTCAGCGGCTCGTGGACCCCGCAAGCCGCCAGTGAAAGCAACCCCTTCGCGGGCAAGGCCAACAGCGGTGCCACCTGGACCAGTGACATCAGCCACGGTGATCTGATCCGCACCAACCCCGATCAGACCATGACCATCGACCCCTGCAACCTGCAGTTCCTCTACCAGGGCAAGTCCCCCACCGCGGACGGCCCCTACGACCGGCTGCCGTACCTGCCGGCTGTCCTCACCCTGCAGCGCTGACCTGCCCGATCCACGGTTGCACAAGGAGAAACACCCCCCATGAACAATCCCACCGACGACGGGCGCCACGGGCGTCACCGCCGTCGCAGGACCGCCACCGCTCTGCTGCTCGGTGTGCCCGCCACCGTCGTGCCGTACCTCCTGTTCGTGCAGGACGACTCGCAGGCCGCGACGGTCGACGGCAACGCCTACTATCGACTGGTCTCCGTACGCAGCGGCAAGGTGCTGGACGTCAACGCCTTCTCCACCGCCGACGGCACCCGCATCCAGCAGTGGACCGACCAGAACACCGCCAACCAGCAGTGGAGGCTGCGGCCCACCGGCAACGGCTACTACGAGCTGGTGAACCGCAACAGCGGCAAACTGCTCGGCATAGCGGGCGATCAGACCGCGCAGGCGGCTGCCGCAGAGCAGCAGACCGACAGCTCCTCCGCCTCCCAGGAGTGGCGGATCGACACGGTGAGCGGTTCCGACGCCGTCACCCTCACCTCCCGCAGGAGCGGCCAGGTCCTGGACGTCTCCGGAGGCTCCACGGCCGACGGCGCGGCAGTCATCCAGTACGGCCGCCATGGCAGCACCAACCAGCAGTGGAAGCTGGTGAAGACGGCCGAGGCCCCGACCACCGGGACCGGACCGTACGTGTGGAACAACGCCCACGTGGTCGGTGGCGGTTACGTCACCGGCCTGGTGTTCAACCCGCGGGAGAAGGGCCTGCTGTACGCACGTACCGACATGGGCGGCGCCTACCGCTGGGACAGCGCAGCCGAGCAGTGGATCCCGCTGACCGACTGGCTCGGCGAGAAGGACTGGAACCTGCTCGGCATCGACGCGCTGGCCACCGACCCCGTCGACCCCGACCGGCTCTACCTCGCGACGGGCACCTACACCAACGAGTGGGCCGGCAATGGCGCGATCCTGCGCTCCACCGACCGGGGCCGTACCTTCCAGCGCACTGATCTGCCGTTCAAGCTAGGTGGAAACGAGGACGGCCGCGGGGCGGGCGAGCGGCTCGTGATCGACCCCTCGGACAACCGCACCTTGCTGCTCGGCACCCGCAAGAACGGCCTGTGGCGCAGCACGGACAGCGGTGTGACGTGGCGGCAGGTCTCCACGTTCCCCGTCAAGGACGGGGCGGGCAGTGGCGCGGGCATCTCCTTCGTGACCTACGGCCCGGCCGGCAGTAGGACGATCTACGTCGGCGTCGCCGACAGGTCCACCTCCCTGTACCGCTCCACCGACGGCGGCAGCACCTGGCAGGCCGTCTCCGGGCAGCCCACCGGTCAGATGCCGCAGCGCGGAGTGCTCTCCGGTGACGGCTCGCTGTATCTGACGTACACCAACGCCCTCGGACCCAACGGCGTGACGGCGGGTTCGGTCTGGAAGTACACACCGGCCGGCCGGACGTGGAGAAACGTCTCCCCGTCCCAGGGCGGCTACGGGTTCTCCGGCCTGGCCGTCGATCCGAACAAGCCGTCCACGGTGATGGTCACCACTCTCGACCGCTGGTGGCCCGAGGACGAGATCTACCGCACCACCGACGGCGGCACGACCTGGAAGGCGCTGGCGGACAAGTCGGTGCGGAACGCCTCGGCCGCTCCGTACATCGGTACCCACACCGGGCACTGGATGACCGCCCTGGCCATCGACCCCTTCGACTCCGGGCACGTGCAGTACGGCACCGGCAACGGCATCTGGCGCAGCAAGGACGCCGACGCCACCGACAACGGCGGCACCAGCCACTGGGCCGTGGGGGCGCGTGGCCTGGAGGAGACCGCGCTGATGGACGCGATCGCCCCGCCCGGCGGTGCCACCGTCATCACCGCCATGGGCGACCAAGGCGGTTTCCGCCACGACGACCTGACCAAGGTGCCCGCCGGGCGGCTGAGCAACCCGATGATGACCAACAGCACCGACATCGACTTCGCCCAGTCCAACCCCTCGGTCATGGTCCGTGTCGGCCGTGGCGGCGCGCAGGACGGCGCCTACTCCACCGACGGCGGCATCAGCTGGAACGGCTTCAAGGCGGAGCCGGTGACCGGCGCCCAGGACGGGCGCGTCGCGCTCTCGGCGGACGGCTCGACCATCGTCTGGACCCAGGCCGGCCAGGTCCCGTACCGCTCGACCGACAAGGGGACGAGCTGGTCGAGGGTCGGTGGCCTGGGCACCGACGCCGTGGTCGTCGCCGACCGCTCGTCGGCCGGGACGTTCTATTCCCTGTCCGGCGGCACGCTCCACGCCAGCACCGACAACGGGGCGACCTTCACCGCCCGGGCCACTGGCCTGCCCGCCGGGGGCCGGCTCACGGCCGTCCCCGGCATCGCCGGAGACCTGTGGATCGCCGGCGGCGGCCGGGGGCTGCTGCACTCCACTGACGGCGGCCGCACCTTCACCAGTCTCACCACCGTGAAGTCCGCCTCCGCCCTCGGCTTCGGAAAGGCCGCACCCGGCGCCTCCTACCACGCCCTGTACGTGATCGGCACCGTCAAGGACGTCACCGGCGTCTTCCGCTCCACCGACAAGGGCGCCACCTGGCTCCGCGTCAACGACGACGCCCACCAGTGGGGCAGCATCGGCGGCGTCGGCGTCATCACCGGCGACCCCGACACCTTCGGCCGCGTGTACGTCGGCACGAACGGACGCGGCCTGCAGTACGGCGACCCGTCCTGACCCCGACGCCGAAGCAGACGCACGTTCGATGCGTGAGCTGACGCGCGATCAGTAACAGAAGGCCGCCCCTCGACCTCGGCCGGAGGGCGGCTTTCTGCCGCAGAATCGCACTGTTGGCGGTGCGTGGGCTGGTGGTTATGGTGCTTTCGTTGCTCCGGTCACAATGTGTGCAGGCGGCTCCAGCCACTTGGCGGGGGGACACCCGACGATCGCCGGATGTCCGACGGAACGCCGGGCTTCCAGGCTGGTGGCATGACACAGCGTGCGCACGAGCAGGAGCCCGATACGGCCCGCCGGCCCCCGTCCGAAGCAGCGTGTCGTCGCAAGCCGCCCAGGAGCACGCTCTGGGAGTCTCTCGGCATGGCGTTGGTCGCGAGTGGTCTAGTCCTGGCCGCCGTACGCCCTGAACTCCGTGATGCCGTTGTGCACATGCTTGCCGCGACGGCCGTCGAACCGGCCCCCTGAGCCGAGCCCAGAGGCCCCGGGCGGGCTGATGCCGTCCGCCGCTGACAAGCTGCGCGGCAGACCACATACGAAAAGGAATCTTGTGAACACCGCATCCGCCCCGGAGGCGACGGGTGCCGAGTCCCTGCGCGTCCGCGAGACGCTCAAGGCGCTGTACGGGTATGTCCGCCCGCACCGGTGGACCGTCGTACTCGGTCTGCTGCTGGCGCTGGCCGGGGCCGCAGGAGGGCTGCTCCAGCCACTGGCCACGAAGGCGCTGGTCGACCGGCTCTCGTCCGGCGGCACGCTCGCCACCGTCCTGCTGGCGCTGACCGTGCTGGTGCTGCTGAGCACGGTGGCCGAGGCGTTCGGCGCCTATGTGCTGGAGCGGACGGCGGAGTCGGTGGTCCTGGCCGCGTGCCGCAGCCTGATCGGCCGGCTGCTGCGGCTGCGGCTGACGGCGGTGGACCGGATGCAGCCGGGCGATCTGATGTCGCGGGTGACCTCCGACACCACGCTGCTGCGGGCCGTCAGCACGCAGGCGGTGGTCAACGCCGCGACCGGGATGCTGACGCTGATCGCGGCGGTCGTGGTGATGGCCTTCCTGGATGCCGTCCTGCTCGGCGTCGCCCTCGTCGTGGTCGTGGTCGTCGGGGCGGGCGCCGCGCTGGTGATGCCGAAGATCGGACAGGCGGCCGAGCGCTCCCAGGCCGCGGTGGGGGAGATGTCCACCGGCCTGGAGCGGGTCTTCGGCGCGTTCCGCACGGTGAAGGCGTCCGGCGCGGAGGAGCGGGAGACCGCCCGCGTCGAGGCTTCGGCCCGGCACGCATCCGGTAGAACAGCCATCTCACAGCGGCATCGGTGATCCGGGACCGCTCACCTCGACGGGCACCGCTGCGGGGGTGATCACCGGAAGGTCGGCTTCGCGGGCGCTGGTGAGCCACTCGTGTACCTCGCGGTCGTGCTGCAGGCCGGGCCGGGCGGTGCCGTGGCTGCGACCACCGCCCAGCCCGGAGTCTCAGGCCGCCGCCGTCACAGGTGCGGCGGCGGGCTCGTGCTCGCAGGCGTCGTCGATGCCGTACGTCTCCCATGCCGGGAACTCGTCCTCGGCCGGGACCGGCTCGCCGGGACTGAGCAGGCAGGCTTCGAGCGCCGCCCTGAGCGCCTCGGCGCGCAGCCCGGTGCCGATGAAGACGAGTTCCTGGCCCTGGGCGGTCTCTGTGCCGCGGGCCCCCGAAGGCTCGAAGCGGGCCACCGCGCCGGCCTGGGACCACAGACCGGTCACCCGGGGGCGGCTGGCGAGCCAGAAGAACCCCTTGGAGCGCAGGATCCTGCCGAACGTGCCGCTCTCGAGGCCCTTGGTGACGAACGTCCAGAGCCTGCGGGGATGGAAGGCCGCGTCGGCGCGGAACACCAGCGATGAGATGCCGTACTCCTCCGTCTCCGGGACGTGGTCCCCGTTGAGCTCCTTGACCCAGCCGGGGGCCTGCTGGGCGCGCTCCACGTCGAAGAGTCCGGTGCCGAGGACCTGTTCGAGGGCCACGTGCCCGCGTACGGCGGGCACGATCCGGGCCTCGGGATTGAGTCGGGCGAGGGTGGCGCGCAGGCGTGCGGCGTCGCCCGGCCCGACCAGGTCGAGCTTGTTGAGGACGATGACGTCCGCGAACTCGACCTGGTCCATGAGGAGGTCACTCACGGTCCGCTCGTCGTCCTCGTACTGGTCGAGGCCGCGCGCCACGAGTTCGTCCCCGCCGGCGAGTTCCGTCAGGAAGTTCGCGGCGTCGACGACGGTCACCATGGTGTCGAGGCGGGCCAGGTCGCCGAGGGTGGCGCCGTCGTCGCGGGGGAAGGAGAAGGTGGCGGCGACCGGCATGGGCTCGGAGATGCCGCTGGACTCGATGAGCAGGTAGTCGAAGCGGCCTTCGCGGGCGAGCCGGTCGACCTCCTCCAGCAGGTCGTCGCGCAGGGTGCAGCAGATGCACCCGTTGGTCATCTCGACCAGCCGCTCCTCGGTACGGGACAGGGCCGCCTCGCCACCGCGCACGAGCGCGGCGTCGATGTTGACCTCGCTCATGTCGTTCACGATCACCGCGACCCTCAGGCCTTCGCGGTTGCCCAGCACGTGGTTGAGCAGAGTGGTCTTGCCTGCGCCGAGGAAGCCGGACAGAACGGTCACCGGCAGGCGGTCGTACGAGGCCACGCGATCAGCCTTCGGGGCGGACGAGACCGCGCTCGTACGCCTTCACCAGGCGCTGCGGGACCTGGTGGACGGAGCCGTCGACGGTGACCGGAACCAGCTGGGGCGTGGTCGCCTTCCACTGGGCGCGGCGGTGGCGGGTGTTGCTGCGGGACATCTTGCGCTTGGGGACGGCCATGGTGTGACTCCTTGGGCTGGGCTGGGTTGTGCGGAGAGGCTATATGAAAACGGATTCCATTACCAAGTGTATGGATGCCCGCGGCTGCAGCGGCTGGACAGGGGGCCGGTCCGTCCGCTCCGACCTCCCGTGACCACCGAGCCGGTTCCGCCCGTGACGGGACGAGGTCCGGCGCGTACGCGTGCGGCACCCTCCGGGTCTTCTGTCCTCATGTCGAGGGGCCGCACGCGTATGCGTGTGAATGCCGACTACCAGGAGGACTTGGTCACTCCCGGCAGGAAGCCGGCGTGCGCCTGCTGCCGGGCCCGTACGCGGGAGAGCCCGAACTTGCGCAGGTAGCCGCGGGGGCGGCCGTCCACGCTGTCGCGGTTGCGGACGCGGGTGGCGCTGGCGTTGCGTGGCTGCCGGCGCAGCTCCGCGAGGGCGGCCTCCCGTTCGGCCGCGGTGGCCGACGGGCGGCGGATGACCTCTTTCAGCTCGGCGCGCCGGGCGGCATACCGCTCGACGATCTCCTTGCGCTTCTCGTTCTGCGCGATCTTGCTCTTCTTCGCCATCAGACCTTCCCTCCCCGGGCGCGGATGCGGGTCACGGCGGCTTCAATGCCGATCGCGTCCACCGTCTTGATGGCCTTGGCGCTCAGTGTCAGACGGACGTGGCGCCCCTCGCTGGGCAACCAGTAGCGCTTGCGCTGGATGTTCGGGTCGAAGCGGCGTGAGGTGCGCCGGTGCGAGTGGGAAATGTTGTTGCCGAAACCGGGCTTGGCGCCGGTCAGTTGGCAGTGGGCAGACATGGGTCCTGCTCCTTCTTCGCGTGGGTCCCCTTGTTGGTAATGGAAACCATTGCCATATAGTAGCGGCATGGCACGCAACGAGATCCGCCCGGTCATCAAGCTCCGCTCCACCGCGGGCACCGGGTTCACCTACGTCACCCGCAAGAACCGCCGCAACGACCCCGACCGGCTGGTGCTGCGCAAGTACGACCCCGTCGCCCGTCGCCACGTCGACTTCCGCGAAGAGCGCTGACCCCCGGCACCCCCCCGCCCCACCGTCGAAAGGTTCCTGCCGTGAAGCCCGGCATCCACCCCGCCTACGGGCCCGTCGTCTTCCGCGACACCGCCTCCGGCACCGCTTTCCTGACCCGTTCCACGATGACCAGCGACAAGACCGTCGACTGGGAGGACGGCAACACCTATCCGGTGGTCGATGTGGAGATCTCCTCCGCGAGTCACCCCTTCTACACGGGCACCGCCCGCGTCCTCGACACCGCCGGCCGCGTCGAGAAGTTCCAGCGCCGCTACGGGGCCCGGTGATGGACCGCGATCACCAGCTTCCCGTCGTGATCGTCGCCGGGATGCACGCCGAGGCACGTAAAGAGGTCGTCGAACGCCTTCTGCAGTCCGTACAAGGGAGCGTGGCGCTGCACCACGATCTGGCCGGGGCGCCTGACGGCACCGTGCTCCGCGTGATCCGCGACGCCTCCGGGACCCTCTCCACCGGTGACACGCCGCTGGTCAACGACTGCGCGTGCTGCGCACTGCGCGAGGACCTGGTGCCGGAACTGGAACGGATGGCGGACAGCGGCCTGACCCGGCTCGCCGTGGTCGAGCTGTGGGACTCGGTCGAACCGAAGGCCATGGCCGAGGTCATCGCCGCGCACGGCGGGGACCGGCTCGTCCTGACGAACGTGATCACCGCCGTGGACCCCGCACTCGTCCTGCCCTGTCTCGGCAACGGCGACGACCTCGCCGAGGCAGGCCTCGCGGCGGCCCCCACCGACCAGCGGACCATCGGGGACACCTGGGCACGCCAGATGGAGTACGCGCCGGTCCTCGCCCTCGTCGACAGCGACGAGGCCGACGACGAGGACCGCGCGCTCCTCGCTCAGCTGCACCCCACCGCCCAGCGGGTACCGGCCGGTTCGGTCGAACTCGCCCGGGCCGCGTTCGCCGGCTTCGACGTCGAGGCCGCCGCGGCGGCCCAGCATCCCGCGTGTGCGCTCCTGCCCCAGGACGCCGACGAGGCCGGCGTCGCCACGCTCGTGTGGCACCGCCGCAGGCCCTTCCATCCCGAACGCCTCTACCAGGCACTGGAGGACCTGTGCTGCGCCGCCGCCCGCAGCCGCGGCCGGTTCTGGCTCGCCGACCGCCCCGACACCCTGCTCGCCTGGGACGCGGCCGGCGGAGCCCTGTGCGTGGAGAGTGCCGGGCCGTGGCTGGCGTCACTGCCGGACGCGGCCTGGGACATGGTCCCGCCCGTCCGCCGGGCGGCGGCCGCGCTCGACTGGCACCCCGAACACGGCGACTGCTGCCAGCACCTGGTCTTCACCTCGCCCGGCCTCGACCGGGACGGGCTGGAACGACTCCTCGACTCCTGCCTCTTGACGGACGCCGAGTACACGGCGGGGCGTGAAGCCTGGAAACACCTGCCCGCGGCCTTCGACTCCCTCCTCGACGCCGCCTGACACCCACCCCATACGACCCGGTCACGGCCCGGCGCGACCGTGACCAAACCTTCCTGCAAGCAAACCTTCTGCAAGGAGACACCGATATGGCCCGACGCCACGACATCCGCAAGCCCGTCACGTCCCGACCCAACCCGCTCGACGCGGCCGGGATCACCTACATCGACTACAAGGACACCGATCTCCTCCGGAAGTTCATCTCCGACCGCGGGAAGATCCGCAGCCGCCGCGTGACCCGGGTCACGGTCCAGCAGCAGCGGGCCCTTGCCACCGCCGTCAAGAACGCGCGCGAGATGGCCCTGCTGCCGTACGCCGGCCGCTGAACGGCACCCCGGGCGCACCGCCCGGAGGTTTCAGCCCGTCCGCTGGAGCGCTTCGCGGCGCGGGGGGATAATCCAAGTGATTGCCATTTCGCTTCCCTCACGCAGGGAGGACGGTATGCGTCATGGCGTGTCGCCCCGCGCACCAGCGGTGGTTCTCGGGCTGTCGCTGGCGTGGGCTTGCGCGTGGGGCGGACCCTCGTCTGCGGCCTCCGCACCGATTCCGGTCGTCGCTTCGACGAACGTGTACGGAGACGTCGTCCGGCAGATCGGCGGCGGGCGTGTCGACATCGTGTCGATCATCAATGATCCGGCACAGGACCCGCATTCCTACGAGGCCGGCACACGCAACCAGCTGGAGCTCTCCCGTGCCAAGGTGGTAGTCGAGAACGGCGGCGGCTACGACGAGTTCGTCGACCGCATGCTGCGCAGCTCGGACAACTCCTCGGCCGAAGTGATCAATGCCGTCCAGGTCTCGGGCAAGGCGCCCGACGGCGCAGGGGAGTTCAACGAGCACGTCTGGTACGACCTGCCGACGATGGGTCGCCTCGCCGACCGGATCGCCCAGGCACTCGGCAAGGTCTCACCCGCAGACGGCGACGCGTTCCGGAAGAACGCGCAGATCTTCAAGGACGGGCTGGCCCGGCTCGAGGCGCGGGCGGACCGGATCGAGGCTCGCCACGCCGGCACCCCCGTGGCGGTCACCGAGCCCGTCCCGCTCTACCTGACCGAGGCCTGCGGCCTGGTGAACAAGACGCCCGCGGCCTTCAGCGAAGCCGTCGAGGAAGGCGACGAGGTCGCGCCCAGGGTCCTGCGCCAGACGCTGGAGCTGTTCCCCCGGCACCAGGTCGAGGCCCTGGTCTACAACGCGCAGACCAGCGGACCGCAGACGGAGAAGGTCAGGGAGGCCGCCGAGGACAGCGGGATACCCGTGGTACCGGTGACGGAGACCCTTCCCGAGGGCAAGGACTACACCGGCTGGATGTCGGACAACATCACCGCCCTCGACCAGGCCCTGGAGCGGTGATGGAACGGCCTGACTCCCTCGCAGCGCAGCTCTCCCCGGCCGTCACGGATCGCGGAGACGGCGCCCAGCCGGTGATCAGGGTGCGCGGCGCCACGCTGGCGTACGGCGACCGCGTCCTGTGGCGGGACCTTGACCTCGACGTGCGCCCGGGGGAGTTCCTGGCCGTGCTGGGCCCGAACGGATCGGGCAAGACCAGCCTGCTGCGCGTGCTTCTCGGCCGGCAGCCGCTCACCGCGGGATCCGTGTCGGTCCTTGGGAGCCCGCCGCACCGCGCCGGCGGGCTCATCGGTTACGTCCCTCAGCAGAAGGCACTGCCCGCCCACACCCTGCTGCGTGCGCGGGACCTGGTACGGCTCGGCCTGGACGGGCACCGCTGGGGGTTGTCGCTCGCCCCGGGACCGGCCCGCCGCCGGGTGGACGAGCTCCTCGACGCCGTCGGGGCGCTGCCGTACGCCGCGACCCCGGTCGGACGGTTGTCGGGCGGCGAGCTGCAGCGGGTGCGGATCGCGCAGGCGCTGGCCACGGATCCGCGGATCCTGCTGTGCGACGAGCCGCTTCTCTCCCTAGACCTGCAGCACCAGCGCACGGTCACCGACCTCGTGGACCGGCGGCGCCGGCTTGCGGGCACGACCGTGGTCTTCGTGACCCATGAGATCAATCCGGTCCTGGGAGCGGCGGACCGGGTGCTCTACCTGGCCGGCGGTGGGTTCCGGATCGGCCCACCGGAGGAGGTGATGACCACCGACGTCCTGTCGCGGCTGTACGGGACCCGGGTGGACGTCGTGCGCGTGCGGGGCCGCCTCGTGGTCGTGGGGGCACCCGATGCGGCCCCCGCCCACCACGCTGCCCGCCCGAACGGGACCAGGCCGCCGTGAGCGCGCTGCCCCTCCAGACCGCCGCCGACGGCAACGATCCCGGCCTCTGGCAGCAGATCTTCAACTTCGACAACTACGGAGACCTGCTGGCCCTGGTCCACAATTCGCTGCTGGCCGGCGCCCTGGTGGGCCTCGTGGGAGGCCTCGTCGGGGTCTTCGTGATCATGCGGGACATGCCCTTCGCGGTGCACGGCATCAGCGAGCTGTCGTTCGCGGGCGCGGCGGCCGCGTTGCTGGCCGGTGTCAACATCGTCGCCGGGTCGATCGTCGGCTCCCTGCTGGCGGCGGCCGCGATCGGCCTGCTCGGGGTCCGCGCCCGCGACCGCAATTCCGTGATCGGGATCATCATGCCGTTCGGCCTGGGGCTGGGTGTGCTGTGCCTGGCCCTCTACAAGGGCAGGGCGGCGAACAAGTTCGGCATCCTGACCGGGCAGATCGTCGCCGTCGACACCCCGCAGACGGCCTGGCTGGTCGGCACGTCCGTCGTGGTGCTGGCGGCCCTCGCGGTGGTCTGGCGCCCGCTGACCTTCGCCAGCGCCGATCCGGACGTGGCCGAGGCGCGCGGGGTGCCCGTCCGGGCCCTTTCGCTGGTGTTCATGCTGGTCCTCGGCCTGGCGGTGGCCCTGTGCGTGCAGATCGTGGGAGCCCTGCTGGTGCTGGCCCTGCTGGTCACCCCGGCGGCCGCCGCGGCGCGGGTCACCGCGTCCCCGGTGCTGCTGCCCGTACTGAGCGTCGTCTTCGCCCTGGTCGCCATGGAGGGCGGCATCCTGCTGGCCCTGGGCAGCAGCATTCCCATCAGCCCGTACGTGACGACCCTTGCCTTCCTGATCTACCTCGGCTGTCGGGCGGTGGGCTCCCGGCGCGCCGCACGCGCTGCCCGGGCTGCGCATCTCCCCGAGCACCGGCCCGTGGCTCGCGTGTGACCGCGCCCCGGCTCGACCCCGGGTGCGCCTCGGGTCCAGACTGGAGAAGAGGTTCCGTCGCGCCCGGCAGGGTGCGTGCGGAAGGAGGCATTCATGCATCCCCTCGCCGTCGTCGGCGCGACCGCCGGCAAGCTGGCCCACTACGCGGTGTCCGGAGTGGTGGGCGCGCTGATCATCAAGAAGCTGCCCGATGCGCAGCCCGCCGCGCGCAAGGCGCTGGTCAGCGGCCTCGCAGGCGGGATCGTGGCGGGCCGCTGGCTGTCCTCGGCCGCCGAGGAGGCCCGGCTCAAGGCCGGGGACATGCTCGCGGAGGCCCGTACCTCGCTGGGCGAGGAGGTCCCGCCGCCCTCGGCCGTCAAGGTCGACCACGACGATCACGGCCACGAGCACTGATCATGTCCGCGGTACTCGTCCGCTCGGTCGCGACGGGGCGGGCCCGGCTGACCGTCCCCTGGCTGCGCGACCGCCCAGGCTGCGCCGGACTCGTCGACGACCGCCTCACCCACCTCGGCGGCTTCCGCGCCCTGCGGATCTTCCCGCGCACCGGCAGCGTCGTGATCTGGATGGAGCCGGACGACCTGGACGTGGACGCGCTGGTCCGCGCCCTGGAGGAGGCGCCGCCCGCATCGGCCCCGGCCAAGGCCACCCGCTCGGCTCCGGACTCCTCCACCGGTGAGATCGCCCGGCTCGTGGTGGGCGGGGCGGTCCTCGCGTTCGTGGCCCTGCGCCGGCTGCTGGCCCGGCCCCGCATCGGTGTCGGCTCCTCCGGATTCCTGGGTGTGGTCACCGTCTTCACCGGTCTGCCGTTCTTCCGCGGGGCCCTGCGTACGCTGCGCGGGCGCAGCCATCCCGGCACCGACACCCTGGTCACCGCCGCGACCGTCATCTCCCTGGTCCTGCGGGAGAACGTGGTGGCCCTCACCGTGCTGTGGCTGCTCAACATCGGCGAGTTCCTCCAGACCCTCACCCTGCGCCGCACCCGCCGCGCCATCGAGGACCTGCTGACCATCGGCGAGGAGCGGGTCTGGCTGGTACGGGGGGAGGATGTGGAGGTCGAGGTCCCGCTGGAGGAACTGGTTCCCGGCGATGTCGTCGCCGTGTACGAGCACCACCGCATCCCCGTCGACGGGCACGTGGCCGGCGGCGAGGCCCTGGTCGACCAGGCCGCCGTGACCGGCGAGGCCCTGCCGGTCTACGCCCGGGCGGGCTCCCACGTCTACGCCGGCACCATCGTCACCTCCGGCTCGTTGACCGTACGAGCCGACTCCGTCGGGAGGGACACCACGGTCGGCCGGATCATCACCCGGGTCGAGGAGGCCCAGACCGACCGGGCCCCGATCCAGACGGTCGCCGCCCGCTTCACCCAGCGCTTCGTCCCCGTGTCGTTCGCGCTGGCCGCCCTGACCTACGTGGTCACCCGCGACGCCCGCCGGGCGATGACGATGTTGCTGATCGCCTGCCCGTGCGCCGCGGGCCTGGCCACCCCGACCGCCATCAGCGCGGCCATCGGCAACGGTGCCCGCCGTGGCACCCTCATCAAGGGCGGTACCCACCTCGAAGGCATCGGCCGGGTCACCGCCGTGGTCTTCGACAAGACGGGCACGCTGACCTTCGGCCGCCCTCTGGTCACCAGCGTCGTCACACTCAACGAGCGCTTCGGCGCCGACGAGGTGCTCAGCCTGGCCGCCTCCGGCGAGCTCCATGCCCGCCACCCCCTCGCCCAGGCCATCGTCACCCACACCGAGGAGCAGCACCTGCACGTCCCGCTCCACCAGGCCTGCGAGGTCGTCCTCGGCATGGGCATGCGCGCCGAACTCGACGGCACCCGGCTCCTGGTGGGCAGCCCCGCCCTGCTGCGCCGGCACGGCATCGAGCTCACCGAGGCCGCCCAGGGCTGGACCGACCACCTGCGCCGCGCCGGCGAGACCGTCATCTGCCTGGCCCAGGACGAGGAGTTCATCGGCCTTCTCGGAGTCTCCGACGCCGTACGGGCGGGCGCCGACGTCGTCGTCCGGCAGCTGCGTGACCTGGGTGTCTCGCGGCTGGTCCTGCTCACCGGTGACGCCCCGGAAACGGCCCAGGTCGTGGCGGACGCCCTCGGCATCACCGAAGTGCACGCCCATGCCCTGCCGGAGGCCAAGCTCCAGCTGATCCGCGACCTCCAGGCCGAAGGCCACACCGTGGCGATGGTGGGCGACGGTACGAACGATGCCCCCGCGCTGGCGCTCGCGGACGTCGGCATCACGATGGGCGAGCACTCGTCCCATGTGGCCCTGGAGACCGCCGACATCGCGCTGGCGGGCAACGATCTGCGCCAGGTCGCGGCCGTGGTCGAGCTCAGCCGTCACACCCTGCGCGTCGTACGGCAGAACTACGGGCTCGCCATCGGCGTCAACCTGCTCGGACTGGTCGCCGGGGCGGGCGGCTCCATGAACCCGGTGCTCGCGGCGCTGCTGCACAACACCAGCAGCATCGCGGTCGTGGGCAACTCCGCCCGCCTGGTCAACCACACGCCGCACCTGCCCCGGGTGGACGAGGACGTACTCAGGCCGGCGCCCCTGGAGGAGCGCCGGGTCACCTGACCACGGCCGGCTCCCGGCCGGGTCCCGTCCCCGGCCCGGAATCCTTTTCCGCCGTGGGCAGCGGCATCTCGAAGTGGACGGTCCCGAAGCCTCCGTGCTCACCGGTGGTGCGGGCGTCGAAGACCTCGGTGGCGATGCTGCGCCAGAAGTGTTCCGCGCCGGGGATGTCGACGTTGGTGTGCAGGTAGATGCGCTCGTAGCCGGGTACCGCCGCGGCGAACGCGCAGGCGGTGTGCACCATGGCGCGGGCGAGCCCGTACCGCCGGTGGTCGGGGCGTACGTACACGCGCAGCAGCTGCGCGGTCCGTCCCGAGGGGTAGCGCTCGACGAGGCTTCGCGGGTGCGGGGGATGGGCGGGGCCGCGCGAGTTGAGCGCGGTGGTGCCGACCACCTCACCGTCGTCGCGTACGGCCACGACGAGGGTATGGCGGGGATGCCGCAGGTAGGTGCCGTCGAGGTCGACGACGTCAGGATGCCAGTCCGGCACGTACCCGTAGCCGAACTCCCGGTAGAAGGTGTCCAGCATGACCCTCCGGGCGCCGGGCAGGTCCTCGGCTCGCGCGTGCCGCACCGTGTACGGCCCGACCCTCTGATCCCGCGTCAGCTCTGTCATCACACTCCGCCTCTCGTGCTCCGGAGGCCGCAGGCTATCGGAAAACTGGTGTATTGGAAATGAAAACGATTTCCTATAACGTCTGCGTCGCACAGAGCCGACGGCAGTCTGGGAGGAAGTCCGGTGGGACATCTGCTGGTGATCGAAAGCTGGGTGGGGTCGATGAGCAGGCTGCTGCCCAGGGCCATCCGCGAAGACGGGCACGAGTTCACCTTCGTCACCCGCGACCTGCACCACTACCTGCGTTCGGCCCCTGCGGGCGACGGGCCGCACCCGCTGCTCACGGCCCGCAACATCATCACGGCGGACACCAACCACACGGCAGCACTCCTGGAGCGACTCGAAGGTCTGCACGCCGTCCTCGGCTTCGACGGGGTGGTCTCCTCGTGCGACTACTACCTGCCGGCCGTCGCGCACACCGCCCGGCGGCTCGGCCTGCCCGGGCCTTCCCCGGAAGCCGTCGAGGCGGCGTGCCGCAAGGACCTGACGCGCCGTGTGCTCGGCGAAGCCGGAGTGCCAGGGCCCCGGTTCGCGATCTGCGAGGGCGTGGGGGAGGCGGTTGCCGCCGCTCGTGAGATCGGCTACCCGCTCGTGGTGAAGCCGGTGGACCTGTGTGCGGGCATGCTGGTACGCGCGGTGGGCGACGAGCGGGAGCTGGAGCTCGCCTGCCAGGCCCTCGCCGAGTTCCCGGTGAACGCGCGCGGCCAGGACCGGGCCCCCGTCATCCTGCTCGAGGAGCTGCTGCACGGGCCCGAAGTCAGCGTCGAGACCGTCTCCTTCGGTGGTGCCACCCATGTCGTGGGGGTCACCGACAAGAGCATCGGCGGTGCGCCCGCCTTCATCGAGACCGGCCACATGTTCCCGGCCGGCATCGAGGAGGCCATGGCGTCGGAGGCCGCCGAGACGGCACTGCGGGCGGTCAAGGCGCTGGGGCTGGACCAGGTGGTCTGCCACACCGAGATCAAGCTGACGCCCGACGGGCCCCGGCTGGTGGAGGTCAATCCCCGCCCGGCCGGCAACCGCATCACCGAACTCGTCAGGCACGTCACGGGCGTCGACCTGGCTGCCGCCTGCGTGGACGTGGCCCTGGGCCGTGTGCCCGACCTGGCACCGCGACCCACGGGCGTGCGCAGCGCCGCCATCTCCTTCCTGCTGCCCGACACCGACGGCATCCTCGCCGGCGTCGAGGGGGCAGAGGCCGTACGAGCCCGGCCCGAGGTACTGGAGCTCAGCCTCGCCGAACCGGGCCGGACCGTGCGTGCCGCCACCAGCAACAACGAGTACCTCGGCCACGTCATGACCGCCGACACCGAGGGCGGCGGCGCCCGCGCGGCCGCCGAGCGGCTGCTCGCCGGACTGCGGCCCTGTTACGAGCCCTCCCCGGCGGTGCCCGCGTGACCCTGCCGGCCCTGCACGAAACGATCACTGCGGGCGAGCGCCCGCATGCCGACCCCGCGGTCCGGACCGTCGACCAGCTGGTCGACGCGGTCCTGGCCGGGGTGTACGGCCCCGATCCCGCCGGCGAGCGCATCTCGCTCGCCTTCACGACCGCCCAGGCCGTCCGGCACGAAGGCCGCAGCAGCGGCTACCGCAACGAGGTGCTCAGCCTGCGGCTCGACGCGGCCGTCGGATCCTGCGCCGTCGAGCCCGGGGCGCTGCCCGAAGGCGCCCTCGACGACTGCGTGGGCGCCACCGCCGCCGACCTCCTCGGCCACCCGCTCCTGCCGGTGCGGATCGCGGCGCTCGACGCCTACCTGGCCCACGTACGCCCGCACACGCCGGACAACGGCGCCCGCCCGTATGCCCTGGCGGCCGGCAGCTCGCTGAGCCGTTCGCGGGCCCGGGCCCGCGCGGTCGTCGACCTGCTGCCCACCGGTACCCCGGAGTCCGGCCAGCGCCGTCCGGTCCTCGTGGTCGGTGTGGTCAACTCGCTTCTGGAACAGCTGCGTTCGCGGGGTCTCGACTACCTGCCATGCGACCTCAAGGGCGGCAGGACCGAGTGGGGCGAGCCCGTCCTGACCGACGCGGCCGCGCACCTTGAACGCTGCGGCGCCGTCCTCGCCTCCGGCATGACCCTCGGCAATGGCTCCTTTCAGGGGCTGCTCGACCACGCCGCCGGAAGCGGGAAGCCCCTCGTGATGTTCGCCCAGACCGGCAGCGCCGTCCTGCCCCGCTTCCTCGGATCCGGGGTGAGCGCCGTCTCCGCCGAGCCGTACCCGTTCTTCTGGCTGGACGGCGGCCCCGGGGTCATCCACCGCTACGGAGACTGCCCATGACCCTCGCTCCGCTCCTACACCGGTCGCATGCCGCTGCCGCCAACCCGGACCTCCTGCCCCTGCTGGGACGTACTCCCGTCGCCCGCATCCACACCGACCTGCCCCACCCCCATCCCGGCTTCTGGGCCAAGCTCGAATGCCTCAGCGCCGGCGGGATGAAGGCCCGCGCGGCGATGTCCATGCTCACCGGCGCCCGCAGCCGCGGTGAACTGCGCCCCGGGGCGCCGGTCGTGGAGTCCACCTCCGGCACCATGGGCATCGGACTGGCCTTCGCCGGACAAGCCCTCGGTCACCCGGTCATCCTCGTCGGCGACACCGAGCTCGAACCCTCCATGCGGCAGCTGCTGCGTACCTATGGTGCCCGCCTGGAGCTCGTCGACCGCCCTGCTGCCCAGGGCGGCTGGCAGGCCGCCCGCATCGCCCGCCTACGCGAGGTCCTGGCCCGCACCGAGGGCGCCTACTGGCCGGACCAGTACAACAACCCCGACAACCCCGCCGGTTACCGGTCCATGGCCGCAGAACTGATCGGGCAGCTCGACCACCTGGACGTCCTGGTGTGCAGCGTGGGCACCGGCGGGCACAGTGCGGGGCTGGTCGGCCCGCTGCGCAGCCGCTGGCCCCGCCTCAAGGTGATCGGCGTCGACTCCGTCGGCTCCGCGATCTTCGGACAGCCGGCCAGGCCGCGTCTGATGCGCGGACTCGGCAGCAGCATCCACCCCGGCAACGTCCGCCACGAAGTGTTCGACGAGGTGCACTGGGTGGGCCCCGCCGAGGCCGTCGACGCCTGCCGCCGGCTCGCCCGCGGCAGCTTCGTCAGCGGCGGCTGGAGCACTGGCGCCGTCGCGCTGGTCTCCGCATGGGCCGCCAGAGCCGAACCTGGCGCCGTCGTCGCCACCGTCTTCCCCGACGGGCCGCACCGCTACCTCGGCACCGTCTACGACGACGACTTCTGCCACGCCCACGGCCTGAACGCAACGGCCCCGGCCGCCCGCCCGCTGGAGATCCCGCACCCGCGTGCGGCCGAGGCCCTCGGCTGGACCCGCTGCCGGAGCGTCGTCGATCCCGGCGCCGTTCCCGGTGGCGAAGCCCGCGCTCCCCGTGTACCGGCCCCCGGAGGTGCCGTATGAGACTCACCTGGCACACCGCCTCACTCGAACTGGCGGAACCTCTGCGGATCTCCCGCTCGGTGATGGCCCGCCGCGACGCGGTCTGGGTCAGCCTGGAACACGGCGGGCTGCGCGGTTGGGGGGAGGCAGTCAGCAGCGTCTACCTCGGACTGCCCACCGAAACCATCCTTCGCCACCTGAGCGCCCTCCGTCCGGCGGTGGAGCGCCTGCCGGACCCCGAGACCGCCTGGGCGGAACTCGCGCCCGCGGGCCCTGTGGGCGCAGACCTGCCCGCGGGAGTCCTCGCCGCCGTTGAATCAGCCGTACTGGACCTCACCGGCAAGCGAGCCGGCGAACCCGTGCACCAACTGCTCGGCAGCCCTCTGCCACCATCCGCCGCCACGGCACGCACCATCGGCATCGTCGCGCCCGTCGCCGCTGCCGCACAGGCCAGTCGGCTCGCCGCCGCCGGATTCGGCGTGCTCAAGGTCAAGGCCGGATCCCCCGACCCGGCCGAGGACCTGGCCCGGGTCGAGGCCGTCCGTGCGGGAGCGCCCGCCGCGGACCTGCTGCTCGACCCCAACGGCGCATGGACCGAGGACCAGGCCCACGCACTGCTGCCCCGTTTCGCGGCCCTCGGCGTCACGGCCGTGGAACAGCCGATCGCCGCCGGGCGTCCCGATGCCCTGGCCCGGGTCGCCACCACCTCCCCGATCCCGGTGATCGCCGACGAGGACGCGGTCTCCTACGAGGACGCCGCTGCCCTCGCCGGGCGGGTCCACGGCGTCAACGTGAAGCTCGCCAAATGCGGGGGCGTACGGGCCGCGCTGCGGATCCACGCCGCGCTGGACGGCAGCGGCACCGACCTCATGCTCGGCTGCCTCGCCGCGAGTTCGCTCGGCATCGCGCCCGCCGTGCACCTGGTGGACCGGGCCCGCTGGGTCGACCTCGACGGGCACCTGCTCCTCGCCGACGATCCGTGGTCCGGGATCGGCGGCTCCGACGGCACCGTACGCCCCGCCCCGCGCGGCGGCCTGGGAGTGCTGCCCCGCGCCGCCATACCCGTGGGCGCTGCGGGATGAGAACCCTTGCCGCGGTGCGCGGCTTCCCGCCGGCCGTGCGCCTCCTGCTCGTCAACCAGCTCGGCGTCAACATCGGCTTCTACCTCCTCATCCCTTACCTGGCCACCCACCTCACCGACGACCTCGGACTGTCGGCGGCGGTGGTCGGCCTGGTCCTGGGCCTGCGCAACCTGAGCCAGCAGGGGCTGTTCCTGATCGGGGGCTCGGCCGCCGACCGGCTCGGCGCCCGCGGCGTGATCATCGCGGGCTGCGGCCTGCGCACCCTGGGCTTCGCGCTGTTCGCCCTCGGCGACGCACTCCCCGTGCTGATCGCCGCGTCGGTGCTGAGCGGGCTGGCCGGCGCCCTGTTCAACCCGGCCGTACGGACGTACGTCGCCCAGGAGTCCGGCGACCGCAAGGCCGAGGCGTTCGCCCTGTTCAACGTGTTCGCCACGGCGGGCGCGCTGGTCGGACCGCTGCTGGGGAGCCTGCTGCTGTTCGGCGGCTTCCGGGCGGCGGCGCTCACCGCGGCGGGGGTGTTCGCGCTGCTCACCCTCGCGCAGGCGATCGTGCTGCCCGCCCGGACCGTGCCGCGCCCGACCGGCTCCGTGCTCGCCGACTGGCGGGAGGTGGCCGGCAACCGGCGCTTCGTGGCCTTCGCCCTGGCCATGGTCGGCATGTACGGCATGGAGAGCCAGCTCTACCTGCTGTTCCCGCATGCCGCGCGGCAGGCCACCGGCTGGGCGGGGACCGTGGGGCTGATCTTCGTCGTCGGGACCCTCGCCAACTTCCTGCTCCAGCTGCGCATCACCCGCAGGCTGGCCGCCCGGGCCGGCGGCCGGGGCCGGTGGATCGCCGCCGGGCTGACCGTCAGCGGGCTCGGCTTCGTACCGCCGATGCTGACGGCGGGAGCAGCGGGGAAGCACCCGATACTGCTGCTGCCGGTCCTGGCCGGAGCGCTGCTCCTGTACGTCGGGTTGATGACCGCACAGCCCTTCGTCATGGAACTCATCCCCGCCTTCGGCCGCGCGGAGCTCACCGGCACCTTCTACGGCCTGTTCTACGGAGTGTCCGGAGTGGCTGCCGCGGGCACCGGCGCGGGGGTCGGCTGGGCCATGGACACCGCGACGCACGGCGGGCCGACGTGGCTTCCCTACGCCTGCTGCACGGCACTCGGCCTCGCCTCGGCGGCGGCCGTCACCCTGCTGCACCGACGCCGGGCCCTGCCCCGCCCGCCTGCCACCGCGGCGGCAGGCGCCGCAACGGACCCGCCGGTCCCGGAGGACCAGGAAGAGCACGCGAAGACGACGTCCGCCACCCCTGACCCACGTCCCCTGAACGAGACCAGATGAGCACCGGAAACCTCCTCACCGACCACCCCGAGCTCTACGAAGAGCGCTTCCCCGACCGCGACCGCCTGGCCGCACGATGGACCGAGGACACCCTGCGCCGCCACGGCGCGGGCCCCCGCGTCCTGGACCTCGGCTGCGGCACCGGCCGCGACGCGGCCTGGCTGCACCACCACGCCGGACGCCAGGTCACCGGGGTCGACACCGCCGAGGCCATGCTCGCCCACGGCCGCCGCCGACACCCCGGCCCCGACTACCGCCGCGCCGACATGCGGGACTTCGACCTCGGCCGCACCTTCGACGCCGTCCTCTGCCTGGACAGCGCCCTGCTCTACTGCCACACCAACGACGACCTCGCGTCCTGCCTCGCCGCCATCCGCCGCCACCTCATTCCCGGCGGACTGCTCATCGCGGAGATGCGCAACGGCGCCTTCTTCCTCGGCAATACCGAGCTCCTCGACGGGCCGCGCACCGCCTCCTTCGCCTGGCGGGGCACGACGTACACCTCCCACACCACCCTGTGGATCGACCACGGCGCCCAACTCCTGTGCCGCCGCCGCACCTGGACCGCCGACGACGGCTCCGAACCGGAAGAGCAGCACTCCGCCTGGCGGCTGCTCTTCCCCCAGGAACTGCGGTACTTCCTCACCACTGCCGGCTTCGAGGTCCTCGCCCTGCACGACGGCCCCGGTCCCCGCACCGAACCGGTGTGGAGCGAAGGCGACTCCCCGTACGGAACCACGAGTTCCGACCGCCTCCACCTCGTCGCCCGGCTCAGTCCCCAGAACAACTCCCAGTACAGCAACGGAGACACCACACCGTGAACAACCACCGCTCCGGCCTTGCCCGTCGAGGCTTCCTCCTCGCCACGGCCACTGCCACTGCCGCCGCACTTGCCCTCACCGCCGGCTGCGCCGGCGACACCGCCAAGACCACCGACACCAAGAACGCTGCCGAAGCCGGCACCCCCAAGCGCGGCGGCACCCTTCGCGCCGCCTTCGCCGGCGGCGGAGCCAACGAGACCCTCGACCCGCACGCCGCCAACCTGTTCGTCGACGCCGCCCGCGCCAAGGCCCTCTACGACAAGCTCGCCGACTTCGGCGCCGACCTCGCGCCCGTCCCGCGGCTCGCCGAGCGCTGGGAGCCCAACGAGAGCCTCGACACCTGGAAGATCACCCTGCGCAAGGCGTCCTTCCACGACGGACGCCCGGTCACCGCAGAGGACGTCCTCTACAGCTACCGCCGGATCGCCGACCCCAAGGGCACCTTCCGCGCCAAGGCCTCCCTGGAGCCCATCGACCTCGCCGCCAGCCGCGCCCTCGACGCGAACACCGTCGAGTTCAAGCTCAAGCGCCCGTACGCCGAATTCCCCAACGTGCTCGCCGCGTTCGGCGCCTACATCATCCCCAAGGGCACCACCTCCTTCGACAAGCCCGTCGGTTCCGGCCCGTTCACCTTCGCCTCCTTCACCCCCGGCAAGTCCCTGGTCGTCAAGCGCAACGACGCCTACTGGGAGGGCGCGCCGCACCTCGACCAGGTCGAGTTCGTCGTCGCCACCGAGGAATCGGCCCGTGCGAGCGCCCTGCTCGGTGGCCAGGTCCAGTACGCCCACGAGCTCAACCCCGCCACCGCCCGCACCCATGAGGGCAAGGGGAAGATCGAAGTCATCCGGCTGCCCGGCAGCTCCATGCAGGGCTTCGTCATGAAGACCGACCGACCCCCGTTCGACGACAAGCGGGTCCGCCAGGCGTTCTTCCTCATCGCCGACCGCAAGGAACTCGTCGACGGGGCCCTCTCCGGCGCCGGCGAGATCGGCAACGACCTCTTCGGCAAGGGCTACCAGTACTACCCGCACGACCTGCCGCAGCGCACCCAGGACCTCGACCGGGCCCGCGCCCTGCTCAAGGAGGCCGGCGCCGAAAACCTCAAGGTCACCCTCGACACCGCCCCCGCCGCCACCGGCTTCGTCGAGGCCGCCGGGATCTTCAAGGAGCAGGCCGCCAAGGCCGGGGTCACCGTCGAGGTCAAGGTGGGCAACAAGGACACCTACTGGAAGGACATCCTCGACAACGGCACCTTCGCCTCCTACCGGTCCGGATCCATGCCCATCGAGTCCCACATCTCGCAGCGGCTGCTCACCGGCTCCACCACCAACGCGACCAAGTGGCAGCAGAAGGACTTCGACGACCTGTACCAGCAGGCCCAGTCCACCCGCGACGAGAAGGAGCGGGCCGCCCTGTACGAGCGGATGCAGCGCCGCCTGTACGACGAGGGCGGCTTCCTGATCTGGGGCTTCGCCGACTGGATCGTCGCCACCGCGCCCACCGTGCACGGCGTCTCGACGAAGGCACCCGCCAACACCCTCGACTGGGCCCGCTTCGACAAGCTCTGGCTCGCGTGACCCGGCAGCTGAACTGGATCGGCCGCCGTCTGCTCCTCGGTCTGGGGCAGACGGCGGCGGTCGTCCTGTTCGTCTTCGTCCTCACCGAGGCGCTGCCCGGCGACGCGGCAGTCGCCCTGGCCGGCGACCAGCCCGACCCCGAGCGCATCGCCCGGATCCGCGCCGCGTTGGACCTGGACCGGCCCGCCGCCGAACGCTTCCTGGACTGGGCCGCCGACCTCGTCCGGGGTGACCTCGGCACCTCCCTGGTCAGCGGGCGGCCCGTCGCCGACTACCTGGCCGGCGGCATCGCGCCCACGGTGACGCTCGCCTGTGCCACTCTCCTCGTACTCCTACCGCTGTCGGTCGGACTCGGCGTGTCGTGCGCCCGCCGCGAGGGCGGCCCGCTGGACCGGACCCTCAGCGCGCTGACCCTGGCAGTGCACTCCGTGCCCGAGTTCGCCCTCGGCGTGCTGCTGGCCACCCTGTTCGGACTGTGGCTGGGCTGGCTGCCGCCCACGGCCGTCGGCGCGGACCCGCTCACGGAGCCTGCCGTGCTGGTCCTGCCCGTCCTCGTACTCATCTCGCGGCCCGTCTGCACCATCAGCCGCCTGGTACGCGCCGGGATGATCGACGCGATGGCCTCACCCTACGTCGCCCAGGCCCAGCGCTACGGCGTCAGCGGCGCCCGCGTCCGCTGGACGCACGCCCTGCCCAACGCCCTCGCTCCTGCGGCACAACAGCTGGCCCGGACCTGCGACTGGCTGCTGAGCGGAGTGATCGTCGTCGAAGCCCTCTTCGTCATCCCCGGACTGGGAACCGTGCTCATCGACGCCGTCGCCGCCCGCGACGTGCCCGTCGTCCAAGGCATGGCCGTCGTCTTCGGCACGGTCACCGTCCTGGCCAACCTCGGGGCCGACCTCGTCGCCCGCCGCCTCGCACCCCGTGCGGAGGTGGTCGCGTGAGGCGTCGTGCACCCAGGTACGCCCTCGCCGTGGGGCTCATCGCCGTGCCCCTGCTGCTGGCCGCCCTCGGACCGCTGCTCACCGGACCGGCCGGACCCCGGTCGGTGTCGTTCGCATCGGGCGCCGGTCACTGGCTGGGCACCGACTTCTCCGGCCGGGACGTCTGGCGGCAGGTCCTGCTCGGCGGCCGCTCCGTCGTCCTCGTGGCGCTCGCCGCCACCGGCCTCGCCTACCTCGTCGCCGTCCCGGTCGGGCTGACCGCGGCACTCACCCGACGCACCTGGCTCGAGGAGACCCTCATGAGGCCCCTCGACGTCCTGATCGCCGTCCCCTCGCTCCTGCTGGTGCTGCTCGTGGCAGCGACCCTGACCCCGGGGGCGACCGGGCTGGCCGCCCTGGTCGGGCTGGCCTCTGTACCCGACGCAGCTCGCGTGGTGCACGCGGCGGCGGCCGAGATCTCCGCCCGGCCCGCCGTCGAGGCCCTGCGGATGCAGGGAGAGACCTGGTGGCGTACGGCGATCGGGTACGTCGCCCGCTGCATGCGCAGGACCCTCGCCGCCGACGCGGGGATCCGGCTGACCGGCGCCCTGTACCTGGTCGCCACGGCCGCGTTCCTCGGCATCGGAGTCCAACCGGACGCCGCCGACTGGGCGGTCATGGTCGACCGCAACCGCCCCGGCCTTTTCCTCCAGCCATGGGCCGTGGTGGTACCCGCCCTGCTCATCGCAGCCCTGTCGATGGGCACCAACCTGCTCTTCGACGCCGCCCTGCACACACCGGCCAAGGCCGCCGGGAAAGGAGACCGGGTATGAAGCCGGTAGCGGAAGTGGACGGCCTGCGCGTGCAGGTGGACGGCAGCACGCTCGTCGACGGGGTGAGCCTGACGGCCCGTGCCGGACGGATCACGGCCCTCGTCGGGCCCTCGGGCAGCGGGAAGACCACCACCGGACGCGCCCTCCTCGGTGAGTTCCCCGCCGGGGCACGGATCGACGGCCGGATCAGCACCCCGGGACCCGGCTCCGTCGGCTACGTACCCCAGCACCCCGCCGCCGTCCTCAACCCCGCCCGCCGCGCCGGAGCCCTCCTGCGGGACATCGCCGCCCAGCGGGGCGGGACCCGCCGCGAGATCCGCGACCGCGTCGAGCACGCCCTGCGCCTGGCCCAGCTCCCCGACCCCGCGATGGTGCTGCGCCGCTACCCCCACCAGCTCTCCGGCGGACAGCAGCAGCGGGTCGTCATCGCACAGGCCCTGCTCCTGGGCGCGAAGGTGATCGTCGCCGACGAACCCACCACCGGCCAGGACCCGGCCACCAAGAAGGGCGTCGTCGAGGCCCTCGCCGACGTGGCCAAACAGGGCGTTGCCCTGGTCCTGCTGAGCCATGACCGGGACGTCGTACGGCAGTTGGCCGACGAGGCGGTCGTGCTGCGGGACGGCCGGGTAGTGGACCGCGGCCCCGCGCACACCGTACTGCCCGCCTCCAAGCGTCCCGTGCTCCCCACGCCGCGAGCAGCCACCCGGCCCGCGGCCACCCGGATCGCGGTACAGGGGCTGACCGCCCGGCACCGAACGGCGCACGGTACCGTTCCGGTGCTGCACGGCATCACGCTGTCGGTCGCGCCGGGAGAGTGCCTCGCCGTGACCGGCCGATCCGGCAGCGGCAAAACCACACTGGGCCGCTGCCTGGCCGGTCTTCACTCCACTTACGACGGTGCGGTCCTGCTCGACGGAACCCCGATGCCGCGCAGCCTCCGCGCCCGCGCCCGCACCGAACTGGCTGCCGTCCAGTACGTGTTCCAGGATCCCAAGGCGGCCTTCGACGAGCACCGGCCGGTCCTGGACCAGGTCGCCCGCACGGCGGTCCGGCTGCGCGGCGCCGACCGGGACACCGCCCGCCGTACCGCCGTACGAACCCTGGAGGACCTGGGCCTGGCCGAGGAGCTGACCCTGCGCCGCCCCGGCGCACTGTCCGGCGGCGAACTCCAACGGGCCGCTCTGGCCCGGGCCCTGCTGGCCGAGCCCGGCGTCCTGGTCTGCGACGAGATCACCTCCGGGCTCGACGCGGCCACGCGGGACGCGATCCTTACCCACCTGGCCGCGCTCCGGGAACGGGACGGCCTGAGCCTGGTGTTCATCACCCATGACGGGGCGGCCGGCGAAGCCCTGGCCGACCGAACCGCAAGCCTCGACGCCGGCCGACTGGTCACCTGCCGGCAGAGATCTGTTCCTGAGACGAGGACGCCCGGGCCCCGCGCCTGAGGCGGCAAGGGTGGCGTCGGCAGGGATTCAGGGTTCGATGACGAGGCGTTCGACGAGGCCGTCGCGGAATGTGAAGCGGTAGCGGCAGGCAGCGGGTGATCACCTCGGGCAGGTGTCCGGGGCGCTGGTCGGGGGCTGGTCGTCGTGCATGACGTTCCTCAGGGTGGTGGCGGTTCAGACGGTGGGGGTGGTGCCGCCGTCGATGACGTGTTCGACGATGGCCGAGGTGCGGTCCGCGACGAGGAAGGCGACGAGCTCGGCGGCCGAGGTCTGCACGAAACCGGGCGAGAGGGTGTTGGCGCGGACGCCGTGCGGGGCGACCTCGTTGGCCAGGCCCTTGCTGTAGGTGCTGAGGGCGGCCTTGGCGGCTGCGTAGGGAAGGTCAGCCGCGTCAGTGACTACGCGGCCGCCGCCGGTGCACTGGGGAAGCGGGCTTCCCAGGCGGCCCGCGCCGGGCCGGGCAGGGCCGGGCAGGGACAGGGCCCGCCTGTGGCTCCGCAGCCCGTCCGCATGCAGCTGGGCGTCCATTCAGGGCTGTGTGGGCCTTACGGGCGATGCGTTGACGCTGGAAAAGGTGGGGTCACATCCAGTCGTCGGGGCCCGGGTCGCCGCCTTCTGCCCAGACCACCAGGCGGCGGATGTAGTGGGTCCAGCCCTCCGCGTGGGCCGTGCATGCCTCGGGGGAGGGGAGGCCGCGGTGGACGAGGCGGAGCAGGGTGCCCTCGTCGACCGGTTCGAGGGTGATCTCCACGGTGGAGGAACCGGGGGGCACGCCCATGCCGCCCTCGGCCCAGCCCCAGGTGAAGACGATCCGTTTGGGCGGGTCGATCTCGATGAACTGGCCCTGGGCGATGTTGTCGCCGGTGACGTTGGTCCGGTAGGTGCCGCCGGGCTCGAAGGTGAACTCGCCGTCCTTGCCCATCCACGCCAGCCACTTGTCGCGCTCGGTGAAGAAGGAGAACACGGTCTCGGGGCGGGCGGCGATGTGTCGCTCCAGCGTGACTGCGTCTGTGCTCACTGCGGGGTCCCTTCGGACTTCTCACTCCGCTCGGCGGCCTCGGCCAGTTCGGCGAGGGTGTCGAGTCTGGTGGCCCACATGGACTGCAGGTAGTCGGCCAGGGGGCCCATGCCTTCGCGGTCCGCGCGGTAGAAGCGCTTCTTGCCGTCCTGGCGCAGCGTAACGAGGCCGGAGTCCCTGAGCACCTTGAGGTGCTGGGAAACCGCGCCGAAGGTGACGTCGAACCGCTCGGCGATCTCGCCCGCCGACAGCTCCGAGTCCCAGACCAGCCGCAGAATCTCGCGCCGCCTGGGCTCGGCGACCGCCCGTACCGCTTCCATGTCAGTCATTTTAGCGCCCGCTGCAATTTGCCAAGTCGCTCAGAGTCATTTTAGTGTGGACTAAAGCAAGGATCCGGCGCTCCCGCCAGATCTCCGATCGAGAGGGACTCCCCATGGCTGACATCGCCCTGCAGATCCGTATCGCCGCCGACCCGGAGACCGTCTACCGCGCGATCTCCACCCCTGAAGGCGTCGCCGGCTGGTTCACGACCGGCGCCGAGATCGGCGAGGGCGTCGGCGCCCTGCACCGCCTGTCGTTCCCCGGTGCCCCGATGACCTGGGACTTCCGCGTCACGGAGGCGGTTCCGGGCAAGCGCCTGGCCCAGACCGTGGTCGCGGGTCCGCCGCAGTGGATCGACACTGAGATCGTCTACGCCCTGGAGCCGCACTCCGAGGGTGGTACGGCAGTCCGGTTCGATCACACGGGGTTCGCCGAGGTCGACGACATGTTCCGGGAGGTCACGATGGGCTGGGCGGGCATGTTCACGCGCCTGAAGGAGTACGTCGAGACCGGTACCCCGGTCCCGTATTTCACGCTCTGACCCACGCCACCACCCGTCCCTCACTCCCCACGAGGAACAGCAATGTCCGAGATCACTTTCCAGACCGACATCGACGCCGACCGCACCGCGGTCCATGAGGCGCTCGACACCCACGACGGCCTCACCGCCTGGTGGACCACCGGAGTGGACCGCGAGGGAGAGATCCTCCTCTTCGACTTCCCGCAGATCCCCGAGCCCTTCCGGCTCCGCAGGGACCGAGCGGACAAGGAAGAGATCGTGTGGACCTCCGTCGGCGCCTTCCCACCCCACTGGTCCGGCACCGTCATCACCTGGCAGCTGACCGACAACCCCGACGGGACGGGCACCCGGGTCGACTTCCGGCATGCCGGGTTCGCGGACGACGACCCCGGCCTCCCGCACACCGCCGAGACCTGGGGCCAGCTGATGACCCACCTCAAGCGGTACGCAGAGACGGGCACCCGGCAGCCCCTGTTCAGTCTCTGAGCGGGCCGGCCATGACGATCGACGTGACGGCCGAGCGGGTGATCCGGCTTCCGCCCGGTCAGGTGGCGGCGCACGCCATGGACTGGCGCCACGATGCCGAATGGACGCAGGGAATCAGGCAGGCGGACCTCTTCCCTCGGCAAGGACCTGCGCGACCTCGAACACAGGCTGCAGGCCCGGCGATGACCACGATCCCTTCGACCCTCACGATCGGAGGTCGGTGATGGCGTACGACGAAGGACTTGCGGAACGGATCCGCGCCCGGCTGGGCGCAGATCCGGCGATCAGCGAGAAGCGCATGTTCGGGGGCCTGGCGTTCCTGCACGAGGGGAACATGGCGGTGGGCGTGATCGGTGACGAGCTGATGGTCCGGGTCGGGCCCGATGCCACCGGCGCCGCGTTGGACCGGCCCGGGGCGAGGGCTTTCGATTTCACCGGCCGTCCGATGCGCGGCTGGGTCGTCGTCGCGTCCTCCGCGCTGTCCGAGGACGAGGCCCTCGATGCCTGGATCGAGGAGGGCGACTCCTTCGCGGCAAGCCTGCCACCCAAATGAGCCGGCGGGGGCGGTCACCGTAGCGGTCGCAAGGGCCGCCCGCCCGCTCTAGCGTGGAAGGAGGGGGTTGGTTTCGCTGCGCTGAAGGAGTGGTCGCCATGGCGGGCCGGAGCCGGAGCGAGGTCGAGGCGGAGATCAAGGAGACGCTGGGGCTGGTACCCCACTTCTTCTCCCGGATCCCGGATGACCTGCTGGACTACGAATGGGAGATCTTCAAGAAGATCGAGCTCGGCGAGACGCTCATCCCGAACAAGTACAAGGAGCTCATCGGGATCGCCTTGCACTCGGAGACGAAGTGCCGTTACTGCACGCTCTTCCACACCGAGGCCGCGAAGCTGTTCGGGGCCACCGACGAGGAGATCCAGGAAGCCGTCCACTACGCGAAGAACAGCCTCGGCTGGAGTGCGTACATCAACGGCATCCGTGAGGACTACGACGTCTTCGAGCAGGAACTCGGTCAGATCAAGGACTACCTGGCATCGAAGGGATGACCATGCAGCTCGAGTGGGCCCGGCCGGGCGTTCTGCGTGCGACCGCTCACGCCTTCGAGTTCGCCGCCCTCGTGGCCGCCGCCCGATTCGTGGCCGAGTCCGCTCCCTCCGACCTTCCCGAGGAGGCGCTGGAACAGCTCCGACAAGTCCTCCAGGACTACGACGCACAGGCATCTCGTCTGCGCGAGGCAGCGCACCGCCCCGGGGGCGGGGCTTGAGCGGAGGCGCGGTGGGGACGCGGCAAGGCGGCGTTCAGGCAGTCCGGGGTCCTCGAATTCCGTAGAGGCGCACGTCGAGTGACGGGGTGTGTGCTGTTACGACCAGAACTCGTCGTATGCCTGCTGGTCGGACCAGAGGTCCCAGCCCTCGGTGACCCTTCCGTCTCGGATGTGGAAGACGACCACGTAGTCCATGTCGAGCTCCTTGCCTTCGCGCGAGGCCGTGGCGTGGAGCAGGGCGACCGTGTGCTTGTCGTTGGCGAGTACGTCGTGGAGTTGTGGGCGGTACGTGCCCCCCGAGAGCTGGAACTCCTTCCGGAACGCGGCGAAGGTGGCCTCACGACCGTGGTACTCGCCGGCCAGCGGGCCCTGGCCGGGGGTATGCCACACCACATCGGGGTGGAAAAGCTCCGCCAGCGCTGTCATGTCGCCTGCTGTGAAGGCGGCCATGGTCCGCCGAAACAGGGCAATGTTCGGATGATCGGCCATCCCAGCGCCTCCTCTGGCTTCCGGCCCCGCGAACGTAACCGGAAGTCCTTTGGACGGCAGCAAACACACCGGTCCGACCGGGCCCCGCCCACTCGATCGGCCGCAACTACGGCCACGGCGACCTCCTACGTCTCGGCGAACCTCTCCGCCTCCACCTCGGTTGGTCCGGGCCGCCCGCGCCGAAGGGGTGCCGGGCCGGCGGGGCAGGTTCTCGCCGTTGGAGGTGCCAGGCGGGCCTCGTCCAGCCCTCACGCCCCCGCGTACCGGCTCGCCGGTCGCTCCAGCCCCAACTGGCCCCGTAGGGTCGTCGACGCGTACGTCGTGCGGAAGGCGCCACGGCGCTGGAGTTCGGGGACCAGGGCCCGGGTGATCGCGTTCAGGTCGTGGGGGAGGGCCGCCGGGCGGAGGCGGTAGCCGTCGAAGCCCGTGGGGTGCCAGTCGAGGAGGAGGTCGGCCAGGGCCGACGGCGTTCCGGTGAAGATCAGCGCGTCCGAGGCCAGGTCGGCGCCGGCCAGCGTGTCCAGGTGCGCCTTGCGGGCCTCGGCGGCCGACGTAGTGTCGTCCAGCACGACCAGCACGTCCGCGAAGCGCCTCAGGGGGCGGGTGCGCAGGTCGCGGCCCGTGGCGTGGACGGCCGTGTCCAGCTCCGTGTGGATGCGCTCGGCGTCGGCTCGGTCGTGGGGCGTGACGAAGACCAGGTCGGAGGCGCGAGCCGCGAAGGCGTACGGCGTCGAGGCGTGCGCCAGGCTGGCGACCAGGGGCTGCCCCTGGGGTGGGCGCGGGGTGATGGAGGGGCCGCGCACGCTGAACAGGGGGCCCTCGAAGTCGACGTGGTGGAGCTTGTCGCGGTCGATGAAGCGGCCCGTCGCCGCGTCCCGTATCTCCGCGTCGTCCTCCCAGCTGTCCCACAGCCGCCGCGCCACCTCCACCACGTCGGCGGCCTCGGCGAACAGCGGGCGCAGGCGCGCGGCGATGCGCTCCTCGCTGCGCACGTCCTCGTCGGTGAGCTGCGGGGTGGTGCGCCGGCCGAAGTGGCGCGCGTCCGCGGCGCGGGAGGCGATCTGCGGGCGCCAGCCCGCGCGGCCGCGCGCCGCGAAGTCGAGGGTCGCGATGCCGGTCGCGAGGTGGAACGGCTCGGTGTGCGTGACGTTCGTCGTCGGTACGAGGCCTATGTGGCGGGTGAGCAGGGCCAGCCTCGCCGCGACCAGGACCGCGTCCATGCCGCCCCTGACCTGGTCCGTCCGGTCGTCCGGGCGGTGGAACGCGGCGGACTGCTGGCCCAGCGCGTCCTCCAGGGTCACGAAGTCGAGCAGGCCGCGCTCCGCCTCCGTCACCAGGTCCGTCCAGTAGCCGGGGGAGAACAGCTCCGCCGGGCGCGCGCCCGGGGCACGCCAGGCCCCCGGGTGCCAGCCCGCGCCGTCCAGCGCTACGGCCAAGTGGAGCGTCATGACGCCTCCTTCGGGGAGCCCAGGCCCAGGTGGTCGCGGAGCGTCGTGCCCTCGTACTCCTCGCGGAACACGCCCTTCTCCTGGAGCAGCGGAACCACCCGATCCACCACTTCGTCCAGGCCACCGGGCGTCAGATGCGGTACGAGGACGAAGCCGTCGGCCCCGTCCGTCTGCACGAAGTGGTCGATGGCGTCCGCGACCGTGCGCGGGCTGCCGACGAAGGTCTGGCCGCCGTGCACCTCGATCATCAGCTCGCGGATGCTCAAGTCCCGCTCCTCCGCCAGCTTCCGCCACCTCCGGGCCGTCTCCTCCCGGCCCTTGCGGAAGACCGAATGGCCCTTCAGGACCAGGGAGTCGGGCTCCGGGTCCACGTCCGGCAGCGGGCCGTCCGGGTCGTACGCGGACAGGTCGCGGCCCCACACGCCCTCCAGGTGGGCGATCGCCGTCTGCGGGCTCACCTGCGCGCGCGTGATCTCGTCCGCGTACGCCGACGCCTCCTCGTCCGTGTCCGCCACCACGGCGGTCGCCGTCGGAAGGATCTTCAGGTCGCCCGCGGAACGCCCGTACTTGGGGAGTCGGCTCTTCACGTCCTCGTAGAACGTGCGCGCTTCGCTCAGGCTGTTGTACTTGCTGAAGATCACGTCCGCGTCCGAGGCCGCGAACTCCCTCCCCGCCTCCGACTCCCCGGCCTGGATCACCACCGGATGGCCCTGCGGGCCGCGCGGGGTCGTGAAACGGCCCTCGATGTCGAAGTGCCGGCCCCGGTGCGCGAACCGGCCCGCCCCCGTCCGTACGAACTGGCCGGACGCCGCGTCGGCGAGCACGTCGCCCTCCGTCCAGCTGTCCCACAACTCCCTTGTCGTACGGAGGAACTCCGCCGCCCGTGTGTACCGGTCGGCCTCCTCCAGGAAGCCGCCTCGGCGGAAGTTCCCGCCCGTGAAGGCGTCGTAGCTGGTGACCACGTTCCAGGCCGCCCGGCCGCCGCTCAGCAGGTCCAGGCTGGCCAGCCTGCGCGCCACCTCGTACGGTTCGTTGAAGGTGGCGTTGACGGTGGCGGCGAGCCCGAGCCGGTCGGTGACGGCCGCCAGGGCCGCCAGCACCGTCAGGTTCTCCGGGCGGCCCACCACGTCCAGGTCGTAGATCCGGCCCTTGTGCTCGCGCAGCCGCAGTCCCTCGGCGAGGAAGAAGAAGTCGAACCTGCCGCGTTCGGCGGTCTGCGCGAGCCGTACGAAGGAGTCGATCGCGATCTGGCTCCCGGACCTCGGGTCAGACCAGACGGTCACGTTGTGGATGCCCGGCAGCTGCGCCGCGAGGTGCACCTGTTTCACCGTGCTGCTCCTTCGTGTACGAGGGACGGGGAGGGGGAGGGCGGGGTCGGTCAGGTGAGACGAGCCTGCCTCGGCCGGGGTGCCGGCGCCCAGGGCAACCGGCCCTCCTTCATGAGCTGTTCACGAGCCGGAGCCGGTCAGGAGAGGCGCGCGGGAGCCACGTACTTCACCGTGTTCTCGAACGCCACCCCGTGGCTCTTCACGTCGATCGCGATCCGGTCCCCGTCCGCGATCCGGAACCCGTCGTGGAAGCTCGCCTCGTCCGCGCCCAGCAGCACGTAGTTGACCAGGCCGGGCCGCCGCACCGCCGGGAACGAGAAGAGGTGCTCCGCCATGTCCTTCACCCGGAAGTACAGCGCGTCCCCGCCGCAGTCGAAGCTTCCCTCCCACGCGGTCGCCCCGCCGCGCGAGATCGTCACCCGGCCGGTCACCGTGCGCGGCGGCTCGCCGAGGAACAGCCAGGGCGTGAGGGCCGTGTCGCACAGCTTGCAGTACGGGTTGTAGCCGGGGTCCTTGCGGTGCAGGCCGATGTCGCACAGGTCGTTGCCGAAGGTGTAGCCCGCGTAGTGCGGGGTGCCCTCGGCGTCGTTGACGTACACGAGGGCGACCTCGGGCTCCTCGATGAGGGCGATCGGGTTCGCGGGCACCGTCAGCGTCTCGCCGGGCAGCCGCACCCAGTCGCCGAAACCCTTGAAGAACCACTTCGGCGGGGTGAACTCCCCACCCTCCGGAGCGGTTTCACCGCCCCACTTCTTCTTGTGGGTGCCCATGAAGCCGCTCAGGAGCGCGTTCCCGGTGGCCGTCGGCAGCAGCGGCGGGAGCAGGCGGAGCTCCGGGTCGTCGGTGGTGACGGTGACCTCTGCCGCGCCCTCGGTGACGGCGGCCCGGATCGACGCCTCCGACCCGTCGGTGGCGACGAAGGCCGCGGCCAGCTGCCCGTCCGCCACCCGGTACAGGGTCTGGCGTGCGCCCGGCTCGGGCGTGCCGAAGCCCACGTAGCGCTCGCCCCGGTACAGGGCCTCGAACAGGGTCGGAGTAGGGGTCGGGAGTGACATGGAGGGACCTCCAGGGAGTGGGGTGAGGATGAGGGTGAGGGGTGTGGGGGCGTTCGGGGGAAGGGGGAGGCCGGGGATGGGTGCGGGAGGCGCGGGAGGGCGGAAGGGAGCAGGGCGGGCAGGGGAGGGAGCAGGGCGTGCACGGGACGGGCGGGGAAGGGGCCGGGGGGCCTACGCCGTCAGCGCCGCCACCGCCTCCCCGACCCACGCCACCGACTCCCGGATCCACGGCAGCGCCAGCGGATCCGGTGCGGCCAGCGCCGCGAGCCGCTGCTCCTCGGTCTCGCCGTACAGCCTGCTGGTCGCCACCCGGATGCGCGGTGTCTCCGCGCGCTCGCCGAAGGCGCTCGCGGGCAGCACGCCCACCCCGTGGCGCTCGCCGAGGAAGCGGGCCACGTCGTCGCCGTCGCGGATGCCGTGGGTGCGGGCGAGGCGGTCCACGACCGGGGTGAAGTCCGGGTAGAGGTAGCAGGTCGCACGGACGGGGGCGAGGTGGGCGCCCGCCGCCGTGAAGTGCCCGGCGACCGCACGTGCCACCGACTCGTGCAGCCGGCGGCTCGCCACGATGCGCGCCGTGACCTCCGGTGGCTCCGTGAACGCGTACGCCGCCGCCGTCTGCACCGGTGCGGGCGGGCTCGACCAGATCTGGCTGGCGACCGGGACGAGACGCGCGTGCAGGTCCCGGCCGAGCTCGCCGTCCGGGAGACGGGCGACCCCCGTGCGCCAGCCGCCGAGGGCCAGGTTCTTGGTGAGGCCGGTCGTCACGACGGTCCGCTCGGGCGCGTGCAGCGCCGGGGTCTCGGCGGGCGTCGACGGGTCGTACACGAGGTCGCCGTAGATCTCGTCGGAGACGATGACCAGGTCGAGTTCGCGTGCGACCGCCGCGAGGCGCCGCACCGTGGCCGGCGAGGCGATGGTGCCGGTCGGGTTGTCCGGCACCGTCACGACCACGGCCCGCGGGTCCCGCCCCTCGGCCCGCGCCGCGACGACCGCCTCGCGCAACCGGTCCGGGTCGGGCACGCCGCCCTCGCCCGGCAGGATCGGTACGGGCAGGGGGCGCGCCCCGGCGAGCCGGGCCTGGGCCGCGTAACTCACCCAGCTCGGCACCGGCACGACCACGTCGCCGCCGATCGCGAGCAGCAGCGCGAACAGCAGCGGCTTGCTGCCGGGACCGGCCACCACGCGCCCGGGGTCGACGCCGATCCCGCGCCGCGCCCAGTACCCGGCGGCGGCCTCCCGCAGGGCCGGGCTGCCGGGCACGGGACCGTACGCGTTCTCGCCGGCGGCGGCCTCGAGGCGCTCCCGCAGGGCGGGCAGCACGGGCAGGCCGATCTCCCCGCTGGCCATCGACAGGACCCGCTCCCCGGCCGCTCGCCGACGGGCCAGGGCCTCGTCGGCGGCGAGGGTGGCCGACATGGTGACCGGTGCGGATGGGGGCATCTCGGGCTCCAGACTTGGGGAGTGGGAGGGTCAGGCGGTCGGCTGCGTTCCGTAGCGCTGTCGCAGCTCCACCTTCCGGACCTTGCCGGTCAGCGTCTTCGGCAGGGTCAGGAGCGGCTCCACGCGGTCCGGCAGGAAGCGCGGGTCCTGGCCGGCCGCCGTGAGGTGGGCGCGGACCTCGTCGAGGCTCGGGCCCCGGGTGCCGTCCGGGACGGCGACGACCGCGCAGATGACCGTTCCGGACGGGGCCGGCAGGCCCACGAGCGCGGCCTCGACCGCCTTCGGGTGGCTGCCGATCACCGCCTCGAGCTCCGTCATCGGTGCCACGACCCCGTCGCGGACGATGGCGTCGCGCGCCCGCCCGATGATCCGGATGCCGCCCCGGCCGTCGTCCCGTGCGAGGTCGCCGGTGTCGAACCAGCCGTCCGCGCCGAACTCCGCCGCGAACGCCTCCTCGCGCCGGTAGTAGCCGAGTGCGAGCGACGCACCGCGCACCCGCAACCGGCCCACGCCGCCGCCGAACTCCCCGCCCTCGCCGCCTGACCCGAGGCCGGACTCGGCGCCGGATTCCGGCTCCCCGCCGTCGATGCGGGTCTCCATGGCGTCGATGGCCCGGCCGTTGCTGTGCGCCGCCCAGTCCTCGGGGTCCGAGGGCCTGGTCATGGTCACCGGGCCGTTCTCCGACATGCCCCACAGCGAGTACGTACGGGCCCCGAGGGCCGCGTGCACCTCGTCCGCCAGCTGGGCCAGCACCGGCGCCGAGCCGATCACGACGTGCCGCAGCGTGCTCGTGTCCCGCTTCTCCTCGCGCTGCGAGGCGACGACGTCCGCGAGGGTGGCCGGCGGCCCGTACAGGAGCGTGGCGCGATAGCGCTCGACCAGGTCGAGCAGCGCCTCGTTCCTCCGTACGTCCTGGAAGGCGACGGTGCCGCCGAGCATGACGCCCGCGAGGACGCCCTGCGCGAAGCCGGAGTAGTGGACGAGCGGCGTCGAGACGGCGGCGACCCAGTCGTCGCCGAGCCCGAAGGCCTCGACGTAGCCGCGTACGGCCGAGTGGACCGTGTTCTGGCTGTGCAGCACGCCCTTCGACTCGCCCGTCGTGCCCGAGGTGAACAGCACCACGAACGGATCGTCGGCGGTGAGCGCCGTCCCCTCCGGCAGGCCGCCCCGCTCCTCCCACTCGACGCCGACGAAGCGCTCGTGGAAGGAGAGCGCGCCCTCGGGCGCCGGTCCGTCCACGACCACCACGTGGTCGAGGGTGGGGAGTTCGCCCTTGAGGCGGGTCACGATCTCCGCCAGGGGCGTGCCCGACCACTCCGGGAGGGTGACGCACACCCGGGCACCGGTGAGGCCGAGCCGGTGGCGCAGCTCCTCTTCCGGGCAGATCGGCGAGATCGGACAGATCACCGCGCCGACCCGCATGCAGGCGAACATCAGCGGCACCATCTCCCAGCGGTTGGGGAGCTGTACGGCGACGAAGTCGCCCCGCCGGACGCCGAGTTCAAGCAGCGCTCCCGCGAACCGGTCGGTGAGCCGGGCCAGTTCGGCGTAGTCGAGCGTGTCGGTACGCGACTCGGCGATGCGACGGCCCGCGATGGCGAGCTTGTGCGGGCGCTCGCGCGCCTGCCGGTACAGGTCGTCGAGGAAGGTCTCGTCCCGCCACCAGCCCTGTCGCCGGTACTCGGCACCGGCAGCGGCCCTCGTCGTCGTGCCGCTCATCCGAGGAGGTCCTTGCGGCGCGAGGCCAGCAGCTCCGGCAGCGGGTCGCCGGCGCGTGCGTCCGCGATCTCGAGCAGGTCGCGGGTGTTCTGCCGTACCCGGCCGCCGACCCAGTCGAAGACCCAGTCCTTGCGCGCGTCCGCCGCCAGCTCGAACGGGACGACCCGGGTGACCGCCAGGGCGGCCGAGGCCGCGCCGCCGATGTTGGCGATCACGCCCGGCACCAGCGTGCCGCCCTGCGCCGCCACCTTCTCCTTCGCCGCGGCGGTGGAGGCGAGGTTGGCGCCCTCGACGACCAGGCCCGCCTTCAGCCGGTGGGCGTTCTCCGCGGTGAGCGCGTACTTCTGCGCGGCCAGGATCAGCAGGTCCGCCTCCACGTCCAGCCAGGCGTCCGGCTCACCGGACAGGGTGACGCCCTGGGGCAGACGCGAGCGGTCGATCCGGCCGAACTCGTCGGTGACCGCGATGAGTTCGGCCACCGGGAGCCGGTCGGCGCTGATGGTGCCCTGGACGTCGGCGACGCCGACCACGATGTGACCGCGCTCCTCAAGGAAGCGCGCCACGGCCCGGCCCACCGCGCCGAAGCCCTGCACCACCACGCGGGCGGCCTCCTTGCGGCCGCGCGCCTCCAGGGCGGTGAGCGCGGCCACGCCGACGCCGTGCCCGGTGCAGTCGATCAGCGGCTCGTAGTACGTGCGCCAGTCGATCGGCATGTCGGGGGCGCCGAGCCGGAAGCGCGGGTCGTAGCCGGCCTCGTCGAAGAAGACCGCCCGGTCGGCGGGGGTGACGCCCATGTCGATGCCGAGGTGGATGCCGCCGTGCAGCAGCGGCTTCACGGTGCGGCCGAAGGTGCGGAAGGTCCGCTCGCGGTCGGCGCCCTCGGAGTTGCCGGCGTCGGCGACGATGCCGGCCTTGGCACCACCGATGCGCAGGCCCGCGAGGGTGAACTTGTCGGTCATGTCGCGGGCGAGACCGGCCACCTCCTCCTCGGTGACGCCGGTCGTCATCCGCGTACCGCCCATCGCGAGGCCGTCGACGAGCGTGTCGACGACCACCCAGCCCTTGATCTCGCCGCGGCTGCCGTTCAGGTGCACGGTGAACGCGGGCTTCTGCGGGTTCTCCACAACGCTCATTGCCAAGTCCTTCTGCAGGTGGGTGGGTCGGTCAGTTCTGGTAGAGCTGGGCGAAGCCGCGCAGGATCTCCAGGCCGTCGGCGCGGAACTCCAGGTGCGCCTGAGAGCCGAGGATCCGGCCGTCGTCGGAGCGCAGGAACTCCACGGGCGCGTGCGCGGAGCGGCCGATGGAGCGGAAGCCCGCCGGGGCCTCCTGGAGGTAGAGGGTGTGCCGGTGGAAGACGGTCACCGTCGGCTTCACGTAGGTGAACAGCGGCTCCTCCGTGTCCACCTGCACCTCGTAGCCGCCGACCCGCTGCGGCCCGTCGGCGAGCCGCCCGCCCGCCGCGACGGCGAGGATCTGCATGCCCCCGCAGATCCCGAAGACGGGCACGTCGGAGGTTCTGACCAGGTCGATCAGCGGCTGGTAGTACGCGGTGTCGTAGGCGCGTACCTTCGTGCCGCTCAGCACGATCGCCTGGTAGCGACCGCCGAGCCGGGCGGGCACGGAGGCCGCGTCCACGGTCTCGGTGAGCGAGCCGAGTTGCTCGAAGCGGGCGCGGAGCTGCTTGAGGGAGAGCGTGCCGTTGTTGACGACGAGCACGCGGGGCTGCACACGGGATTGCGGCACGGATCGGGCCACGGTTTGCGCCACGGTCGGGCTCCTCAGTTTCGGGTGATGACGGTGCCGGTGCGGCCGGCGAGCAGGTCGCTGACGGAGGCGGCGCCGAGGACGACCCGGCTCACGCCGGCGTCCAGGGCCTCGCCGGCGGCCCGCAGCTTCTTGCGCATGCCACCGGTGGCGCCCTTGTCGCGGAAGGCGGCCGCGGCCTCGGCGCCGATCCGCCGCACGGGCTCGCCGTCGACCAGGAGGTGGGCGACGTCGGTGACCAGGACCAGGTCGGTCGCGCCGGTGGCCCCGGCGAGGGCGGCGGCGGCCCGGTCGGCGTCGGTGTTGACCTCCTGGCCCGCCGCGTTCCTGGCCAGCGGGGTCACCAGGTAGGCGTGGCCGGCCGTGAGGTTCTTCAGCGGGGCCGGGTCCACCCCGGTGATGGGACCGACCAGGTTCTCCAGCTCGACCAGCTGCTTCTCCCGCCACCACCAGCGCTCGCCCTCGCCCGCGCTGACCAGGCCGTCACTGCCGAGCAGACGCTCCGCGGTGATGCCGCGCTCCGAGAGCCGGCCGAAGACCTCCTCGGCGAGTGTGCTGCTGACGGTCTTGATGTCCTCGATGACCTCGGGCGTGGTCCAGCGGCTCTGGTTGCCGTAGCGGTCGCGCAGGACGGCCGACGGCTCGCTGTAGCGGGGCCTGAGCCGCTTGAGCGGCTTGGACCAGCCGTGCACGAGGACCAGCGGGTGGTCCTTGCCGTACGCGGCCAGGTCGTCCCACCACGCGCCGGAGAGGTCGTCGAGGGTGCTGCCACCGAGCTTCACGACGGTCGGGGTACCCGAGGCGCTCATGCCGGCATCACCGGCTGCATCGTCAGACCCGACTCCTCGGGCAGCCCGAACCGCAGGTTCGCCGCCTGTACGGCCTGTCCCGCGGCGCCCTTGACGAGGTTGTCGAGGGCGGCCAGCACAACGATCCTGCCGTCCTCCTCGTCGTGGAGAACGGTCACGTCGCAGAAGTTGGAGCCGAGCACGGCCTGCGGGTCCGGCACCGGGATCAGCGTCTCGGTGTTGCGGCGCACCCGCACGAAACGGTGCTCCTTGTAGAAGCGGAGGTACGCCCGCTGCAGCTCGCGCTGGTCGACGGCCGCGTCCGTGAAGACGTAACTGCTGGTCAGCAGCCCGCGAACGGTCGAGACGCCGTACGCGGACATGCTCAGCGTGCCGATCGACCCCGGCTTGCTGCGGGACAGGAAGTCCCGTACCTCGCCGGCGTGCCGGTGCCCGGTCGGGGCGTACGGGGCGATGGCGCCGCTGCGGAAGGGGTGCAGGTCCGCCGTGCGCAGCTGCAGGCCGCCGCCGCTGGAGCCGCTCTTGCCGTCGACCACCACGGTCTTCAGGTCCAGGCCGAGGCCCAGGGTGAGAGGCGCGAGGCCGAGCGTCATGGCGGTCGCGTAGCAGCCGGGCAGTGAGATCAGGGGGGCGTCCTTGAGCTGGTCGCCGATCAGTTCCGGCACGCCGTAGACGAAGCGGTCGGCGAGCTCGGTGCGCCGCTTGACCTTCGGGTACCAGCGGTCGTGCAGCTCGGGCGTGCGGATGCGGAAGGCGCCGCTGAGGTCGACGACCGCCGGGACCCGGTCCGCTAGCAGGGCCGCGAGCTCGGCCGAGACCGGTGCCGGGGTGGCGAGGAAGACCACGTCCACCCGCTCGGCGAGGTCGTCGACGGTGTCCTCGGTGACGGGCTGCACGGTGAGACCGCCCAGGTCGAGCCTGAGCCCCGGGTGGAGTTCGGCCGGCCGGCGGCCGACGTTCGAGGAGCCGCCGAGGAAGGCCGGCTCCATGTGGGGGTGCTGGGTGATCAGTCGGATCAGTTCGCCGCCGGCGAGTCCCGAGGCGCCGACGACTCCCGCGCGGATGGTGCGCGTCATGCGAGCAACTCCTGGAGGTAGCGGCCGACGGCGGCCGGGATGTCCGCGCCGGTCGCGGAGGCCACCGCCCGGAAACCGGGTGCGTGGTTGACCTCGTTGACGACGTAGCCGTCGGGGGTGCGGAACAGGTCGACTCCGTAGATGCCGGGGCCGAGTTCGCCCACCACGCCGTCCACGATCTTCAGGACGTCGGGATCGTGGGCCACGGCGCGGCTGCTGTTGCCGAGCGCGGCGTTGTTGCGCCAGTCGGCGCCTGCGCTCTCGAACTCGGCGGCGCCGACGATCTCGTGGCCGACGACGAGGCAGCGCACGGAGGTGCCGCCGCCGATGTACGGCTCCACGAGGCAGGCCTGCTCGAAGGCGTGGCCGAGGTCCTCTACGTAGTCGTACACCGAGTGGGCGAGGTCGGCGTCCCGGATGAGCGTGACGCGCTTGCCCATGCCGCCGAACACCGGCTTGAGGACCAGCGGCGGCGCCAGCTCCTCGACGGCGCGGTCGAAGTCCTTGCGGGACAGCGCGAGGCGGAACTCGGGGACGGGCACGCCCGCCCTGCGCAGTTCGGCCCTGAGGACGGCCTTGTTCTCGCAGACGTGGATGGCACGGGCGGAGTTGAGCACCCGCGCCCCGGCGGCCTCGGCGAGGGTGGCGACGAGGCCGCCGCGGGTGTAGCTGCGGCTGCGGACGAGGAGGGCGTCGTAGCCCGCGAGGGCGGGGGCGTCCTCGGCTCCGAGGGTCAGGGACTCGTCGTTGACCCACTCGACGGTCAGGCCGAAGTCGGGTCCCGACCGGATCAGCTCGCGTTCCTCCCAGCTGATCCGGTCGGCGACGATCGCGATGCGAGAGGTCATCTCACTGGCCCCAGTCGCGCAGCTGCACCTCGACCATCTCCAGGGTGAGGGTGCCGTCCTGCACGGCCTCGACGCGCAGGGTGAGCATGCACTCGGGGCACGAGAGCGTCTCGCCCTCGCCGATCGGGGGCACGGTCAGATCGGTCTCGCACTCGGGGCAGACACCGGTGAGGGTGGCGGTGGGCATGGCGAACTCCCTTGCAGGCGTTGGGTGGGGTTGTGGGGGATGGTGATGAGGGACGGGATGGTGATGAGGGATGAGGACGGAGGGCGGGGACGGGGTCAGGCGGCCTGGAAGTCGATGGCTGCCTTGCGGATCGCGTCCCGGTCGAGCAGCGGCGCGCCGCCGTGCTCCTGGCGCTCGGTGAGCCACGGGGTGAAGGCGTCGATGTCGACCTCGACCCCCGAGCCGTCGAGCGCCCACTTCACGAGGGCCGTGCCGAGGCGGGTGCGGACCCGAAGCTCACGGGCGTTGCCCACGAGTTCGGCGGGCAGCGTCTCGTACGCCTCCGGGTGGGTGAGCTGCCCGGGGAGCTCGTAGGCGAAGGCGTGGGGGGTGGTCGGCCCCGACTGGAACGCCTCGCCGAGACCGGCGCCCTTGAGGGCGATCCGGGACAGCTCGGTGAGATGGGTCAGGTCGAAGCGCGTGTCGCCGTGGATGACGCGCAGCGAGGTGAGCAGCTCGGCCAGCGGGGCGTTGCCGCCGCGCTCGCCGATGCCGCCGACGGTCGCCGAGATCCACTGGGCGCCCGCTCGCACGGCGGCGAGGGAGTTGGCGACGGCCATCCCCAGCATGTTGTGCGAGTGGATCTCGATCTCGGATCCGTCGATGGCGGTGATGCCGCCGATCACGTCCTCCATCTGCCAGGGCGAGAGGTACGCGACGGTCTCGGCGAGCCGGAACCGGTCCGCCCCCGCCTCGAAGCCCGCCGTGACGTACGGGACGAGCCGCTCCTTCGGCGTGCGGGCACCGTCCTCGCCGCTGAAGGTGACGTGGAAGCCGCGCTCCTTGGCCTGCGTGATCGCCGAACGGGCCAGCGTGTGCAGGAACTTGGCGCTGGACGAGCCGAGCTTCAGCTCGGCGTGCTGCTCCGAGGTCGGGATCGAGTACATGATGTGGCGGACGCCGAGCCGCTCGGCCTCGTCGAGGGCCCGCGCGACCTGCCGGCGGTCCCGCACCACGACGAGCGTCATGCTGCGCTCGGGGCCGACGGCCTCGTGCGTGGCGAACACCAGGTCGGCGTCCTTGGAGTCGGGGCCGGACACCATGCCGACCTCGACCAGCTCCACGCCGGTGCGCACCAGCAGGTCCGCGATGGCGGCGGCGTCCTTGGGGCCGAACTCGACGCCCGCCATGTGCGCCGAATCCCGCAGGGTCGCATCGGATATGCGGGGCAGGCCGGGAAGTGTCTCCGGGATTTCTCCTGCAGCCATTGCCTCTCTCCTTCTTGCCTTCGTGAGGACGTTCTTGGGGACTGGCGGGCTGTGATCACCACACTCTGCGGAACGGGGGCGGGAAACAAGGGGAATCGGGTCAGGGCTCTGTGGGGGAATGTCAAGCAGTGTCAGGAACGACAGCGCGTGCAAGGCGGGCGTGAGCGGCATGTCTTTTCGTCCCTGATCCCTCTGCCGTACCTGCCGCGAGCGGCCTACTGTGCGGCCATGGACCTTTTCTCGCTGCCCCGGCTCGGCGTCGTCGTCCCGCCCGAGAACCCGACGGCGGAACCGGAGTTCAACCGGTTGCTCGGCGCCGGAATGCACGTCTACACCTCGCGTTTTCCGACCACCCCCGGAGTGGGGCTGAAGGAGATGCTGGACACCTACAACCGGGTGCTGCCCGACACCCTCGACGGCTTCGGTGCCATGCGTCTGGACGCCGCCGTGGTCGCCTGCAGCGCCTCGCACTACCTGCTCGGACCGGACGGGGACCTCGCCCTGTGCGAGGAGCTCTCGGAGCGGGGCGGCTTTCCCGTGCGGTCCTCCACGCAGGCGATCCTGGCCGCGTGCGAGGCGCTGGGGGTGCGCCGGCTGACCCTCGTCTCCCCGTACCAGCCCTGGCTCACCGAGGTCTCCCGGGCCTTCTGGGAACGCGCCGGACTCGCCGTCGACGACGTGATCCTCGTTCCGGCGGGGCGTACCACCGACGGGGCCGAGCACTTCGACCCGTACGAGGTGACCACCGACCGGATACGCGAGCGGATCGGCGCCCACCTGCGGGAACGGCCGCAGGCCGGCCCGGATTCGGCCCTGCTGTTCACGGGTACGGGCATGGGCACGCTGGCCGCCCTGACCGAGCTCGCCCGGGAGGGCACCGTCGGGTGCCCGCTGCTCTCCTCGAACCTGGCCTCGGCGTGGTGGGCCCGGCGGGCGGCGGCCGGGGCTTCGGCGGGAGACGCGCACCCACTGGTGCGGCGCCTGGACGTACGGGCGCGGCCGGCGGCTTGACGCAAGGCCGACCGCGGCGGAGCGACGTACGGCGCTGTCCCGGCGGCTCACGTACGCGCCGTGCGGCGGGGGCCCCGAGCCCCCGCCCTCGGGCTCAGCCCGCGGACGCTTCCGGCACCCGCACGGAGTGCCCCATGCGATAGCCGACCCCGCGCACCGTGATGATCCAGCGGCTGCAGCCGAGTTTCGCGCGCAGGGTGCTGACATGCGTGTCGATGGTGCGGCTTCCGGCCGCCCAGTCGCTGCCCCACACCTTCGCCATCAATTCCTTCCGCGACACCACGGTCTCGGATTGCGACGCGAGAAGATAGAGCAGCTCGAATTCCTTGGACGTCACGTCCACGAGACGGCCCCGCAACCGCACTTCCCGAGCCCGGGGATCGATGTGCAGGTGATCGAGGGAAATGGCCTCGGGCGTAGCGGAATGGGGACGGCGGACCCGTCGGAGAACCGCCTCGACACGCGCCCCGATCTCCCGGAATCCCCAGGTGCGGGCGACACAGTCGTCCGCGCCCGCTTTCAGGGCGAGAACCCGCTCCAATTCGTCGTCACGGCGGGTGTAGGCGATCAGCGCCACATCGCTTTCGGCCCGCAGGTTCCGGCACACCTCGATGCCGTCGACATCGGGGAGTTCGAGGGACAGCAGCACGAGGTCGGCCTCGCGGTAGGTGCGCAGGGCGCGCGCCCCGCTGTCCACGCTCCGGGCGGCGTAGCCCTGGCGGCGCAGATCGCGGACCAGCGACTCAGCGGAGGAGGCTTCCCGCTCCACCACGAGTACGTTTCTCATCTCCCCAGCCTCTCCGGGCCTCTTCTCCTCGGCTTCACGTCAGCTCACCGCGCCGGCCAGCGCCGGGGCCGGGACGGTGCCGCGCCGGCGCAGGTACTGATAGGCGTACGCGACGGAGGCCATGGTCATGTGGTGGTGCCAGCCGGGATAGGAACGGCCCTCGAAGTCGAGCACGCCGAACCGATCCTGCAGGGCCGTGACGGTCGACCGGACCGTGCCGCGGCTGCGCATCAGGGCCAGGTCCACGCGCCGGTCGGCGAGATTGGTGATCCAGTACCGGGCGGGCTGCAGGCCGTCGGGGTCGAGGAGCTCCAGGAGCCGGTAGCCGCGCGCCGCGCCGTCGGCGCCGACGGCGCGCAAGGGCAGCCGTACCGTGCCGGAGTAGGCGTAGAGGGACAGCGCCCGGCCGCCGGTCCGGGAGCCCCGGAAGCGCCCGTCCGGAGACTGCCGTGCCATGACATAGGGCTGACGGGCGCCGCGTTCGTCCATCAGGGCGCCGGCCGTGGTCACGGCCGGGGTGCGGTGGCCGGTCAGGACGACCTGGCCCGGGTCCACCTCGCAGAGGATCTCGGCGCGGTGCCGGGCGAGCCCGGCCAGGACGCCGGTCGATGCCTCGCACCGGGTCAGGTCGAGCACCCAGGGAAGGCGCGGCAACCGGGGCTGGGCGGCGACCTCGGCCGCGAACGCGAGAACATGGGCGCCGGCCGGCTGCACCGTCTCCTCCTCCGGTATCCGGGCCCGCTGGCGACGGGCCACGTCCCAGCCCCACGAGCCGTCGAGCACGAGACTCCAGTCCACCGGGAAGCAGTGCGCGTCCGTGACGAGGAAGAGCCCCACCGCACGCTGGCAGTTGACGGTCCGTCCGGTCGTCGTGTCCAGCCGCCGGTGCACGCCCACCGAGTGCTCGCCGCGCTTGGGGATGATGAGGTCGGTGGCGGTCCAGGCGTACGGCGCGGCGGTCGCCGCGACCCGCTGGGCCAGCCTGCGGCGCACCGGCTCCCAGTCCCACGGGCTCGTGTTGATGAACTGGTGCAGGCTGTGCGCCGCCGCGGGCGGCAACCGCTCGGTCAGCGCCATGCTCCGGGGCGTCTTCCGGCCGGAGACGTGGAGCAGGCCCCGTAAGTACGCCCTGGCCCAACGGCGTTGCTCTGCGCGGTGCAGCGGCCTGAAGATCTCCTCAAGGAACGTCTGCATGCGCGCGTTCTCGTCCGCCGCGGTTGCGCGTGGCCTGCTTGACGTGCTTGACGACATGTGACGCTACGCCCCCCTCGTACTTCCCTCGCTCGCACCGGAGTCGGTGCCTTCTGCGCTCCGTACGAAGCTCAAAAATACCGGCTCGAAGGAAAATTTCACGGGCTGGTCGCCGACTTTGCCTACTCGCCCTCTGACCTGCGGAAACAGCCTTCGGGAGCGAGCGTCGACGGCCCGTGTCCGGCGTCGCGACGAGGCGTGCCGGGAACCGGCTCGGCGGGCCTCGCCGGGCGTCCGGGCGCTGGTCACAGGGGCGGCGCGCGGCGTGCGCCGGCGCGGGCGGCGCGCGCCCCCCGACGCACGTGTCAACAGCTCGTGAACATCCGTCGGGGGGCGTCAGGAACGCGACAGGTAAAGGGGGGTCTTGACTGCTGCGGAAAAGCGAGGGTCGGGACCGTGAAAGGAATCTGGGTCGGGACTGCGGGAGGAATCCGGGGTCGGGGCTTCGGGTGGGATCGTGCTCGGGACTGCGGGTGGCATCGTGGTCGGGGCTTCGGGTGGGATCGTGGTCGGGACTGCGGGTGGAATGGGTCGGCAAGGCCGCCGAAGGCCCGGGGGATGGTCTGCCTTCGGCGGCCGCTCTAGGGGGTACGAGGCCGGTGTGCCTGGTGTGGTGCGGCGGGCCCCTACCCGGCGTCCGGGCGCTTGGCCGGGAAACCGTGGGCGCGCGCGACCACGACGACCACCAGCACCGGCAGCAGGAGCAGCAGCACCGTCCACGGGAAGGACTCGCTGCCGATCGAGTCGAGCAGGATGCCGCCGATGATGCCGCCGGCGGCCATGGCGACGTTCCACAGCGTCACGAGCATCGCCTGTGCGGAGTCGGCCTGTTCGCCGCCCGCGTCGGCGACCGCCGTCTGCAGCAGGGTCGGCACGCCGCCCCAGCCCAGACCCCACAGTGCCGCCGCGACGTACACCAGGGCCGTGCTGTCGGAGAGCACCGCGAGCAGCGCCGCCGCCACGGCGACGAGCAGGGTGCTGGCCACCGTCAGCGAGCGCAGCCGGTGGTGGATCTGCGCGCCCACGATCCAGATGCTGGCCAGCGAGGCGGCACCGAAGACCAGCAGGATCACATCGGTCCTGCCGCCGAGGCCGAGGTCGTCGAGGTACGTGGCGATGTACGCGTACAGAATGGTGTGCGCGAGCACGAACACCAGCGTCACGAACAGCACCGGGGTCACGCCCGGCACCTTCAGCGCCCGCAGCATCCTGGGCTTCTCGCCGGCCTCCTGGCCCGGGTAGTCCGGCACGATCGCGGCGATCCAGAGCAGCAGCAGGACGGTGAGGCCGGTCATCGCGAAGAACGCGACGCGCCAGCCGAGTTCGGTGCCGAGGAAAGTGCCGGCGGGCACGCCGAGCGAGAGCGCGACCGGGATGCCGGCCATGGCGATGGCGATCGCCTTGCCCTGGAGCGGGACCGGCGACATGCGGCGCGCGTAACCGGCGAGCAGCGCCCAGGCGAGACCTGCGGCCACACCGGCGACGAAGCGGGCGACCATCGTCAGGCCGTAGACGGACGAGACGGCCGTGACCGTGTTGGCGACGGCGAAGCCCGCCATGGCGGTGAGCAGCAGCCGCTTGCGCCGCCAGCGGGCGGTGGCGGCGGTCAGCGGGATGGCGGTCAGGGCGGTGCCGATCGCGTAGATGGTGACCGTCTGGCCGGTCGCCGACTCGCTGACGTGCAGGTCCTTGCTCATCGCGGGCAGCAGGCCGGCGGGCAGGGTCTCGGTGAGGCTGGTGATGAAGACGGCGGTGGCCAGGGCGAGCAGCGCGAAGAGCGGAAGCTTCTGCGGTTCGCCGCCGCCCTTGTCGGCCGCTGGTGCGGATGGCGACGCGGGAGCGGCGGCGGTGTCGGGTGAGGTGCTCATCTGGAGTGCTCCGGATGTTCTGGGGGACGGGATGGGAGTCAGGGGCTGGGGACTTGGGGGACTTGATGGACCTGTTGGCCTTGATGGACTTGATGGACTACGGGTCGGTCGCGCATCGCCCTAGGAAGGGCCGAGGCCGCCGTCGACGGGGAGCCGGGCCCCCGTCGTGAACGTCGCGTCCGTGGCCAGGAAGAGCGCGGCGCGGGCCACCTCCTCGGCCGAGCCGAGCCGGCCGAGCGGCGGCAGCGTGGTGGCGGCGTCGGGTGCCGCCTCGATACAGCCCGGGGCCACCGCGTTGACCCGGATGCCCCGCGGCGCCAGCTCCGCGGCGAGCGCGCGTACGGCGGCCGAGGTCGGGGCGGGGGCGGTGAGCACCACCGCGCCGCCGTCCCTGAGGCGGGGCAGCAGCGGGCGGGCGGTGGCGACGGCGTCGGCGAAGAGGAGGTCGGCGCCGTCGCCCTCGAGGCCTTCGGCGGTGGCGACGACGCGGGCGGCGGAGCCCAGCTCGGACCGCGCGTGGGCGCGTTCCCCGGCGGTACGGGCGGTCAGCAGGACCTGCGCGCCGCCCTCCACGAGCCGCTTGGCGATCGCCAGGCCGATCTCGGTGTCCTGGCCGACGACGACGGCCCTCCTGCCCGCGTACCTGGTCATGCCCGCCACTCCCTTCCGCCGCATGGCGAGTCGTTTCTGCCTGCCGACTCTGGGCGAGACCGCTTCGGGGACGCTTCGGAAGCGCTGATGGTGCGCTGAGGGTGCGGCCGCCGGCGACCGAGGGTGCTGCCGGTGGCGCTGTGACGAGCGGTGATCCGGTGCGCGCCGGGGTACGGTGGCCGACATGCGCTTTGGGGTACTGGGACCGCTCGTGGTGTGGGACGACGAGGGCGCGGCGGTCACGGTCCCCGAGGTCAAGGTGCGGGCCCTGCTCGCGGATCTGCTCGCCCACGACGGCGGTCCGGTCTCCACCGACCGCCTCATCCAGGACCTGTGGGGCGACGAACCGCCCGGCAAGCCCGCGGGCGCCCTCCAGGCCAAGGTCTCCCAGCTGCGCAGGGTGCTCGGCCGTGAGGCCGTGGTCCACCAGGCCCCCGGCTACCGGCTCCGGCTCGACGGCGCCGCGCCCGAAGTGGACGCCGACCGCTTCCGCGCCCTGGTGACCGAGGCCCGTACCGTCCGCGATCCGCGCACCCGGGCCGAGCTCCTCACCGACGCGCTCGCGCTGTGGCGGGGGCCCGCGTACGCCGACTTCGCCGACGAGGGCTTCGTACGGGAAGCGGCCCAGCGCCTCGCCGAACAGCGCCTGTCCGTCCAGGAGGAGCAGGCCGAGGCCCGTCTCCTCGCGGGCGATCACCTGCTGCTCGCCGGCGAACTCGCCGCCCTCGTCGACCGGCATCCGCTCCGCGAGCGCCTCCGCGCCGTCCAGATGCGTGCCCTCTACCTCGCCGGCCGGCAGAGCGACGCCCTCGCCACGTACGAGGACCTCCGCTCGCGCCTCGCCGAAGACCTCGGCGTCGACCCGGGGCCGGCCCTGACCGCCCTCCACCAGGCGGTCCTGCGCCAGGACCCGCGGCTGGGGGCGGCGGGGACGGGGCCTGCGCCGCGAGAGGAGATACCGGTCCAGGCCGAGGCCGAGGCCCAGGCCCAGGCCCAGGTCCAGGCCCAGGTCCAGGCCGAGGCCCAGGCCCGCGTCCCTCAGGACCGGACTCAGGCCGAGCACCGGGCCACTGCGGCCCCACCCACCTCTCCCGCCTACCCGCACCTCCCCGTCCCCCTGACGCACCTCATCGGCCGGGAGGAAGCCGTCACCGAGGTGACCAGGCTCCTCCAGGACTCCCGCCTCGTGACGCTCACCGGCCCCGGCGGGGTCGGCAAGACGCGCCTCGCCGTGGCGACGGCGACGGCGGCCGGGCCCGAACTGCCGGACGGGGTCTGGCTCGTGGAGTTCGCGGGGGTGCGTGGCGGGACCGCCGCCGATCTCGCCCAGGCCGTCGCCACCGCGCTCGGTATCCGGGACGACTCTCCGACCGGGCTGCCCGGTACCGGATCCGGCGCGGGCGCCGCGACCCCCGCGTACCGGCTGGCCGCGGCCCTGCGCGACCGCCGCACCCTGCTCGTCCTGGACAACTGCGAGCACGTGGTGGACGCGGCGGCGGAGCTGGCCGAGCTCCTGTTGCGCACGTCGCCCGGGCTGCGGGTGCTCGCCACCAGCCAGGAGCCGCTCGGACTGGCCGGCGAGGCGGTGTTCCTGGTGGAACCGCTGCCCACGGACGACGCCGTACGGCTGTTCAGCGAGCGCGCGGCCGCCTGCGACCCGGCGTTCCCGCGCGACCCGGCCGGAGTGGACCCGGCCGATCTCGCCGCCATCGCCGAGATCTGCCGCCGCCTGGACGGCATCCCGCTCGCCCTGGAGCTCGCCGCCACCCGCGTACGCACCCTGGGCGTACGGGAGTTGGCCGGGCGGCTCGGCGACCGCTTCCGGGTCCTCAACTCCCGTCAGCGCGGGGCGCCCGCCCGGCAGCAGACCCTGCGGGCGGTCATCGACTGGAGCTGGGAGCTGCTGAGCGCGCCCGAGCGGATCGTGCTGCGCCGCCTCGCCGTGCACAGCGACGGCTGTGACCTGGAGGCGGCGGAGGCGACCTGCGCGGGTGACGGCGTCACCCGGGACGAGGTGCTCGACCTGGTGACCCGGCTGGTGGATCGTTCCCTCGTGGTCGTCGTGGACGGGCCCGCCGGGCGGCGCTACCGGCTCCTGGAATCCGTCGCCGCGTACGCGACCGAGCGGCTGCACGAGATGGCGGACCTGGCCGGCGTACGCGACCGCCACCTCCACCACTACCTCGCCCTCGCCGAACGGGCCGAGCCCCACCTGCGCGGCACCGGCCAGCGCTCCTGGCTCACCCGCCTCGATGCCGAGGCGGGCAACCTGCGCGCCGCCCTCGACGAGGCGGTACGGCGAGCGGCGAACGGACCCGCCGGCCAGGCCGTACGCCTCGCCACCGCGCTCGCGTGGTGGTGGCTGCTGCGCGGTCGCCTCACCGAGGCGCGCCGCAGTCTGGCCGCAGTGCTGGCCGCCACCCCCCACCCCGCTCCCGAACTCGACCTGCTCCACGCCGCGTTCGCCTTGCTCACCGGTGACCACGAGGCGGCGGCGACGCCGGCGTCCGAAGCGATCGCCGACCCCGTCCGCCGTGCCCGTGCCCTGTGGCTCTGCGCCTACGGCCTGTTCAGCGCGGGCGACGTCGCCGGGAGCGAGGAGCTGAACACGCGCGCCCTCGCGCTCTTCACCGAGGCCGGCGAGCAGTGGGGCACCGCCGCCGCGCTCGGCATGCGCGCCACGCTCGCCATGGTCGGCGGCGACCTCGCCGGCCTCGGTCGGGACGGCCTGCGCAGCGCCACGCTCTTCCGTGAACTGGGTGACCGCTGGGGAGAGTTGCAGACGGTCTCGCCACTCGCCGCACTCGCCGAGATCAAGGGCGATTACGCCGACGCGGCCCGCCGTCAGCGCGAAGGACTGGCCATGGCAAGGGAGTTGGGTCTGGAGGCGGAGGTGTCGGCCCGGCTCTCCGGTCTCGGCCGGCTCGAACTCCTCGCCCACAACTGGGAGCGCGGCCGCGAACTGCACGAGCAGGCCCGCCGTATCGCCGCCGAACAGGGCTACAAATACGGGGAGATCCACTCCGAGATGGGCCTCGCACTCGGGGCACGCCGCTCCGGCGACCTGGACGCGGCGGCGGCGCACCTGGCGCATCTGCGGGACGGCTACGCCGACGTGTCCTCGGAGGCGGGCGACCATCTGCTCCTCGCGGAGCTCGGCTTCCTCGCCGAACTCCACGGCGACGCCGATGCCTGCGCCGCCCACCACCTGCGGGGCTGGGACGTCGCCCGCTCGCTCGACGAGCCCCGCGCCCTCGCCCTCTCCCTGGAGGGGCTCGCGGGCGCCGCTCTCCTCCGGCGTGACGGCCGGGAGCCCGACGCCGCCCACGCCGCTCTGCTGCTCGGCGCGGCGGACGCGGCCCGCCGTGCTGTGGGCGCCCCGCTGCCGCCCGCCGAGCGCGGTGACGTGGACCGCATCGCGGCCGCCGCCCGGGCGGCCCTGGGGGAGGACGCGTACGGGAAGGGGTTCGAGGAGGGCGTACGGCTCACCGCGCACGAGGCGGTGCGCCAGGTGCGCGAGGCCCTCGGCTGGTGAGGTGACGACGCCCGGGCCTGCGACCCGCCGCGCGTCAGCGGCGCGGGGCGGACGGACAGAGTTCGATGTCCTCCTCGGCGCACGGGATGATCGTGCGGACCACCGCGATCGTGCGTTCCGCGAGGTCCGCACGGTTGTTGAGGACCCAGGAGATGTGCTGTGCCCCGAAGAAGGCGGAGACGAGGACCGTGGCCAGCGTGGTGGCGGAGGACAGCGCCTGTCTCGCCGTCCGGTCGTCGCCGTCCGCCTCGACCGGGGCGACGTCCTTGGCGAGCCACGAGGTGATGAGGTGGGTGTAGCCCTCGTACGGCAGCGGGATCTGCGCGCCGATCAGCTGCCGCTCCAGCTGTAGCCGGGCCCCGGCCTGCAGGGCGGTCTCGTCGCGGAAGGCCACGGCCGTGCGGATGAGCAGCTCGGCGACGGCGCTGACCGGCGGGAGGCACAGCTCCTCGACGGCGTGGGCGATCTCGCCGATGCGCCGGTTGAAGAGCTCGGTGACCGCGACGGCGAGGGCGTCCTTGTTCTCGTAGTGGAAGTAGACGGCGCCTTTGGTCAGCCCGGCGGCCTGGGCCACGTCCAGGATCGTGACCGCGGGGTACCCCTTGGCGGCGAACGCCTCGGCCGCGGAGGCCAGGACCCGCTCGCGCGTGCGGATCGCCCGCTCCTGCTTCAGCTCCTTGGTGGTGGCGGGGGCCGAAACACCGAAGAGGTCACCCGAGTTGGCCATGAGCGTCCCATTTCCGCTTGTCGGAAGGGGCGATCGATGCGGTGACTGCGACATGGCCGACGATCCCCCACTTCATTCCGCCGGGACGGAATCGTACCGGGACGGTGGCCGAAAACCGAAGGGCTGGGCGCGATCAGGTGGTTGCATCCCGGACCAACCTCGCCCATATGAGGGCAAGCACTGGTCGGGGCGGGTCGGCAGGGGCGCAGCTGGTCGCCGTGCCCCCGCCTGCCGTCGTGTCACCTCGTGGGACCCGGCCTCGCCGGCGTCAGGCCGCGGCGTCGCCGGCCTCGAGCAGCTCCCAGACCTGACAGACCTGGCGGGTGCTGTCGGCCGGTGAGCCCGTCGGTGACGTGTAGAACATGCCGAACATGAGCGACAGGAACATCGAGCCGATCACCTCCGGACGGTGGGTCGAGGCCAGCTCCTCCCTGTCCTGCGCGTCCGCGACGAGCCGGGTCAGCGCGGCCTGCAGGTCCGTCACGGCCTGCGGAGCCGTACCGCTCGCGCAGGCCTTCTCGTACGCCAGCCGCAGCCCGGCCCGGAAGCGCAGGTCCGAGTGCATCCGCTGGACGAAGCCGACGGTGACGCGGTGCAGGATCGCCAGCGGCGGATCGGCGTCGCCGATCTTCCGCAGCAGCTCGCGCCACCCGGCGTCGAACGCGGAGGTGAAGACGGCGGCGAGGGCGTCCTTCGACGGGAAGTGCCCGTAGAGGGCGCCCTTGGTCATCCCCACCTGGCCGGCGATCCGTTGCAGGTTGGCCCCCACGTAGCCGTGCCGTGCGAACTCGTCGGCCGACGCGTCGAGGAACCGCTCATGGGTCCTCGTCGCTCTCTCCTGTTTCGGCACGGTTTCCCTCCGGCGTCACTTGGTCACCGAGAATAACAATCTCTGGAGAATCTTTTCTCTTGGAAGCTCCCTCTTACCGGGCTTTCGCCAGGATGGCAACTGCAGGTTCCAGTCGAGAAGGTGACGGAATATCACGTACCGACGGTTCGCCGCCTTCAGAACGGCGCGAAACACACCAGAGATGACACGACACCTCTGCGGGTGATCTTGTGTGAGGTGCCCGGGTGGAGCGCGCCGAGTCGGCTCGTGTCGCTGTTGGGCCGAACGGGTGAGGAACGGGAGGATGGGTGCATGAGTAGGTACGAGAGGTACGACGTCACCGACGAGCAGTGGGAGGGCCTGGCTCAGGTCGTGCCCCTGCGCGGGCGTGACGAATGGCCGTCCAGGGTCGACCACCGCGCATTCCCCGATCAGTACGAGACCGTCGAACAGCGCCGCATGGTCGTGCTGCGGGTCCAGGTCTTCGCGGACGCCCGCGAGGTCGCCGAGTACCTCATCGCCCAGATCCCGGTGCTCCTCGACCTGACGAGCGCGGATACCGAGGTCGCCAAGCGCATCCTCGACTTCAGCAGCGGCGTCGTCTTCGGCCTGGGCAGCGGCATGCACCGCGTCGACCGCAACGTCTTCCTGCTGGCCCCGGCCGGTACGGAGGTCGAGGGCGCCGAGGACGAGGCGCCGGAAGGGGCGGACGGGGCCGCGGTCCCCCGTTCGTAGGAAGGTCATTCAGGCGTAACGGTTCGTCATGCGGGCCGCTGCGTACGGTCCGGTCATGACCCTCACCGGCGGCACCGCGCCCGACCGCACGTCAGAAGTCCCTGCCCAGGGGCGTGCCCGCAGTCGTACCTCCGTACCGCCCCCCGCTCTTCCCTTACCGGAAGGGAGCGGCCGGGCGCCGGCGCCTGCGGCGGCCGGGCCCGCCGGGAAGCCCGCTCCGGCCCGGCCCGCCGGGAAGCCCGCTCCGGCCCGGCCCGCCGTCACCGAACTGCGGCTCTCCGCCTTCGCGGTCCATCGTGCCGCCGTCCTTCCGCTCGGGCCCGTGACGCTGCTCAGGGGCCCGAGCGGCAGCGGCAAGTCCAGCGCCCTGCGCGCATACGAGGCGCTGGCGCTGCTCGGCGCGGGCGCCGGGCTCGCCGAAGCGCTGCCCGACGCGGCCGACCTCGTGCCCGAGCGGGCCCGGCCCGACGCGCAGGGGCGGCGCGGGTTCCGGATCGGCTGCACGGTCGACGGGCCTGCCGGACCCGTCCGGCTCGACGTGGCCGTCCAGGCCGAGCCCCACCTGCGGATCGTCGGCGAACGGCTCACCTGCGGCGGCCGCACCCTGCTCGCCACCGCCCTGCGCGACCCGGGCCGCAGCACGGTGCAGGCCGAATGGCACACGGCCGGCAGCACCCCCGTCACCCGCGCGCCCTTCCCCGACGACCTGCTCGGCACGGCCCTCCTGCCCCTGCGCGTCGCCGGCAAGACCAAGGGGCAGCTGGAGGTCCTCGCCGCCGCCGAGCAGGTGGTCGTCGGCCTGCGCACGGTCTTCGCGTGCGACCCCCAGCCGCGGCGGATGCGCGCCCCGGTCCCGATCGGCGAGGGCCGGCTGCGCCGCGACTGCCGCAACCTCGCCGAGGTGCTGCACCGCACCGCCACCGAGTGCCCGCGCCGGCACGCGCGCCTCGCCGCGATCGCGGGCGCGGGCTGCGCGGGTCCGGTGACGGCCCTCGGCCTGCGGGAATCGGTGGCCGGCATGGTGCAGGCCGTCCTCGAACGGGGCCCGCGGCACGCGACACCCCTGGGACGGCTCGGCGACGGGGAGCTGCGCTACCTCGCCCTCGCGCTCGTCCTGCTCACCGGACCGGGCGTGCTCGCCGTGGACCCGGTCGCCGAGGTGCCCGAGGCCATGCGGACGCTCACCGTCCTCGCCGACGGCCTCGACCGGGGCCTCGACGGGCGGCAGCTGCGCGAGCTGCTCGCCCTGGCCGCCGCGATCTGTGCCGACGGGCACCTGCGGCTGGTCGGGACGGTGGGGCGGGGCGGGACGGTGGGGCACGACGGGCCGCCGGGGCAGGGCGGGCTCGACGAGCCGGGGTTCCGGGAGCCGGCCGGGGTGACGGTGGTAGACCTGGAGCCGTGACGGAACCTGATCTGGCCGGCCTGCAGCGCCGCCTCGCCGACTTCGCGGCCGCCCGGCAGTGGCAGCCGTACCACACGCCCAAGAACCTGGCGGCGGCGCTGAGCGTCGAGGCGGCCGAACTCCTGGAGATCTTCCAGTGGTTGACGCCGGAAGAGGCGGGCCGCGTGATGGACGACCCGGACACGGCGCACCGGGTCACCGACGAGGTCGCCGACGTCCTCGCCTATCTGCTCCAGTTCTGCGGGGTGCTCGGGATCGATCCGCTCACCGCGCTCGCGGCGAAGATCGACCGCAACGAGATCCGCTTTCCGGTACACGCACGCAAGGCCGAAAACGACCGTGATCGTCACTCTTCGGAGTGATCGGGTTTTCCCCGCCGAGCTTCCTGTCCACAGATTTCCGAATTCCCCTGGTGTTTGGGCTCAGTCGGCTTCACGCTGGGTAATGGAATGAGTGGGCAGTAAGTCATAAGAACGGGGGCGGCGTTGATGGAAGCGGAGCGACTCGTCGCGACCGGTCGGCACGCGCTGGCCGAGAGCCGCACGGCGCTGGACATCGTGGCGGAGGCCTGGCAGGCCCAGGCCCTCGCCCAGGCGATAGGAAGTCATCTCGCACTCCATGGACCACTGGAGCTGCGGAGCGAGGCACGGGGACTGAGCGAGATCGGCGGCGGGCGCGGGACGATCGACCACCCCGCGCTGCGCGGCGGCGGACCCAGGGCCGCGCAGCTCACCGAAGTGGGGGACGCGCGGGCGGCGTTGACCGCGCTCGGCGCGCTCCTCGGCGAGGTGGGCATCGCCCTGGTCGGGGTGGCCTGCGCCACGGACGAGGAGGGGCTGTACTGGCAGTGCATCGAGGCCATCGACGCCGCCGACGAGGCCGGCGACAGGGTGAGCGGGATGCTGCGCCGCCTGGCGGTCCGGGAGCGCGACCGCCCGCCCGACGCGGCCCGGGGCCGCGCGGGCCCCAGACCGGCGTGAGGCGGTGCCGCCGTCCCGGGCGCGCTCCGTCAGGCCGGGGTGCCGCCGCGGTGGTCCGGGGGCGTGGGGATGCCGGGGGTGTCGCGGCTGTCGGGGATGCTCGTCTGGCGGTCCGCGGAGGACTGGAGGTCGGCGTCGAGCTGCGACAGGTCGGCGGTCAGCGCCGCCATCAGCTCCTCCATCTGCTGCAGCAGACCCTTCGGGGCGCCGCCGCCCTGCTGCTCGGGCACGGACTGCGCGGACTGCTGCACCGGCGACACCGACGGTCGGGGCTGCTCGGGCACGGCCCGTTCCGGCGCGGCTTCCTGGGACATGGCGGCCTCCTCGGCCCGGGCCCCTCCGGCGAGGGAAGGGCCAACAAGAGAGAGCGACGCACCGGCAGCGGCCGCCGGCACGCGGGCCGGGCGGTCCGGCTCCGCCCGAGCCAACGACGGGTCCCGGGCCCCGGTCACTGGCCCGGTGGGACGGCGCCCGTCCAGGGGGCGGATATTCACCCGACCGGGCCGGTGGTGATCCTTCGCTGACGAAGAGGTTGACGCACGCTGCTGACCGGCAGGCCCTGGGGCCTGGCCGGCCCAAGGTGCAGGATGGAGGTATGGATCTTCGAATCTTCACGGAGCCCCAGCAAGGGGCCGACTACGACACCCTGCTCACGGTCGCCAGAGCCACCGAGGACCTGGGATTCGACGCCTTCTTCCGCTCCGACCACTATCTGCGCATGGGCTCGGCGGACGGGCTGCCCGGACCGACGGACGCGTGGATCACGCTGGCCGGGCTCGCCCGGGAGACCCGGCGGATCCGGCTCGGCACGCTGATGACCGCCGGCACCTTCCGGCTCCCCGGTGTGCTGGCCATCCAGGTGGCCCAGGTCGACCGGATGTCGGGCGGCCGGGTCGAACTCGGCCTGGGGGCCGGCTGGTTCGAGGAGGAGCACCGGGCGTACGGCATCCCCTTCCCGAAGGAGAGGTTCGGCCGCCTGGAGGAGCAGCTGGAGATCGTCACCGGGCTGTGGGGCACCGAGGTTGGCAAGACCTTCTCGTACGAGGGGGAGTACTACCGGCTCGACGAGTCGCCCGCTCTGCCCAAGCCGGCCCAGGCGCGGATCCCGGTGCTCGTCGGCGGGCACGGGGCGAGCCGTACACCGAGGCTCGCGGCCCGGTTCGCGGACGAGTTCAACATCCCGTTCGCCTCGCTGGAGGACACCGAGCGGCAGTTCGGCCGGGTGCGGGCGGCGGCGGAGGCGGCCGGACGACCGGCGGACGCGCTGGTGTACTCCAACGCGCTGGTCGTCTGCGTCGGCAAGGGCGACGCCGAGGTCGCCCGCCGGGCCGCCGCCATCGGCCGGGACGTGGCCGAGCTCAAGGCCGACGGCCTGGCCGGTTCGCCCGCCGAGGTGGTGGACAAGATCGGCAGGTACGGTGCACTCGGCTCCACCCGGATCTACCTCCAGGTCCTCGACCTGGACGATCTGGACCACCTGGAGCTGATCTCCGCACAGGTCCAGAGGCAGTTGGGGTGACGCCATGAAACCCGTCCGCTCGCTTGCCGCCGCCCTCGCCGAGCGGGTCCTGGTGCTCGACGGCGGGCTGTCCAACCAGCTGGAGGCGCAGGGCTGCGACCTGTCCGACGCGCTCTGGTCCGCGCGGCTGCTCGCCGACGGGCCCCAGCAGATCGAGGCGGCGCACGCGGCCTATGCACGGGCCGGCGCCCAGGTCCTGATCACCTCCAGCTACCAGGCCACCTTCGAGGGCTTCGCCCGGCGCGGCACCGGCCGGGCGGAGGCGGCGCGGCTCCTCGCGCGCAGCGTGGAACTGGCCCGGGCCGCGGGCGGACGCACGGAGCGGGAGATCTGGGTGGCCGCCTCCGTCGGCCCGTACGGAGCGATGCTCGCGGACGGCAGCGAGTACCGGGGCCGGTACGGGCTGACGGTGGGCGAGCTGGCGCGCTTCCACCGGCCGCGCGTCGAGGCCCTCGCCGAGGCCGGGCCCGATGTGCTCGCCCTGGAGACGGTGCCGGACGCCGACGAGGCGGAGGCGCTGCTGCGGGCGGTCGACGGGTGCGGGGTGCCGGTCTGGCTGTCGTACACGGTCGAGGGCCGGCGCACCCGGGCCGGTCAGCCCCTGGCGGAGGCCTTCGCCCTCGCCGCCGGGCTCGACCAGGTCGTCGCGGTCGGGGTGAACTGCTGCGACCCCGAGGACGCCGGGCCCGCCGTGGAGATCGCCGCCGCGGTCACCGGCAAGCCGGTCGTCGTCTACCCCAACAGCGGGGAGCGATGGGACGCGCGGGCTCGCGGCTGGCTCGGAGGCGCCACCTTCGACCCGTCCCGCACCGCCCGCTGGCGCGCGGACGGCGCCCGCCTGATCGGCGGCTGCTGCCGGGTCGGCCCGGACCGGATCGCCGCGCTCGCGGCGACCCTGGAGGAATAGCGAGGACACCCCCCTTCGGGCCGGGAAAATGCCTGGTCGGGGAGGGAGCACGCGACCATACTCGGACGGGTGTTCCTGACAATCAGTACGACCGGTACCCATGAGCGTCCCGCGACCGATCTCGGCTTCCTGCTGCACAAGCATCCCGAGAAGGCGCAGACGTTCTCGACCTCCCACGGCACCGCGCACGTCCTCTACCCCGAGGCGAGCGCGGAGCGGTGCACGGCCGCGCTGCTGCTCGAAGTGGACCCCGTGGCGCTCGTCCGGCGCGGCAAGGGCAAGGGCCGGGGCGGCGCCCCGGACTCCGCCCTCGCCCAGTACGTGAACGACCGGCCCTACGCCGCCTCGTCCCTGCTGGCCGTCGCGCTCGCCAAGGTCTTCAAGAGCGCGCTGCACGGCAGCTGCGCCGCCCTGCCCGAGCGGGCCGCCGCGCCCCTGCCGCTGCGCATCGAGATCCCCGCGCTGCCCGCGCGCGGCGGCGGTGCCGAACTGGTCTCGCGGCTGTTCGGACCGCTGGGCTGGGCATCCGTCGAGGCGGAGCCGGTCGTGCTGGACCCCGAGTTCCCCGAGTGGGGCGACTCGCGCTACGTGCGGCTCGTCCTGGAGGGCGAGCTGCGGCTCGCCGACGCGCTCAACCAGCTCTACGTCCTGCTGCCGGTGCTCGACGACGCCAAGCACTACTGGGTCGCGCCGGACGAGGTCGACAAGCTGCTGCGCGCCGGCGACGGCTGGCTCGCCGACCACCCCGAGCAGAAGCTGATCACCAGCCGCTATCTCTCCCGCCGCTGGGGCCTGACCCGGGAGGCGACCGAGCGCCTTGAGCTGGTGCGGCTCGCCGAGGCGGACGACCTGGACGTCGAGGACGTCGACAACGCGGTCGACGAGACCACCGACACCGAGGAGCGGCCCGTGCCGCTCGCCGAGCAGCGCCGCGACGCCATCCTCGGCGCGCTGCGCGCCGCCGACGCGTCCCGGGTGCTCGATCTCGGCTGCGGCCAGGGCCAGTTGGTGCAGGCCCTGCTCAAGGACGTCCGGTTCACCGACATCGTCGGGGTGGACGTGTCGGCGCGTGCGCTGTCCGTGGCCGCCCGCCGGCTCCGCCTGGAGCGGATGGGCGAGCGGCAGGCCGGCCGGGTGACCCTGCTCCAGGGCTCCCTCACGTACACCGACAAGCGGCTCGCCGGCTATGACGCGGCCGTCCTGAGCGAGGTAGTCGAGCACCTCGACCTGCCCCGGCTGCCCGCGCTCGAGTACGCGGTGTTCGGCTCGGCCCGGCCCCGTACGGTCGTGGTGACCACGCCGAACGTCGAGTACAACGTGCGCTGGGAGTCGCTGCCGGCCGGGCACGTCCGGCACGGCGACCACCGCTTCGAGTGGACCCGCGAGGAGTTCCGGCAGTGGGCGGAGGCCGTCGCCGGGCGGTACGGGTACGGGGTCGCCCACGCCCCCGTCGGCCCGGACGACCCCGAGGTCGGCCCGCCGACCCAGATGGCCGTCTTCACCCGTACCGACGAGACCCCGAAGGAGGACGCGGCATGACCGACACCACCGACACCACCGGCGCCACCGGCGCCACCGACACCAACGACACCACCGGCGCCACCAGCACCACCGGCGCCACCGGGACGGGCCTCCGCAGGCTGCCCGTCACCGATCTCTCCCTCGTGGTCCTGATCGGTGCGACCGGCTCCGGCAAGTCGACCTTCGCCCGGCGCCACTTCAAGCCGACCGAGATCGTCTCCTCCGACTTCTGCCGCGGCCTCGTCGCCGACGACGAGAACGACCAGAGCGCGAGCAAGGACGCCTTCGACGTCCTGCACTACATCGCGGGCAAGCGGCTCGCCGCCGGCCGGCTGACCGTCGTCGACGCCACCAACGTGCAGCGCGAGGCCCGGCGCCAGCTCGTCCAGCTCGCCCGCGAGCACGACGTGCTGCCCATCGCGATCGTCCTCGACCTGCCCGAGGAGGTGTGCGCCGCGCGCAACGCGGCCCGCGCCGACCGGGCCCACCTGCCCCGCCACGTCATCCAGCGGCACCGCCGCGAACTGCGCCGCTCGCTGCGCGGACTCGAGCGCGAGGGCTTCCGCAAGGTGCACGTGCTGCGCACGGCGGAGGAGGTCGAGGCCGCCGAGGTCGTCCTGGAGAAGCGGTACAACGACCTGCGTCACCTCACCGGTCCCTTCGACGTCATCGGCGACATCCACGGCTGCAACTCCGAGCTGGAGACCCTGCTCGCCAAGCTCGGCTACCAGGACGGCGCCCACCCCGACGGCCGGACCGCCGTCTTCGTCGGCGACCTCGTCGACCGCGGCCCCGACAGCCCCGGCGTGCTGCGCCGCGTCATGAGCATGGTGGCCACCGGGAACGCGCTCTGCGTGCCCGGAAACCACGAGAACAAGCTGGGCCGCTGGCTGCACGGCAGGAAGGTGCAGCAGACCCACGGCCTCGCCGAGACGATCGAGCAGCTGGAGCGCGAGCCGGAGGAGTTCCGCGCCCAGGTGTCCGCGTTCATCGACGGGCTCGTCAGCCACTACGTCCTCGACGGGGGCAAGCTGGTGGTCTGCCACGCCGGTCTGCCGGAGAAGTACCACGGCCGCACCTCGGGCCGGGTCCGCTCGCACGCGCTGTACGGCGACACCACCGGTGAGACCGACGAGTTCGGGCTGCCGGTGCGCTACCCCTGGGCCGAGGACTACCGGGGCCGGGCGACCGTCGTGTACGGACACACACCCGTGCCGACCACGTCCTGGATCAACAACACCATCTGCCTCGACACCGGCGCCGTCTTCGGCGGGCGGATGACCGCGCTGCGCTGGCCGGAGCGCGAGCTCGTCGACGTACCCGCCGAGCGCGTCTGGTACGAGCCGGCCCGCCCCCTCGCGCCCGAGGCGCCGGGTGGTCACCAGGGCCGGCCGCTCGACCTGGCCGACGTGCACGGTCGCCGGGTCGTCGAGACCCGGCAGATGGGCAACGTCGCCGTCCACGAGGACAACGCGGCCGCCGCGCTCGAGGTCATGAGCCGGTTCGCCATCGACCCGCGGCTGCTCGCCTACCTGCCTCCGACGATGGCGCCGACGGCGACGTCGAAGCTGGGTACCCGCGGCGGAGCCGCTGACGAGCACTACCTGGAGCACCCGGCCGAGGCGTTCGCGCAGTACGAGGCCGATGGCGTGGGCAAGGTCGTGTGCGAGGAGAAGCACATGGGCTCGCGGGCCGTCGCCCTCGTCTGCCGGAACGCGGAGGTGGCGGCCGAGCGCTTCGGCGTGGCCGCGCGCGACGGGGTGACCGGCGCGCTGCACACCCGTACCGGCCGCCCGTTCTTCGCCGACCGGGACACCACCGAGCAGGTCCTCGCGCGGCTGCGGGCGGCGATCGACGCCGCCGGTCTGTGGGACGAGCTCGACACGGACTGGCTGCTCCTGGACGGCGAGCTGATGCCCTGGTCGCTGAAGTCGGCCGGGCTGCTCCGCTCCCAGTACGCGGCGGTCGGTGCCGCCTCCCGGGCGGTGTTCCCCGGCGCGGTGGGGGCGCTCGAACAGGCGGTCGCGCGCGGCGTGACCGGTGTCGACGAGCTCCTCGGCCGGCAGCGGGAACGGGCGGCGGACGCGGCGGCCTTCACCGAGGCGTACCGGCGCTACTGCTGGCCGACCGAGGGCCTCGAGGGTGTGCGGTTCGCGCCGTTCCAGGTGCTCGCGGCGCGCGGGCGCTCGCTGGCAGGCGTCCCGCACGACGAGCAGCTGGCCTGGCTCGACCGGCTGGTCGAGCACGACCCGACGGGTCTGCTCCAGGTCACCCGGCGGCTCGTGGTCGACCCGGCCGACGAGGCGTCCGTTCAGGCCGGGACCGACTGGTGGCTGGAGCTGACCGCCGCGGGCGGCGAGGGCATGGTCGTCAAGCCGCTCGCGGCCCTCGTCCGCGGTGCCGACGGGCGCCTCGCGCAGCCCGGCATCAAGGTACGCGGCCGGGAGTACCTGCGGATCGTCTACGGCCCCGAGTACACCCGCCCGGACAACCTGGAGCGGCTGCGCAACCGCTCCCTCGGCCACAAGCGGTCGCTCGCGCTGCGCGAGTACGCGCTCGGCCTGGAGGCCCTGGACCGGCTTGCGGACGGGGAGCCGCTGTGGCGGGTCCACGAGGCCGTCTTCGCGGTCCTCGCCCTGGAGTCGGAGCCGGTCGACCCGAGGCTGTGACCTCGGGTGATCCCCGGCCCTGACCGGGGACGGCCGCGCTCCATGGACCCGCCGGGTTTCCCTCCGGTGCGCGGCCGGTCACAGGCAGGACACAGGGGGCGCAAGGGTGCTGGAAACAGCGCTCCCTTGCGCCCCTTGTGATCGTTCCCCTCGCGTTGACGCGATTCTCGGCCACCCTCTAGCGTTCTTCACCCCACGACGTGACGCAGCGTCAACAGTGTGACTCTGGTTGCGATATGAGGTGGGAACAAGCACGCGAATGCGCAGAACGTGCGGGGGTGTGAGCGACCGTTGAGTCTTTTCGGCCAGGACCGCTCGTTCCTCCACGCCCTCCCCGCGGCCGACCGCCGCGACCTGCTCGCCGAGGGCGCCCCGCGCATGTACGAACCGGGCGAGATCATGATCCGGGAGCGCGACACCTCCGCGTACGTCCTCGCCCTCCTCACCGGCTGGTCGGTGGTCTCCGTCGGCACGGAGCGCGGCGCCCGGCTCATCCTCGCGCTGCGCGGCGAGGGCGAGGTGGTCGGCGACCTCGCCGCCGTCGACCGCCGCCCGCGCAGCGCCACCGTCACCGCGCTCGGCCGGGTCGAGGCCGTCGCGATATCCGGCGACCGCTTCCGGCGCTTCCTCGCCGCCCGGCCGCACGCCACCGCCCTGATCATGCGGCAACTCGCCACCCGGCTGCGCAGCGCCGACGTCGAACGCCGCTCGCTCGCCTCGGAGACCGTCCTCCAGCGGCTCGCCGCCCGCCTCGTCGAGCTCGCCGAACGCGCGGGCCGGCGCGCCGAGTCCGGCACCTTCCTGGAACTCCCGCTGCCCCAGCACGACCTCGCCGCCGCCATCGGCGCCACCCGGGAGGCCGTCGCCAAGGCCCTGCGGCTGCTGCGCGAACAGGGCGTCGTCCGCACCGCCCACCGCACGGTCGTCGTCATCGACATGCCCGTGCTCGTCCTCCTCGCGCAGGGGCGCGCACGCCCCGGCGCGGAACCGGCGGAGAAACCTCCGCCGGGTGTGTAAACGGCTACATCGCCCACGCGCGCCCGGCGCGAGGCTTGACACGTCACCACCACGCCGGCATCTCGCCACGGCGCGCATCACCACCACGGAACCACGTCAGAGGAGTCCGAGTGAGCAGTACGGGAGCGAGCGCGGGAGCCATCCACCGGCTCGTCGTCTTCGGGGACGTCGTCGGCTCCGGACGCCTCGGCATGGACGAGAAACGGCTCACGCGGGCCGCCCTGTACGAGGCGTTCGGCGAGGCGTACGCCTCCGTCGGCATCGAGCCCGGCACCGTCCACCAGGAGGACCGCGGCGACGGCATCCTCGCCGCACTGCGCCCGGACGTCCCGCCGGTGTTCATGGTCGGCCGCTGGATCGACACCCTGTACGAGAGCCTGCGCGAGCACAACGTGGGCCGCCGGAGGCGGCTGCGGCTGCGGGTCGGCATGAACGCCGGCCTCGTCCTCGACGACGGGCACGGCCTGGTCGGCCGGGCCGTGGACCTCGCCTGCCGGCTCTGCGACAGCGAGCGGGCCAAGCAGATCATGGCCGACGCGCAGGACGTCGACCTGCTGATCGTGGTCTCCGACTGGCTCTACCGGAACGTGGTCGTCGAGGGCGGGCGCTATGTCGAGCCCGACCACTACCGGCGGGCGCAGGTGGTCTCCAAGGAGACCGCCGAGGATGCCTGGTTCCACGTGCCCCGGCGCCAGGAGCCGCCGATGGCCGGACCGGGGGAGCGCAGTGGTGACCCAGGGACCGGCGGTGGGCCGTCGCGGGGGGACGGCTCACCGCCTCGGAACGGCGGGGGCAACCGCACGTACACGGCCGGCCGTGACATCAACCACTTCGAAGGCGCCACGATCCACGGCGGGTTCACCGGCGTCCGCAACGAGGGCAAGGGGGACCCGGCGTGAGCGACGACGACCTCGACCACGGCGGTGCGGGCGGGGACTCGGCGAGCGAGTCCCCGGCCACCGACGACAAGGGCGCCGACAAGGCCTCGGACAAGGGTTCCGACAAGGGCTCCGACAAGGGCTCCGACAAGGCGGGCACCGACGGACCCTCCGCCGACCAGCCCCAGGCCAACCCCTTCGACAGCGCCGGCCGCGGCCCCCTCGGCGGCGCCGGCCGCACCGGCGGCGCGAGCACCGCGCGTGCCGCGGTGCGCACCCTCGCCCAGGGCACCGGCGACCGCCACACCACGGTCGGTGGCGACGCCACCATCCACGAGGGCGACCTCTACAACTTCTGGCTGAACACCGCGGCCCACTTCGTCCAGGGCCCGGTGCCGCGCGAGACCCTGGAACACCTCGACGACGTGTACTGCGAGACCGCCGGCTACCAGCGCATGAAGGACCGGCTACGGGCCAACCGCGTGCTCGTCCTGTGCGGGGAGCCGGGCAGCGGGCGCAAGTCCACGGCGCTCGCGCTCCTGTCCGAGGTCGCCAAGGGCCAGTCGGAGGTCGCCAAGGGCCAGTCGGAGGCCGCCGAAGGGCAGGTCTTCCGGCTCGACCCACGCCACGGGGTCGACGAGATCCGCCCGGAGAACCTCCACCAGGGCGCGGGGCATGTCGTCGAACTCCTCGCCGACGACGACCGCCCCGAGCGCGAGGCGCGCCCCGCGCGCGGCGAGGGCGCCGACCCGGCCCCGCGGCCGCCCGCCGCACGCCTCTCCGAGCTGCATCTCGACCGCTTCGCCGACCTGTTGGGCCGGGTCGACGGCTACGGCGTGCTGATCGTCGAGAGCGGCGACCTCGCCGACCGGCTGCTGCGCGGCCGGTACGGGATGTACTGCCCGCCCCCGCCCGCCGACGAGGTCCTCCACCGCCACCTGCGCCTGCTGCTGCGCGGCGAGCCCGAGGAGGCGACGGCCGCCGCCAGGGAGCTGGCCGGCCGGGAGGACGTGGTCGCCGCCCTCGGCCTCGAGGAGCTCCGGCCGCGCGAGGCCGCCCGGCTCGCCGACCACCTGGCCCGCCGCCAGCGGGGAGAACTGACGGACGATCAACTCCTGGAGGACTGCGCCGCCTTCGTACGGGCGCAGGCGCGCGAGTGGTTCGCGGGCGCCGACCGGCCGGGCACCCTTCCCGAGGCGCTGCCGGTGCTCAGCGCCACCGCCTTCCGGATCGCCGTGGCCGTCTTCAACGGCTCCGCCTACAGCATCGCCGCCGAGGCCGCCGAGCTCCTCACCTGGGAGCTCGCCGTCACCCTCGACCCCGAACGCCCCGCGGGACGGCGCCTGTTCGGCACCCATGCCGAACACCGGCCGGCGCTCGCCCGCTCCGTCCTGGAGGACACCGAGCTCGACCTCGGCCCGGCGAAGGTCCCCGCGCGCGCCATCCGCTTCCAGGGCGGCGCGCTCGCCACCGCCGTCCTCTCCGAGGTCTGGCACGGCTACCACAACGTCCGCGGCCCGGTGGCCCGCTGGCTGCGCGCGCTGTGCGACGACCCGCGCCCCGAGGTGTGGGTCCGTGCCTCCATCGCCGCCGGAGTGCTGTGCTCCTGGGACTGGATCCACGGTTACGGCGAGCTCGTCGCCCCGCTCGCCGTGATGGACGAGCCGGTCGCCCGGATGGCCGCCGCGACCGCGCTCGCCGAGGCCGCCCGCGACCCGGGGGTCCGGCCCGCGGTCGCCGCCACCGTCAAGGACTGGGCGACCGCCGACGACCCCCGGCTCCTGGACACCGCGCTGCTCACCCATGGCTACGTGCTGGCCGCCGGCGGCATCCGCGGCTCGCTCGACGCCCTGGCCCGGGTGATCAGGGACCACGACGCCGACGACGTCGAGATGCTCGTGTCCGCCACGTTCAGCGTCGCCCGGCTGCTCGCCTCAGGCGACCCGGACCCCGTACTCCGGCGGCTCGAACGCTGGCTCGCCGACGGCCGCCTGAACCTGTCCAACGTCGTGCACATCACCATGATCACCACACTGACCACCCGCACGACCCACCTGTGGGGCCTGCGGGACGTCCCCGAACTCGACGAGCACGCGAGCCGGCCCCTCCTCGTGGCGCTGCTCGCCACGAGGCCGGACCTCACGCCCGCGCTCGGCGCCCTGCTGCGCCGCACCCTGAACACCGCGCGCGCCGGCGAGGCCGCGCTCGACGGCCTCGGCGGCCTGCTGCGGCGCGCCGCGAAGGACCGCACGGCACTGGAGCTCGTCTGCGGCCTGCTGCCCCTCCTCGCGGTGGAGCGCCGCGACCGCGACCGGCTCCGCGGACTGCTGAACGAGCTGGTACGGGACCGGGACCGGCCCCTGGACAAGAGCGCGGCGCGTCGCATGTGGGACGCCGTCGCGGAAGGAGCGAAGCGATGAGCGGGCCGAACCAGGGCGGACAGAACCCGGGCGGACAGAACGGCGGACAGAACGGCGGACAGAACGGCGGCCAGAACGGCGGCCAGAACCAGGGCGGTCAGAGGCAGGGCGCTCAGAACCAGGGCGTCCAGAAGCAGGGCGGCCAGAACAAATGGGGCCAGAACCAGGGCGGCCAGGGCCGCGCGGGCGCCAAGGGCGGCGGGAAGGGCGCGGCCAAGAGCCCGCTCGGGCCGCTGATCCGCGAGTGCCCGCCCCCGTACCGCCGCACCAGCGGCCTCATCGCGGCCGTCCTGCTCTACCGCAACGGCGGCCACCGGATCATGTGGCCCGACCGGAACGAGGACGTCAACAAGCCGCTGCTGGGCTCTCCGTACACCGTCTTCGAGGTCCAGCTCGGCCAGAACGTCACCGAGTTCGACCTGAAGCTGCCCGCCGCCGGCGACGGTGCCTCCTTCAACGCCCGGGTCCGCGTCAAGTGGACCGTCGAGGACCCGTACCGCGTCTACAAGGAACAGGCCTGGAACGTCGCGGAGCTGCTCCACGACGACCTGCTCGACGGACTGCGCGCGCTCTCCCGGCGCTTCCGGCTCACCGAGGCCCAGCGCGCCGACGAGGCCGTACGGGAGGAGCTGAGCACCGGCCGGCTCTCGCTCGGCCGGGACATCGGCCTGCGCACCCAGGTGTACGTGTTCTTCGACCTGGACGAGCAGATCCGGCAGGAGGTCGCCCGGGCCGACACGGTCGCCGTGACCAGCCGGGCCGACGCGCGGGTCGCCGAGGCCGAGCTGCGCGCGGAGGAGTGGGAGCGGCGCAAGATCGCGGCCCGCGCCACCGACCTCGAGGCGCTGTTCCGGCGCGGCGACCTGGCCCAGATCGCCCACCACATGGCCAAGAACCCCGACCACGAGTGGGAGATCCGCACCCAGCTCCAGCGCGAGAAGCGCGAGGGCCAGGCCGACCTCCTCGCCGTGTTCAACCGCCTCCTCGACTCCGGGGTGCTCGAACGCCACGAGGTCGACGAACAGGCGTACCAGATCCTCCAGCACCTGCGCAGCAGCACCGGCACCATCCTCGGCGGCGTCGCCGACCGGGTCCTCGACACCACGCGCCCGGCCGGCCGGCCCGCCCTCGAGCGAGCCGCGGGCCCGGAGCCGACCGCGCCCAACTGGGACGAGGACGAGGGTGACGGCGTCAACCGGGACGCCGAGTCGGACGCGCCCCTCGACCCGCGCGTCTACGAACCGACCAGTGTCCAGGCCTCCTTCGAGCGCGACCACACGGAGCGGAGGTACCGCGACGAGGACGGGAACCAGGCCTGGGACCCGCGCGGGGACGAGGCCGACCAGGACGCCCGATACGACCGCCGCGGCGAGCACAAGCTCCGCGACGGGTACGACGGTCCCCGCCAGTCCCCCCCGAGCGCCGACTTCGACGACTGGGACGACGAGTGACCGCGCCGTCCACCGACCCCGGAACCGGCACAGCCCGCGACCTCGGCACCGCCCCCGGCACCGGCACCGGAAGCGCCGTGACCCCGGGGCCGGCGCCCGCCCCCGGCGGCGCGGAGATGCGCGGGATGGCCGAGCAGCTCCTGACCACCGTCCGCGAGGACATCGGCAGGGCCGACACCAAGGCGGCCATCCTGCTGTCCGGCGCCCTCGCCTTCCTCGCGGTCGTGTTCTCCCGCGACCGCGGCCCGCTGCCGGCCGGCGCCGGCCTGGCCCTGCTGGTCGCTGCCGGGCTGCTGTGGACCGCCGGCGTCCTGATGCTGGTCTCCGTCGTCCTGCCGCGCACCCGCTTCGGCGCCGAACGCACCCTCCTGCGCGAGCTCACCGCCGGCACCACCGCCGACGCGCTGCGGGCCCGCCTGGAGCGCTCCGGCTCGGACGCCACCGGCTGGCTCCTCGAACAGGCGAGCGTCCACGGGGTCGTCCTCGCCGCCAAGTACCGATGGCTACGGCTCGGTGTCGCGTCCCTCGTGCTCGGTGCCCTCCTGGCCCTCCTCAGCGAACTGTGGTGAGTTGACCATGCAGTGGAAACACCCGAGGGGCGTCCTGCTCCTCGCCGGAGCGCTGCTCGCCCTGTCCGGACCGTTCGGCGGCCCCGCCGCCGCGGTCCCGGCGGAGCCCCCGACGGCCGCCGCCCCGGCGGCGGACGACGGGCCCGCCCCGATCGACTTCGCCGTCGTCGTCGACCAGTCGAAGAGCCTCGCCGACAAGGACCTGGCCAGGGAGACCGAGGCCGCCGCCCTGATCGCCCAGGGCGAGATATCCCCGCGGTCCCGGGTCACCGTGATCGGTTTCGGCAGCTCGGAGAAGCCCGGCCAGTCCCCCGTGAGCGACGTGTGCGCGCTCACCGTCGTCGACGCGGCCGGCCGCCAGAAGTTGAGCGACTGCGTCCAGCAGCTCGACCGGCGCGACAGCGCCAGGACGGGCCCCGGCACCGACTTCCCCGCCGCGATCCGCCAGGCCGTCGCCCGCCTCACCGAGGACACCGCCACCGGCGACCCGAAGGCCCCGAAGACCCCCAAGGTGGTCTTCCTCCTCACCGACGGCAAGCTCGACGTCGGCGACAGCCCCGAGTACGGCACCGACCCCGCCAGCCGGCAGGCCAACGGCGCCAAGCGGCTCGACGAGGAGCTGGCCAGGGCCCGCGCCGCCGGCGTGCAGATCTGGCCGCTCGGCTTCGGCAGCCGGATCGACGAGGCGGCGCTCAAGGCGATGGCCGAGGGCGGCTACCGCAGCGCCTGCTCCGACGTACCGAACTCCCAGCCGAGGATGCGGGTCGTCGGCTCCTCCGCCCAGATCGACAAGGTGCTCCAGGAGACCTTCGCGGCCGCCCGCTGCGCCCGGGTCGAGGAGGGGACCGCCGGCAAGCCGCCCGCCGACCTGTACGTCACCATCCCGCCCATCGCCACCGACGGCTCCCTGACCGTCTCCAAGCACGACCCGAAGGTCAGGGTCACCTACTTCGACCCCGACGACCGCCCGGTCCCGACCCACGGCGACTTCGACGGCTCCAGCTTCGAGGTCAGCGGGCAGGACGGGCCGGTCGAGGCGCTGCGCGTCAAGAACCCGCTGCCGGGCCGCTGGCGCGTCCACGTGGAGGCCCCCGAGGGCCACCGCGACCGCGAGGTCGCCGTCCGCGCCATCTGGCAGGGCCGGCTGCGCTCCTCGGTCCTCCTCGACCCCGCCTCGCCGCGCCGCGGCCAGGCGACCGTGGTCGAGGTGCAGATGCAGACCCGGCGCGGTGTCCTCATCCGCGACCCCAAGCAGCTCCAGGGCGTCACGGTCTCCGCCGAGGTGAGCGGCGAGGGCTTCGCCCCCGTCACCGTCCGCCTCGCCGACGACGGGCAGGCCCCGGACCGTACGGCGGGGGACGTCCGGTTCACCGGCACGCTCACCCTGCCCGAAACCGCCACCGGGAAGCTCGAGGTCGTCACGCGGATGTCCGCGCCGGGCATCACCTCCGACGAGGTGCCGCTGCACGCCTTCCGCAGCCCGGACTCGCCGACCATCACGGCGGGACTCTCCGTCGAACAGACCACCGTGCACCCCGGCGACACCGTGCACGGCGTCCTCGACGTCACCAACGACGACGACGTCGCGCACACCCTGCGGCTCGCCCTCGTCGACGGGTCCGAAGGGGCCGACGGATCCGGGGAGCCCGGCCGGGCCACGCCCGGCGGCGCCGGGCTGACGATCTCCCCGGCCAAGGTCGAGGCCCCGCCGAACCGCCGTACCCGGGTGGAGTTCACCATCACCGTCGGCGCCGGCGCCCCGCTCGGCGAACTCGGCGGTCAGGTCGCCGTCGTGGACACCGCCGGCGGCGATCTGAAGCTCGACACCTCGCGCCTCGGCGTGACCGTCGAGGCGCCGCCCACCTGGTGGGAGCGCTGGTGGCCGTACGTCACCACCGCGGCCGCCCTGCTCGTCCTGGCGACCGCCTTCGTCGCCGTACGGCTCGCGGCGCGGCGCCGCCGCCGGGACCTGTCCGGGATGCGGCTCGAACTCCGCAGGGACGGAACGGTCCTCGACACCCTCACCATCCGCGCCGGGCAGAGCGGGGGCGGCGAATACCTCTTCACCGTCGAGGAGCCGCGCGGCTCGGCACCCACCCTGCGCCGGGCCCGCTCCGGCGACGCGGCCGTCGCCCACCGGCTGCGCAGGACCGGATCGGGCGAGCTGCTGCTGCGCGTGAACCGGGAACGGGAGGCTCCCGTACGGCCCGGGGAGCCCGTCGGCGTCGAGGACTGCGAACTCGTCGTCCAGGGCGGCCCAGCGACGGATCGTGTGGGGCGCGCCCGTGCCACCGGCACCACCCGCACGCGCACCCGTCACCGCACCGGCACCGGCACCGCGAGCGCGGCGGACCCCGGCGCCGACATCACGGCCGGCGATTCCGCCCTGCGACGCCGCTTCAGGGCGCGGCGGGCCGACACCGGCATGACCGGGCAGCCCCAGCCGCCCCGCGACACCGATACCGGAACGTCCACGGGCGGCAACTGGGACGTCGACACCGACTTCTGACCCACCGACCCCGCGACACACCCCCACCGACCCACCCAGCGCCCTCCCCACCGACCGAACCAACGGGTCCTTGGGGTTCTTCAGGGAGACGACATGAAGATCTACCAGCCGATGCTCTTCGTCGGCCTCGGCGGCACCGGCGGCCGCATCGGCAGCGAGCTGGAGCGCAGCCTGCGCCGCGAGCTGTGCGGGCCCGACGGGACCGAACTCGTCGACGGCGGACGGCGGTTGCCCTTCCAGCTGCCCGACTGCCTGCAGTTCGTGTACGCCGACTTCAGCGAGGCGGAGCTGCTGAACCAGCCCCAGTTCCGCGCCAAGGGAGCCGAGGGCGCCGCCTTCGCCCGTACCTCGCGGATGGTCCGCGACCTGCTGCCCACCGACTACGACTCCTCCCCGGAGGTCACCCGCATGCTGCGGGTCGCCCTGCACGAGGAGACCCGGCTCTGGCTGCCGCCGCAGGCCCGTCAGCCGCGCGTGGCACCCCTGCACAACGGTGCGGGACAGCTCCCCACCGTTGGCAGGGCCGCCCTCTTCGCGACCATGCGCTCCGGTCTCGAACCCGTGCTGCGCCAGCTGCGCGCCGCCATCGGCGCGATCGGCAACTCGGCCGGCGACCTCCAGCGGGTCGGCGGCGGGCGGATCCGCGGCTGCGACGTCTTCGTCGCCTTCTCCGTCGCCGGCGGCACCGGCGCCGGCATCTTCTACGACTTCATCCACCTCATCGGGCACGAGTTCCGCAAGTCCAAGGTGCCCGGCGTCAAGATCTACCCGCTGGTCGTCATGCCCTCCGCCTTCCCGCCCGAGGCGGGCGGCGGACGCGAGGCCGAACTCAACTCCGCCCGCGCCCTCGTGGACCTCTCCCGGCTCGTCGACGACCAGAACGTCCCCGACGCCCTCGACGAGGTCGGAGACGTCGAGCAGACCGGCCGGATCAGCGTCCACTACCCCGGCGACGGGGTGGTCGCGCTGCGCCCCTCCACCGTGCAGACCGCGTTCCTCTTCTCCAAGCCGGCCGTCATCGGCACCGAGGACCTGCGCCGCTCCATCACCGCCATGGTGATGTCGCTCATCGGCACCGAGCTCAGCGAGGACAGCGGCGCCGCGGGCCGGGCCGAGGACGACTACCAGTCCTTCGCCGCCAGCTTCATCAACAAGAGCGTCGAACGCTCCACCCCGGCCCGCACCGGCATCGGCTACCGCGGCATGTCCACCAGCCTCGCCGCCTCCCTCACCGTGCCCGTCGACGACCTCGCCGAGATCGTCGCCGCCCGGCTGCTGGCCCAGGCCGTCCGCGGCCTCGGCGAGAAGGCCCGCCGCGGCAGCCGGGAGGACAAGCAGCTCGTCCAGGAGATGTTCACCCGCTCCGGCGTCGGACGGCTGTGGATCCGCGAGGCCCCCGACGTGCCCGCGCCCGAGCACCTCCCCAAGGGCAGCCGGGCCATCACCCAGGCGCTGCGCGACCGGCTCGGCGACATGACGGACGCGCTGCGCCGCCTCGAGGCGGATCTCGGCCGTGAGGTGCCCCGGCTCACCGAGGACTTCAAGCCCGGCACCGCCGTACGCGAACTCCTCGGCACCATCAGCCCGTTCCGCATCGAGTCGATCCTCAACGGGCTGCCGGGACACGAGGAACGGGTCGCCGCGGCCGGCTTCACCGGCATGCTCGACAACCGGCGCAACGACCCCGAGCGGCCCCCGGACATCGCGGCCTCGGCCCCGGCCATCCCGCACATCAAGCGCAGCGCGGGCGGTCTCGTACCGGCCCGCTGGGGCGACCCCGACGTCCAGGAGGCGCTCGCCCGGCAGGAGGCCTGGTACCAGTGGCGGGCCCGTACCCTGTGGCACCGGGCCTGGCAGGCCGGCGAGTCGCAGTGGCGGCCCCCGCTGCACCGGATCGTCAACGAGCTCGGCGAACTCGCCAAGGTGCTGCGCGCTCACGAGCAGGACGAGGGCAAGGCCTTCGCCGACCGGCGCCGCGAGCTCTACCGCGACGACCGCACCGGCATCTCCTACCTGCTGCCCCCGCAGAACAGCCTGCGCGCCTTCTACGACGACGTCCTCGACCGGCTCGTACAGAGCGAGGGCCTGCCGGAGAACACCGACGCCGCCGGGCTCCTCGAACGGCTCGTCCGCCCCGAGGACTGGCGCAGTGCCCTCGACGCCGTACGCCGCTCGCCCGGCGCCGCCGTCAAGGAGATCAAGCAGGTCGTCGAGCGGCGGGTCAAGAAGCTGTTCGGCGAGGCCAACGACGACCGCTTCGCCCGCCCCCTGCTGCCCTCCATGGAGCTGCTGCTGCGCGCCGCGGCCGGCGACGAGTCCGCCGAGTCCAAGGTCGACACCCGCTGGCTCGAACAGTTCCGCTCCGCACTCGCCGGACTGCTCCCGGTCGGCTTCACCCCGGACGGCGGCGGCCCGCTGAAGATCCTCATCGTGCACCCGGCGAGCGAGTCCGACGGCCGGGCGGGCGACTACCTGCGGCAGGAGCTCAACCTGCCGCCGCGCGCCACCCAGGAGTACCGGGCCGTCGACACCGACTCCATCACCGTCGTCCTGTTCCGCAGCGGCATGAACCTCACCGACATCTCCGAGGTCCGCAACGTGCTCACCCTGTGGTCCGAGGCCCGCGACTCGGCCGGCCAGGACGACTTCCTGCACTGGCGGCAGCGGCTCGGCTACCAGGACGACTGGCTGGTCTCCACCGAGGAGGACCGGCAGCGCATCCTGCACCGGCTGCTGTGCGCGATGTGGAACGGCCACATCCACACCGGGGGTTCGGCCGAATCGCCCGACGTGGTCCGCATCCGGCTCCAGGAGGGCGAGTCCGCGACGATGTCGCTGCGCCTGGAGGGCTTCGACGGCGCGCTGTCCAGCTGGGCCGGGCTGCTGCGCGCGTACGAACGGTGGGCGCTGCTCGACGAGGGGCAGATCATCGAGGAGTTCTGCGAGCGGCTGATGCGCGCCCAGCCGAAGGGGCTGGCCAACACCCCGGTCGGGCCCTCGCCGCTCTTCGTCCACTTCGTCGAGAAGGTCGCCCCGCGGCAGCTGGTGCTCCTCGACGAGCTGGCGGCGGAGTACGGCGGCGAGGACGCCGAGTGGCTGGCGCCGCTGCGACACTTCTGGGAGGTGACCTACCCGGGCGCCCTCGACATGCGCTTCTCAGGGTCCGGCCGGCCCACCCGGCCCAATCTGCGGGCCCTGTTCGAGCGCCACGCGCCGGGCCGCGGCCAGACGGGCGGCGGGCTTCCGGAGGACCCGGCCCTCCCCAGGGACCCCCGGCACCCGACGCCGGAGCCCCCGGCCCGACCCGCGCCCCCCGCCCCGTCGAGCCGCCCCGAGCCCGAGGACGGCGGCTACCCCTGGGAGTGGGACGGTGAGGAGGAGTGAACCACCGCACCATCCTGGACGACCCGGCCCCGGTCCCGGGGCACGCCGTACGCCTCGACCTGCGGGCCGGCGCCTACGCGCCCAAACACGCCGACGCCGACGCCGAGGCGGCCGTCCACCGCGCTCTCACCGCGCCGCAGCCCGTCGGCGAGCGCCGCTTCCTCGTCGTCGACGACGCGGACCGGCTCGTCGCCCACCAGCTGCTCTACGAGCGGCTCTCCTCCTTCGGCCCGGCCCAGATCGTCTGCCTGGCCGTCGGCGCGCCGGGGGAGCGGACCCTGCGCCGCTCCCTCACCCTGCGACCCCCCGCCGCGGGCGTGTTGTGGCTGCTCGACGACTTCCGCGGCCCCGACGCGTCCGCCCTGCGCCCGCTCGTGGACGTGCTCGCCACCCCCGAGGTGTTCGACGCGGTGCTGCGGGGCCTCGGCCGCGTCGTCCACGGCGTCGCCGTCCCTTCCGTACGCGTCCTGGAGCACGACCTGACCGACGAGGCCCGCGCCAGGGCGTGGCGGCAGGCCTTGGAGGCACTGACCGGACCCGACGTCCCCACGCCCGCCACCCTCGGCACCGTGCCCGGCGAACTCGCCCTGCTCCTCGACGAGTCGGTGCCGCGCTCGATCGCCGGACACGAGTGGCTGCCCGACCGCGGACGGGCCGGCACCCAGCTCAACGCCTGCGAGGACGACCTCGCCGAGGCCGTCGCCGGCCACGCCCGGCTACGCGGCGCGGCCGGGCTGCTCACCGGCGCGGGCCGGGACATCGACCTGCCCGGCGACATCGAGCAGCTCGCCGCCGACCTCGGCCGGTTCCGGAACACCGTCGCCGACGCCTTCGCCCTCGCCGGCGGCACCCGGCCGACCGTCGAGGAGCGCGGGATGCTGCGCGACCGGGGGATCCAACTCCCCGAGATGCCTCGGGAGATCACCCGCAGCGGCATCGTCCCCGCGCTGCGCGACCACACCCACGACCTGCTCGGCCGCCGGCTGCCGCTGCGCTCGGTCGCCGCCCGGCTCGCCGCCCTCGCGGCGCGTACCGCCCCGGCCGGCAGCGCGGCCCGGCTCGCCCGGCTCGACGCCGTCTGCGGCCCCGCGCAGCTCGACCGGCTGGCCGGCCGGCACCCGTTCCTCGCGGGCGGCTCCCGGCCCGTCGCGGCGCTGGTGACCGGGCTCCTGTCCCTCCTCGGCGGGCTCTGGCCGGGAGCCGGCTGGTTCCTGGGCCCCGCCGTCGGCCTGACGGCCGCCTTCCTGGCCCATCTGATGCTGCGCCGCCGCCCCAACCGCTCGCCCGACGGACGCCTGGACGGCGGCGGGAGCACGGGCACGGCGCCCCGGCTCTTCGGCGGGCTCGTCGGCGGACTCGCCGGGGCGGCCGTCGGCAGGTTCCTCGGTCTGCCGGTGTGGGCGGGCGCGGTGGCGCTCGCCCTGGCCGTGGCGGCCGTCGTGCTGCTCGCGCTGCGCGACTGGACGAAGGCCGTGGACGACTGGTGGGACCGCGCGGACCCCGAGGCCGCGGCCCGCATCCTCCACGAGATCAGGACCCTGATCGTCACCACCGCCGTGCACGACTGGCTCTTCGCCGACGTACGCCACCACTGCTCCGACGGGGCCGGGGCGGTCGCCCGGCTGCTGCGCGGCCTCGCCACGACGGCGGAGGCGTACGGCGGACAGGACGCCCAGGGCCCCTTCGGCGCCGACGACTTCCGCGAGCCGTACCGGGAGGCGGCGGGCCCGCACTCCGCGGAGCAGGCCGGCTGGGACTTCGACGACTGGTCCGACGGCGACGAGGACGACGCCTGGTCCGGCGGCGGCTTCTCCCACCAGCAGGAACGTCCGCGCCGCACGCCCAAGCCGCCGTCGGCGCCGTCCTTCGCCGCACCCGCACCGGCACCCGCCCCCGTCCCCATCCCCGCCCCCGCGCCCGAGTGGCTGGAGCGGCGGTACGGAGACGGCGGCCCGGCCCTCGTGGACACCCTCGTCGGCGACCTCGTCGAGGGTGTCACGGCCATCCTGGACACCACCTGGGCCGGGATCGAACGCGATCCGGGCAACGCCGGCCGGCTCCCGCTCGACGAGCCGCTGACCGAGCTCCTCGACGAGACCCGCACCCGCCTGGAGCGGGACGCCGCCGCCTCCCCGCCGCCCGGCCGGGACCGCGGCGAGCGACCCGACGCCGCCCGGCTCACCGGTGTGGCCCCGGACGCGGTGGCCCGGCTGATCGCCGCCGACGACGACCCCGGCCTGACGGTCCCGCTGTGCGGCCCCGAGCACCTGCGGCTGCTCTCCCACGAGCCGGGCGCCGTGCGCCGGGTGCGCTTCGTGCCCGAGACGATGCGCCGCGGGGCGACCGGCGACGACATCTGGCGGGGCGCCGTCGAGGACGTGGTGTGGACGGACGCCGGCCGGCACGCGGGCGTCGTGCGTCTCGTACCACTGCGTGCGGACGTGGTGCGCACCGTCAGGGAAGAGGAGGGCGGAGCGCCATGACCCAGGCCGAGTCCGCACCGGGCCGCCAGGAGCCCGAGGAGCCCCAGGAGGAGCTGGAGTTCCTCACCCCCGAGCAGCAGTCCTACCGCCTCCCCGCCCGCTACGGCGCGGAGCGGCGGCCGCCCGGACGGCCGCATCTGATCATGCGTCACGCCACGCTGGGCGACGGCTGGCCCGTCGTCCAGTTCCGGCTGCCGCGTTCCGCGCAGGGCGACCCCCATGCGTACACCCGGCTCGAACGGGAGGTCGCGACGGCCATAGCGGTCGAACGGAGCTACGGGACCGAGAAGTTCGCCAGGCTGTTCACCCGGATCGCGGGGTTCGACCTCGACTGTGCGGAGCCGTTCGTGCTCTACCGCCGGTCGCCCGGCGTCCCGCTCGCCGACTGCCTGACCCGTCTCGGCGCCGACGACCAGCAGCGGATCATCAACCAACTCGCCCTCGCCGTACGGCTGCTAGGCGAGGCAGGACTCGTCCACCGGGCCCTGGCGCCCGAGACCGTGCGCTGGGACGGCAGCCACGTCCGGCTCTGCGAACCGTACGCGGCGCTGCGCGCGGGCGAACCCCGCGAGCCCTTCGGCACCGCCCCCTGGGCCTCGCCCGAACAGCGCGCCGGCCGCGGCACCGCCGACACCCGCGACGACCTGTGGTCGCTCGCCAGGATCGCGTACTACCTGCTCTCCGGCCACCCGGGCCCGCCCGGCCGCGCCGACCGGGCCGACGGGCCGCCCGACGACCTCGGCGACTACCGGCGGCTCAGCGCCCTCGCCCAGGGCGGCCTGTTCGCCGCACAAGCCGCCGCCCGGCCGTCCCCGGCCGACCTGCTGCGGCTGCTGCGGCTGCCCGATCCGCTCGCCCACGCCGTCGACACGGCGGATCCGCTCGCCCGGGGGCGGGAGCGGTACGAGGCCGAGCTCGCCCGCAAGAAGGACGCCCGGCAGTCCGAGCAGGGTCCCGGTCCTTGGGACGACGACCCGCCCGAACAGGACACGTCGCCGCGGCGCGATCGCCGGCGCGCGTGGTGGCGCGGCCCCGAGCCCCAGCCGCCCGTCCTCCAGCCCCTCGAACCGCCCTCCCCGCCCGTGCGGATGTGCCCGCACTGCCTGCTGCCCGTCCACTACGACGAGAACCTGCTCGTCACCATCGACGCCAAGGGCAACCGCATCCCGCTCGACCTCAGAAGCGAACACCGCCCCGCCCACCTCGCGGACAAGCTCCGCTCGGCCTACCACCTGTGCCCGCACGCCGACGGCGACGAGGCACACGAACTGCCCGTCCCCTACCTCACCAACGGCGAGCCGCTCTCCATCGCCTTCGTCGGCAGCTCCGCCGTCGGCAAGACCCACCTGATGGCCGCGATGCTCGGCGAGGTCGAACTCGGCGGCCTGGAGCCGTACGGCCTGAAGGCCCTGCCCCTCAACCCGGAGGCGCACCGCGCCTATCTGCGCGAGCGGGTGCAGAGCCTCCAGCAGGGACGGCAGCTGGGCCGCACCGGCCAGCAGACCTTCGCCCACTTCGCCGACGGACTCCTCGTCTCGGCGCCGGGCCGTACCCCGCGCCCCGTGGTCTTCTTCGACCTCGCGGGCGAGGACCTCTCCCAGGACAGCGAGGTGGCCCGCTTCCTGGTGGGCGTCGACGCCTTCGTGTTCGTCGTCGACCCGCTGCGGGCGCTGCGCATGCCGGCCCTCGACCCGGTGCGCGAGCGGTACGGGCTGCCGCGCCGCGACCTCGGCGACGAGGCCTTCGCCACCGTCCTCAACCGGCTGCCGAGGAAGAACGGGCTCGTCACCGCCCCCTCCGCCATCGCCCTCAACAAGAGCGACCTGCTGCGCTTCGAACCGGCCGTGGACCGCTGGCTGGGGCGGGCGCTGCCCGAGCGGTACGACGGTGCCGTGACGCACGCCGAGAGCCGGGACGCCTACGCGTTCCTGTCCCACCACGCCAGCCAGGCCTGGCTGCGGCCCTTCGACGACTCCGCCCACTGCACCCTGCACTTCGTCGCCGCCACCGGCGGTCAGGCGCGGGGCGACCGGTTCCCGCACGGGGCCCGGCCGCGGCGGGTCCTGGCACCACTGCTGTCCGTCTTCGCCGCGTGCGGGCTGCTTCGAGGGAGAGACTGATGGCGCGCAACCACGACGAGGTCGACCAGATCGTCTTCCGCTGGGACAGCGAGAACGTCTCGGGCACCACCGGGTTCGGCCCCGTCGCCTGGTCGGGCGGCCCGGAGGACGCGGAGGCGCTGTTCCGCGGCGCCGGAACGGTGCTGCGGGCGACCGGGGACGAGACCAGGCCCGCGCTGATCCGGCTCCAGCGCCCCCGCGGGGGAGAGGCGGTGCTGATCCGCCGCCTCCCCTTCACCGACCCGGGCGGCGGCGCCTCCGCGATCTGCCACGCCCTCGTCGGCTCCCCGGACCTGCTGGAGGCCGCCACCTGCCTGGGCCTGCACGCCTGGACCTGGCAAGGCGCGGACCTGCCGCTCGCCCAGGTGCGGGGCAAGCTGCCGAGGGTGGGGGAGGACGTCCTGCTCCCGGCCGCGGGCGCCGGACAGGCCGTACTCGACGAGCGGCTCCCCGATGTCGCCGACGAACTCGTGGGCGCCGTCGCGGAGTTGCTGCGCGGTCCCGACGACCGGTTCACCCTCCTGGACGAGCCGGGCGACACGGCGCTGCCCGTTCTCTGGGGCCTGTACAGCATGCTGGGCTCCGTCTACCGCCGCTGGAGCTTCGCCACCCACGACACGGCCGAACTCCCGGTCCTGCGCTTCGTGTTCATCAGCCGCTGGGCGGGCGCCGCCTCGCGCAACACCGACCGCCGCCGCGCCGACCCGCGCGAACGCGTCGGCGACACGGCCGAGTCGGTGGCGAACCGGCTCGTCCACCACCACCTGCGGGGCCTGGAGGAGGGCGACAACCGGGAGTTCGCGGTGAGTGCGGCCCTCCGCCGCTCCCTGACCCGCCCCCAAGTCCCCCTCCTGAGCACGGCCCAGACGGCACTGACCCACTTGGACCGCGCGTTCCCGGCGAAGCCGTCGCGTCGGCCCGCCGCCGTCCCGCCGGAGCCCGCGGCTCCACCCGCGTCGCGTGCGGAGGCCGCCGATCAGGACCGGGAGACGTCCGACGGCCGCCGGCCCGGCGTGCTCGGGACGAGCGGCCGGCGGCCCGCCGACCCGCCGGAACCGGCAGGGGAGTCCGGCGGCTCGGCCTTCAGCTGGCAGTGGGGGCCGTCGGGCGGCGCGAGTCCTTCGGAGGCGTACGCGGAGAGCTCGGCGGCGCAACGGGCCGCGGAGGCGTACGCGGAGACCTCGGAGGCGTACCCGGAGACACCATCGGAGACGCGACGGGCCGCGGACAGCGGGCCGGAGGGCACGGCCGGCCCGCACGGTCCGGACCGCGCGGGCGGAGACGCCCGTACGGACGGGCCGCCGCCCCCGCGCCGCCCGGAAGCGGTCCCCACTGCCGGCGCCGCGCCGCAGCAGCCGCCCCACCGTTCCGGCGACCGCGCGGCCTCCCCCTGGGCCGGCCCCGTCCATGTCGGCCGGCGGGTGCGGCTCCGGCGGCGGCCGGGGGGCAGGACCCCGGGTCTCTCGGCCCGCCTCGCCGAGGTACGGACCGTCGGGGAGGCCCGGGACGCGGCTCGCGAGGGGGTGGACGCGGAGTTGCTGGTCGTGCTGCGGAACCGGGCGCTGCCCCGGCAGGTCGTCACCGTGCTCGTCCAGGAGATCGCGCAGCGGTTCCCCGGCTGGGGCCGGCGGCTGCGGCAGGACCTGCGGGACCTCGTGCTCGCCGAGGAGTACTTCGTGACCCGTGCCCACCCGGGCGACCAGGCCGGCCCCGCCGAGCGGGCCGCGGACGCCGTGGCCCTGCACCGCTGGGCCGTGCGGCCGGTCCTCGGCACCGGAAAGGGCGGCCGGAGCGCCGAGACGGCGGTCGCCGAGCTCGCCCACCTGCTCGCCCGCTTCCGTACCAGTCCACAGCCGGCCGCCCGCGCCGCGTACATGCGGTTCGTGAAGGACAAGCGGGTGGGACTGCCCGACGACGTCATGCGCAGCCTGCTCGTCGGCAGCTACCCGCCCGGGCGGGACCGCCCTCCGGATCCGCCCGGCCCCGGGTCGGTCGCCCCCGCCCCGGCGCCCGGCGGCTCCGGATCCAAGGACGGCCGCGTCATCTTCTCCGTCCTCGTCGCCGTCCTCGTCGCCGTCATCGTCGTCCTGGTCACCGTCATCGTCGCGGCGCTCCCGTGACGCCGACCGCGCCTCTGACGCCGAGTGCCACGCGCGAGCCGCCCCGCTCCGCCAGGATGGGTTCATGGGATTCCATGTCGATTCCGAGACCGGGCGGCTGCGCCGCGTCATACTGCACCGCCCCGATCTGGAGCTGAAGCGGCTCACCCCGACCAACAAGGACGCCCTCCTCTTCGACGACGTGCTCTGGGTGCGCCGCGCCCGCCAGGAACACGACGGCTTCGCGGACGTGCTGCGCGACCGCGGTGTCGAGGTGCATCTCTTCGGGGACCTCCTGTGCGAGGCCCTGGAGCTCCCGGCGGCCCGCAAGCTGGTGCTCGACCGGGTCTTCGACGAGAAGGAGTACGGCCCGCTCGCCGCCGACCACCTGAGGGCCGCCTTCGACTCGCTCGACGCGGCCGGCCTGGTGGAGGCGCTGGTCGGCGGGATGACGAAGCGGGAGTTCCTGGCCGCGCACCGCGAACCGACCTCCGTCCGCTTCCACGCGCTCGACCTGGACGACTTCGTCCTCGGCCCGCTGCCGAACCACATCTTCACCCGTGACACCTCCGCCTGGATCTACGACGGGGTGTCCATCAACGCGATGCGCTGGCCGGCCCGGCAGCGCGAGACCGTCCACTTCGAGGCGATCTACAAACACCATCCGCTCTTCACCGGACCCGAGGCGGGGAGCTTCCACCACTGGTCGGAGGGCCAGTCCGACTACCCCTCGACGATCGAGGGCGGCGACGTCCTGGTCATCGGCAACGGCGCCGTGCTCATCGGCATGAGCGAGCGCACCACCCCGCAGGCGGTGGAGATGCTGGCCCGCGGCATGTTCGCGGCCGGCTCAGCGCGGATGATCATCGCGCTCGACATGCCGAAGCGCCGCGCGTTCATGCACCTGGACACCGTGATGACGATGGTGGACCAGGACACGTTCACCCAGTACGCGGGGCTCGGCATGCTCCGCTCGTACACGATCGAGCCGGGCGACGAGGGCCAGTCCCTGCGCGTGACCGACCATCCGCCGGAGCAGATGCACAGCGCCATCGCCGCTGCGCTCGGCCTCCAGGACATCCGGGTGCTCACGGCGACCCAGGACGTCCACGCCGCGGAGCGGGAGCAGTGGGACGACGGGTGCAACGTGCTCGCCGTGGAGCCGGGTGTGGTCGTGGCCTACGAGCGCAACGTCACCACCAACACCCATCTGCGCAAGCAGGGCATCGAGGTGATCGAGATCCCGGGCAGCGAGCTGGGCCGGGGGAGGGGCGGCCCGCGCTGTATGAGCTGCCCGGTGGAGCGGGACGCGGTGTAGGGGAACCGGGGAAGGCGCGAACGGAGGAAGGCGCGAACGGAGGAAGGCGCGAACCGGGGAACGGAGAACGGGGGAACGCGAACGGGGGAACGCGACCGGCGGGGCAGAGGGATCGGGACCCTGGACCCAGGGGGGGCTGTATAAGAATTCTGAATTATGTATAGACTTCCAGGGTTCTCGTCCCGCGACGTCCCGATCCGTCGCCCGACCGTCACCAGGAGCGCCCCATGGCCACCGACCTCACCGGCCGCCACTTCCTCAAGGAGCTGGACTTCACCGCCGAGGAGTTCCGCGGCCTGATCGCGCTGGCCGCCGAGCTCAAGGCTGCCAAGAAGGCCGGTACCGAGGTCCAGCGGCTGCGGGGCCGGAACGTCGCCCTGATCTTCGAGAAGACCTCCACCCGCACCCGTTGTGCCTTCGAGGTCGCCGCCGCCGACCAGGGCGCCTCCACCACCTACCTCGACCCCTCCGGCTCCCAGATGGGCCACAAGGAGTCGGTCAAGGACACCGCTCGCGTGCTCGGCCGGATGTTCGACGGCATCGAGTACCGGGGGGACAGCCAGGCCGCCGTCGAGGAGCTGGCCGCCTTCGCCGGGGTGCCCGTCTTCAACGGGCTCACCGACGACTGGCACCCCACCCAGATGCTCGCCGACGTGCTCACCATGACCGAGCACAGCGACAAGCCGCTGACCGGGCTGGTCTTCGCCTACCTCGGCGACGCCCGCTTCAACATGGGCAACTCCTACCTCGTCACCGGCGCCCTGCTCGGCATGGACGTGCGGATCGTGGCCCCGAAGGCGTACTGGCCGGCCGAGGGGATCGTCGCCGAGGCGCACCGGCTCGCCGAGGCGAGCGGGGCGCGGATCACCCTCACCGAGGACGTGGCCGAGGGCGTGCGCGGCGCCGACTTCGTCGCCACGGACGTGTGGGTCTCGATGGGCGAGCCCAAGGAGGTCTGGGACGAGCGGATCGCCGCCCTCTCCCCGTACTCCGTGACCATGGACGTCCTGCGCGCCACCGGCAACGCGGACGTGAAGTTCCTGCATTGCCTGCCGGCCTTCCACGACCTCGGCACCGCCGTCGGCCGGGACATCCACGCCCGGCACGGGCTGACCGAGCTCGAGGTCTCCGACGAGGTCTTCGAGTCGGAGCACTCCGTCGTCTTCGACGAGGCCGAGAACCGGATGCACACCATCAAGGCGGTCCTGGTCGCGACCCTGTCATGACCCGGGCGCCGGGCGGCGCTGCCCCGGCAGGGCGGGGAGCGTGAACCAGACCGCCTTGCCGTGCTCGGTGGGGCGGTGACCGCAGTCGCTGCTCAGGGTGCGGATCAGTAGCAGGCCGCGGCCGTGCTCCTGCCAGGGGTCGACGGGGGTCCCCGGCTCGGGACAGAGCAGCTCGTCGGGGGCCGCGGGGCGGCCGTCGTGGACCTCGATCTGGCAGCCGCCGGCCGCCGGGAGCACCTCGACGACCAGCTCGATCGGGCCCTCGCCCGCCGCGTGCTCGACGGCGTTGGCGACGAGCTCGGCGGTGAGCAGCTCGGCCGTGTCGGTGTCGGCGGCGCCCGCGGCCGTGCCCTCGAGGTCGGCGAGGGCCTTCCGGACGAGCGCGCGGGCGAGCGGCACGGCGGCCGTGGTGTGCGGCAGCGCGACGCGCCAGGATGCGGGGGCGGGGGCGTCGAACACGGCGGGAGCTCCGTTCGGGCTCGGACGGGGGGCGGTTTCCGGGTGCGGTTCCGTAGGGCGCGGTTCCGGTTTCAACCTTACGGACTCAAAAATCTGGATACAGAGGCGGTCGGTCACCTCTGGGGGGACCTGGGTCCGAGGCGGGGCGGGACCTTGGGGTATCGCGTACTCGTGACGGTGGTCACATATGAGTGATACCCTCTTTGTGTTGCTGCCGTACCCGTACGTGCACACAACAGGGAGGTCATCCCGAATGAGCCCGTTCACCGGCTCCGCGACCCGCACCGAACGCTGGCGGCACCTCCGCCTCACCGTCGACGACGGCGTCGCCACGATCACCCTCGCCCGCCCCGAGAAGCTGAACGCGCTCACCTTCGGCGCCTACGCCGACCTGCGCGACCTGCTCACCGAGCTCTCCCGGGAACGGGCCGTCCGCGCCCTCGTCCTCGGCGGTGAGGGCCGCGGCTTCTGCTCGGGCGGCGACGTCGACGAGATCATCGGCGCCACGCTCGCCATGGACACCGCCCAGCTCCTCGACTTCAACCGGATGACCGGCCAGACCGTCCGGGCCCTGCGCGAATGCCCCTTCCCGGTGATCGCCGCCGTCCACGGCGTCGCCGCCGGCGCCGGCGCCGTCCTCGCGCTCGCCGCGGACTTCCGGGTCGCCGACCCCACCGCCCGCTTCGCCTTCCTCTTCACCCGGGTCGGGCTCTCCGGCGGCGACATGGGCGCCGCCTATCTGCTGCCCCGCGTCGTCGGCCTCGGGCACGCGACCCGCCTGCTCATGCTCGGCGACCCGGTCGGCGCCGCCGAGGCCGAGCGCATCGGCCTGATCAGCGAGCTGACCGAGGAGGGCGCCGCCGACACCCGCGCCGCCGCCCTCGCCCGCCGGCTCGCCGAGGGCCCCGCCCTCGCACACGCCCAGACCAAAGCCCTGCTCACCGCCGAGCTCGACATGCCGCTGGCCGCCTCCGTCGAGATGGACGCCGCCACCCAGGCCCTGCTCATGCACGGCGAGGACTACGCCGAATTCCACGCCGCCTTCACCGAGAAACGCCCCGCGAAATGGCGGGGGCGGTGACCGTGCCGGGCCCGGCACCCCGTACGGCCGCGGCACCCCGCCACCCGGCACCGCTCCGCATCGCCGTCATCGGCGGCGGACCCGGCGGGCTCTACGCCGCCGCGCTGCTCAAACGGGCCGACCCGGACCGCGAGGTCACCGTCTGGGAGCGGAACGCCCCCACCGACACCTTCGGCTTCGGCGTCGTCCTGTCCGACGAGACCCTCGGCGGCATCGAGGACGCCGACCCCGCCGTCCACGCCGACCTGCGCCGGGAACTCGTCCACTGGGACGACGTCCACATCGTCCACCGCGGCCACCTCCTCACCTCCACCGGCCACGGCTTCGCCGCCCTCGGCCGCCGCCGGCTCCTGGAGATCCTGCACGGACGCTGCGCCGCGCTCGGCGTACGGCTCCGCTTCCGCACCGAGGCCCCGCCCGCCGCCGAGCTCGCCGCGAGCCACGACCTCGTCGTCGCCGCCGACGGCGTGCACAGCCCCACCCGAGAGGCCCACGCCGACGTCTTCCGGCCCACCCTCACCACCCACCGCTGCCGCTACATCTGGCTCGCCGCCGACTTCGCCCTCGACGCCTTCCGCTTCGAGATCGCCGAGACCGAGTACGGCGTGATGCAACTGCACGCCTACCCCTACGCCCACCCGTCACCCGACCACCACCCCTCAACGAGGCCCTCCGGGCCGCGGAATCCCCTCTTGTCACCCGACCACCACCCCTCAACGAGGCCCTCCGGGCAGCCGGAGAGTCCCTCCGGCTCCTCCACCGTCATCGTCGAGATGCGCGAAGAGGTCTGGCGGGCCGCCGGATTCGACGAGCTCGACGAGGCCGAGTCCGTCGCCCGCTGCGGCAAGATCTTCGCCGAGGCCCTGCACGGCCGCGCCCTGCGCGCCAACAACTCCGCCTGGACCGCCTTCCGTACGGTCGTCAACGCGCGCTGGTCGCACGGCAACACCGTGCTCATCGGCGACGCCGCCCACACCGCGCACTTCTCCATCGGCTCGGGCACCAAACTCGCCGTCGAGGACGCCGTCGCCCTCGCCGCCTGCGTCGACGCGCACCCCACCCTCGCCGAGGCACTGGCCGCCTACGAGGCCGAGCGCCGCCCGGCCGTCGAGTCCACCCAGCGCGCCGCCGCCGCGAGCCTGCGCTGGTTCGAGGAGCTCGCCGGACAGCTCGACCGGCCGCCCCGCCAGTTCGCCTTCAACCTGCTCACCCGCAGCCGCCGGGTCACCCACGACAACCTGCGGCTGCGCGACCCCAGCTTCACCGCATCCGTGGAGCGGGAGTTCGGCTGCCCGCCCGGCACCCCGCCCATGTTCACGCCCTTCCGGCTCGGCGGCCTCACCCTGCGCAACCGGGTCGTCGTCTCCCCCATGGACCAGTACGTCGCCGAGGACGGCGTTCCCGGCGACTTCCACCTCGTCCACCTGGGCGCCCGCGCCCTCGGCGGCGCCGGCCTCGTCATGACCGAGATGGTCTGCGTCAGCGAACAGGGCCGGATCACCCCCGGCTGCACCGGCCTGTGGACCGAAGGACAGGCCGAGGCCTGGGCTCGGATCACCGGCTTCGTCCACACCAGTGCCCCCGGCACCGCGATCGGCGTCCAGCTCGGCCACTCCGGCCGCAAGGGCTCCACCCGCCGCATGTGGGAGGGCATGGACGAGCCCCTGCCGGCCGGCAACTGGCCCCTCGTCGCCGCCTCCCCGCTCCCGTACCGCCCCGGCGTCAACCAGACCCCGCACGCCCTCGACCGGGCCGGACTCACCGCCGTACGCGAGGAGTTCACCGCCGCCGCCCGCCGCGCCGCCCGGGCCGGCTTCGACCTGCTCGAACTCCACTGCGCCCACGGCTACCTGCTCTCCGGCTTCCTCTCCCCGCTCACCAACCACCGCACCGACGCCTACGGCGGCGACCTGGCGGGCAGGCTGCGCTACCCCCTCGAAGTCTTCGACGCGATACGGGAGGTCTGGCCGGCCGACCGCCCCATGACCGTCCGCATCTCCGCCACCGACTGGGCCGACGGCGGCACCACCGCCGACGACGCCGTCGAGATCGCCCGCGCCTTCGCCGCCCACGGCGCCGACGCGCTCGACGTCTCCACCGGCCAGGTCGTGCCCGACGAGCGCCCCGAGTTCGGCCGCTCCTACCAGACCCCGTACGCCGACCGGATCCGCACCGCGCTCGGCGTCCCCGTCATCGCGGTGGGCGCGATCTCCTCCTGGGACGACGTGAACTCCCTGCTCCTCGCCGGCCGAGCCGACCTCTGCGCCCTGGCCCGCCCGCACCTCTACGACCCCCACTGGACCCTCCACGCCGCGGCCGAGCAGGGCTACGAGGGCCCGGGCGCGCCCTGGCCCGCGCCGTACCGGGCGGGGAGCCGGCGCCCGCCGACGGGCCGCCGCGACGGATAGCACCGCGCGCCGCGCCGACCGTAGGGGCACCGGGCGATAGCTTCGGGCGATGTGACCGAACCCCTCTACTACGTGGACCGCTCGGACATCCTCGAAGGCAGGCTTGCGGAGGTCCGGGCCGGGATGCGCGACCTGGCCGAGTTCGTCGAGGCGCGCGAGCCGCGACTGATCGCCTACAACTTCTACATCGACGAGTCCGACTCCACGATGACCACGCTGGCTGTTCACCCCGACACGGCGTCGATGGAGCTCCACATGGAACTCGGCGGACCCAGATTCCGCGCGTTCGGCCCGCTCATCCGCATGAGGTCGATCGACCTGTACGGCCGGCCGAGCCCGGCGGTCGTGGCCCAGCTCCGCGCGAAGGCCGGCATGCTCGGCGGAGGAGCCGTCACCCTGCACGCCCTGCAGGCGGGCTTCAGCCGTCTCGGGCCGCCCGGCGGGGCTCCCTAGGGGGTGCCGGTCGCCTGGTGCACGAACTGCGCGCCCAGCGCGTGCAGCCGCTCGTGCAGTGCCGCGAACACCTCCGCCGAGCGCGTGCCCGGCCAGTTCTCCGGGAGGAGCGCCAGGGGGAGGACCGGGTCCGCGTACGGCAGCCGGCGCCAGGAGTCCAGGGCCAGGAGATAGGCGCGGTACGCCTCCTCCGGGGTCCCGGGGGTGGCGGACCAGGCGCGCAGGACCGGCTCGTGGGCGTCCAGGAACTCCTCGTGGAGCTTCGCGATCGACGGCAGGTCCCACCAGCGGGCCACCGCCTCCGCGGTCGGCGCGTAGCCCAGGTGGTCGCCGCGGAACAGGTCCACGTACGCCGACAGGTCCAGGCGCTCCAGGGTGTGCCGGGTCTCCTCGTGCAGGCGGGCGGGCGCGATCCAGACCCCCGGGGCGGCCGTGCCGAAGCCGAGCCGGGCGAGCCGCGAGCGGAGCAGGTGCCGCTTGTGGCGCTCGGCCTCGGGTACGGAGAACACGGCGAGCACCCAGCCGTCCGAGAGCCGGGCTTCCTCGCGGGCGTAGATCCGCCGGTCGCCGTCGTCCAGGAGCAGCCGCGCCTCGTCCGACAGGGCGTACCCCGCGGCGCCGTCCGCCGTCCGCCGGGGCAGCAGCAGCCCTCGGCGCTTCAGCCGGGACACCGACGACCGCACCGACGGCGCGTCCACGCCGAGCACGGCGAGGAGCCGGATCAGCTCCGCCACCGGCATCGGCGCGCCGTCCGGCGACCGTCCGTACGCGCCGTACAGGGAGACGATCAGGGAACGAGGGGTGTGCTGCTCGGCCACGGTGATCACTCTATGGGGCGGGGTCACGCGCCGTCGTCCCGGAGCCTGAAGCGCTGCAGCTTCCCCGTGGCCGTACGGGGCAGGGCGTCCAGGAAGACGATCTCGCGCGGCGACTTGAACGGGGCGAGCCGGGCCCGTACGAAGGCGCGCAGGGCCGCCGCCGTCGTGGCGTCGCGCGGCACCCCGTCCCGTACCACCGTGTACGCCACCACGATCTGGCCGCGCAGCGGGTGCGGCCGGCCCACCACGGCCGCCTCGACCACGTCGGGGTGGGCGATCAGCGCCTCCTCGACCTGCGGGCCCGCGATGTTGTACCCGGCCGAGATGATCATGTCGTCGGCGCGGGCGACGTAACGGAAGTAGCCGTCCGGCTCGCGGACGTACGTGTCGCCCGTGACGTTCCAGCCCTCGTGCACGTACTCCGCCTGGCGCCGGTCCGCGAGATAGCGGCAGCCGACCGGGCCGCGCACCGCGAGCAGCCCCTCCTCTCCGTCCGGCAGCTCGCGCCCGTTGCGGCCGATGACCCGCGCCTCCCAGCCGGGCACGGGCCGGCCGGTCGTGCCGGGGCGTATGTCGCCGTCGGCGGCGGATATGAAGATGTGCAGCAGCTCGGTCGCGCCGATCCCGTTGATCAGTTTCAGGCCGGTCCGGGCGTGCCAGGCCTCCCAGGTCTCCGCCGGCAGGTTCTCGCCCGCGGAGACGCAGCGCCGCAGCGAGCCGAGGTCGTGCGCGCCGAGCTCGTCCAGCATCACCCGGTAGGCCGTCGGCGCCGTGAACAGGACCGACACCCGGTGCTCGTCGATCGCGGCGAGGAGCTGTTTGGGGCCCGCCTGTTCGAGCAGCACCGCGCACGCCCCGGCCCGCAGGGGGAAGACGACGAGCCCGCCGAGGCCGAAGGTGAAGCCGAGCGGCGGGGAGCCGGCGAAGACGTCGTCCGGCTCCGGCCGCAGGACGTGCGCGGAGAAGGTGTCGGCGACGGCGAGGACGTCCCGGTGGAAGTGCATGCACCCCTTGGGCCGTCCGGTGGTGCCGGAGGTGAAGGCGATCAGCGCCACGTCGTCGGCGGCGGTCGGCACGGCCTCGTACCGCGCGGGCTTGCCGATGGCGAGGGTGAGCAGGTCGTCGGGGCCGTCGCCGCCGTACGGGGTGACGCGCAGCCCCGGCACCTCCGCCTTGGCCAGCTCGTCGACCGCCCGCACGTCGCACAGGGCGTGGCTGCAGCGGGCCATCTCGCAGATCACCGCGAGCTCGGGGGCCCGCTGCTGGGCGAGCACGGTGACGGCCACCGCGCCCGCCTTCATCACGGCGAGCCAGCAGGCCGCTAGCCACGGGGTGGTGGGGCCGCGCAGCAGCACCCGGTTGCCGGGGCGCACGCCGAGGTCGGAGCTGAGCACGTGGGCGATCCGGTCGACCCGCTCGCGCAGCTGTCCGTACGTCCACCGGCCGCCCTCGCCGTCGAGGAACACCGGCCGCTCGGCGCCGAATCGTTCCACCGTACGGTCGAGCAGCTCGGCCCCGCAGTTGAGCCGGTCGGGGTAGGCCAGCTCGGGCAGCTCGAAGAGGAGGCGCGGCCATTCGCCTGCGGGCGGCAGATGGTCGCGGGCGAAGGTGTCCAGATGGGCCGAGGGCAACAGCTCCATGCGTCCGTCCCCCTGTCGGGTGGGGTCGTCGATTCGGGGTCGACCGTCGCCCAACGAGCGTATCGTGATGGTGACGACAGTCAACGGTTCGCGATACATGCCGTACGGGCCGTGCAAGCGACGGGCCGTGCAAGCGTGCAAGCGCCGAACCCGTGCAAGCGTCGAACCGTGCAAGCGACGAACCGTACAAGCCGTACGAGCCGCCGTCGGCGCGCGAGCGCGCCAGAGAGGGCCCACATGCCGGCATTCTCGCTCGATCCGGAACAGACCACCTGGTGTGCGCGGCTGCGGACGCTCGCGGCCGAGCGGCTGCGGCCGCTCGCCGACAAGGGCGAGCCCGGCCGCGTCAACCGGCCCCTCGTCGCCGCGCTGGGCGAGCTCGGCCTGCTCGCCCGCCTCTTCGACTCCGGCGCCCTCGAGCTGTGCCTGATGCGCGAGTCCCTCGCCCACGCGTGCACCGAGGCCGAGACCGCCCTCGCCCTCCAGGGCCTCGGCGCCCACCCCGTGGCCGCCTTCGGTACCCCTGAGCAGCGCGGACGCTGGCTCCCCGAGGTCGTCGCGGGCCGCGCGGTCGCGGCCTTCGCCCTCTCCGAACCGGGCGCGGGCTCGGACGCCGCCGCCCTGGCCCTGGAGGCCGTCCCGGACCCGGAGACGGGCGGCTGGCGACTGCACGGCGAGAAACGCTGGATCTCGAACGCGCCGGAGGCGGACTTCGCGACGGTGTTCGCCCGGACGGGTGACCGGGCCGACGGGACCCGTGACCGGGCCGACGGGACGGGTGACCGGGCCGACGGTCCGGCGGCGGACGCGGGCACCCGCTCCGGCTCCCGCGGCGTCACCGCCTTCCTCGTGCCCGTCGACCGGCCCGGGCTGTCCGGACAGGCCCTGGACATGCTCGCCCCGCACGCCATCGGCAGCCTGGTCTTCGACGGCGTGCGGGTCGGGCCCGAGGACGTGCTCGGGGAGCCGGGGCGCGGATTCCGGGTGGCGATGCACACGCTCAACCTCTTCCGGCCGAGCGTCGGCGCCTTCGCCGTCGGGATGGCCCAGGCCGCCCTCGACGCGACCCTCGCCCACACCGCCGCCCGCCCCGCCTTCGGCGGCGTCCTCGCCGATCTGCAGGCCGTCGCCCACCAGGTCGCCGAGATGGCCACCCGTACCGAAGCCGCCCGGCTCCTCGTGTACGCGGCGGCCGAGGCGTACGACCGCGGCGACCCGGACGTGCCACGGCGCGCCGCCATGGCGAAGCTGCTCGCCACCGAGACCGCGCAGTACGTCGTCGACGCCGCCGTCCAGTTGCACGGCGCCCGAGCCCTGCAACGCGGCCATCTGCTCGAACACCTCTACCGGGAGGTCCGCGCACCCCGCATCTACGAGGGAGCGACCGAAGTGCAGCGCACGATCATCGCGAAGGAGCTGTACCGCCAACCCCCCACGGCCCCCACGGCAGGAGCCCCGTCATGAGCCTGCACCGCCACAACCCCGCCGAACTCTCCCCGCCCATCGGCTTCAGCCACGCCGTCACCGCAACCGGCACCCGCCTGGTCTTCCTCGCCGGGCAGACCAGCCTGGACCGCGACGGCAAGGTGACGGGGGATAGCCTGCCCGAGCAGTTCGAGACCGCCGTCGCCAACCTGCTCACCGCCCTCCGGCACGCCGGCGGCTCGCCCGCCGACCTCGCGCGGGTCACCATCTACGCCACCGACGTCGCCGACTACCGCCGCCACGCGGCCGAACTGGGCCACATCTGGCACCGGTTGGCCGGTCGGGACTATCCGGCGATGGCCGTCATCGGCGTCGTACGGCTGTGGGACGAACAGGCCCTGGTGGAGGTGGACGGCTTCGCCGTACTGGACTGACGGGCACCCCGAAGATCGATTGGTCACCCGTGGGGGGCTGGCTTAGGGTCGAAAGGTGGACTGACCGGCCCACCCTCCCTCAGGTGAGGGCGCGATGCGCCATGAGCACCCCCCAGCCGAAGACCCCGCAGCAGACCGTGGCCCGGAAGCACGACGGCGACGGCAAGGGCATCGCCCTGTTCGTCATCGCCTCGTGTCAGCTGATGGTCGTTCTCGACATCACGATCGTGAACATCGCGCTGCCCCACATCCAGAGCGCGCTCGACTTCTCGACCACGAGCCTGTCCTGGGTGGTCAACGCGTACACGCTGACCTTCGGCGGCCTGCTGCTCCTCGGCGGCCGCGCCGGTGACATCCTCGGCCGGCGCCGGGTCTTCATGTTCGGCGTCCTGCTCTTCGGACTGGCCTCGCTGTTCTGCGGGCTCGCCCAGAGCGAGTGGCAACTCCTCGGCGCCCGTGCCCTCCAGGGCGTCGGCGGCGCCATCGCCTCGCCGACCTCGCTGTCCCTGATCACCACGACCTTCGACGAAGGCCCGGAACGCAACCGGGCGTTCGGCGTCTTCGCGGGCGTCTCGGCCGGCGGCGGCGCGATCGGCCTGGTGGCGGGCGGCATGCTCGTCGAATGGCTCGACTGGCGCTGGATCTTCTTCGTCAACGTGCCGATCGCGATCCTCATCGCGTTCCTCACCCCCCGTCACGTCAAGGAGTCCGAGCGCCACCCAGGCCACTTCGACTTCACCGGTGCGCTGGTGTCGACGCTCGGCATGGTGGCGCTGGTGTACGGGTTCATCCGCGCCGCCCAGGAGGGCTGGCGCGATCCGTACACGATCGGCTCGTTCGTGGCGGCGATCGTGCTCCTGGGCGTGTTCATCCTGGTCGAGCGCCGCTCGGTACAGCCGATCACCCCGCTGCACATGTTCGCCGACCGCAACAGATCGGGCACGTACGCCATCATGCTGTGCCTGGCGGCGGCGATCTTCGGGATGTTCTTCTTCCTGACCCTGTTCGTGCAGCAGGTCCTGGGATTCAGCCCCCTTCAGGCGGGCCTCGCGTTCCTGCCGGTCAGCGGCATCATCGCGGTCGGCGCCGGCTTCACCTCCAACCTCCTTCCGCGGTTCGGGCCGAAACCCTTCATGGTGACGGGCTCCCTCCTCGCCGCGGCGGGCCTCTCCTGGCTGACCCTGACCGATGTGCAATCCACCTATCTGGGCAGCATCCTCGGGCCGATCCTCGTCTTCGGCCTCGGCATGGGCCTCATGTTCGTCTCGCTGACCATCATGGCGCTGTCGAACGTCGAACAGCGGGAGTCCGGCGCCGCGTCCGGCCTGCTCAACGCCACGCAGCAGGTGGGCGGCTCGCTGGGCCTGTCGATCCTGGTCACCGTCTTCGGCACCTACAGCCGCAACGAGGCGAAGGTGCAGGTGCCGGCCTTCCTCTCCCAGGCGGGCCCCCTGGAGAAGGCCGAGTTCGCCAGAACGGGCCAGCTCCCGGCACCGTACGCCGACCAGGTCCTCACCTCCGGCGTCTCTGCGGGCTTCGTCACGGCGGCCATCTTCGCCGTCATCGGCGCCTTCGTCGCCATCTTCGTCATCAAGGTCCGCCCCTCGGACATCGAACGCCTCAAGGGCGGCGCGATGATCCCGGGCGCGAGCTGACCTGCGCGCTCGCGTGAGAGACCCCGCCACCCTGGGTGAAGGGCGACGGGGTCTCGATCCGTGACTCGCGGGTCCGGCTTCCTGGATGTCCCGGAAGACTCCTTCTCGTGGGGGAGGAACTTCGAGCAGTGCTCAGGGGCGGCGTAGTTCATAGACCGGGTAGGAGAGGACGGAGCCGTTCTCGGCGCGCACGTCGGAGGTTCCGGTGCTGGTGAACCCGGCTTTGGCCAGGACGCGTCCGGAGGCGGGGTTGTCGGGGTGGTGCTGCGCGCTGAGGGATTCGAGGCCGGCGGTGGTGAATGCGAAGGTGACGAGCTCCTGGACGGCGCGGGTGGCGTAGCCGCGGCCCCAGGTGTCCTCACGGAGGATGTAGCTGACGGTGGCCATGGTCGGCGAGCGCCGACGCAGGGCGGCCAGGCCGATCATCTCGCCGTCGATGAGGATGCCCCAGCTCCATTGCGCCCGCAGGGTTCCGGCGGCTCGCGCGAGCGCGGTGCGGACCTTCTCCTGGGCCTCGTCGCGGGTGAGGGCCTGGCCGGTGGTGTACCGGACGGAGGCCCCGCTGTAGACGCGGGTGAGGGCTTCGGCGTCGTCGAGGGTCAGGGCGCGCAGCGTCACCATGCGGCGATCAGCTCCTTCGCGGTGGGCCGGTCCTGCGGCGCCGGGGCCAGGCACGCGCGGATCGCGTCCTCGAACTCGCCGAACGGCCACGGCCGGGCGCGATCGAGCTGGATCGTTACGGCCTTCGCGATGGCGCGGAGCTTGTTCTCGCGCGGGGTGTCGTCCGCGTAGGCGACCGGCCGCTGACCGGTCCAGCACCAGAACAGGGACGCGCCGAGCCCCCAGACGTCGGCCGCGGGCTCCGCCTGGATATGGGTGTCCGGGGTGGTGGAGAGGATGGCGTCGGCGATCTCGGGGGCGGTGGTGTGCGTGAGTGCGCCCCGGTACGGGAGACGCGGGCCGTCGTCGGGGCCGCAGGCGAGGGCGTAGTCGATGACCTCGGCGCGGCCGTCGTTCGTGATCAGGGTGTTGGTGGGCTGGACGTCGGCGTGGGCCCATCCGGCGGCGTGCATCCGGGCCAGGTGCTCGGCCCAGGTGCGGGCGATGCCGAGGAGCCAGGGGCGGACCGACTGCCGGTCTCCCTCGGGGCCGCGCGCGAGGGCGAACGCCCGCCACACGGGGACGCCGTCGACCCACCGCACCGCGAGCCACCGGCCGCCCTCCCACGACCCCGCGTCGATTCGGTAGCCGGAGCTGAGCGCGCCCGCGTCGGTGAGGCGGAGAAGGTGGTCGTCCTCCTGGGCCATCTCGGCGGCCTTGTCACGGGCGGTGTCGTCGTCGGGGTTGTTCGCCTTCACCGCGACGGCGCCCTTGGGACCGTGGATTTTCCAGGCCCGCGAGCCGCGCCGGTCGCTCAGGAGCCGGGTTTCGAAGGGCTCGCCGACGTGGTGCTTGAGCCGGTCGACGGCCGCACCGGGGGGGAGGAAGCGCTTCGCCCATGTGCGGATCTCCTGCCACTCGTTGGGGAGGTGTTCGAACACGTCGCGGCCGTCGTCGCCGGCCACGGCGAGCGCTGCGGCCAGGTCAGGGGTCGCGTGGAGGAACTGCGGGTCGCGCCTGCGGACGGCCGCTCGCACAGGGAGGAACGAGACCGGCGCGATCGGGAGGCGTCGGCCGGTCTGCGTGCTCTCCTCCTCGCCCGCGTAGAACTTCCCGAACATGATCCCGACGGGCCCGTAAAGGTTCTTGAGCACCCAGTGCGGCCACGCCATCAGGTCGCGGTGCCGAGCACCGGGGACGTCGCCCAAGACGACGATGTTCTCGCACCGGAAGGACCCGCCGGGCCGGTGGATCAGCGGGCGCAGCCACTCGGCGGCCTGAGCCCCGGCGTAGAACAGCTCGGTTTCCACGGCGTCGGCATCTCCGTCTGCGCGATACACGGTCCAGGTCGTCAGCCCGCGCTCCAGAGACGGAGCCAGATAGGGACAGTGGGCCGTCATCTGCCGCGCATACCCGGAGACGTCGACAGACCGCGGGCTGGTGGTGCCGGCCTCGACGAGGCGGAGCGCCCCAGCGGTGGGCCGGGACGCTCCGTCAGTGCGTGCGAGGGTCACCGGCTGCCCGGCGCGGCGTCGTCCCCGTCGCCGGTGGTCGGGCCGCAGTCCCATTCGGCCACGACGGTGCCGGTCTCGCGGTAGCGGGCGAGCGCGGTCTCGTCGAGGACGCCGTAGGCGTCGGTGAACCAGATCTCGGGGAGCGGGCCGTACGCCTCCTCGTACGAGGCCACCCAGCCGATCAGGCCGGAGCCCTTCATCTCGCGGTGGCCGAGGATGCTCCCGGCGTGCTCGGTGCTGAACGCCGCGTACTCGGGGGTGCCGAGCAGCTCGTGCCACTCGGCATCCACGGCGCGGGAGAACATCTCGGCGGGGCCCTTGCCATCGGTGAACTGCTTCCCGGCGACAGCCAGGAAGCGGCCGAGCTCGCGGCGCTCGATGGTGGTGGTGCTCATGGTGGTGCTCCTCTCGACGGTCTTTCGAGTGGTGCCTGGTGGTGCATCCGCTCCGTCCCTGATCGGCGGGCGGAAATCTGTGAACTATCCGCCGGGCGTGCCGGCGACGGCCAGCGCGACAACGGCGGTGGTGGCGACGGTGATGTACGCAAGGACGCCGAGGTGCTGGCGACAGCCCCAGCGGCGTAACCGGGTCACGGCACGGCCTGGACGTTGCCGGCCGCGGTGGTCCACTCGACTCCGTTGGCCGGGCGGATGTGAGCTACGCGCACCACGCGACCGTCGCTGTGCAGCTCGTGCGTGACGGCGGTCAGCTCCCCCTCGCCGCGGCTCGCGATGTCGCGGACCTGGTGGTGCAGGAGCGGGTGGTCCTCGTAGCCGTCGGGGCCGACGGGGTACATCAGACGTCCTCCGTGTCGGCCCGGTCGTCCTCGCCCCTCGCGAGGAACTTCTCGAAGCCGGTAGCGGCGCGGGCCGTGAGCTGCGGGCTCGGGACGCCGTACTCCGGCGGCTCAGCGGGCTCCTGGGGGAGGGGCGTGGTCATCGCGCACTCCTGCGAGTGAAGTCGGCGCAATGGGCCGCGGTGTGCGACGGGCGGGACGCTGCCGCGGCCCACTGCTTCGGGGGAGCCGCCCGGAGGGTCCTTCGACCTCCGGGGGCGTGCAATCAGTGAACCGGCGATCACGCTGTGCGGGTACCGTGTCCCCATCAGGAACCCGTTCAAGCCGTTCAAGATCGTTTGAGGGGGCAGGAATTGACGGGGAGCCGGACACCGAATACGGCCTTAGCAGCCGTCATCGCCGACGCCGGGATCACGTACTTATCGCTGGCCCGTGAGATCCGCGCCGTCGCGGCGGAGGCCGGGGAAACCCTGAGCACCGCGCCGTCGGCAATCGCCTACTGGGTCGCTGGCGGAACGCCGAACGGTCAGACTCACGCATATATCGCCGAGGCTCTGTCACGAAAGATCAAGCGGAAGGTGACGCTCCCCGAGATCGGTCTAGGCTGCGCAGGCATCGGAGAGGCCATGGGCGCCGACCCGCTAGCCACCGCCACCGACCTCGGGAGAGCCGTGATGCTCCGTCGCAGGGGATTCCTCCATGCAGCCTTCGCTACGGCCGCGGTCGGCCTCCCACTCGCCTACGACCACGAAGCCGTCGCCGCCACCCTCAAAGCGGCCAGCACCGGATCCCGCATCGGAGCCGAAGAGGTCTCCGTCGTCCGCCAGCTCACGGAAACCTTCCGGAGCGCGGACGAACGACTGGGCGGCGGGCACGGCCTGACGACGGTCACCGCGTACCTCACCGACACCGTGGTCCCCATGCTGGAGGGGAGGTTCCCCTCCGATGCGGTGCGGGGGCAGGCGTTCGGGGCGGCTGCCCAGTTGGCGACCCTTGTCGGCTGGAAGCACCACGATCTCGGCCGCGAAGGCGCAGCCCAGCAGTATTACTTGCTCGGCTACCAACTCGCCTGCGAGGCCGATCCATACGGACACGCCGCGTGGATGATGCGGGCCATGACCCACCAGGCGCTCGACCTCGGCCACCCTGATTCCTGCGTCCAGCTCGCGGAGGAGGCGCTGCGGCGCGCGTCGGGGAAGGTGGACCGTCAGACCGAGGCCCTGCTGCTGGTCACCTGCGCCAGGGCGTATGGGACGAGCGACGAGAGCGGGAAGGCGGCGCGGGCGCTGCTGGCTGCGGAGGACGCGTTGTCGGACACGAAGGAGCCGGTGCCTTCGTACGCCGCCGCTTCCGGCCCGGTTGCGGCCACGGTCGCCTCGCACATGGGTAAGACGCTGACCGCGATGAAGGACTGTTCGGCAGCCGAACGGCATTACCGCACAGCGCTGGCCGGCCGGACTCCGGGCACGTACCAGCGCGTTCACGGGCTCACCATGGTGAACCTCGGAAAGTCGGTGGCCGCTCAGCACCGCCACGAGGAAGCCGTGGGGCTGTGGAGCCGGTCGCTGGACTTCATGGACGGCGTGGTCTCCGACCGCAACAGGCAGGAGATCAGGTCCATTCGCGCGGCAGCGGCTGGCTACCGTAAGCGCAGCATCCCTGGAGCGGCGAGCTTGAGTGAGCGCGCTGCGGAGCTGCTGCGGGCCCAGGCATGACGGGCCGAAGCACGGGTGAGCCCACGGTCGGCGTCGTGGTGATCACCATGGGAGACCGGGAACCAGAACTCCACGCGCTCCTTGAGTCGGTGGCAGCCCAGGAAGGCGACCCCGCGACAGTCGTGGTTCTGGGGCAGGGCGTGAAACTCGCCGACCTCCCGGGCGGAGCCGCGGCCGTTGACCTTCCAGGGAACCTCGGAATTCCGGGAGGCAGGAACGCCGGCGTGCAGTGGCTCCGCGAGCATGGCGGTGTCGACATCGTGGTGGTCTTGGACGACGACGGACTTCTTCCGAGAGCCGACACCCTGCGGCTCGTCCGGGGCGCCTTTGCCGAGAACCCCCGCCTCGGCGTGATCAGTTTCCGGATCGTCGACGAAGAGGGCCGGACCCAGCGCAGGCACGTGCCCCGTCTGGGCGGCGCCGATCCTGAGAGTTCCGGCGAGGTCACGACCTACCTCGGCGGCGCTCACGCGATCCGGATGAGCGTGATCAACCAGGTCGGCGACTTCCCGGCTTCGTTCTTCTACGCCCATGAGGAGACGGATTTCGCCTGGCGCGCTCTCGATGCGGGATGGGAGATCCACTACCGGGCGGACTTGCTGTTGCGCCACCCGCGCACTGAAGCGTCCCGTCACGCGGTCTACTACCACAACACCGGCCGCAACCGCGTCTGGCTGGCCAAGCGCCACCTGCCCGCCGTCCTCGTGCCTGTGTACCTCGCGACATGGGCGGCCTACACGTTGGTGCAGCGCCCCCCGCTGGCTGGGCTCAAAGAGTGGTGGGCTGGGTTCTTCGAAGGCGTGCGCGTGCCGTGTCCGCCGCGGCGTCCGATCCAGTGGCGGACTGTGTGGAGGATGACCCGGTTGGGCAGGCCGCCGGTGATCTGAGACGACGAAGCCCCCGCTGGTCCGGATCACTGCGGGGCGGGGGCTTCGTGCTGGATCAGCGGCGCCAGCGTTCCTGACCGGGGCCCTTGCAGGTGTAGGCGACGCCCTTTTTGCTGACGCCCGTTGACCCGGGCGTGGAGCAGAAGGCACCGGGGGTGACGGTTGCGACACTGCTGTCTCCGCCCGACCGGGAAGAACCTCCGGAAGACGAGGAACTGGAGCCGTCGGACTCGTCGTCACCCGTGCTGGGCGGCGTCGGGTCGGGGTGCAGTTCGGTGAACTCGGTCTTCGGGCACGCGGTCCCGGGCGCCGTTACCTTGAGGTAGGCCGTCGTCGTCTGCGGATACTCGATCTCCTTGCCGGCCTCCGGGTCCTGGAAGCAGACGGTCCAGTCGTCGACGCTGGCGGGGAGGGTGACGTCGGTGTAGGCGCTGTCCGCCTCGATCGCCTTGAGAGCGAGCGGCTTGAGCGTTGTGGACGCCTTCTCGAAGGTCTGGCCGACGACCTTCGGCATCTTCGGGTACGGGATCGGCTCGCCGTCCGTCGCGGGGCACGGCCACTCGTTGCGCACCACGCCGAAGTCGAGCGTGGGCATCGAGCCGACCTTCTTGGCCGCAGAGTTCTGGAAGCACACCTTCCAGTTGTCATCGTCCCATTGCCCGGCGTCCTTGTCCGAGGCGTCGTGGGAGATCGCGTTGTACCCGGCCTCGTAGGCGGCAGCCTTGGCCTGCTTGAGGTTCTGACCCACATAGCTGGGCGGTCCGCTGGGGGACGGGCTCGCGGACGGGGTGGGCGTGGCCGTCGTCTCGGCCGTTGCCGTGGCGGTCGCTGTGGCCTGCGGCTTGGCGTCGTCCTTCGGGTCCTTCGGCGGATCGCCGAGGAACGGCGTCAGGAACCACAGGCTCGCAAGGACGGTCGCGATGATCTTCTTCGTCTGGCTCCAGCGGCTGAGCCATGCGAGCGCGATCCCGCCGGGCGGGAAGATGATCAGGGCTGTGATGATGAGCGCAGGGTGCTGCCACCAGCGCCGGACCGGCGCAGGAGGATACGGATACGGCGGATGACCGTAGGGCGGGGGCTGCTGCGGGTATCCGTAGCCAGGCGGCGGTTGCGTCATCGAGTTTCTCCAGGAGCGGTGAACGGAGCGCCGCTCAAGCTACACAAGATGTTCACAGTCGAAGTGGTCGTTGCACGGATCGAGACAAGACGACGCGGGCGCACTCATGTGAGGTTCCGACGGGCGCCGGCCGCCGTATCCAGGGACGACTGGAGACCACGGTCAACGCCTGGTCAGTCCTCGGCATGGACGACCACGGACAGGTAGGCGCGGGTACCGGCACCGTCGCGCATCGGCCGGAAACTGGCCGGGTCGCAGTGCCCTGCGGACTGCATGGCGGCGACCAGGCGGCGTACTGCGGTGTCGTCGCCCGTCAGCCTCACGTCCACCGGGGAGGATCCCTGCCGGACGGCGGGTGCGGGCCTGGGAGCGCTCGGGCCGGACCCGAGCGCGCGGCGGGTCACCACTCGCCCTTCGGGACCAGGCGCCCGCGACGCGGCCGGCGTACAGCTCGGCGCGCTCGGCGTCGGTGATGTGCTCGCACGCGTGACGGTCGACCGAGCCTCTAATGAACTCGGGCCGGGAGGAGTGGATGCCGCACGCCGGGGCACTCAGGCCGTCGTGCAGCTCGGGACACTGATAGTGGATCGGGTCGGTCATGCGGCGGTCTCCTTCGATTCGGCGTGCCCCACGGAGAAGAGCGGAGTGGCGGCGTTGTGCAGGGAGGCGGACAGGACTTCCAGGTCGCTTCTGGCGTAGTCGAGGTAGGCCACGACCGCGCGGACGGCTTCGCCGGGTTGCGAGCCGGCGTCCATCCGGACCTGCCCCTGGTCCTGGCGGCGGCGGAGCTGGGCGGCGAGCTCTTCGAGAGCCTGCGGGAGGCATGTCCACCATGGCCACGAGGCCCTGGATCGTGCTGGAGATCTGCGGGGCGGTAAGCGTGCCGTCGAGGCTCGCGTGGTTGATCTTGCGTACGGCCTCGGCGGCGGCGATGGCGGCCTTGGCGGGGTCGGGGCTGGGCATGTCGGCCTTCCTTGTGGGCTGTGATTCCGGTTAGCGGCGCAGGCACCGGGCGCACCGTGAGCTCGAAGGGCCGGGGTCCCCGCGCCCAGCACGCGGTCATGGCGCCGAGGGTGGAGATGAGGAGCACCGTGCCGTCGAGCAGCCGCGACGCGGCGGCCACTCCCGCGATGGGGAGTGTCACTACGGTGCAGCGCACCGCGTAATGGGCGCGTTCACGGGTGTACTCCGTGGAAAGCGTTCCGAGCCCCGGCAAGGGCGAAAGACGCAAGGTGGAGGTCGCTCCACTGCTCAGAGGGGGCAAATCGCTCCAAAACGCGAGAGGCCCCCTCATGCTCCGTGAAGAGTGAGGGGGCCTCAGATTCTCCTGACTCACCGTCAGGGAATCGGTCGCCCATTGCACACCTGTTGCACAAGGTGCTGGAAACTTCTGGAAGACGTCGGAGGTTTGCGAGAAGTGTTTCCGCAGGTCAGGGGTCGGTTCCGCGAGGCATTGCCGCAGGTGGCCTTTGTCCCGTTATGCCTAATCCCTCAGATGTCCCGGAAGATCTCGATCTGGGCGCCCACCGAGTTCAGGCGCTCCGCCAGGTCCTCGTAGCCGCGGTTGATGACGTAGACGTTGCGGAGGACCGAGGTGCCCTCGGCGGCCATCATGGCGAGGAGGACGACGACGGCCGGGCGGAGGGCCGGGGGGCACATCATCTCGGCGGCGCGCCAGCGGGTGGGGCCCTCGACCAGGACGCGGTGGGGGTCGAGGAGTTGGAGGCGGCCGCCGAGGCGGTTGAGGTCGGTGAGGTAGATGGCGCGGTTGTCGTAGACCCAGTCGTGGATGAGGGTCTTGCCCTGGGCCGTGGCCGCGATGGCCGCGAAGAAGGGGACGTTGTCGATGTTCAGGCCCGGGAACGGCATCGGGTGGATCTTGTCGATCGGCGCCTCCAGCTTGGAGGGGCGGACCGTCAGGTCGACCAGGCGGGTGCGGCCGTTGTCCGCCGGGTACTCGGCGGAGCGGTCGTGGTCGAGGCCCATCTCCTCCAGGACCGCGAGCTCGATCTCCATGAACTCGATCGGGACCCGGCGGATGGTGAGTTCGGACTCGGTGACCACGGCCGCGGCCAGCAGGCTCATCGCCTCGACCGGGTCCTCGGAGGGGGAGTAGTCGACGTCCACGTCGATCTGCGGCACGCCGTGCACGGTCAGCGTGGTGGTGCCGATGCCCTCCACCCGTACGCCGAGCGCCTCCAGGAAGAAGCACAGGTCCTGGACCATGTAGTTGGAGGAGGCGTTGCGGATGACGGTCACGCCGTCGTGGCGGGCGGCCGCCAGGAGGGCGTTCTCGGTCACCGTGTCGCCGCGCTCGGTCAGGACGATCGGGCGGTCGGGGGAGACCGACGGCTCGACCTGCGCGTGGTACAGGCCCTCGGTGGCGGTGATGTCGAGGCCGAAGCGGCGCAGCGCGATCATGTGCGGTTCGATCGTGCGCGTACCGAGGTCGCAGCCGCCGGCGTACGGCAGCCTGAAGCGGTCCATGCGGTGCAGCAGCGGGCCGAGGAACATGATGATGGAGCGGGTGCGGATCGCCGCCTCCGCGTCGATGGACTCCATGTCCAGCTCGGCGGGCGGCACGATCTCCAGGTCGACGCCCTCGTTGATCCAGCGGGTGCGTACGCCGATGGAGTTGAGGACCTCCAGGAGGCGGAACACCTCTTCGATGCGCGCCACCCGGCGCAGCACCGTACGGCCCTTGTTGAGGAGCGTCGCGCAGAGCAGCGCGACACACGCGTTCTTGCTCGTCTTGACGTCGATGGAGCCGGAGAGCCGGCGGCGGCCGACGACCCGCAGGTGCATGGGGCCGGCGTAACCGAGAGAGACGATCTCGCTGTCGAGGGCTTCGCCGATACGGGCGATCATCTCAAGGCTGATGTTCTGGTTGCCGCGCTCGATCCGGTTGACGGCGCTCTGGCTGGTTCCGAGTGCTTCCGCAAGCTGGGTCTGGGTCCATCCGCGGTGCTGGCGGGCGTCACGGATGAGCTTGCCGATGCGTACGAGGTAGTCGTCTGCCATGGCGTCACGTTATCTCAGATATGAGATGACACTCGCGGTGGGGTAGGCCATCAGGGTGACAGGCTGTGGGCAACGGGGTGACGCGGTTCGTACAGCGGCAGTTCGGTCCCGCTCGGCAGCCGCACGGCGCCGAGCAGACCCCAGCCCTGGTCGCTGATGGGGCGTGAGATCTCCGCTCCGCGGTTCTCCAGCTGCTTCAGCGTCTCCGCGATGTCGTCGCACATCAGATACACCTCGTGCTTCGGCTCGCCGTCCGTCGGATGCACGGCGATCTCGGCCGGTGGCAGCTTGAAGATGAGCCATCCGCGCCCCGCGTCCACGTGCTCGAAGCCGAAGACGTCCTTGAGGAACGTGCGGTCCGCGTCCGCGTCCCGGGTGTAGAGAATCACATGCGCGCCGCTGAACATGTCTCGATCGTCCTATGTTGGCCCGGTTTCTGCCATCACGCCGCGTCCGTACGGGTGGTCGGCGGCGTGCGAGGCTTCGCCAGCGCAGGAGGCTTCAGCGGCGCAGGAGGCTTCGCCGGCGCAGGAGGCTTCAGCGGCGCAGGAGGCTTCAGCGACTCGCGAGGCTTCAGTGGGCGCACGAGGCTTCGGCGGCTCACGCGTCCTTCAGTCTCACGCGCTGGATCTGGCAGGCCAGTGTGCGGCGTGCCGACGCCGGGCCGGCTCCGGCCTCGCCCTTCGTCGCGAGTACGTCGAGGCCGCGGGCGATCCTGTCGTACACCTGCTGGTGGCCGGCCGTCAGGTCCGTTCGGTGTGCTCGCAGGTCCTCCTCGACCAGGCGTCGCAGTGCGTCCACGTTCTGCGGCGTGAAGCGCTTCCTGCCCCGGGTCAGGGCGTGGACGTGGCGGGAGCAGTGGGCCGCCTCGCCGACCGTCTCCGCGATCTCCTCCGCGAGGCCCCACAGGCGGCCTTCGAGCCAGGGCGCGTCGTGCTGGTCGAGCGAGAGGTCCGCCGGGTCCGCCGCCTCGCCCGCCCGCGCCTTGGCCACCTGTTTGGACACGGCCGGCTGGCTCATCCCGGCGAGCCTCGCCAGCCGGTCCTGGGTCCAGCCGAGGCCGGCGAACAGCTGGATCATCTCGGCGCGCAGAGTCCGCATCTCCTCGCCCGCGCGGATGACCTCGTTCATGCCGGCGAACATCCGGGCGACCTGCTCCTCGGTCATGGTCTCGTCGGTCACGTGCTCCTCGGCTGCCATTACGCCGTTATACACCGGACCCCCGCTGATCCCATAACCTGGTTGTAGAACCTGGTTATGGCATGCCAGGGTGTCCCCATGGACTTCCACACCGCGCCCGACGGGACCCGGCTCGCCTACCGACTGAACGGCTCCGGCGCCCCGCTCCTCTGCGTCCCCGGCGGCCCCGCCGACTCGGCGTACCTCGGAGACCTCGGCGGCCTCTCCGCCCACCGCACCCTCGTCCTCCCGGACCTCCGCGGCACCGGGCGGTCCGCCGTCCCCGAAGACCCCGCCTCCTACCGCTGCGACCGTCTCGTCGACGACATCGAGGCCCTGCGCGTCCACCTCGGGCTCGACGCCGTCGACCTGCTCGGCCACTCCGCCGGCGCGAACATCGCCGCCCAGTACGCCGCCCGTCACCCGCACCGCGTCGCCCGGCTCGTCCTCGTCGCGCCCGGCACCCGGGCCGTCGGCATCGACATCAGCGGCGAGACCCGGCGTGCCCTCGCGCTGTTGCGCGAGGACGAGCCGTGGTTTCCGGAGGCGTTCGCCGCCCTGGAGGCCATCGCCGCGGGCACCGGCGCCGACTGGGAGGCCGTCGCCCCCTTCGTGTACGGCCGCTGGGACGCCGCCGCCCGCCGCCATCACGACGCCGGCCGCCCCGGGAATCCCGAGGCCGTCGCCCGCTTCGGGGCCGAGGGTGCCTTCGATCCGCCCGCGACCCGCGCGGCGCTCGGCGCCTTCGCCTCCCCGGTCCTGCTGCTCGCGGGGGAGTTCGATCTGAACAGTCCGCCCAGCGCGGTCGCGGAGTTCGCCGGACTCTTCCCCGGGGCCACCCTCGTCGTCCAGCGCGGGGCCGGCCACTATCCCTGGCTCGACGACCCGGCCCGCTTCACGGCGACCGTCGCGGCGGCCGTCACCGCAACGTGACGACGACCATCACGGCATGACGGCGGTCACGTGCCTGCCGGGCATGACCGACCGCCGGTGATGTACTAGAGTTATCTCGACATCGAGATATCTGCCGAGGCGCACCGCTGCCGCCACCCCGGTAAGGATTACCTAACTTAGCCTTACCTTAGCGGATCGACGACGAGTACGTGGCGGCAGGATGTGGTGGAACGCGCACACTTATGAAGGAGACTGTCGTGTCGGCGAACAGCTTCGACGCCCGCGCCACGCTGCGCGTGGGTGACGAGTCCTACGAGATCTTCCGCCTGGACAAGGTGGAGGGCTCTGCCCGGCTCCCCTACAGCCTTAAGGTCCTGCTGGAGAACCTCCTCCGCACCGAGGACGGCGCGAACATCACCGCCGACCACATCCGGGCCCTCGGCAGCTGGGACTCGCAGGCCCAGCCGAGCCAGGAGATCCAGTTCACGCCGGCGCGCGTGATCATGCAGGACTTCACCGGCGTGCCCTGTGTCGTCGACCTCGCCACCATGCGTGAGGCCGTCGCAGCGCTCGGCGGCGACCCGGCGAAGATCAACCCGCTGTCCCCGGCCGAGATGGTCATCGACCACTCCGTCATCGCCGACAAGTTCGGCACCAACGACGCGTTCGCGCAGAACGTCGAGCTGGAGTACGGCCGCAACCGCGAGCGTTACCAGTTCCTGCGCTGGGGCCAGACCGCCTTCGACGACTTCAAGGTCGTCCCGCCGGGCACCGGCATCGTCCACCAGGTGAACATCGAGCACCTGGCCCGTACGGTCATGGTCCGCAACGGCCAGGCGTACCCCGACACCCTCGTCGGCACCGACTCGCACACCACCATGGTCAACGGCCTCGGCGTCCTCGGCTGGGGCGTCGGCGGCATCGAGGCCGAGGCCGCGATGCTCGGCCAGCCGGTCTCCATGCTGATCCCGCGCGTGGTCGGCTTCAAGCTGACCGGCGAGCTGCCCACCGGCACCACCGCGACCGACCTGGTGCTCACGATCACCGAGATGCTGCGCAAGCACGGCGTCGTCGGCAAGTTCGTCGAGTTCTACGGTGAGGGCGTCGCCGCGACCTCCCTCGCCAACCGCGCCACCATCGGCAACATGTCGCCGGAGTTCGGCTCCACCGCCGCGATCTTCCCGATCGACGGCGAGACCCTGAACTACCTCAAGCTCACCGGCCGCTCCGAGCAGCAGGTCGCGCTCGTCGAGGCGTACGCCAAGGAGCAGGGCCTCTGGCTCGACCCGGCCGCCGAGCCCGACTTCTCCGAGAAGCTGGAGCTCGACCTCTCCACGGTCGTCCCGTCGATCGCCGGCCCGAAGCGTCCGCAGGACCGCATCGTCCTCGCCAACGCCGCCGCGCAGTTCGCCCAGGACGTCCGCAACTACGTCGACGACGTGGACGAGGCGGGCAAGGAGTCCTTCCCGGCCTCCGACGCCCCGGCGAACCACCCGAACGGCGCCCCGTCGAAGCCGGTCCAGGTGACCGCCCCCGACGGCTCGACCTACGAGATCGACCACGGCGCCGTCACCGTCGCCGCGATCACCTCCTGCACCAACACCTCGAACCCGTACGTCATGGTCGCCGCCGCGCTCGTCGCGAAGAAGGCCGTGGAGAAGGGCCTGACCCGCAAGCCGTGGGTCAAGACCACCCTCGCCCCGGGCTCGAAGGTCGTCACCGACTACTTCGACAAGGCGGGCCTGACCCCGTACCTCGACAAGGTCGGCTTCAACCTCGTCGGCTACGGCTGCACCACCTGCATCGGCAACTCCGGCCCGCTGCCGGAGGAGGTCTCCAAGGCCGTCAACGAGCACGACCTGGCCGTGACCTCGGTGCTCTCGGGCAACCGCAACTTCGAGGGCCGCATCAACCCCGACGTCAAGATGAACTACCTGGCCTCCCCGCCGCTGGTCGTCGCGTACGCCCTCGCGGGTTCCATGAAGGTGGACATCACCAAGGACGCCCTCGGCGTCGACCAGGACGGCAAGCCGGTCTACCTGGCGGACATCTGGCCGTCGGAGGCCGAGGTCAACGACGTCGTCGCCAACGCCATCGGCGAGGACATGTTCTCGAAGTCCTACCAGGACGTGTTCGCGGGCGACGCCCAGTGGCAGGCGCTGTCGATCCCGACCGGCAACACCTTCGAGTGGGACACCGAGTCCACCTACGTCCGCAAGCCCCCGTACTTCGAGGGCATGACGATGGAGACCACCCCGGTCACCGACATCACCGGCGCCCGCGTGCTGGCGAAGCTCGGCGACTCGGTCACCACCGACCACATCTCCCCGGCCGGTGCCATCAAGGCCGACACCCCGGCCGGCAAGTACCTCACCGAGCACGGTGTGGAGCGTCGTGACTTCAACTCCTACGGCTCGCGCCGAGGCAACCACGAGGTCATGATCCGCGGCACCTTCGCCAACATCCGCCTGCGCAACCAGATCGCGCCGGGCACCGAGGGCGGCTTCACGCGTGACTTCACGCAGGAGGGCGGCCCGGTCTCCTTCATCTACGACGCCTCGCAGAACTACCAGGCAGCCGGCACCCCGCTGGTCATCCTGGGCGGCAAGGAGTACGGCTCCGGCTCGTCCCGTGACTGGGCGGCCAAGGGCACCGCGCTCCTCGGCGTCAAGGCCGTCATCACCGAGTCGTACGAGCGCATCCACCGCTCGAACCTCATCGGCATGGGCGTCCTGCCGCTGCAGTTCCCGGCCGGTCAGTCGGCCGACTCCCTCGGTCTGACCGGCGAGGAGACCTTCTCCATCACCGGCATCACCGAGCTGAACGAGGGCACGACCCCGAGCACGGTCAAGGTCACCACCGACACCGGTGTCGAGTTCGACGCGGTCGTCCGCATCGACACCCCCGGCGAGGCGGACTACTACCGCAACGGCGGCATCATGCAGTACGTGCTGCGCAACCTGATCCGCGGCTGATCGACGCCCGATCGGACCGGAACACCGGACCGGCCGTCACCCCCTCGGGGTGGCGGCCGGTCCGCGTTCGCGCGGGCTCCTATCCTGCGCGCCATGGACCTCGACGACGACCCCGACTCCGATCTGGACCGGCTCGACCGCGACGCGCTCCTCGCCGAGGTGAAGCGGCTGCGCGCGGGCATCCGCGCCCACCGGGACAGCTCGGGCCACGACCTGTGCTGGCACCACCCCCAGCTCTGGGGCCTGCTGCCCGAACCCGTCGCCCCCGAGGTCGCCGTGCCGCCCTGGCCCCGGTTCCTGCGCGGCTGCGTGCGCTACCGCGAGTCCCTGGAACGCGAACTCCCGGCCGCGCCCGTGCACGACCGGGAGTACGGGGAGGGCTGAACCCGGGCGCTGCTTAGCCGAGCAGCTCGATCTCGGCCAGGACACCTCCGGTGACCGACGGCACCAGGCGGTACTTCGCGTACGAGCCCGGCTTCGGCACCGAGAAGACCCTGGTCTGGCGGTCCCAGGCGAAGGACTCACCGGTCCGCCGGTCCAGGTCCTTCCAGGTGGTCCCGTCCGCCGAGCCCTGGAGCACCCAGCCGGCCGGCGCCCTGTCGCGTACGGACGAGGTCAGCGTGTACTGGACGGCGCGGACCGGCTTCGCCACCGGCAGGTCCACGGCCACGGTCAGGGCACCCGCCGTCTCCGACGTGTCGTCGAACAGCGCACCCGGGCCGGTGACCAGGTCCGCCCGCGGCGCCGGCACCTCGCCGTCCTTCGTGATCGAGACCGGGGCCGCCGAGGATCCGGTGCCCCACGCCGACGGCTCCGGGCCCATGTCGAACGTCAGCCGGCCGCCCCTGGCCAGCAGGTCGTGCGGCAGCGCGGTGGAGTTCCACCGCTTCCCGTTCACCTTCACGCCCTGGACGTAGATGTTGCGGGCGCTGTTGCGCGGCGCCTCGACGACCAGCGTGCGGCCGTTGTCCATCCGTACGGTCGCCTTCGTGAAGAGCGGCGATCCGATCGCGTACTCCCCGCTGCCCATGACCAGGGGATAGAAGCCGAGCGACGAGAACAGGAACCAGGCCGACTGCTCGCCGTTGTCCTCGTCGCCGTGGTAGCCCTGGCCGATCTCGCTGCCCGTGTACAGGCGGGAGAGGACCTCGCGGACCTTCTCCGCGGTCTTCCACGGCTGCCCGGCCGCGTCGTACATGTACGGCACGTGGTGGGCGACCTGGTTGGAGTGGCCGTACATGCCCATCCGCACGTCCCGCGCCTCGGTCATCTCGTGGATGACGCTGCCGTACGAGCCGGCGAAGTCGGGGCTCGCCGTCTCCGGCGTCGCGAAGTACGCGTCCAGCTTCTGCCCGAGGCCCGCGCGCCCGCCGTACAGGTTGGCCAGGCCGCGGGAGTCCTGCGGGGCGGTGAAGGCGTAGCCCCAGCCGTTGGTCTCCGTGTATTCGTAGCCCCAGATCCGCGGGTCGTACGAGGCCGAGGGCACCCGCCAGGCGCCGGTGGCGTCGCGGCCCTGGAAGAAGCCCGCCTTCGCGTCGAAGAGGGAGACGTAGTTGCGGGCCCGGTTGAGGAAGTAGGCCGACTCGTCCTTGTACCGCTTGTCGCCGGTCTTCTCGTAGAGCGCCTGGCCCATCCTCGCGATGCCGTAGTCGTTGAGGTAGCCCTCCAGGGACCAGGACAGGCCCTCGTGGGTCCCGGTCGACGCGTAGCCCGTGAAGGGCGAGGTCTCCATGCCCTTGCGGCCCACGCCGCGGCTCGGCGCGACGACCGTGGCGTTCTTCAGCGCCGCCTCGTACGCCGCCTCCGCGTCGAAGTCGACGCCCTTGACGTACGCGTCGGCGAAGGCCACGTCCGAGGAGGTGCCGGTCATCAGGTCGGCGTAGCCGGGGGAGGACCAGCGGGATATCCAGCCGCCGTCCTTGTACTGCTGCACGAAGCCGTCGACCAGCTCGCCCGCCTTGTTCGGGGTGAGGAAGGAGTAGGCCGGCCAGGTCGTGCGATAGGTGTCCCAGAAGCCGTTGTTGACGTACGCCTTGCCCTCGACGATCTTCGCGCCGGTACGGGTCGGGGTGTCGGGCCCGGCCGGCGGGGAGAACGGGCTGGCGTAGCGGTAGCCCGGACCCACCTTCTCGAAGCCGGAGTTGGGGTAGAGGTAGAGCCGGTAGAGGCTGGAGTAGAGGGTGACGAGCTGGTCGTGGTCGGCGCCCTCCACGGTGACCCGGCCGAGCACCTGGTCCCAGGCGTCCTGGGCCCGCTCCCGGACGGTGTCGAAGCCGGTGCCCTCCGGGATCTCGTCGGCGAGGTTCGCCTTCGCCTGCTCGACGGAGATCAGCGAGGTGGCGAGCCGCAGCGTCACCGTGCGGTCGGCGCCCGCGTCGAAGCGGAAGTGGCCTTTCACACCGGCTTCGGCGGGCTCGCCCGGCCCGCCCTGCCCGGCGGGCTTCCCGGACGCGGTGACCGGCGCGTCGAAGACGCCGTACACGAACATCCGGCCCGCGCCGGTGGACAGGCCGCTCTTCACGTCCGAGTATCCGGTGAAGGAGCCGGTCTCCGGGTCGAGGGTGAGCCCGCCCTGGTCGGTGACGTTGTCGAAGACGACGCTCGCGTCGTCGCCGGGGTAGGTGAAGCGCATCGCGGCCGCATGGTCGGCCGGGGCGATCTCCGCCTTCAGGCCGTTCTCGAAGGTGACGCCGTAGTAGTGCGGCTTCGCCGTCTCGTTCTCGTGGCGGAACGCGAGCGCGCGGGCCGTCCGGTCGGCCGGCGGGGTGCCGGCGGCGGCCGAGGGCATCACCTGGAAGGTCTGCCGGTCGCCCATCCACGGGCTGGGCTCATGGCTCGCGGCCAGCGCCTGCAGGGTGGGCAGGTTGTCGGCGTTGTTGCCCCGCGCGTACTCGTAGATCCAGCTCTGGGACGCGGAGTTGGTCACCGGCGTCCAGAAGTTGAAGCCGTGGGGGACGGCGGTGGCGGGGAAGGTGTTGCCGCGCGAGAAGGAGCCGGAGGAGTTGGTGCCGCGGGTCGTGGAGGCGTAGTCGGAGGGCCGGTCGAGCGGCTGCTCCGGGGCCTTCGGGGCCAGGGAGAGGTCGTCGATCCAGCCCTGGAACTTCGCCGGGCCCTTGGGGGAGTCGTACGCCACCAGGATCCGGTCCACGGTCTTCCCGTCGGCGACCTCGCCGATCCGGGCGGTGACCTGGTTCCACTGGTTGACGTAGAGGCGCTTGGCGGCGCCCTGGCCCTGCGGGGTGAGGCGGCCGCCGTGGGAGTCGGTGGCGCCGAGCTCGCTGAGGTAGCTGCCGTCGGTGAAGGCCAGGTCCACGGAGACGTTCGTGGCCGGATAGTTCAGGTCGGTCTCGGACATCGACGGGAAGATCCGGTACGACAGTTCGGTGTCCCGGACGATCGGGGTGTCGACGTCGAGGACCTTGTTGTACGAGTAGGCCCGGCCCTCGCCCTTGTGGGTGCCTGCGTAGCGCAGTGCCCGCTTTCCGGTGAAGCCCGCGCCGGCCTTGGAGGTGGGGGAGCCGCTGGGGCCGCGGTCGACCTGGCTGCGCATCTCCTCGGGGACGGGGGCGGAGGTGTCCCCGTTCGAGAACTGAACGTCGGAGAGCTGGGTCAGGCCCGCGCCCGCGTTCTTGCTGATCTCCAGGCGGTAGTGGGCGTAGGCCGTCGAGGCCCCCGCGATGTCGTACGACCTCGTCTCGAAGCGCCTGGCGAAGCTTTCGCCGGAGCGGGTGTCGAGGACCGTCCACTCCCTGCCGTCGGCCGAGCCCTTGAGGGTCCAGTCGCGGGGGTCGCGCTCGGCGGCGTCGTTCGCCGAGGTCATGGCGTACGTCGCGAGTCTGACCGGCGAGTCGAGGTCGAACTCGATCCAGGCGGTGGGCTCGAAGACCAGCCACTTGGTGCCGGGCTGCAGGTCGACCAGGTTCTCCTTGACCTCGCCGGCGCTCGCGTGCTCGCCGCTGGCGCGCAGGGCCACCACCTTGTCGGTGACGTTGCCCGGTATGCCGGTGACGAAGCCGCCGTCGACCCCGCTTGTCCGCTTCTTTCCGTCCGGGCCGACTTCGACGGTGTTCCGCCAGGTCGGCTGGGATTCGTCCGCTTCGAAGGAGGTGGTGAACTCCCGTACCGAAGCGTCCGGTTGGCCCGGAAGCGCCTGTGCCACCGAGGGGGTGAGGCTCAGTACCAATGCGGCCGAGGCCGCCAGGGAGACCGCTCTGAGTCGGGGGTGCCCGGCCTGTGCCCGGGTGCGAATTACGGTCTGCATGCCGTGTCGCCACTCCTGCCGCTGGTTCTAGACAACGTTGTCAACGTGACCGCGCAAGGTCCCATGGGAAGCCAAGTGGCGGGCGGTGTCAAGGGTGTTGACGGCAATCCGAGGGAGGAAACGGGGCAGAAGCGCCGCGGATATCCCGCAGGTCTCAACTCGGAGAAGACTGCCGGAGAAAGCTGGTTTCGATCTTGCTCCGGTGGCGGGAAGTGGACTATACCTGTCGGCGTCCCGCCCGTCGTACCAATGCCAACGACGGCCCGACGCCTGCACGACCCAGCTGCAATTGACCGCGGTGGCGGGGCCCTTCGCCTGTGGCGAGCTCTGTACGGGCGACCGGTACACCGCCTGAGTCCTGAATGAAGGCGAGGACTTGAGCATGGGATCCACCTCCGCCCAGCACCATGAGGGCCTCGGCCGTCGCGATCTGATCAAGCGTTCCGCCGCGCTCGGTCTGATCTCGGTGCCGACCATGAGTTTCCTGTCCGCGTGCGCCTCCAGCGGTGGCGACGACACGGGCGCCGACAAGCCCAAGGGTGAGAAGACGAAGGACAATCCGTTCGGCGTCGCCAAGGGCGGCAAGATCGACGTCGTCGTCTTCAAGGGCGGATACGGCGACGACTACGCCAAGGCGTGGGAGGCCAGCTTCAACAAGAAGTGGGGCGTCACGGCCACCCACACCGGCACGCAGGAGATCACCGGAAAGCTCCAGCCGCGCTTCAACGCCGGCAACCCGCCGGACATCGTCGACGACTCCGGCGCCCAGAAGATCAAGATCGACGTCCTGCACAAGAACGGCCAGCTGCTCGACCTCGCCGAGGTCCTCGACGCGCCGTCGGTCGACGACCCGGCCAAGAAGGTCCGCGACACCCTCATCCCGGGCACCATCGACGCGGGCGTCCTGGAGGGCAAGACGGTCGCCCTCAACTACATCTACACGGTGTGGGGCCTGTGGTACTCCGGCAAGCTCTTCAAGGAGAAGGGCTGGACCGAGCCGAAGACCTGGGACGAGTTCCTCGCCATCTGCAAGGACGCCACGGCCCAGGGCATCGGCGGCCTCGCCCACCAGGGCAAGTACCCGTACTACATCAACGTCGCCATCATGGACCTGATCGCCAAGAAGGGCGGTCTCGAGGCCATGAAGGCGATCGACAACCTCGACCCCAAGGCCTTCGTCGGCTCCGACGCGGCCAAGGAGGCGGTCGAGGCCATCTACGAGGTGGTCGAGAAGGGCTACCTCATGCCCGGCACCAACGGCCTCACCCACACCGAGTCCCAGACCCGGTGGAACCAGTACAAGGCCGTGTTCATCACCTCCGGCTCCTGGCTGGAGAACGAGCAGCTGAAGCAGACCCCGGCCGACTTCGACATGAAGTTCATGCCGATGCCGCTGCTGCCCGGCAGCAAGATGCCGTACGAGGCGATCCGCGCGGGCTCCGGCGAGCCCTTCATCATCCCGGCCAAGGCCAAGAACCCGGCCGAGGCGAAGGAGTTCATGCGGATGATGCTCTCCAAGGAGTGGTCGACCCTCTTCGCCAAGGAGGCCAACTCGCTCACCATCCTCGCCGACGGCGTGGACCCGAGCGTCAAGCTCCGCCCCGGTACGCAGTCGACGGTCGAGGTCTCCAAGAAGGCCGGTTCCCACACGTTCCGCTACCTGTACACCGAGTGGTACAGCGAGATGGACACCGAGATCCAGAACGCCTCCAACGAGCTGATGGCCAAGCGCATCCAGCCCGCCGAATGGCTCAAGCGGGCCCAGGCCGCCGTCGACAAGGCCGCCAAGGACCCGGCGGCCAAGAACAACCACCGCGACTGATCCACCGGCCCTCAGCTCGACGCCGGGAACACCGCCGGGACATCAGGGACAGGAACGCCATGCGCAAAGGGCAGTACCAGTTCGTCACGGGATTCCTCTTCATACCCGTGGCCCTCTATCTGGTCTTCGTCATCTGGCCGTACATCCAGACGATCGGCTATTCGCTGACCGACTGGAAGGGCCAGTCGCAGACCTTCTCCTTCGTCGGCCTCGACAACTACGTCGCGCTGTTCGACGACGACGTCTTCCTCGGAGCGGTCTGGCACAACATCCTGTTCCTGGTGTTCATCCCGGTGATCACCATCCTGCTCGCCCTCTTCCTCGCCTTCATGGTGAACGCGGGCGGGCGCAGCAAGGCCGGCGGCGTCGCGGGTGTCGCCGGCTCGAAGTTCTACAAGGTCGTCTACTTCTTCCCGCAGGTGCTCTCGCTGGCGATCCTCGCGGTGCTCTTCGGCGCCGTGTACCGCAGCGACACCGGCGGCATGCTCAACGGCCTCCTGCTGAAGGCCGGTCTCATCGAGGCCGACCAGCCCGTCGAATGGCTCAACGAGCCCAACTTCGTCCTCTGGGCCCTCATGGCGGTCGTCGTCTGGCACGGCGTCGGCTTCTACCTGGTGCTGTTCTCCGCCGCCATGCAGTCCATCCCGAGGGACATCTACGAGGCGGCGCTGATCGACGGAGCCGGCCGGGCCCAGTCCTTCTTCCGGATCACCCTGCCGCTCCTCTGGGACTCCGTGCAGACCGCCTGGGTCTACCTCGGCATCGTCGCCATGGACATGTTCGTCCTCGTCTCCACCATGACCCAGGGCGAGTACGGCGGCGGTCCCGACCACGCCAGCGAGACCATGTCGACGGTCATGATGCGCAACTTCCTCTACTTCGGTAAGAGCGGCTACGCCTGCGCCATGGGCGTGATCATGCTGCTCCTCACCCTGATCGTGTCCGTGGTCACGCTGCGCGCCACCCGCCGCGAGCGCCTCGAGTTCTGAGCGGGAGAACCCACGATGACTGCACCCATCCAGAAGTCCGACGCGAGCCCGGCCGCCGGCGCGGGCTCCGTGCCCCGGCAGCGCGCGGCGGGCAAGGGCTCCGCCCCGGCGCCCGGCCCGGCCCGCGAGGGCACGGTCCTGAACGTCTTCTCGCACGGCTTCCTCGCCGTGTGGGCCCTGCTGATCGTGCTGCCCCTGCTGTGGCTGGTGCTCAGCTCCTTCAAGACCGACTCCCAGATCGCCGGGTCGGCCTTCGGCTGGCCGGCGAACTGGTCCCTCGACGTGTTCTCCCGGGCCTGGGACAAGGGCATCGGCGACTACTTCGTCAACACCGTGATCGTCCTGGTCTTCTCGGTGCCGCTGACCATGCTCTTCGGCTCCATGGCCGCGTACGTCCTGGCGCGCTACCGCTTCCGGGGCAACCGGGCCGTCTACTACTTCTTCGTCGCCGGCGCGATGTTCCCGGTCTTCCTCGCGCTCGTCCCGCTCTTCTTCATGGTGAAGATGCTGGGGATGCTCAACACGTACCAGGGCCTGGTCCTGGTGTACGTGGCGTACTCGATGCCGTTCACCGTCTTCTTCATGCACTCCTTCTTCAGGACGCTGCCGACGGCCGTCTTCGAGGCCGCGATCCTGGACGGCGCCTCGCACACCCGGGCCTTCTTCCAGGTGATGCTGCCGATGGCCAAGCCGGGCCTGCTCAGCGTGGGCATCTTCAACACGCTGGGGCAGTGGAACCAGTTCGTGCTGCCCACCGTGCTCATGCAGCCGCAGAGCGGTGACGATCCGGAGCGGTACGTGCTGACGCAGGGCCTCATCCAGCTCCAGCAGCAGCAGGGGTACGAGACGGACCTGCCGGTGCTCTTCGCGGGGGTGACCATCGCCATGATCCCGATGCTGGTGGTCTACCTGTCCTTCCAGCGGCAGGTCCAGGCGGGTCTCACTTCGGCCACGCTCAAGTAACGAGACAGGCGCTCGACGGTCCGGCCCCGGAGATCTTTCTCTCCGGGGCCGGACCTTTTCCCTCCGGATTCGACTACCGTCGAGGACTTGACGGCGACAAGCCCCACGAAGGAGCTTGGAGTTCATAACTTGTACACGTCATAGGGTGGAGAGAGTCAATGGAGACTCCGGGGTCGCAGTCGTCGCTGCACCGGGCCAATCTGGAGCGGGTCGTCCGGGCCGTGCGCATGGCCGGATCGCTCACCCAGGCGGAGATCGCCCGGGCGACGGGCCTGTCCGCCGCCACGGTCTCCAACATCGTGCGGGAGCTGAAGGACGGCGGGACCGTCGACGTCACCCCGACCTCCGCCGGGGGCCGCCGGGCCCGCAGCGTCTCGCTCAGCGGCGACGCGGGAATCGTGATCGGCGTCGACTTCGGCCATACGCACCTGCGGGTCGCGGTGGGCAACCTGGCCCACCAGGTGCTCGCCGAGGAGGCCGAGCCGCTGGACGTGGACGCCTCGGCCGCGGAGGGCTTCGACCGGGCCGAGCAGCTGGTCACCCGGCTCATCGAGGCCACCGGGATCGGCCGGGACAAGGTCGTCGGCGTGGGCCTCGGCGTACCGGGCCCGATCGACGTCTCCTCGGGCACCCTGGGCTCGACCTCGATCCTGCCGGGCTGGAGCGGGATCAACCCCGCCGACGAGCTCTCCGCCCGTCTGGGCGTCCCCGTGCACGTCGACAACGACGCCAACCTCGGCGCCCTCGGCGAGCTCGTCTGGGGCAGCGGACGGGGCGTGAAGGACCTCGCGTACATCAAGGTGGCCAGCGGCGTGGGCGCCGGCCTGGTGATCGACGGACGGGTCTACCGGGGCCCCGGCGGCACCGCCGGCGAGATCGGCCACATCACGCTCGACGAGTCGGGCCCCGTGTGCCGCTGCGGCAACCGGGGCTGCCTGGAGACCTTCACCGCCGCGCGGTACGTCCTGCCGCTGCTGCAGTCCAGCCACGGCCCCGATCTGACCATGGAGCGGGTGGTCCAGCTGGCCCGCGAGGGCGACCCGGGCTGCCGCCGGGTGATCGCCGACGTCGGGCGGTACATCGGCAGCGGCATCGCCAACCTCTGCAATCTCCTGAACCCCAGCAGGGTGGTTCTCGGCGGCGATCTGGCGGAGGCCGGGGAGCTGGTCCTCGCGCCCATCAGGGACTCCGTGTCGCGCTACGCGATCCCCAGCGCCGCCCGGCAGCTCTCACTGGCCCCCGGGGCCCTGGGCGGCCGTGCGGAGGTGCTCGGCGCGCTCGCGCTGGTCCTCAGCGAGATGGGCGATTCGACGCTCCTGGAGAGCGCTATGAGCGTTTTGCCCGGCTCCTCGGCGACCAAGGCGCCTGCCTTCACTTAGATAACGGATGGCACCGTTGTCATCTCGTTAAGGATTTACTCCTTGACGTCGGGGTTGCGGCCGAGTTGACTTCCAGCCACCTCGGCCGCAACGTCGCGGCCTCGTCAGGGAGGCAACCCCACATGAACGCATTGACGCGTCGCGTCGTGATAGGCACGGCCGCGGTTTCCATGGCCCTCTCCGTCGCCGCCTGTGGCAAGGCGGGCGACAACGGCTCGGGTGACGCGAGCGGCGGCGACAGCAAGACCATCGGTCTGCTGCTGCCCGAGAACAAGACCACGCGCTACGAGACCTTCGACCGCCCGATCATCGAGGCGAAGATCAAGGCCCTGTGCTCGGACTGCGAGGTCAAGTACAACAACGCCGCGCAGGACACCGAGACGCAGAAGAAGCAGTTCGACGCGCTCGTCACGCAGGGCGTGAAGGTCATCATCCTGGACTCGGTCGACTACAAGGCCACCAAGTCCTGGATCCAGCAGGCCGAGAAGAAGGGCGTCAAGGTGGTCGCGTACGACCGCCTGGCCGAGGGCCCCATCTCCGCCTACGTGTCCTACGACAACGAGAAGATCGGCAGCCTCCAGGGCCAGGCCCTCGTCGAGGCGCTCGGTGACAAGGCGCGCGAAGCCAACGTTGTCATGATCAACGGCTCGCCGACCGACCCCAACGCCCCGCTGTTCAAGAAGGGTGCCCACGGCGTCCTGGACAGCAAGGTGAAGAAGGTCGTCTACGAGCAGGACATCCCGGACTGGTCCCCGGACGAGGCCAACAAGAAGATGGGTGCCGCCATCGACTCCCTGGGGAAGACGGGCTTCCAGGCCGTCTACTCCGCCAACGACGGCATGGCCGGCGGCATCATCACCGCCCTCAACAAGCAGGGCGTCAAGGTCCCGGTCGGCGGCCAGGACGCCGAACTCGCCGGTCTGCAGCGCATCCTGAAGGGCGACCAGGCCTTCACGATCTACAAGCAGATCAAGCCCGAGGCCGAGACCACCGCCGAGATCGCGGTCAAGCTCCTCAAGGGCGAGAAGATCGACGACCTCGTCCCGGTCAAGGTCACCAGCCTCACCGGCGAGTTCAAGGACATCCCGGCCAAGCTCTACGACGCGCAGATCGTGACCAAGGCGAACATCGCCTCCACGATCATCGCCGACAACGTCTACAAGGCGGCCGACATCTGCACCGCCGAGTACAAGGCAGCCTGCGAGGCGGCGGGCGTCAAGTAGCCCGCCCCGCTCCCCACGGAACCGGTCCGGCGCATCCCGCCCCTTTCAACGCCCCGCAAGCGGGGGCGGGGCGCCGGACTCCCTCCCTGTGGCCCGCAGTACCTCGCAGTACCTTCTCGCACCACATCCCCGCCGGTCAGGCGGCGAAGGAGATGATTCACGTGTCCGCTACGCCCGTGCTGGCGTTGCGCGGGGTCTCCAAGCGGTTCGGCGCCGTCCAGGTGCTCACCGATGTCGATCTGGAGATCCATGCCGGAGAGGTCGTCGCCCTGGTGGGCGACAACGGAGCCGGCAAGTCGACCCTCGTCAAGACGATCTCGGGTGTCCACCCGATCGACGAGGGCACCATCGAGTGGGACGGCCGCCCCGTCCAGATCACCAAGCCCCACGACTCCCAGAACCTCGGCGTCGCGACCGTCTACCAGGACCTGGCGCTCTGCGACAACCTCGACGTCGTCGCCAACCTCTTCCTCGGCAGCGAGCTCAGCTCCGCCAAGGTGCTCGACGAGATCGCCATGGAGAAGCGCGCCCGGGAGCTCCTGGACACCCTGTCCATCCGCATCCCGTCGGTCCGCATACCCGTCGCCGCCCTCTCCGGCGGCCAGCGTCAGGTCGTGGCCATCGCCCGCGCCCTGATCGGCGACCCGAAGATCGTCATCCTGGACGAGCCCACCGCCGCCCTCGGCGTCGAGCAGACCGCACAGGTACTCGACCTGGTCGAGCGGCTGCGCGAGCGCGGTCACGGCGTCATCCTCATCAGCCACAACATGGCCGACGTCCGCGCCGTCGCCGACAAGGTCGCCGTGCTCCGCCTCGGCCGCAACAACGGTGTCTTCGACGTCGAGGACACCACCCACGAGACGATCATCGCCGCCATCACCGGTGCCACGGACAACGCGGTGACCCGTCGGCAGGCTCGCAAGGCCGACACCGCCGAGAAGGGGGACGCCAAGTGAGCGACCTCGCCAAGACCCCCGAGACCGACACCGCCGACACCGCCGCGGCTCCCGAGGCCTCCGTCGAGGGCTCCGCGGCCCCCGTCCCGGCCGTCGACCCCCGCCTGCTCGTCCGCGAGGAGGGCATCAAGGGCTACTGGACCGAGTTCACCCGCAAGATCCGCGGCGGCGAGCTCGGCTCCCTCCCGGTCATCCTGGGCCTGATCGTCATCGCGGTCGTCTTCCAGCTCCAGAACAGCAACTTCCTGTCCGCGAGCTCGGTCGCCAACGTCGCGGTGTACGCCTCCGGCCTCGGCATCATGGCCGTCGGCATCGTCTTCGTCCTCGTCCTCGGCGAGATCGACCTGTCGATGGGCTCCGTCGCCGGCGTCGGCGCCGCCGTCTGGGCCGGCCTCCAGGTCAGCAACGGCATGAACGAGTGGCTGTCCATCGTCCTCGCGGTGCTCGCCGGCACCGTCATCGGTGCGCTGCACGGCTTCTTCTTCGCCAAGATCGGCGTCCCCGCCTTCGTGGTCACCCTGGCCGGCTTCCTCGGCTGGATGGGCTTCCAGGAGTGGCTGATGGGCGGCGAGGGCTCCATCAACACGCCGTCCGGCAGCGTGGTGGAGAACCTCACCAACTACTTCTTCGCCGACAAGATCGCCGCCTACGGCCTCGCCCTGGTCGCCGTCGCCGCGTACCTGTTCTCGCTGCTGCGCGACAGCAGCCGCCGCAAGGCCGCCCAGCTGCCGGCCCGCCCGGTCAGCGAGATCGTGCTGCGCACCGTCGTCGTCGCGGTCCTCGTCCTGCTCGTCGCGTACGTGATGAACGAGCCCGCCGGCGCCCGTGGCCTGCCGCTCGCCCTGGTGCTCTTCCTGGCCGTCCTGGTGCTCGCCGACTTCGTCGCCCGCCGTACCCTGTTCGGCCGCAAGGTCTTCGCGGTCGGCGGCAACGCCGAGGCGGCCCGCCGCGCCGGCATCAACGTCGACCGGGTCCGCATCGCCGTCTTCGCGACCTCCGGCACCCTCGCCGCCTTCGGCGGCCTGTTCATCGCGAGCCTCTCCGGCGGCGCGACCAAGAGCCTCGGCGGCGGCAACACGCTGATGCTGGTCATCGCCGCGGCCGTGATCGGCGGCACGAGCCTCTTCGGCGGCCGCGGCAAGGTCTGGTCCGCGCTCCTGGGCATGATCGTGATCCAGTCGATCCAGCAGGGTCTGAACATGATCGGCATGTCCAACGCGATCCAGAACATGATCACCGGCGCGGTGCTGCTCGCCGCCGTCGTGATCGACTCGGTCTCCCGCCGTACGCAGAAGACCGCCGGCCGCGCGTAACGCTCACCACAGTCCGCCCGGCGCCGAGAACCGGCGCCGGGCGCTGCTGCGTCCGGACCAGTGACCTCCCCAGGGGTCATCGGCGTGTCGGCCGGGGGAGTGACGCTGAACCCACGGCCCGATGCCCACGATCCAAGACGGAACATTAGACTCGACAAATCGGCAAGCTCGACCAGCTCAAACGCAAGGAGGCACGGGTGGCTCTGCTGACCCGTATCAGGGGACCGCGAGATCTGGACCGGCTCTCCTCGGAACAGCTGGACCAGCTGGCCGAAGAGATCAGGTCGTTCCTCGTGGACGCCGTCTCCAAGACCGGCGGGCACCTCGGCCCCAACCTCGGCGTGGTCGAGCTGACCATCGCCCTGCACCGCGTCTTCGACTCGCCCAAGGACAAGGTCCTGTGGGACACCGGCCACCAGAGCTACGTGCACAAGCTGCTCACCGGCCGGCAGGACTTCTCCAAGCTCAAGATGAAGGGCGGCCTGTCCGGCTACCCCTCGCAGGCCGAGTCCGAGCACGACGTCATCGAGAACTCGCACGCCTCGACCGTCCTCGGCTGGGCCGACGGCCTGGCCAAGGCCAACGAGGTCCTGCGCAAGGACGACCACGTCGTCGCCGTCATCGGCGACGGCGCCCTCACCGGCGGCATGGCCTGGGAGGCGCTGAACAACATCGCCGCCGCCAAGGACCGCCCGCTCGTCATCGTCGTCAACGACAACGAGCGCTCCTACGCCCCCACCATCGGCGGCCTCGCCAACCACCTGGCGACCCTGCGCACCACCGACGGCTACGAGCGCTTCCTGGCCCGTGGCAAGGACATCCTGGAGCGCACCCCCGTCGTCGGGAAGCCGCTGTACGAGACCCTGCACGGCGCCAAGAAGGGCCTGAAGGACTTCATCGCCCCCCAGGGCATGTTCGAGGACCTCGGCCTGAAGTACGTGGGCCCCATCGACGGCCACGACATCGAGGCCCTGGAGTCCGCCCTCACCCGCGCCAAGCGCTTCGGCGGCCCGGTCATCGTGCACTGCCTCACCGAGAAGGGCCGCGGCTACCAGCCCGCCCTCCAGGACGAGGCCGACCGCTTCCACGCCGTCGGCAAGATCCACCCCGACACCGGTCTGCCGATCGCGTCCTCCGGCGCCGACTGGACGGGCGTCTTCGCCCAGGAGATGGTCGAGCTCGGCAAGGAGCGCGAGGACATCGTCGCGATCACCGCGGCCATGCTCCAGCCCGTCGGCCTCGACAAGTTCGCCAAGGCCTTCCCCGAGCGAGTGTTCGACGTCGGCATCGCCGAGCAGCACGCCGCGGTCTCCGCGGCCGGCCTCGCCACCGGCGGCCTGCACCCGGTCTTCGCGGTCTACGCGACCTTCCTCAACCGCGCCTTCGACCAGGTCCTGATGGACGTGGCCCTGCACAAGTGCGGCGTCACCTTCGTCCTGGACCGGGCCGGCGTCACCGGCACCGACGGCGCCTCCCACAACGGCATGTGGGACATGTCGATCCTCCAGGTGGTGCCCGGCCTGCGGCTCGCCGCACCGCGCGACGCCGACCAGGTCCGCGCCCAGCTGCGCGAGGCCGTCGAGGTCACCGACGCGCCCACCGTGGTCCGCTTCTCCAAGGGCGCCGTCGGCCCCGCCGTACCGGCCCTGCGCCGCGTCGGAGGCATGGACGTGCTGCGTGAGCCGGGCTCCGACAAGCCCGACGTGCTGCTGGTCTCCGTGGGCGCCCTGGCGCCCATGTGCCTGGAGATCGCCGGCCTGCTCGACCGGCAGGGCATCTCCACCACCGTCGTCGACCCGCGCTGGGTCAAGCCGGTCGACGAGGCCCTCGCCCCGCTCGCCGAGCAGCACCGCGTGGTCGTCACCGTCGAGGACAACAGCCGGGTCGGCGGCGTCGGCTCGGCCGTCGCCCAGGCGCTGCGCGATGCCGGAGTGGACGTGCCGCTGCGTGACTTCGGCATCCCGCCGCGCTTCCTCGACCACGCCTCCCGCGGCGAGGTCATGGCCGAGATCGGGCTGACCGCGCCGGACATCGCGCGCCAGGTCACCGGTCTGGTCTCGCGTCTGGACGGCAGGTTCGAGAGCAGCACCCAGGCCGTGGAGCCCGCCCGCGACTGATCGCGGCGGACCCGAGTCGGTAACACCGCGTCACCTTTGGGCCGGTCGGACCACCCTTACGGGTGCCGACCGGCCCTTTCGCGTGCATTCTGGGCTGAAGGCGGGCAGCCCCTTTGCCAGGAGGTGCGACGGTGAGTACGGACCAACAACCACGCGCGAATTCCGGAATGTTCCGGACCAAGACGGTCGAGCAGTCGATCCGCGACACGGAGGAGCCGGAGCACGCGCTCAAGAAATCCCTCTCCGCGTGGGATCTGACGGTCTTCGGCGTCGGCGTCATCATCGGCACCGGCATCTTCGTCCTCACCGGCAAGGTCGCCAAGGAGAACGCGGGCCCGGCCACCGCGCTCGCCTTCGTGGCCGCCGGCATCGTCTGCGCCCTCGCGGCCCTGTGCTACGCGGAGTTCGCCTCGACCGTGCCGGTCGCGGGATCGGCGTACACCTTCGCGTACGCCTCCATCGGCGAGCTGCCGGCCTGGATCATCGGCTGGGACCTCGTCCTGGAGTTCGCGCTCGGCACCGCCGTCGTCGCCGTCGGCTGGTCGGGCTACGTCCGCTCCCTCATGGACAACATCGGCTGGCATCTACCGGCTGCGCTCGAAGGCCCGGACGTCGCCGGCGGCACCTTCGACATCCTCGCGTTCATCCTGGTCCTGGTGTTGACCGCGATCCTCGTCCTCGGGATGAAGCTGTCCGCCCGGATCACCGCCATCGTCGTCGCCATCAAGGTGACCGTGGTGATGATCGTGATCGTCGCGGGCCTGTTCTTCATCGTCGGCGACAACTACAAGCCGTTCATCCCGCCGGCCGTGTCCCCACCGGGTGGCGGTTCCAACTGGGACTCCCCGATGGTCCAGCTGATCTTCGGCTACGAGCCCACCAACTTCGGCGTCATGGGCATCTTCACGGCCGCCTCCGTCGTGTTCTTCGCCTTCATCGGCTTCGACGTCGTCGCGACCGCGGCCGAGGAGACCAAGCTCCCGCAGCGCGACATGCCCCGCGGCATCCTCGGCTCGCTGCTCATCTGCACCGTGCTCTACGTGGCGGTGGCCCTCGTCGTCACCGGAATGCAGCACTACACCGAACTGTCCGTCAGCGCCCCGCTGGCCGACGCCTTCAAGGCCGTGGGACACCCGTTCTACGCGGGCGTCATCAGCTTCGGCGCCGCCGTCGGCCTCACCACGGTCTGCCTGATCCTGCTGCTCGGCCAGACCCGGGTCTTCTTCGCGATGAGCCGCGACGGACTGCTGCCCCGCTTCTTCTCGGTGACGCACCCGAGGTTCAAGACCCCCTACCGGCCGACCATCCTGCTCGGTGTGATCATCGCGATCGTGTCCGGCTTCACCAGCATCAACGAGCTCGCCACCCTGGTGAACATCGGCACCCTCTTCGCCTTCGTCATGGTCGCCGCCGGCGTGATCGTCCTGCGCCGCTCCCGCCCCGACCTGCACCGCGCCTTCCGCACCCCCTGGGTGCCGGTGCTGCCGATCCTCTCCATCGCCGCCTCGCTCTGGCTGATGCTCAACCTGCCGGGCGAGACCTGGTTCCGCTTCGCGGTCTGGATGGTCATCGGCATCGTCGTCTACTTCCTGTACGGAAGGAAGAACAGCCGCCTCGGCAAGATGGGTCAGGACGCCACCTACTAGACCGCGTCGTCACGGCAGCGCCCGCGGGCCCACACAGCTCGCGCCCGCCTCCGCCACCCGCCGGCGCAGCTTATGGTCGGCCGTGACCACCAGGCACGGCCGGCCGGCCGCGTTCCGGGCCAGCTCCACGATCAGGTCGTCCCCGCTGCCGGGGGCCTCCTCGACCCGTACCCCGGGCACCGGCGCCACGCCCCGGGCCCGGCCCTCCACGACGAGCACGATCTCGTACGGCCCGCCCTCGGGCCCGCCCCGCTCGGCCAGCCGGTCCCGCAGCCGCTCGGCGGCCGCACGCCGGTCCTTCCACCACCCGTCCGGCACCGACCCGACCACGTTGGCACCGTCCACGATCAGAAGATCCATGCCCCCAGCATGACGGCCCCGGCACCACCAGGGTGCCGGGGCCGTTCACACGTACGGGTCGTTCGCGAAGCGTTACGCGGGGACGCTCGCCACGCCCTGCGCGAGGAACCGCTTGCCGTTGACGCGCTCGGAGACGCCCTCACGGTCCAGGTACGGCGTGATGCCGCCCAGGTGGAAGGGCCAGCCCGCGCCCGTGATCAGGCAGAGGTCGATGTCCTGCGCCTCGGCGACGACACCCTCCTCCAGCATCAGGCCGATCTCCTGCGCCACCGCGTCCAGGACGCGCATGCGGGCCTGCTCCTCGGTCAGGACGACGTCGCCCTGCTTCAGGAGCGCGGCGACCTCGGGGTCGAGCTCCGGCTTGAAGCCGTTCTCGGCGTTGTAGACGTAGAAGCCGCGCTTGCCGGCCTCGACGACGGCCTTCAGGTTGGGGGAGACCGTGAAGCGCTCCGGGAAGGCGCGGTTCAGGGTCTCGGAGACGTGCAGACCGATCGCCGGGCCGACGAGCTCCAGGAGGACCAGCGGCGACATCGGCAGACCCAGCGGCTCGACCGCCTTCTCCGCCGTGGCCACCGGGGTGCCCTCGTCGATGATGTTCTGGATCTCGCCCATGAAGCGGGTGAGGATGCGGTTCACGACGAACGCCGGGGCGTCCTTGGTGAGGACCGCGGTCTTCTTCAGCTTCTTCGCGACACCGAAGGCGGTGGCCAGCGAGGCGTCGTCCGTCTGCTCGCCGCGGACGATCTCCAGGAGCGGGAGGATCGCGACCGGGTTGAAGAAGTGGAAGCCGACCACGCGCTCGGGGTGCTTCAGCTTCGAGGCCATCTCGGAGACCGACAGCGAGGAGGTGTTGGTGGCGAGGATCGCGTGCGCCGGGGCGACCGCCTCGACCTCCGCGAACACCTTCTGCTTGACCGACATCTCCTCGAACACGGCCTCGATGACGAAGTCCGCGTCCGCGAAGCCCGCGGCCTTGTCCAGGACACCGGAGACCAGGCCCTTGAGGCGGTTGGCCTTGTCCTGGTTGATACGGCCCTTGCCGAGCAGCTTCTCGATCTCGCCGTGGACGTAGCCCACGCCCTTGTCGACGCGCTCCTGGTCGATGTCGGTCAGGACGACCGGCACCTCGAGGCGGCGCAGGAACAGCAGGGCGAGCTGGGAGGCCATCAGACCGGCGCCGACGACACCGACCTTGGTGACCGGGCGGGCGAGCGACTTGTCCGGCGCACCGGCCGGCCGCTTGCCGCGCTTCTGCACCAGGTTGAAGGCGTAGATGCCGGAGCGGAGCTCGCCGCCCATGATCAGGTCCGCGAGGGCCTGGTCCTCGGCGTCGAAGCCCTTCTGCAGGTCGCCGTCCTTGGCGGCCTCGATGATGTCGAGGGCGCGGTAGGCGGCGGGGGCGGCGCCGTGCACCTTGGAGTCGGCGACGAGACGGCCCTTGGCGACGGCCTGGTCCCAGGCCTCGCCGCGGTCGATCTCCGGGCGCTCGACGGTGACGGAGCCGTTGAGGACGGACGCCGTCCAGATCAGCGACTGCTCGAGGAAGTCCGCGCCCTCGAAGATCGCGTCGGCGATGCCGAGCTCGAAGACCTGCTTGCCCTTGAGCTGGCGGTTCTGGTTCAGCGAGTTCTCGATGATGACCGAGACGGCCTTCTCCGCGCCGATCAGGTTCGGCAGGATCGCGCAGCCGCCCCAGCCGGGCACCAGGCCGAGGAAGACCTCGGGCAGCGAGAAGGCGGGCAGGGCCTTGGAGACGGTGCGGTAGGTGCAGTGCAGACCGACCTCGACACCGCCGCCCATCGCCGCGCCGTTGTAGTAGGCGAAGGTGGGCACGGCCAGGCCGGACAGACGCTTGAAGACGTCGTGGCCGCCCTTGCCGATGGCGAGCGCGTCGGAGTGCTGCTTCAGCAGCTCGACGCCCTTGAGGTCCGCGCCGACGGCGAAGATGAACGGCTTGCCGGTGATGCCGGCGCCGACGATCTCACCGTTCGCGGCCTCGGCCTCGACCTGGTCGATCGCCGTGTTGAGGTTGGCGAGCGACTGCGGGCCGAAGGTGGTCGGCTTGGTGTGGTCGAAGCCGTTGTCCAGCGTGATCAGCGCGAACCGGCCCGCACCCGCGGGGAGTTCGAAGTGCCGTACGTGGGCCGAGGTGACGACCTCGTCGGGGAAGAGCTCGGCGGCGCCCTTCAGAAGCTCTGCGGTGGTGCTCACTTGCTGCCTCCGGCGTCCTTGTGGTTCGGGTTCTCCCAGATGACCGTGGCGCCCATGCCGAAGCCGACGCACATGGTGGTGAGGCCGTAGCGGACCTCCGGCTGCTCCTCGAACTGGCGGGCCAGCTGCGTCATCAGACGGACGCCGGAGGAGGCGAGCGGGTGGCCGTACGCGATGGCGCCGCCGTACTGGTTGACGCGTGCGTCGTCGTCGGCGATGCCGTAGTGCTCCAGGAACGCGAGGACCTGGACGGCGAAGGCCTCGTTGATCTCGAAGAGACCGATGTCCGAGATGGACAGACCGGCCTTGGCCAGCGCCTTCTCGGTGGCCGGGATCGGGCCGTAGCCCATGACCTCGGGCTCGACGCCGGCGAAGGCGTACGAGACGAGGCGCATCTTGACCGGGAGGTTGTTCTCGCGGGCGAAGTCCTCGGAGGCGATGATCGAGGCGGTGGCGCCGTCGTTCAGGCCGGCCGCGTTGCCCGCGGTGACGTTGCCGTGGACGCGGAACGGCGTCTTCAGGTTCGCCAGCGACTCCAGCGTGGTGCCCGGGCGCATCGGCTCGTCGGCGGTGACCAGGCCCCAGCCGGTCTCCCCGCCCTCGGGGGAGGTGCGGCGGACCGAGATCGGCACCAGGTCCTGCTGGATCTTGCCGTCGGCGTACGCCTTGGCGGCCTTCTCCTGCGAACGCACGGCGTACTCGTCGGCGCGCTGCTTGGTGATGGACGGGTAGCGGTCGTGCAGGTTCTCGGCGGTCATGCCCATGAACAGGGCGGACTCGTCGACGAGCTTCTCCGACACGAAGCGCGGGTTCGGGTCGACGCCCTCGCCCATGGGGTGGCGGCCCATGTGCTCGACACCACCGGCGATGACGGCGTCGTACGCGCCGAAGGCGATCGAACCGGCGGTCGCGGTCACGGCGGTGAGCGCGCCGGCGCACATGCGGTCGATGGAGTAGCCGGGCACGGACTGCGGCAGACCGGCGAGGATGCCGGCGGTACGGCCGAGGGTCAGGCCCTGGTCGCCGATCTGCGTGGTCGCGGCGATGGCGACCTCGTCGATCTGGGCGGGGTCGAGGCCGGGGTTGCGGCGCAGCAGCTCCCGGATGGCCTTGACGACGAGGTCGTCGGCGCGGGTCTCGTGGTAGATGCCCTTCGGGCCCGCCTTGCCGAACGGGGTACGGACGCCGTCGACGAAGACGACGTCCCTGACGGTACGAGGCACGATGGCTCTCCTCCAGGGTGCGGGGTGGCACTGCTGCGCGGGCGCGCTGCCCGGCACGCGGCTAAGCGCGCGCTTGCTCCCCCCATGCTACTTGCGAGTAACCAGACTGCCCAGTCCCCCCGCCCCAAGCGGCGAAGGTCACACCGGCCGACGGGGCCTCGGCGGGGGTCAGCGGCCCGGCAGCGGCCCGCGCCCGTCCATCGCCGCGGCCATCGGGGCTGAGCTGCGCAGCACGTCGCGGAAGAAGGACGCCCGCCGCACGCCCAGGCCGCGCAGGGCGGGCCCGTGGTCGTACGCGACGACCAGCGCGGCTCCGGCCAGCAGGGCGCGCCAGCCGGTGGTGGCGGCGTACCGGCCCGGTGCGGGCAGCGCGGCGAGGCTCTCGCGCAGCCGGCGGCAGTGGAAGGGGACGTGCCGTTCCTCGTCGGCGAGGATCCGGCCGGCGACCTCGGCGGTCAGCCGGTCGCCCGCGCCGTCGCGCAGGGCGCGGTAGTACCGCAGGGCCACCACCTCGGCCACCATCAGGACGAGGAGTTCGAGGCGCAGCCCGAGAAGCCGGCGCAGGCGTACGAAGGCGGCGTCGCTCCAGTGGCCGCAGAGCGTCTCGGCGCCGGCCGCCGACAGGAGCAGGGCCAGCATCCGGGCGTGGTTCTGCTCCTCGGCGACGAAGAGCGCGACCGCCTCCGCGTAGGCCGGGTCGCCCGCGGCGGCGGCCTTCGCCCGGAGCTCGACCCCGTCGCCGTCCTCGCCGACCTGGAAGCGCTGGATGCTCCGTACGAGCGCGGCCGGGAGCTCGGCCCCCTGCGCCCAGACGGGATCTCCGAGGGCGGCGCGGCGCTCCCGCTCGGCGGTGAAGTCGTCGACCCAGTCCGCGTACCCGTTCGCGCTCTGGCTTTCGATTCCGTTTCCGTCCACGTTTTTGATCACGTTCAGGAAGCTATGACTTCTTGAACGTGATCAAAAGCTCTGTGACGGGGCGGTGACGGAACCGCGACACGGGTACGACGGAGCCCCTGGCAGCTGCCAGGGGCTCCGCTCGGCGTGGGCGCGGGGGCTCAGGCCTCCGCCGCCAGCGCCTCCACGAGCAGCGGGGTCACGAGCTCCACCTGCCAGGGGCGGGCGCCGTAGCCGGTGAGGGCGGTGGCGACCGTCTCCGGGGTGGCCGGGGCCGGCGGCTCCCAGCAGACCCGGCGGACCGTGTCCGGCGTGATCAGGTTCTCCTGAGGCAGGTTCAGCTCCTCCGCGAGCGCCGACACCGCGGCGCGGGCCGCGGAGAGCCGGGCCGCGGCCGCCGGGTCCTTGTCCGCCCAGGCGCGCGGCGGCGGCGGGCCCGCCAGCGGCTGGCCCGGCTGCGGCAGCTCCGCCTCCGGCAGGGCCTTCGCCCGGTCCACGGCGGCCTGCCACTGCTCCAGCTGGCGCTTGCCGATCCGCTGGCCGAAGCCGGGCAGCGCCGACAGCGCGCCCGCGTTCGGCGGCAGCGCCAGGGCCGCCTCCACGATCGCCGCGTCGCTCAGCACCTTGCCGGGTGAGACGTCACGCCGCTGGGCCACCCGGTCACGGGCCGTCCACAGCTCCCGTACGACCGCCATCTGACGGCGCCGGCGCACCTTGTGCATCCCGGACGTGCGGCGCCAGGGGTCCTTGCGCGGCGGTGCGGGCGGGGCGGAGGCGATGGCGTCGAACTCCTGGAGCGCCCAGCCCAGCTTCCCCTGCCGGTCCAGCTCCTTCTCCAGGGCGTCGCGCAGGTCCACGAGCAGCTCGACGTCCAGGGCCGCGTACCGCAGCCACGGCTCGGGCAGCGGACGGGTGGACCAGTCGACGGCCGAGTGGCCCTTCTCCAGGGCGTAGCCCAGGACCGACTCGACCATCGCGCCGAGGCCGACCCGCGGGAACCCGGCCAGCCGTCCGGCGAGCTCGGTGTCGAAGAGCCGCGTCGGCACCATGCCTATGTCCCGCAGGCACGGCAGGTCCTGGGTCGCGGCGTGCAGGATCCACTCGGTGCCGGCGAGCGCCTCGCCGAGGCCGGACAGATCGGGGCAGCCCACCGGGTCGATCAGCGCGGTGCCCGCGCCATCGCGGCGGAGCTGGACGAGATAGGCGCGCTGCCCGTAGCGGTAGCCGGAGGCCCGCTCGGCGTCGACGGCGACGGGTCCGCGGCCCGCGGCGAAGGCGGCGATGACCTCGGCGAGCGCGTCCTCGCTCGCCACGACGGGCGGAATGCCCTCGCGCGGTTCGAGCAGCGGGATCGGCAGCCCATGCGCAGGGACGTCGTCGTCCGAGGGGGCGCCCCCGGTGGTTCGCAGTGCGGTGTCGCTTGCGGTGTCTTGGGCGTCGGTCACCTGTCAAGGGTATCCGTCAATCGGCACATGACTGTCGACGAAACCGGCGGATCCCCGGGAAGGCGGGATGCGCCGGAACGTTCCGTCGACAGTCACGTGCCGATTGTCGAAGCCTCAGAGCTCCGGGCCGCTCAGTGGATGATCCCGGTACGCAGGGCGACGGCGACCATGCCGGCCCGGTCACCGGTGCCCAGCTTGCGGGCGATGCGGGCGAGGTGGCTCTTCACGGTGAGCGCCGACAGGCCCATGGAGACGCCGATCGCCTTGTTGGACTGGCCCTCGGCGACCAGCCGCAGCACCTCGACCTCACGGCCGGAGAGCTCGCGGTAGCCGCCCGGGTGGCTCGGGGCACCCGGGGGGCGGCGGTGGCCGAGGCGGGCGGCCGCGGAGCCGATCGGGGCGGCGCCGGGGCGGGTGGGGTGGCCGATGTTCGTGCGGGTGCCGGTGACGACGTAACCCTTGACGCCGCCGGCCAGCGCGTTGCGGACGGCGCCGATGTCGTCGGCGGCGGACAGGGCGAGGCCGTTGGGCCAGCCCGCGGCGCGGGTCTCGGACAGCAGGGTGAGCCCGCTGCCGTCGGGGAGATGGACGTCGGCCACGCAGATGTCACGTGGGTTGCCGACGCGGGGACGGGCCTCCGCGATGGACGACGCCTCGATGACGTCGCGCACCCCGAGCGCCCACAGGTGGCGGGTGACGGTGGAGCGGACGCGCGGGTCGGCCACGACGACCATGGCCGTCGGCTTGTTCGGGCGGTAGGCGACCAGGCTTGCGGGCTGCTCGAGGAGAACGGACACCAGGCCTCCTGGGGGGAAGGTGCGGGACGGAGCCGGCTCGGGGAAGAAGCCGGGGGCGAACCCGTGCTTTGAAGGGGTCATTGACTCCTTCGGCAGCTGGGTCGCCCGCCTTTAGGGAAAGATCACGATTTGGTGAGTAATAATTCGGGCAATTCGGACGCGTGATCGATCATCGTACGAGCCGCGCGGCCCGCAGCGCCAAACCTGTCCGGAAATCGACCTCACCGGCCGCTGCGGCGGCTTACGGCTGCTGCGGCCCCCGCCGCTGCGGGAGCGAGACGACCCCCGCGCCCGACGTGGTCCCCGCGCCGGGATCGGTGGGCGAGGGCGGCAGACCGGCGATCTGGCACAACAGGTCGCACCAGGCCGCCAGGTGCGTCCCCGTGTCCGGCACCCCGGCCGGACCCTCCCGGGGCGTCCACGAGGCCCGGATCTCGATCTGGGTGGCGGGCCGCCGCTCCGCGAGCCCCCCGAAGTAGTGCGAGCCCGCCATGGTGACGGTGCCGCTCGCCTCCCCGTACGCCAGGTCGCGCGCCTCGAGGGCTCCGGTCAGCCAGGACCAGCAGACCTCCGGCAGCAGGGGGTCCGCGGCCATCTCCGGCTCCAGCTCCGCCCGTACCAGCGTCACGAGCCGGAAGTCGCCCTTCCAGGCCTCGTGCCCGGCGGGGTCGTGCAGCAGCACCAGACGCCCGTCCGCCAGGTCCTCCTCGCCCTCCACGACGGCAGCCTCCAGGGCGTACGCGTACGGGGCGAGCCGCTGCGGCGGCCGCGTCGGATCGACCTCGATCTCCGGCCGCAGCTTGACCGTGCGCAGCCCCTCGACCGCCCGCCGGAACGCGGGAGGCGCCGGGTTCGTCTCCGTGGGGTCCACCCTGTCGCCCGCCGTCTTCTCCGTCCCTCGATTGCCGTCGGAATGATCGGAAGAATGTCCCTGAGCCGCAGCCATGCGGGGAAGAGTAGGCGGAACGGGGCCCTTGCGCAGGGAGGGACACCCGGGCCGGGTGAGCGGCTTCTCGCCACATGCGAAGATTCTGGTCGTGAGCGCCAACGACCGCCCGACGGGCCAGCAGACGAAGCACCAGCCGCAGACGTACGACTCCGCGTTCCTGAAGGCGTGCCGGCGCGAGGCCGTGCCGCACACGCCGGTTTGGTTCATGCGGCAGGCCGGCAGGTCCCTGCCCGAGTACCTGAAGGTCCGCGAGGGCATCCCCATGCTCGAGTCGTGCATGCGGCCCGAGCTGGTCACCGAGATCACCCTGCAGCCCGTGCGCCGCCACAAGGTCGACGCGGCGATCTACTTCAGCGACATCGTGGTCCCGCTGAAGGCCATCGGCATCGACCTCGACATCAAGCCCGGTGTCGGTCCCGTCGTCGCCGACCCGATCCGCACCCGCGCCGACCTGGCCCGGCTGCGCGACCTGACCCCCGAGGACGTCTCGTACGTCACGGAGGCCATCGGGATGCTCACCGGCGAGCTGGGCGCCACCCCGCTGATCGGTTTCGCGGGTGCGCCGTTCACCCTCGCGAGCTACCTCGTCGAGGGCGGTCCGTCCCGCAACCACGAGCACACCAAGGCGCTCATGTACGGCGACCCGCAGCTGTGGGCCGACCTCCTCGACCGCCTCGCCGACATCACCTCGGCCTTCCTCAAGGTCCAGATCGAGGCCGGTGCCTCCGCGGTGCAGCTCTTCGACTCCTGGGTGGGCGCCCTGGCCCCGGCCGACTACCGCCGCTCGGTGATGCCGTCCTCCGTGAAGGTCTTCGACGCGGTCGCCTCGTACGGCGTGCCCCGCATCCACTTCGGCGTCGGCACGGGCGAGCTGCTCGGCCTCATGGGTGAGGCGGGCGCGGACGTGGTGGGCGTCGACTGGCGCGTCCCGCTCGACGAGGCCGCCCGCCGGGTCGGCCCCGGCAAGGCGCTCCAGGGCAACCTCGACCCGGCCGTGCTGTTCTCCTCGCGGGAGGCCGTGGAGGCCAAGACGGACGAGGTCCTGGCCGCCGCGGCAGGCCTGGAGGGTCATGTCTTCAACCTCGGCCACGGGGTGCTGCCGACCACCGACCCGGACACGCTGACCCGCCTGGTCGACTACGTGCACACGCGGACGGCCCGCTGACCCGCGGCACCGTCCCGCCCGGGCGCCGCGCGCGGATCGCGGCACCCGGCGGGCGTGCGGGTCTAGCCTTCGCAGCCGGTGGGCTGGTTGCCGGAGGCGACCCGGCAGAAGTCGACGCCGGGCCCGCCGTTGACGGTGCCGCCGTTGGGGCCGGTGCGGATGAAGTCGCTCCCGTTGTCGCCGGCGACGATGCCGCCCGGCGCGACGTTGGAGTCGACCTGGATGTAGTCGCTGCCGTCGCCGCCGCTCACGAGGCCGCTGACGGGACCGCCGATCACGATGTAGTCACCGCCGCCGAGGCCGTTGACCGAGTCGAGCGCGCCGGGGCCGCCGCAGCGGATGACGTCGGGACCGGGAGTCCCGGTGACGGCGGTGCCGCTGACGGCGACTCCGTTGACCATGCAGAACACGGTCGCGTGGGCGGGCGTCGCCGTCAGGGCGACCGGGGCTATGACGAGTGTGGCGGCGCACAGCGCGCGCAAGGTGTGTCGGATCATGCGATCAGTGACGCATGGTGTTCGAACGCTCGCAAACCGTCACCAGGCGCCGTCCTCCGCTCGGGTCAGCCCGCCGCCCGAACGGCCGCCATCGCCTTGCGCGCGGCGACCAGGACCGGGTCCCACACCGGCGAGAACGGCGGCGCGTAGCCCAGGTCGAGCGCCGTCATCTGCTCCACCGTCATCCCCGCCGTGAGCGCCACCGCCGCGATGTCCACCCGCTTGCCCGCGCCCTCACGGCCCACGATCTGCACCCCGAGCAGCCGCCCGGTACGACGCTCCGCCAGCATCTTCACCGTCATGAGCGCCGCCCCCGGGTAGTAGCCCGCCCGGCTCGTCGACTCCACCGTCACCGCCACGTACTGCAGCCCCACCGCCCGGGCGTCCTTCTCCCGCAGACCCGTCCTGGCGATCTCCAGGTCGCAGACCTTCGACACCGCCGTACCGACCACGCCGGGGAAGGTCGCGTAGCCGCCGCCCACGTTGGAACCGATCACCTGGCCGTGCTTGTTGGCGTGGGTGCCGAGCGGCACATGGCGCTCCCGCCCCGACACCAGGTCGAGGACCTCCACGCAGTCACCGCCCGCCCAGATGTTCGCGTGCCCGCGCACCCGCATCGACAGGTCCGTGAGCAGACCGTCGTACGTGCCCAGCGGCAGCCCCGCCGACCGCGCCAGCGAGGTCTCCGGCACCACCCCCATGCCGAGCACCACCACGTCCGCCGGGTACTCGCCCTCGTCCGTCGCCGCCGCGCGGACCCGGCCGTCCTCGCCGGTGAGGATCTTCGTCACCGGCGAGGAGCCGACCGTCGTGATCCCCAGGCCGTCCATCGCCCGGTGCACCAGGCGCCCCATGTCCGGGTCGAGCGTCGCCATCGGCTGCTCGCCCCGGTTCAGGACCGTCACCTCGAAACCCCGGCCGAGCAGCGCCTCCGCCATCTCGACGCCGATGTACCCGGCGCCCACGACCACCGCCCGCCGGCCTCGCGCGTGGGTCAGCGAGTCGAGCAGCGCCTGCCCGTCGTCCAGGGTCTGCACCCCGTGCACGCCCGGAGCGTCGATCCCCGGCAGCGGCGGGCGCAGCGGCCGGGCGCCGGTCGCGATCACCAGCTTGTCGAAGCCGGTCCACTCCTCCGCGCCCGACTCCAGGTCCCGGGTGAGCACCCGCTGCCGGTCCACGTCGAGGGCGGTCACCTCGGTCCGCATCCGCAGGTCGATGTCCCGCGCCCGGTGCTCCTCGGGGCTCCGGGCGATCAGCTCGTCGCGGACGGCCACGTCGCCGCCGACCCAGTACGGGATGCCGCAGGCCGAGTACGAACTGAAGTGCCCCCGCTCGAAGGCGACGATCTCCAACTCCCCGGGCCCCTTGAGCCTGCGCGCCTGCGACGCGGCCGACATGCCCGCCGCGTCGCCGCCGATGACCACCAGTCGTTCGCTCATACGAACACGCTACGACGGGCGGTCGTTCAGGGGGTCGCCTTCACGTCGCCCGCCGCCTCTGCCTGCTGGACGGCTCCGGCCGGGGCGGCCTCACCGCCCTCCGGCCTCGTACCCGCCCCCCGCCGCGGCCGGATCACCCACCGCCACACCGCGTACAGCAGGGCCACCACCGCCAGCCACGGCGCGACCGCGGCGAGCACGACGAGCGCCCAGGCCAGCGCCCCCACCAGCGCGTCCCAGCCGCCGCCGAGCGCGTCGAGGAAACCGGGCCGGCCCTCGCCGGCCGCGGCCTGCCCCGTCTCCTGCTCCGTCAGCTCCAAGGTGATCGTCGCCAGCGTCGTGCGGTCCTTCAGCGCCGCCTGCTGGGCGAGCAGCGACTCCAGGTCCGCCTGACGGCGGCTCAGCTCCCCTTCGAGGGTGACCACGTCGCTCAGCCGCTCCGCCCGGTCCATCAGCGCCCGCACCCGCGCCACGCTCGCCCGCTGGGTGGCGATCCGGCTCTCCACGTCCACCACCTGCGCGGTGACGTCCTTGGCGTCCGCCTTGCGGGACAACAGCTTCCCCGTGCCCGCCAGTTCGGCGAGGACGGAGTTGTACCGCTCCTGCGGGACGCGCAGCACCAGACGCGAGGTGACGTGCGTGTCGTCCATGCGCTCGGTCGACTCGTTCTCGACGTGGCCGCCCGCGTTCGCCGTCACGCGGCGGGCCGTGGCCTGCGCACGGCCCGCGTCCGCGACCTCGACGACCAGCTCGGCGGCACGGATGACGTGCTGCTGCTGTGCCGGGGCCCGCGGCGGTGTGTCCGGCTGCCGGCCGGAGGCGGTCGCCCCGCTCTCCGTGCCCTTCGCGTCGGCCGCGGCCTCCGGGCCGCCGTAGCCGGGCTTCGCCGCGCTCGTGGCGGCCTTGCCGTCGCCGGCCTGGGTGCCGCCGCCCGCTCCCGCGCAGCCGGTCAGCACCAGCGTGGCGGTCAGCAGCGCCCCCGCCGCGGTCGTTCGCACTCTCCGCATCCGGTCCCCCCAAGGTGGTGGTGTCGTCACGCCCCTTGGACGCCGGCGTGGGGGAGCGGGTTTCGGTCCGGCGGTAGCGAAGCGGTCACGGTCCGGCCTCGGATCGGGGGCGCGTGGGCGATTTGAGAGAGTGGTCCCATGAACGCGAACGCGCAGCCCACGGGCGGACCGGACGTCGTCGTCGTCGGAGGCGGCATCGCCGGCCTGGCCGCCGCCCACCGCCTCGTCACGGCGGGCGCCCGGGTCACCCTTCTTGAAGGCGGCGACCGGCTCGGCGGCAAGCTCCTCACCGGCGAGATCGCCGGGGCCCCCGTCGACCTCGGCGCCGAGTCGCTGCTCGCCCGCCGCCCCGAGGCCGTCGCGCTCGCCGAGGAGGTCGGCCTCGCCGACCGGCTGCAGCCCCCCGCCACCACCACCGCCTCCGTCTGGTCCCGCGGCGAGCTGCTGCCCATGCCCAAGGGCCACGTCATGGGCGTCCCGGCCGACGCCGGCGCCGTCGAGGGGCTGCTCTCCGCGGAGGGCGTCCGCCGGGTCGGCCGCGACCTGGAACTCCCGCCGACCGAGATCGGCGAGGACATCGCCATCGGCGCGTACGTCGCCGAGCGCATGGGACACGAGGTCGTCGACCGGCTCGTCGAACCCCTCCTCGGCGGGGTCTACGCGGGCGACGCGTACCGCATCTCCATGAAGGCCGCCGTCCCCAAGCTCCTCGACGCCGCCCGCACCCACCCGACCCTCGCGCAGGCCGTCCGCGCCGTCCAGCGGGCCGGCGCCGCCACCCCGAGCGACGCCGCGGGCGCCGCCACCGGCCTCGGCGGCACCGCCTTCGCCGGCATCAGCGGCGGCATCGGCACCCTGCCCGGCGCGGTCGCCGACGCGATCCGCGCCGCGGGCGGCGGGGTCCTCACCCGCACGCCGGTCACGGAGCTGCGCCGCACCGGCCCGCAGGGCTGGCGGATCGTCACCCCCGACCGGGTCCTGACGGCCGACGCCGTCGTCCTCGCCACCCCCGCCGGGCCGGCCGCCGCCCTCCTCGCCGGCACCGCGCCCGCTGCGGCTGCTGAGCTCGGCGCGGTCGAGTACGCCTCGATGGCCCTGGTCACCCTCGCCTTCCGGCGCGCCGACGTGCCGGGCCTGCCCGGCTCCGGCTTCCTCGTCCCGCCCGTCGACGGCCACACCATCAAGGCCTCCACCTTCTCCAGCCGGAAGTGGCGCTGGGTCGCCGACGCCGCGCCCGACCTCTTCGTGCTCCGCACCTCCGTCGGCCGGCACGGCGAGGAGGCGCAGGTGCACCGCGAGGACGCCGACCTCGTCGACGTCTCCCTCAAGGACCTCGCCGCCGCCACCGGCCTTTCCGCCCGCCCCGTCGCCTCCACCGTGACCCGCTGGATCGGGGGACTGCCGCAGTACCCGGTCGGTCACCTCGCCCGGGTGGACCGCGTCCGCGCCGCCGTCGCCGCCCTGCCCGGGCTGCGCCTCGCGGGCGCCGCGTACGAGGGCGTCGGCATCCCCGCGTGCATCGCCTCGGGCCGGCGCGCCGCCGACGAGATCATCGCCACGTCGAAAACAGCCGACCCTGGTGCCGGGCACTGTCCGTGACGGGCGAGAATAGGCGTATGAGTGCGCCCGAAAAGATCCCGAACGCCGGTAAGAAGGCGAAGGACCTCAACGAGGTCATCCGCTACACCCTGTGGTCTGTCTTCAAGCTGCGCGACGTTCTCCCCGAGGACCGCGGCGGCTACGCCGACGAGGTCCAGGAGCTGTTCGATCAGCTCGCCGCCAAGGACATCACGATCCGCGGCACGTACGACCTGTCCGGTCTGCGCGCCGACGCCGACGTCATGATCTGGTGGCACGCCGAGACGAGCGACGAGCTCCAGGAGGCGTACAACCTCTTCCGCCGCACCAAGCTGGGCCGCGCCCTGGAGCCGGTCTGGTCGAACATGGCGCTGCACCGCCCGGCCGAGTTCAACAAGTCGCACATCCCGGCCTTCCTGGCCGACGAGACCCCGCGCGACTACGTCTCGGTCTACCCCTTCGTGCGCTCCTACGACTGGTACCTGCTGCCGGACGAGGACCGCCGCCGGATGCTCGCGGACCACGGCAAGATGGCCCGCGGCTACCCGGACGTGCGCGCCAACACGGTCGCCTCCTTCTCGCTCGGCGACTACGAGTGGCTCCTAGCCTTCGAGGCCGACGAGCTGCACCGGATCGTCGACCTGATGCGCCACCTGCGCGCCTCCGAGGCGCGGATGCACGTCCGCGAAGAGGTGCCGTTCTACACCGGCCGCCGCAAGAGCGTCGCGGACCTGGTGGCCGGCCTGGCCTGACGGCCCGGCCCACCGAACCCGGTCACCGCCCGGCGCCCAGCCGGGCGGTGACCCCTTGACCCGGAAGATCAGACGGCCTGCGGAACTCCGCCTGCCGCTCCAGCGACACCGGGTCCGGCTCCGGGTGCGGCGCGCACGAAGCGCGCCGCACCGGCGTCCCTCCCGAGCCGCCGGCACTCCCGCCCGGCACGGCTCCGGTGAGCAGATAGCGCTCCATGTAGCGGTTCACGCAGGCGTTCGCCCCGCCGCCGATGCCGTGCGTCCCGGCGTCCCGCTCGGTCACCAGGGCCGCACCCCACAGCCTGCGCTGCAGCTCCCGCGCCCCTTCGTACGGCGCCGCCGCGTCCCGCTCGGCCGCCAGGATCAGCACCGGCGGCAGCACCCCCGGACCCGTTCGCACCTCCAGCGGCTTCTGGCGCGGAGCCCGCCAGTACGCGCAGGGCAGGTTCGCCCACACGTTGTCCCAGGTCTCGAACGGGGCGAGACGCGCGAGCCGGGTGTTGTCCCTGTCCCACAGCGCGAAGTCCTCCGGCCAGGGCGCGTCGTTGCACTCCACCGCCGTGTACACCGCGGTCGCGTTCCCCGGATCCGCCGCCGGCTCCGCACCGGCGTCCTGCTCGACCGGCTCGGCCGGGGCGGCGGGCCCGGCCTGGGCGATCAGCGGCTTCGGGTCGCCCGCGAGGTACGCGGCGAGGGCGCCGGCCCGCGCCGCCCAGAACCGGTCGTCGTACAGCGCCTGGAGCATCGCCCCGTGCAGCTGCCCCGGGCCGACCTTCCCGCCCGCGGGAGCCGCCGCCAGCTCGGCGCGCACCTTCTCGTAGTGCGCGCCCACCTCGCCGGCCGTCGCGCCGAGGCCGTACACCTTGTCGTGCTTCGCCGCCCAGGTACGGAAGTCGGCCCAGCGGCGCTCGAAGGCGAGCGACTGGTCGAGGTTGTTGACGTACCAGATCTGCCGCGGAGCCGGGTTCACGGGCGCGTCGAAGACCATCCGGCGCACCCGGTGCGGGAAGAGCGTCGCGTACAGCGCGCCGAAGTAGGTGCCATAGGACGCGCCCATGTACGTCAGCCGGGGCTCGCCGAGCGCCGCCCGCAGCACCTCCAGGTCGCGGGCGTTGTTGAGCGAGTGGTAGTGCCGCAGCGCCGCCCCGGTGCGGCGGGCGCAGCCCTGGGCGTACGTGGTGGCGCGGGCGATCCGCTCCTGTTTGAAGACCTCCGATGGCAGCGTCGGCGCGAGCGTCGGGCCCTTCGTCCGGTCGGCCGGGTCCTGGCAGGAGACCGGCGCGGAGCGGCGCACCCCGCGCGGGGCGTAGCCGACGAGGTCGTACGCGGTGGCGATCCGCTTCCACTCGGGGAGCCCGGCCGCGAGCGGGAAGTACGTCGAGGAGGCGCCGGGCCCGCCCGGGTTGTAGACCAGCGCGCCCTGCCGCGAGGCGGCCGGCCCGGTGGCCCTGGCCCGGCTGACGGTGAGCGGGATGCGCGTGCCGCCCGGGTGCGCGTAGTCGAGGGGGACGCGCACGGTGCCGCATTCGACGGTGGGCGGCAGCTTCTCGGCGGCCGGGCACGGTCCGAAGCGGATGCCCTCGGCGGCCGCGGTCCGCGTGGCGGCCAGGACGCCCTGGCTCTCGGCGGGCGGCGTGTCCAGCCGCGGTGCCAGGGTGGCGGCGGGCGTGAGGATGGCGGCCGGGGTGAGGACGGCGGACAGCACGAGCGCGACGGAATTCATCGGCGCCTTCCCTTCGTAGCCGCGGGCGCGGGGCGACAAGGGGGATGCTCGGCGGGCGCGTCTCCCAAGTAAAGGAGCTACGGCAGGTGTCGCCTGTCATGTACCCGGAAGGCCGCACGCAGCTCCGGTTCCAGGACGTCCGTCCCGCGTTTCGCCAGTGCGGTCAGCGGGTCGGCCAGGGAGAGCCCCGCGAGCAGCCGCCGGCCGGCCGGCGAGGCCCAGCACGCGTAACCGGGCGCGTCGGCCCGGGCGATCAGGACACAGAGCCCGGCCGCGACCAGCGGCAGCGAGAACCAGGCGACCACCGGCACCCGCTCGCCCGCCGGCACGAGCAGCACCGCACCCGCCCCCAGCGCGAGGGTGAGCAGGAAGGCCGCCCGCACCGCCCGGGCCCCCGCGGTCATCGAACGCCGCTGCTCCTCCGGCAGGGCGAGCCCGCGCGCCACCAGGCCCGCCGCCAGCGCCCGTACGCTCGCGTGGTCGGCGACCAGCGGCCGTACCGCCGGGATCCGCGACTGCCCGCCGGGCCCGATCGCCCCGAGCACCGCCCGCTCCAGCTCGTCCCGCCCGCCGGACCCGTCGACGACGGTCGCCCACCCGGTGTGCGCGAGCAGCAGCAGCCGTGCACGGTGCATGGGCACCAGGGTGAGATCGGTGACCCGCAGCGGCCCGCCCGCCAGGTAGGCCGCCTCGGACACGGTGAGCCCGGCGGGTTCGGCGGTGACCCCGCCAGGGCCGGTGTCGGCGGCGACGGAAGCCCGGCACACGCGGGCGCAGCTGACACCCGCGAGAACGCAGGCGACGAGCAGCAGCGGGACCCAGATCATGCCCCGGTTGTACGGGACGACCGGCGGGCCCGCCACCGGAATTCGCCCGTCAGCTGCTGGAGCCGCAGCTGGAGCCGCTGCTGGAGGAACAGGAGCTGGACGACGACGAGCAGGAGCTCGACGACGAGGAGCACGAGCTGGACGACGAGGAGCACGAGCTCCCGCCCCCGGAACAGGAGCTCCCGCCGGAACACGAGCTGCCGCTCCCGCACCCGCCCCCCTCGCCCCCGGCCGCCGCCGCGCACCACACCACGGGCACGACGGCGGCGTCGTACGACGAGGAGGACGAGCCGGAAGAGGAAGAGCGGCGGTGCGGTGCCGGAGCGGGCCGGTAGGTCCGGGCCGCCGTCGCCAGCTGCTCCCGCAGCACCGGGTCGGGCAACGCGCGCAGCCCGTGCAGCGCCACCAGCAGGCCGGGGTCGGCGAGCCCGGCGTGCGCCCGCCCGTAGGCCGTGACGGCGCTCCGGCCCGCCGAGGTGACCCGGCCCCCGGCCGCCGACCCGCACACCACCGACGTGACCAGCACGCCGACGATCACCGGGAGCACCTTGAGGATGAACGGCACGGCGGATTCCGGCCCTGCGAGCTCCACCACGGTCATGACCAGCGCGACGGGCACCATCGCCACGGTCGCGAAACCGAGGCCGAGGCTCCAGCGGATCGCGGACCGCCGTGCCGATGGCTCCATGATCAGTCCGCGGGCCGAGAGCCCGTCGCCGATCTCCTGCACCGCCGCGTGCCGCATCACGGCGAGCCGCAGCGGACCGAGGGCGCCGTGCGCGGCGGCCGAGAGCTCCTGCAGTACGGCCCGCTCGACGGGGTCGTGCGCGGTCGGCCGGAGGACCTGGACGATGCCGGGACCGCCGACCACGAGCCTGCCGTCCGCGTGCAGCGAGGCGAGGGCGGTGTCGACGACCCGGGCGGGACCGCCGTTCAGGAACGCGAGCTCGTGGCGGTCGTGGACCGGCCCACCGGGCCCGCGCCTGGCCCGGTTCAGCTTGACGACCAGCAGGGCGACGGCGGCCGCTCCGACGAGGTAGAAGACGACGGCGGCGGTGTTCACGCGGCTCGCCCCCGTCCCAGGGCCGTACGGACCCGGTGCACCAGGCGGGTGCCCGCCCCCGGCGGCCGGAGGCCCGCCCGGTCCCGCCACCAGTCGGTGAGCTGCCGCCGCGCCCGCGGGTCCTCGGGGCGCCCGGCGACCAGCAGCCCCTCGACGAAGTCGAGGGCGTCGTGCCGGTAGCCGTCCGTCATGGGGCGGCTCCTGGCGTACGCGAGGAACGCCGGCCGGTAGCCGTCGCCCAGGATCCGCGGCAGCTCGGGCGCCACCTTCGCGATGACGTCCGCCCGCTTCGCCGCGAGCGCCCGGGCCTGCACGCCGAGCCGCCGCACGTCGAACCCCTCGGGCGCGGGCGTCCCCGCGACGAGCGCAGAGAGCAGCGCGGCCTGCGCGAGACCGACCCGCTGCCGGGCGGCGTCCGCCGTACGCGAGCCGGCGGCCGAGGCCACGACCGAGGCGTCCCGGCGGGGCGGCGCCGGCGCGGGCACCCGCACCGGCATCGCGCCGCCCGAGACCCGTGCCCCCGCCCCGATGAGCAGCGGGCGCGGCCGGGCCGCCGCCAGGGTCGTACGGATCGCGGTGAGTTCGGCGGCCAGCTCCTCCTGCGGTGGGAAGCGGTCGTCCCGCTCGAGGAGGACGCCCGGCGGGGAGATCCGGGAGGCGAGGTCGGCCAGGATGTCGAGGACGGGCCCGGCCACCGGGTGGGCGTGGGTGTCGTGCCAGACCCCGTCCCGCTCCAGGCCGCCCGCCACATGGACGTACGCGATGGCCTCGACCGGCAGCTCGGACAGTGCCCGCGCCGGGTCCTCGCCGCGGTTGACGTGGTTGGTGTGGAGGTTCGCCACGTCGATCAGGAGCCGTACCCCCGTACGCTCCACCAGCTCCGAGAGGAACTGGCCCTCCGTCATCTCCTCGCCCGGCCAGGCCACCAGGGCCGCGATGTTCTCCAGGGCCAGCGGCACCGGCAGGGCGTCCTGCGCGATCCGGACGTTCTCGCACAGCACGTCGAGCGCGTCCCTGGTCCGCGGCACCGGCAGCAGGTGCCCCGCTTCGAGCAGCGGCGTCGCGGTCAGCGGGCCCCCGGCCCGTACGAACGCGATGTGCTCCGTCACCAGCGGCGCGCCCAGCAGCTCCGCCTTCTGCGCGAGCGCGGCGAGCCGCCCCGCGTCGGGCCGGTCGGCACCGCCGAGGCCCAGCGAGACACCGTGCGGCACCACGGTCGCCCCGCGCGCCCGCAGCCGCCGCAGGGAGTCGGGCAGGTGGTCGGCGCACAGGTTCTCCGCGACGACCTCCACCCAGTCGACGCCCGGCAGCGCCTCCACCGCGTCCGCGATCTCGGGGCGCCAGCCGATGCCGATACCGAGTTCTTTCATGTCCCCCTCCTTCGGTCCCTGACGTGATGGCCCGGAAGCAGCCGTTCGAATCCGGACGGGGAGACGTTCAGAGGTTGATTTGAGGTTCGCCGCGCGCGGGCCGGACTCCAGCCCGCGCCGAAGCCGCGTGCCTGCGGCCCCGTTCGCAGCGCGCGCTGAGGCCCTGTGCGTGAGGTCCGTTCGCAGCGCGTGCTGAGGCCCTGTGCGTGAGGCCTGTTCTCAGCGCGTGCTGAGGCCCGTCGCCGCGAACTCCGACACCACGGTGCACGAACCCGGTGCGATCTCCGTGAAGCCCGCGTCCCTGACCACCGGCAGCCCGCTCGACGTCAGCCGGGCCCAGCGCTCCGGGTCCGCCGTGCGCACCGCCAGCGGGAAGCCGGCCTCCCGCCAGGTCTTGCGGTCGGCGTCGGACAGCGCCCACCACAACAGCTGCGCCCCGTGCCCGGCCTGCGCCATCGTCTTGCCCGCGGACATGTCGAGCTCCGGGTTGAGCCACAGCACGGCCGCGCCCTCCGGCACGGGCCCCGGCGCCGCCGGGTCGTCCAGGTCGGTGCCCGACACCTGGAGCCGGGCCAGCTCCTTGGGCCAGCCGTCCAGCGGGACCGGCGGGAAGACCCGTACCTCCGCACCGCCGGAGCCGGTCACCGTGATGCCCTCCAGCGCTCCCGCCCGGCGCCACTCCGCGCCGCGCGCCCGGCGCACGACCTTGCGGATCCGGGCGTCCTGCCAGTCCGTCATGGCCTGCGCCCACTCGCCCTCGCCGAGGGACCGGTCGTCGGTCAGGATCGCCAGGACCGCGCGGGCCGCAGTCTCCAGGGCGTCGGTACGCGCCGGGGGGTCGTCCCGCTCGATGCGGACGACCAGGGGGAGGACGAACTGCGGCTTCTCGTCACGGGGATCGGTGTCGTTGCTGCTCACCCGGCAAGTCTGCCATCGCACCCCGCACGGTCCGTACACGTGTTTCTTGTAGGAATGAGTGCTTCCGGGACAGGATGCCCACCATGAAGAGTGATCTTTTCACCAGTGAGCACCTCGCCGAGGCGGCGCAGTTCCCCGGGATGACCCTCCAGAACGCCAAGTCGGTCAAGTACACCGTGAACGGGGAGATGCACGCCCTCCAGGGCTCGATGATCGCCTTCCGGGGGAACCTCCAGTTCGAGCACAAGAGCCAGGGCCTCGGCGGCCTGCTCAAGCGCGCCCTCACCGGCGAGGGCCTGCCGCTGATGGCCGTACGCGGCCAGGGCGAGGCCTGGTTCGCGCACGAGGCGCAGAACTGCTTCATCGTCGAGATCGAGCAGGGCGACGCGCTGACCGTCAACGGCCGCAACGTGCTCTGCTTCGACTCCACGCTCGCCTACGAGATCAAGACGGTGAAGGGCGCCGGCATGACCGGCGGCGGCCTGTTCAACAGCGTCTTCAGGGGCTACGGGAAGATCGCCCTGATCTGCGAGGGCAACCCGATCGTCATCCCGGTCACCCCGGAGGCCCCGGTCAACGTCGACACCGACGCGGTCGTCGGCTGGAGCGAGCAGCTGCGCACCTCCCTGCACCGCTCCCAGTCCATCGGCTCGATGGTGCGCGGCGGCTCGGGCGAGGCGGTCCAGCTGAAGCTGGAGGGCCAGGGTTTCGTCATCGTCCGCCCGAGCGAACTCACCCCGCAGAAGAAGTCGGCCAACTGAACCTCGAAGGCGTCGGCCGCCGCTACGGCCTGCGCGGACCCTGGGTGCTGCGCGAGGTGCGGCTCGCCCTGCCCGCCGGCACCCTGGTCCGCATCACCGGTGCCAACGGCACCGGCAAGTCGACCCTGTTGCGCCTCGTCGCGGGCATCGACGCCCCCGGCGAGGGCCGCATCACCGGCCGCCCGCCGCGCACCGCGTACGTCCCCGAGCGCTTCCCCGGCGCCCTGCCGCTGACCGCGAACGGCTATCTGGTCCACCTCGGCCGCATCCAGGGCCTCGGGGGCCGGGCGGCGAGGACACGGGCGGGGGAGTGGCTGGAACGCTTCGGCGCGCAGGCGTACGGGGACACCCCGCTCGCCGAACTCTCCAAGGGCACCAGCCAGAAGGTCGCCGTCGCCCAGGCACTGCTCGCCGAACCCGGCCTTCTCGTCCTCGACGAGGCGTGGACGGGACTCGACACCGCGGCCCGCGCGGAACTCGACCGGGCGGTGCGCGAACGGGTCGCGGCGGGCGGCCGGGTCGTCTTCGTCGACCACGACCCGCGACGGCTGGCGGGCGAGCCGGACGCGGAGTACCGGGTGGCGGCGTCCCGGGTCCACCGGACGGGGACCGAGCCGGCTCCCCGGGTCCACCGGACGGGGACAGAGCCCGCTCCCCGGGCCCACCCGACCGGGTCCGAGCCGGCTCCCCGGGTCCGCGTCACGGCCACGGGCGGCCACGCACTCCCACCCGCCCTGCCGGGCTCGCCCACCTACACGACGGGGACCACCCTGACGGCCACGATCGACGCCGCCCACTCCGACACCCTGCTGCGGGCGCTGCTCGACGCGGGCTGGCACGTCGACCACCTGAGCACCGAAGGCGTACGGACATGACGGCGCTGCTCCGCTACCAGACCGCCCTGCTCCTGCGCTCCCAGCGCTGGCTCGCGCCCTTCCTCCTGTACGCGGCCTTCGTCGGCGTCGGGATCAACGCGGGCGAGCCGGTGCTCGGCGCCCTCGGCTACGCGGTCGCGGGCCTGGTACCGGTGACGGCCTGGGCCGTCCGCATCTGCCTCGGCCAGGAGCCCCCGGCCGCCCGCACGGTGATCGCCGCGACGGCCGGCCGCGCCCGCGCGCACATGGCGGCGATCCTGACCGGCACCGGCGCCACGCTCCTCGTCGGCGTCGTCGCAGTCCTCGCCGTCACCGTGGTGAGCGACCACCGCACGGCCGCCCCGCTCCCGGCGGCGACGGCGGGCGTCCTGGCGGCGACGGTGTGCGTCCTGACCGGCGCGACGATCGGCACCCTGACCACCCGCCCCCTGGTCCGCTCCCGCGGCTGGTCCCTGACGACCCTGCTCCTTGGCTCCCTGCTCGCCCTGGTGACCACCGGCTCCCCGGCCGCCTCCGCCGTCTCGGCCCTGGTCACCGCCGCCTCGCACGGGGCCGCGGTGCCGTACCCGTGGCTCGCCGGGGCGGGCGCCATCGCCCTCACGACGACGGCCGTGGCCCTGGCGTGCAGGGCCACGGCCTGGCGTGACTGAGTCCGGCGGGGCCTACTGGTAGGCGGGCACGGCCCAGGTCGCCTTGTAGCGGCGGTCGGCCGGGTCGACCTTGAAGACCGACTGCTCGTCACCGGTGGGCACGAAGCGGATCGAGTGGGTCTCCCAGACCTTGTGCGACGTCTGGGTCTCGGGGCAGCCCTGCGAGCAGGTGGAGACGACGGTGCCGGTGACGGGGTCGTTGCCGACGCTCTTGATCAGTGTGCGGTTGGTGACCTCCCCCGCGTTGGCGTAGTTCGTGCACCAGCGGTTCTCGAGGCCGGTGACGTAGGTCGCCAGGGGCCAGCGGTCCTGGAGGACGGTTTCGTCGTAACAGTCGACGGCCTCGCTCTTCGAGAACTGCGTGATGCCGCCGTTCGATCCGACCCAGAGCCGGTCGCTGTCGCCGTACACGGGCGTGAGCTCGTGGCCGTACGCCTTGTTGTCGCCGGTCTGCTTCGGCAGCGGGAAGGCCTTGTCCCAGGCGAGCTTGCCGTTCGCGTACTTGTACCGGACGAGGAGCTCGTCGCCGACGGCCCACAGGAAGTCGCCGGCGCGGTCGTAGACGATCTCGTGCGCGCCGGCGAGGGAGGTGTCCTGGACCGGGGTCGCGTTCCAGGCGCCCGGCTTGCCCTGGGCCTTGGAGAAGACGAGGAGGCCGCCCGCGATGTCCTTGCCCGTCGTGTCCTTGCCGAAGACCCTGGACGCGAACGCCGCGACGACCGTGCCGTCCGGCAGCATCTCCACGCCGTGGAGGTCGCCGGGGGCACCCACGTTGATCGCCCAGTGGTAGCCGGCCAGGGACGGGTAGGGGATCACGCCGATGAAGCCGCTGGCGCCGTCACCGGTGACGAGGACGTCGCCGCCGTAGACGCCGCCCGGGCGCAGCTTGTGCGAGGTGCCTCCGCCGAAGGCGTCGCCCTTCAGGGTCGTGTCGAAGACCGAGTGGTAGGCGTCGGGGATCCAGCGCTGGTACGGGCCGGAGGAGGGCCAGACGGCCGGGCTCGTGGAGTCGAGGAATTCCAGGGCCGCGTGGCTGGTGGGGTAGTTGCCCGGGTAGGTGGGGCCGTACGCGTTGCCCGACATGACCGGGGTGTGGCCCTCGTTGAACTCCACCTCCAGGGTCGGCGCGTTGTAGGCGGCATGGCACGCGTAGTCCGTCGACACCGGGTTCATCGAGCAGAAGTCCTTGTAGCTGGAGGAACGATCCTCCTGCGCCGAGAACCGGATGCCGTGGTTGGGCAGGGTGGTGTCGGCCCAGCCCTTGACCCAGTCGGTGACGTCGATGCGCTGGATGCCGTTGGACGCCGCCGGGTTGGTCTTGTTCGGCACGTCCGGGCAGTTCGGGTGGCCGAGGCCGAACGCCGTGTCCTTGACCTTGGCCGTGTCGACGGCCGGCTGGTTGGCCCAGGTGATCGTCGACTGGTCCCACGCCTGGGTGACCGGGTGGACGCTCATCGAGGCCTTGGCGGCGCAGTCGGAGACGAAGGAGTTGTAGACGCGCAGGCTGGCGCTCTTGATCAGGGCGCCGCGGAGCTTGGACACGTCGAAGCGCAGGAAGCTGCGGTACTTCGTGGCGCCGTTGTCGGGCGTGCCGACGTGCAGGAGCTGTTCCTGCGAGTGGTCGGCGTTGTCGGTGCTCTTGATGTACGTGTCCGACAGCCGCTTGATGATGTTGCGCGGCCCGGTCTGCGCCATGGGCGACACCGTCGGTGTGCCCTCCGCGGCGGCGACCGCGGCCGGCGCCGGAGCGGTCTCCCCGTTGACCGCGGCCTGGGACGACGGGACGAGCAGCGACGCGAGGAGGGCCACCCCGCCGCCGGTCGCCAGAAGGCCCCTCGCCAGGAGGGGCCGGGTGGAGCGACGCACGTGAAAGTCCGCCTTTCGGTGTCTCGACTCTTCTTCGGAAGTCGACAAGGGGACACCCTCGCATCGCGTGCCGGTGCTTGTACAACGGAAAACCGTCAGGCCATCAGGTCCGAGACCTTCACGAAGCGGTAGCCCTTCGCGCGGAGCTCCGGGACGATGCGGCGGATCGCCTGTTCGGTGACCGGGGCGGCGCTGCGGGTGCAGTGCATGACCACCAGGGAGCCGGGCTTCACGCCCGCGAGGACCTCCTCGGCGACGGCGTCCGCGTCCTTGGCGAAGGCGTCGCCGCTGACCACGTCCCACTGGACGGCGGTGACTCCGGCGGGGGCGAGGGCGCGCCGGGCGTCGTCGTCGTAGCAGCCGCCGGGGAAGCGGAAGTACGGCACGACGTTGGTCGCCCCGGCGTCGCGGAAGGCGTCGAAGGCGCGCTGGACGTCCGCCGCCATGTCCGGGCCCGACACGGTCGGCAGGCCGTAGCAGGGCGCGGCGAAGGCGTAGTGGCTGTAGGAGTGGTTGGCGATCTCGAAGCGGGGGTCGTTGCCGATGGACCTGGCCTGGTCCGGGTACTCCTCGGCCCAGCGGCCGGTCATGAAGACGGTCGCGTCGACCTTGAGCCGCCGCAGGGTGGCGATGAGCTGCGGGTTGTCGAAGTGCTCGCCGCGGGCCGCGCGCGGCCCCTGGTCCGCCGTCATGTCGGCGTCGAAGGTGAGCGCGACGACCTTGTCGGTGCTCTTGGCGCGGTGCGTGTAGACGGGCGTCAGCCCGTCGGCGGCCGGCGCCAGCGTCGGCGGCACCTTGCGGGCGGGTGCCTGGTGGCCGGGGGCCGGCCGGGCGGCCGGCTTCGCGCTCGGCGGGGCGGCCTTCGGCTGGGCGGCCTTCGGCGTGGCCGCCGGTGCGGAGGGCGCCGGCGGTTCGGCCGCGCCCCCGCCGCAGCCGACGAGAACGGCGCCCAGGAGAGCGAGCGCCGACAGCTTTCGTGCAGAAATGGTCACCCAGGGAAATTAACCGATCATTGGGTGAGCAACTGCCTTCGGCACTCCGCCACGTCGAAGTCGGCCTTCGGGTACTGCGGGTCCAGCTCCTCCAGATGTTCGAGGAGGAGGGTGCTGACCGCCCAGTTGCGGTACCACTTGCGGTCCGCGGGGACCAGGTGCCAGGGGGCCGCGTCCGTCGAGCAGCGCTCCAGGGCGATCTCGTACGCCTCCTGGTACTCGGGCCACACGGCGCGCTCGGTGATGTCGCCCGGGTTGAACTTCCAGTGCTTCTCCGGGTTGTCCAGGCGCTCCAGGAGGCGGGAGCGCTGCTCCTCGTACGAGAGGTGGAGGAAGACCTTGACGATGGTGACGCCGTCCTCCGTCAGGGACTTCTCGAAGGCGTCGATCTCGGCGTAGCGCCGTTCCAGCTCGGCCCGCGGGGCCAGCTCGCGGACCCGGGCGATGAGGACGTCCTCGTAGTGCGAGCGGTCGAAGATGCCGATCTCGCCCGGCTCGGGCAGGGCCTTGGTGATCCGCCACAGGAAGGGGTGGCCGCGCTCCTCCGGCGTCGGTGCCTTGAAGGCCCGGATGCGGCAGCCCGAGGGGTTGAACTGGCCGATCACATGCTTGACCGTGCCGCCCTTGCCGCTCGTGTCCATGCCCTGGAGCACGAGGAGCATCCGGCGCCGCTCGCCCGCCGTGCTCGCCGCGTAGAGGCGTTCCTGCAGGTCCGCGAGCGCCGGACCGTGGGCGGCGGCGGCCGCGAGGCCGGCGGCCTTGCCGGCGGGGCCGCCGGGGGTCGCGGAGGCGTCGTAGGAGGAGAGGGCGATCCGCTCGCCGACGGGGAGCCGCAGCAGCTCGCGCAGCGGGGGCGTCCCCGGACCGTCCCCTGCGGACCTCGCACGCCTCGTGCCCTCCCTGCCGTCCTTCCTGCCGTTCTTGCCCTTCTTCCTGCCGTCCTTCTTGTCCTTGCCCTTGTCCTTCGGCACCTCGTGCCCCTTCCCGTCAGTCGAGCGGCCCCTCCCCCCGATCCTGCGGGTCGAGTGCCGGGGCCACCACCGCGAACGCCCGGTCGAGCAGCGCCATGGGGTCCTCCGCCGCGTCGCTGTCGCCCCACCGCTGGAGCGCCGTGTGGAAGGCGACGAGCGCCGTCCCCGCCGCGAGACGCGGATACAGGTCGACCGCGGGGTCGAGCCCCTGACGGTGCGCCAGCTCCGCCGCCAGCGCCTCCCGCCAAGCGGCCTGCCGCTCCAGGAAGCGGGCGAGTAGTGCGGGCGTACGGAGGATCAGCTGGACCACGCGCAGCGCGCGGGCGGTGTGGTCGGCGTGCTTGTCGGTGCAGGCGGCCAGCGGCACCGCGACGGCGTGCCGCAGGGACGCCGACGGGGGTTCACCGGCCGGGCGCTCGGCGAGCGCCGCGTGGATGTCGCTGCCCATCCCGGCCAGGAACTGGACGACCACGTCCTCCTTGGACGCGAAATACCGGAAGAAGGTCCGCTTCGACACTCCGGCGGCGGCCACGATCTCGTCCACGGTGACGGCGTCGAACCCGCGCAGGGCGAGGAGCTGGAGCGCCGCCTCCGTGAGCTCGGTCGCGACGAGGAGGCGCTTGCGCTCGGCGAGGCTGAGGGCGGCATCGGGGCTCATGCGCCGATCGTAGCCCGGACGCTGGCACTCGGAGAAAAACTTGACACCAAGTGCCACGCGCAGCAGTTTGTGTCACATGACAGAGCCGCAGAGCTGGAGCGCCGACCACATCCCCGACCTGACCGGTCGCGTCTTCGTCGTCACCGGGGCCAACAGTGGCCTCGGCCTCGCGACCACCCGCGCACTCGCCCACCGCGGCGGCCACGTCGTCCTCGCCGTCCGCGACGAGGAGAAGGGCCGCGCCGCGGTCCAGGACATCGCCGCCGGCCACCCGGACACCCGCCTGGAGGTACGCCGGGTCGACCTGGCCGACCTCGACTCCGTACGGGCCTTCGCCGACGGCCTGCGCGCCGACCACCCGCACATCGACGTCCTGGTCAACAACGCGGGTCTGATGGCCCCGCCCCGCACCCTCAGCGCCCAGGGCCACGAGCTGCAGTTCGCCGCCAACCACCTGGGCCACTTCGCCCTCACCGGACTCCTGCTCGACCGTCTCGCGGCCGGCCGCGCCCCCCGGATCGTGACCGTCAGCTCCCTGCAGCACCGCAAGGGACGCATCCACTTCGACGACCTCGACGGCGCGCGCCGCTACTCGCCCATGGGCTTCTACAACCAGTCCAAGCTGGCCAACACCGTCTTCGGCCACGAGCTCCACAAGCGCCTGACCGCCGCAGGCAGCCCCGTGCGCAGCGTGCTCGCCCACCCCGGCTACACCGCCACCAACCTCCAGGCCGCCACCCCGGTCGCCCTCGTCCGGCTGGTGTTCGGCCGCGTCCTCGGCCCGCTGCTCGCCCAGCCCCCGCACAGCGGCGCCCTGCCCCAGCTCTACGCGGCGACCGCCCCGGACGCGGAGGGCGGCGCCTTCATCGGCCCCGACGGCATGGGCGAGCTGCGCGGCGCGCCCAAGCGGGTCTCCTACGCGCCCGCGGCGACCGATCCGGAGACCGGCCACCGCCTGTGGGAGCTGTCGGAACGGCTCACCGGGGTGCGCTACGCCTGGGCCTAGACCCTGCTTCAGGCGGCGCGTGCGACCGGTGCCCGGCCGGCTGACCCGGCTCGGCGGAGCGCTCTGCCTGACCAGGGGGGTCATCCCCTCAGGAATCGGGGCCGCTCCAGTCGAAGGGGATGTGCTTGCTGGACTGGCCCTCGCGGCTCCACTGGAAGCCGAACGCCTCGGCCCGGTCCACCGTCGACCGGCCCCAGGTCACGACCTGGCCCGGGCCGGTCTCCGAGCCCGGCATGTTGACCGACTGGACGCGCGCGCCCTCCGGTGTCGTCGGCCCGCTGAGCGCCACGGCACCGGCCTCCACCCGGCCGGGAATCGCGGCCCTCCAGCTGCCGAGGTCCTCGTCGACCTCGATCTCGATCGGTGCGAAGTCCATGCCCCGCATCTCGGGTCCGAGCATGCCCACCAACTGTGCGGGCCAGCCGCCGGCCTGGCCGCCAAAGATCATCTGAAGGGCCGCGCGCTGTGCTTCGTCCGCGCGCTCGTCGAGGAAGACAGCCGCGTACGCGTCGGAGTGCTCGCCCCACACGTTGCCGACGAAGGCGCCGAGCATCAGCACGTTGAGCCCCTCCATCGGCACGTCCCCGTAGCTCCCCGCGTTGACGTGCCAGGCGAGGACGCCGTCACACGCCCCGTAGGTGGGCGGCTGCGCGAAGGTACAGGGGCAGGGGATATCGCACCTGCACGTATCGAACCAGTCTCCTGCCACGTGCCAGCTCGGAACGGTCGCCGTGGTCTCAGCCATGGTCGCGCCTCCTCAGGAGGCCCCTGGGAACATTCTCCACCCGCTACGGCGGGCAGACCAGGCCGGGCGGGCACCGTCCGCGGTTCTGTGCTGTGCTGTGGTGGAGGTGTCCTCGCGCGTTCGGGAGGAGGGCCATGCACATCCGGCTAGCGCCACCGGCCCCCACCGGACCGGGCGTCCTCCTGCCGAGGCGCGAGCTGGCCTTCGCCTGGATCCTGCTGACCCTGCTCGCCGCGCTGGCCTGGGCTCTGACCGTCGCACAGTCCCGCGAGATGGGCACCGGCTCAGGCACGATGGGCATGGCGCTGCCCCTGTTCCTGCCGCTGTGGGTGGTCATGATGGCGGCGATGATGCTGCCGTCGGTCGCGCCGGTCGCCGTGACCTGGGTACGGGCCATCGGCCGTACGTCCGCCGGCCCGGTCCGCGTGGTCCGGACCGGCGAGTTCCTCCTCGGCTACCTGCTCGCGTGGACGGCGTTCGGGCTGGTCGCGTACGGGCTGCTCGCCGCGACCGACCGGCTGCTCGACGCCTACCCCGGGGCGGGCCGCTGGATCGGTGCGGGCGTCTTCCTGCTGGCGGCCGTCCAGCAGTTCGGGCCGCTGAAGTCGGTCTGCCTTCGGCACTGCCGCAGCCCGATGTTCCAGCTGCTGCGGTACTCGCGCTTCCGCCCCCGGGCCAAGGACCTGCGCGTGGGGGCGCACCACGGGATGTACTGCGTCGGCTGCTGCTGGGGGTTGATGATCATCCTGATTCCGCTCGGGGTGATGAACGTGGCCGCCATGGCGGGGCTGTCCGTCGTGATCTTCCTGGAGAAGCTGTGGCGGCAGGGCCCGTGGCTCGCCTGGGCGGTCGGCGCCGCCTTCCTGGTCCTGGCGCTGCTCGCGCCGTTCCACGACTGGCTGCTCCCGGGCCTCGGGACCTCGCACTCGCCGATGGACATGGACCACATGGGTCGGATGCCGGGCCCCACACCTTCGTGAGGGGGCCGGATACATGGCGAACGCAGGCCGCACCGCGGTGACCGCGTGCTCAGCGCCAGGGGCCCGTCACCGCGAACGTCGTCCCTGGCGTGTAGCAGTTGACGAACATCGTGCCGCCGTCCGGCGAGAACGTGACACCCGCGAACTCGCCCCACTCCAGGGCCTCGGGGGTGCCGCCCGCCGTGGCAGCGGCTGATGTCAGGGCCTGGGCTCCGCGGGCCACCGCGTACACCTCGCCCTTCCTGCTCACGCCGAAGACGTGCTGGGCGCCGTTGCCGTCCTCGCAGACCATCAGGCCACCGGTCGGCGCCAGGCAGATGTTGTCCGGTGACTCGCCGGGGAGCCGGACGTCGGTGTCCGGGCCGAAGACCACGACAAGGGTGAGGCGACGCCGGTGCGGCTCGTACTTCCAGACCTGGCCGAAGTGGGTGGCGGCGGAACCGTCCTTGGCGCGGGCGAAGGACGAGACGAAGTACACCGCGCCCCGACCCCAGTAGCAGCCCTCCAGCTTCTGCGCGTGGGTGATGCCCTTCGGGCCGAAGTCCTGGAGCCTGACCGGGGTCCGGGTCGCGAGCGGGTCCGGCACCGGCACCCACTCGACCCTCTCGAAGCGCGCCCCCGGCTCCTGGACCACCGACAGGTCCGGCACCCCCGGCACCCGCATCGCCTCCAGGGCGCCGCCCGCGCGCAGGGAACCGGTGCCGCCGAGCGGCCGGTCGGGCAGGAACCGGTAGAAGAGGCCGAAGGGCCGCTCGAAGGCGTCCTCCGTCTCGTACACGATCCCGCTCAGCGGATCGACGGCGATCGCCTCGTGCTGGAAGCGGCCCATCGCGGTCAGGGGCACCGCGCCCGTACGGTGCGGATCGACGCCGTCGACCTCGAAGACGAAGCCGTGGTCCTTGGTGTAGCCGTTGGTCCCGGCCCGGTCCTCGGTCTCCTCGCAGGTGAGCCAGGTACCCCAAGGGGTGGGCCCGCCCGCGCAGTTGACGGCCGTACCGGCGATGGCGACCCGCTCCCCGAGGACGTGGTTGCGGCTGTCGAGGGTGAGCGCCGTACAGCCGCCTTTGGCCGCCGGGTCGTAGGTCAGACCGTCGACGGTCGGTACGCCGGTGAGTGCGGTGGCCCGGTTCTCGTGGTTCCGCACGAGGTGCACCCGGCCGCGCCGGCCGGCGAAGGCCCCCATGCCGTCGTGGTTGCCGGGAACGAGCCCCTCGCCGGAGCGGAGCGGATCGCCCTGCCGGGAGAGGACCCGGTAGGAGAAGCCGGCCGGGAGGTCGAGCAGGCCGTCGGCGTCGGGGATCAGCGGGCCGTACCCGGCGTGGCCGCCGAGGGCGGTGGCGGTGCCCGCGAAGAGCTCGGAGAGGGCGCCGGCGAAGGCGATGCCGGCGACGGACGCGCCGGTGCGGGCGAGGATCTGACGTCGTGTTGCGGACATGAGGCAACTACCCACTTCCTGCTGGGAACACCCCCATGCCGAAGGCCATGGGGGGAGGACAGGACGGAACGGTGGTGTGACGTGTGACCCGCATGTGTGTACCACGCACGGTGGTGGCACGTGAACCACGCGGGTCACCCGTCGCCTCAAGCGGCAGAAGGGGTCAGGACGCCAGTTCGGCCGTCAGCGTGATCGTCGTGCCCGTGAGCGCCTGGCTCACCGGGCAGTTCTTCTTGGCGTCCTCGGCCATTGCCCGGAACTCGTCCGCGTCCAGCCCCGGCACGTCGCCCCGCACCGTCAGGTGGACGCCGGTGATGCCCTCGCCCGGCTGGAAGGTGACGTCCGCCTTGGTCTCCAGGCGGGCCGGCGGGTTGCCGGCCTTGGCCAGGATGTTGGAGAAGGCCATCGAGAAGCAGGAGGAGTGCGCGGCGGCGATGAGCTCCTCGGGGCTGGTCTTCCCGTTGGGCTCCTCGGTCCGGGCCGGCCAGGAGACGTCGTACGAGCCGAGGCCGGAGGAGTCGAGGGTGACGACGCCCTTGCCCTTGAGGAGGTCGCCCTCCCAGACGGTGTGGGCGTGACGCACGGTGGCCATGGTGTATCCCTTTCGATCGGGTATGGCCCCCAAGCTACTGCTCCACGAGCCCCTTGGCGTCCCGGGCCAGGGCGGTGAGCCGGGAGATGGCCCGGAAGTACTTCTTCCGGTACCCGCCGTTCAGCATCTCCTCGCTGAACAGCCGGTCGAAGGGCAGACCGGAGGCGAGCACGGGTATCTCGCGGTCGTAGAGCCGGTCGGCCAGGACGACGAGCCGCAGCGCGGTCGACTGGTCAGGGACCGGCTGGACGTCGGTGAGGCAGACCGCGGAGAGCCCGTCGGTGAGGGCGCCGTACCGGCTCGGGTGGACCTTGGCCAGGTGTTCGAGCAGGTGCGGGAAATCGTCGAGGGAGGCGCCGGGAGTGGCGTACGCGGTCTTCGCGACGATCTCGTCGGAGTACGGGGCCGGGGCCTCGGGCAGCCCACGGTGCCGGTAGTCCTCGCCGTCGATCCGCAGCGGCTTGAAGTGCGCCGAAAGGCCCTGGATCTCGCGCAGGAAGTCGGCGGCGGCGAACCGGCCCTCGCCGAGCTTGCCGGGCAGCGTGTTGGAGGTGGCGGCGAGCGCCACGCCCTGCTCCACGAGGCGGCTGAGCAGCGAGGAGACGAGGACGGTGTCGCCCGGGTCGTCCAGCTCGAACTCGTCGATGCACAGGAGGCGGTGGCCGCCGAGGGTCTGGACGGTCTGCTGGAATCCGAGCGCGCCGACCAGGTTGGTCAGCTCCACGAAGGTGCCGAAGGCCTTGAGGGCGGGCTCGGCCGGGGTGGCGTGCCAGAGGGAGGCGAGCAGGTGGGTCTTGCCGACGCCGTAGCCGCCGTCGAGGTAGACACCGCGCGGGGCCGCCGGGGCGGCGGGCTTCTTCGAGAACCAGCGGCGGCGGCCCGCGCCGGAGGCGTGCGAGCCGCCGAGCCCCTCCGCGAAGGACGAGAGCGCCTTGACCGCGTCGATCTGGCTGGGCTGGTTCGGGTCCGGTATGTAGGTGTCGAAGCGCACGGCGTCGAACCGGGGCGGCGGCACCATCTCCGCGACGAGGCGGTCGGCGGGGACGTGGGGCTCTCGGGAGCAGAGCGAGAGCGGGGCCGCTTGGGTGGAGGCCGCTTCGGTTATGGCACGGGTCGACACAGTTCCCCACTGTAAGCGCCATGTCAGACTGCGAGGATGCGACGCCTGTTCCCTGTGACGGACATGACAGCGAAGGACCCGGACGCGGAATCGGACAGGGAGTGGTCCCTCGACGAGCTCGCCGACGCCTACGCGTACCCGCCGGAGGCGGCCTCCGCCCCCTGGCTGCGCGCCAACATGGTCTCCTCGCTCGACGGGGCGGGCCAGCACGACGGCCGCTCCCAGCCCCTCTCCTCCGAGACCGACATGCGGATCTTCGGCACCCTGCGGGCCCTGGCCGACGTGGTCGTCGTCGGTGCGGAGACCGTACGCCTGGAGGGCTACCGCCCGGCCAGGGCGCGGGAGGCCTTCGCGGAGCGCCGGGCGGCGGCGGGACAGGGTCCCGCCCCGGTGATCGCCGTCGTGACCGCGTCCCTGAACCTGGATTTCTCGCTTCCGCTTTTCACCGAGCCGCTGGTCCCGACCCTGGTCCTCACGGGGGCCGCGGCCTCCCCGGAGCGGCGGGCCGAGGCCGAGCGGGCCGGAGCCGAGGTCGTGGTCGCGGGGGACGGCCCCGGGGTCGAGCCGGAGCGGGTGGTGGCGGCGCTCGCGGAGCGCGGGCTGCGGCGCCTGCTGACCGAGGGCGGGCCCCGTCTGCTCGGCCAGTTCGTGGCCGCCGGGGTGCTCGACGAGCTGTGCCTGACCCTGTCGCCGACCATGACCGCGGGCGGCGCCCAGCGGATCGCCGGAGGCCCCTCCGTGGGCGTTCCGAAACGCTTCGCCGTGGCGTCGCTGCTGGAGCAGGACGGCTTCCTCTTCACCCGCTACCGTCGGATCTGACAATCGGCGGAATTTGTCGTTCCGCTTAGCGTTCGCTGGGCACACTTACTCACGCAGGTCCCCGTGCGGGCACGGGGAAGGATGGTTTCCGCAGAAGGGCTCCTGAGGTGTTCACAAGCGTTCTGATGATCGAGAAGCCCCTGACGTCCGTCGACGTGGATTTCGTCACCACGCTGCACGGCGACGAGGCGGTCTCCTTCATCGTCCTGATGCAGCCGCGCGGTGACCAGGCGGATGTACTGCTGCGTGCCATCGACGACGTGGCCATGGGCGAGCTGAAGGAGGCCGCCCGCGAGGGCGGGGAGCCGGAGGGCAAGGCGGCCCGGATCCCCGCCGAGCAGGCCCTGGAGTACTCGCTCCAGGCACTGAGAGGCGCCGGCTGCGAGGCGGTCGGACAGGTGGTCGAGGACCACCCCCTGAACAAGATGAAGTCCGTCGTCGAGGAGGCCGAGGCCGACGAGGTGATCGTCCTGACCGCCCCGCACTACGTGGAGGAGTTCTTCCACCGCGACTGGGCCTCCCGGGCCCGTCACAAGGTGGGCGTCCCGGTCCTGAAGCTGTTCGCGCACAGCGCGGAGTAGCGGCCTCCGTACGGACCGTCGCCCCGGGCGCGGCCGCCCGGGGCGACCCGTACGAACCACTAGGCTGGGGACCTCCAGGACAGACGCACCCCGGGGAGAGAACCACATGGCACCCGCCATCCCTGCCGCCATGGAACGGCCGCACTTCATCGGCATCGGCGGTGCCGGAATGTCGGGCATCGCGAAGATCCTCGCCCAGCGCGGCGCCAAGGTCGCCGGCAGCGACGCCAGGGAGTCCGCGACCGCCGAGTCCCTGCGCGCCCTGGGCGCCACCGTGCACATCGGGCACGCCGCCGAGCACCTCGCCGACGACGCCTCCGCCGTGGTCGTCTCCAGCGCCATCCGCGCCGACAACCCCGAGCTGGCCCGCGCCGCCGAGCTCGGCATCCCGGTCGTCCACCGCTCCGACGCGCTCGCCTCCCTGATGGACGGCCTGCGCGCCGTCGCCGTCGCCGGTACGCACGGCAAGACCACGACCACCTCGATGCTGGCCGTCGCGCTCACCGAGCTGGGTCTCGACCCCTCGTACGCGATCGGCGGCGACCTCGCCGGCCCCGGCACCAACGCCCGGCACGGCGATGGCGAGGTCTTCGTCGCCGAGGCCGACGAAAGCGACCGGAGCTTCCAGAAGTACGACCCCGAGGTCGCGATCGTCCTCAACGTCGAGCTGGACCACCACGCCAACTACGCCTCCATGGACGAGATCTACGAGTCCTTCGAGGCCTTCGCCGCCAAGATCCGCCCCGGCGGCACCCTCGTCGTCGGCGAGCACGCCGGCGCCCGCGAGCTGGCCGCCAAGGTCTCCGGACGGCGCGGCCTGCACGTGGTCACGGTCGGCGAGGACGAGACCTCCGACGTCTGGATCCGGACGATCACGCCGAAGGGCATGACCAGCGAGGTCTCCGTGGTCATGGACGGCGCCGAGCACACCTTCACGGTCTCCGTGCCCGGCCGTCACTACGCCCACAACGCGGCCGCCGCCCTCGCCGCCGGCTCCCGCGTCGGCATCGACCCGGCCGAGCTGGCCCAGGCCCTCACCGCGTACACCGGTGTCGGCCGCCGCCTGCAGCTGAAGGGCGAGGCCGCCGGCGTGCAGGTCATCGACTCGTACGCGCACCACCCCACCGAGATGACCGCCGACCTGGAGGCCATGCGCGGCGCCGCCGGGGCCGCCCGCCTCCTGGTCGTCTTCCAGCCGCACCTCTTCTCCCGCACCCAGGAGCTGGGCCGGGAGATGGGCGAGGCGCTCGGTCTCGCCGACGCCTCCGTGGTCCTGGACATCTACCCGGCCCGCGAGGACCCGATCCCGGGCGTCACCAGCGAGCTGATCATCGCCGCGGCCCGGGCGGCCGGCGCCGACGTCACGGCCGTCCACGACAAGACCGCCGTGCCGGACGTGGTGGCGGGAATGGCGAGGCCCGGCGACCTGGTTCTGACCATGGGCGCGGGCGACGTGACGGACCTGGGCCCGCGGATCCTGGACCGCCTGGCGAAGTAGCAGAGGGAGCGAGCTCATGGCGTACGAGGTCGAGAAGTCGGACGAGGAGTGGCAGGCGCAGCTGACTCCGTCGGAGTACCAGGTGCTCCGGCTGGCCGGCACCGAGCCCGCGTTCCGCGGTGAGTACACGGACACCAGGACCAAGGGCGTCTACTCCTGCCGGGCCTGCGGGGCGGAGCTCTTCACGTCCACCGAGAAGTTCGAGTCGCACTGCGGCTGGCCGTCCTTCTACGACCCGAAGGACAGCTCCGCGGTCGAGCTGGTCGCCGACACCACCCACGGCATGATCCGCACCGAGGTGCGCTGCGCGCGCTGCGGATCGCACCTCGGGCACGTGTTCGAGGGTGAGGGGTATCCGACCCCGACCGACCAGCGGTACTGCATCAACTCGATCTCGCTGCGGCTCGAGCCCGACGAGAGCTGAGCGGAGCGGGGCGATGAGGTTCGTACACGTGAGCCGGCCGGCGCGGAAGCGCCAGGCCGGCTCACGCGTCTTCGCGGCCGGCGCGGGCGTCGTCTCAGTCGTCGTCCGGGTCCTCGGGCCCGCACTCCGGGCACCGGCCCCGGTACGTGACCTCCACCCCCGTCACGGTGAAGCCGAAGCGCTCGGCTTCCGGCAGCACCGTCAGCGGGTCGCCCCCGGGGTGGACGTCCCGCACCGCGCCGCAGCCCGAGCACACCAGGTGCTGGTGGTCCCGGTGGGCGTTCGGGTCGTACCGCTTGGCGCGACCGACGCTGGACACCTCGATCACCTCGCCGAGCGACACCAGCTCGCCGAGCGTGTTGTAGACGGTCGCGCGCGAGATCTCCGGCAGTCTCGCGGTGGCGCGGGCCAGTACCTCGTCCGCGGTCAGGTGGATGTGCTCGCCGTCGAGTACCTCGGCGACCACCCGGCGCTGGGCGGTCATCCGCCAGCCGCGTCCGCGAAGCCGTTCCAGCAGGTTGCTCATGGTCACCAGCCTTGCAGTGTGAGTAATCCGTACGGGTCCGGCTGTCGTATTGACTTGGACTCAGTCCACCATAGGATCGACTCCAGTAGTAGCCAAGAGGGTGTGCGCCGGTCACACCGACGCCTCAGCAGTTCCCGAGCTCCGTGATCCGAATGGTTCGGAAGGAAAGACCGATGTCTGAGCAGAATCACGATCCACTTGTCACCGAAGACGAGGCGGCGGCGGAAGGCACCGGCGGCTGCCCGGTCGCGCACGGCCGAGCCCCGCACCCGACCCAGGGCGGCGGAAACCGCCAGTGGTGGCCGGACCGGCTCAACCTGAAGATCCTCGCCCAGAACCCCGCGGTGACCAACCCGCTCGGCGAGGAGTTCGACTACGCGGCCGCCTTCGAGGCCCTCGACCTCGCCGCGGTGAAGCGGGACATCGCCGAGGTGCTCACCACCTCGCAGGACTGGTGGCCCGCCGACTTCGGCCACTACGGCCCGCTGATCATCCGCATGTCCTGGCACGCCGCCGGCACCTACCGGATCAGCGACGGCCGCGGTGGCGCCGGCACCGGTCAGCAGCGCTTCGCGCCGCTGAACAGCTGGCCGGACAACGCCAACCTCGACAAGGCCCGCCGTCTGCTGTGGCCGGTCAAGAAGAAGTACGGCCAGAGCCTGTCCTGGGCCGACCTCCTGGTCCTCTCCGGCAACGTCGCGCTCGAGACCATGGGCTTCGAGACCTTCGGTTTCGGCGGCGGCCGCGAGGACGTCTGGGAGGCCGAGGAGGACGTCTACTGGGGCCCCGAGACCGAGTGGCTCGGCGACGAGCGCTACACCGGCGACCGCGAGCTGGAGAACCCGCTCGGTGCGGTCCAGATGGGCCTCATCTACGTCAACCCCGAGGGCCCCAACGGCAACCCGGACCCGATCGCCGCGGCCCGCGACATCCGTGAGACCTTCCGCCGGATGGCGATGAACGACGAGGAGACCGTCGCCCTCATCGCCGGTGGCCACACCTTCGGCAAGACCCACGGCGCCGGCCCGGCGGACAACGTCGGCGCCGACCCCGAGGACGCCCCGCTGGAGCAGCAGGGCCTCGGCTGGAAGAGCTCCTACCGCAGCGGCAAGGGCGCGGACGCCATCACGTCCGGCCTCGAGGTCACCTGGACCACCACGCCCACCCAGTGGAGCAACGGGTTCTTCACCAACCTCTTCGAGTACGAGTACGAGCTCACCAAGAGCCCGGCCGGCGCTCACCAGTGGGTGGCGAAGAACGCCGAGGCGGTCATCCCCGACGCGTTCGACCCGTCGAAGAAGCACCTCCCGACGATGCTCACCACGGACCTGTCGCTCAAGCTCGACCCGGTCTACGAGCCCATCTCGCGGCGCTTCTACGAGAACCCGCAGGAGTTCAAGGACGCCTTCGCCCGCGCCTGGTTCAAGCTGACCCACCGCGACATGGGCCCGGTCGTCCGCTACCTCGGACCCGAGGTCCCGACCGAGGAGCTCATCTGGCAGGACCCGCTGCCGGCGCGCACGCACGAGCTCGTCGACGCCGCGGACATCGCCTCCCTCAAGCAGCAGATCCTCGGCTCGGACCTCACGGTCTCCCAGCTGGTGAACGCGGCCTGGGGCGCGGCTTCCACCTTCCGCGGCAGCGACAAGCGCGGTGGCGCCAACGGCGGCCGCATCCGCCTGGAGCCGCAGCGCGGCTGGCAGGTCAACAACCCGGACGACCTCGCCCAGGTGCTGCGCGTCCTGGAGGGCGTCCAGGAGTCCTTCAACTCCGCCCAGACCGGCGGCAAGCAGGTCTCCCTGGCCGACCTCGTCGTCCTCGCGGGCAGCGCGGCCGTCGAGAAGGCTGCCAAGGACGGCGGCTTCGCCGTCGAGGTGCCCTTCTCGCCGGGCCGGGTGGACGCCGCGCAGGAGCAGACGGACGTCGAGTCGTTCGCCGCGCTCGAGCCGGCCGCCGACGGCTTCCGCAACTACCTGGGCAAGGGCACCCGCCTGCCCGCCGAGTACCTGCTGCTCGACAAGGCGAACCTGCTCACCCTGAGCGCCCCCGAGACGACGGCCCTCGTCGGCGGTCTGCGCGTCCTGGGCGTGACCCGGCCGCAGTCCTCGCTCGGTGTCCTCACGGACAAGCCGGGGACGCTGTCCAACGACTTCTTCGTCAACCTGCTCGACCTGGGCACGACGTGGAAGTCCACCTCGGAGGACCAGACCACGTTCGAGGGCCGTGACGTGGCCACCGGCGAGGTCAAGTGGACCGGCAGCCGCGCCGACCTGGTGTTCGGCTCCAACTCCGAGCTGCGCGCGTACGCCGAGGTGTACGCCTCCGACGACGCGAAGGAGAAGTTCGTGAAGGACTTCGTCGCGGCGTGGACCAAGGTCATGGACCTGGACCGCTTCGACCTCGTCTGATCACTCCTGCCCCGCCCCTGACAGAATGGCGTCGCCCCTCCTCGAACGGCGAGTTCGAGGAGGGAAGGACCTTCGGGAAGGGGTGGGGCACGTGTCCGTCACGCGCAGACTGTTCGTGGGAGGGTTCACGGCCGGAGCCGTGACCGTGGCCGTCGGGTCGACGGCGGGCGAGGCGGAGGCCGTGGCGGCGGTGACGCCGTTCCAGGGCGAGGTGCACGCGGACCGGTTCACCACGGACACCGGCACCAACTCGGCCTTCTTCAAGACCACGTCCGTCAGCGAGCACACCGCCACCTTCTACCAGGCCGGCACCAGCGGCTCCGGCGTCGCCCTCAACGTGGTCTCGGACAATCCCGGGACCTCGGCGATGTACCTGTCCGGTACGGAGACCGGCCGCGGCACTCTCAAGATCGCGCACCGCGGCTACACCGACGGCTCGGACGCGAACGCCGCCGCCCTGTCCATCGACCTCCAGACGCCGGGGGCGACGGACCCCAAGAAGCCCGGCACCGCCGCCCAGGGCATCTACGTCACCGCCACCCACGGCCCCACCACGGGCGCCCTGCTCGTGCTCCGCAACAACGAGGGCCTGGACGACCTCACCGTCAAGGGCACCGGCCTCATCGGCATCGGCATCGACCGCGGCGCCACCCCGCGCGCCCAGGTCCACATCGTGCAGCGCACGGAGAAGCCGGGCCTGCTGGTCGACGGCACCGTCGAGATCGGCAACACCGCGACCCCGCCCACCGGCACCGTGTCGGCGGCCGGCGGCGGCACCCTCTACGCCCAGAACGGCGAGCTGTGGTGGCGCGGTGCGGCGGGCACCCGCACCCGTATCGCGTCGGCGTAGGGGGTACGGAGATGGTTCGGCTCACCCCCGAGGAGCTGGTCGGCGAGTTCCAGGACGCCGTCGTCGAGCTCTACTTCGCGCGCAAGCGGATCGTCGCCCTGGAGGCGGAGAACGCGGAACTGCGGGCGCGCCTGGCGCAGGCCGTCGGGGCCGGCGCAGCCCCGGAAACCGCAGGAACCCCGGAGGCCGAGACGGCGCTGTAGCTGTGGCTAGTCGGAGTCGTAGCCGCGGAGGTCTTCCGATGCGCGTCCACGGCCATGGCCCCCGCCATTCGTCGCTGACGCAACCCAGGCAACGGGGTGCGACAGGTTTTCGATGGCGGGGGCGGTGGTGCGCGGGATTCAGTGGACGGACAACCCGCCGTCCACGAAGAGCGCTTGCCCGGTGACGTAGGCGGAGGCCCGGCTCGCCAGAAAGACGGCGGCCCCCTCGAAGTCCTCGGCCAGGCCGTTGCGCCCGGCCATCGTGCGGGCGGCGAGCTCCGCGACCTTGACGGGGTCGGAGGAGAGCCGCACGTTGAGCGGGGTCATCACGAAGCCCGGCACGAGGGTGTTGGCGGTCACCCCGTACGGAGACCAGGCCTCGGCCTGCGAACGGGCCAGCGACTCGAGACCGCCCTTCGACACCCCGTACGCCCCACTCTGCACGAACGCCCGGTGCGCCTGCTGCGAGGTCACATGGATGATCCGCCCGAAGCCACGCTCGGCCATCCCCGGTCCGAACCGCTGGCCGAGGAGGAACGGAGCCTCCAGGTTGACCGCCATGGTCCTGTCCCAGACGTCCTCGGAGAGCTCGGAGAGCGGCGGACGCAGGTTGATGCCGGCGGAGTTGACGAGGATGTCGGGCTCGCCGAACACCCGGACCGCCGCCTCGGCGGCCGCCCGTATCCCGTCCCGCGTGCTCAGATCCCCGCTCACCCAGCCGACCTCGGCACCGTCGGCGGTCAACTCGTCGACCACGGCCTTCAGTTCGGCCTCACGCCGCGCGACGACCACGACGGACGCCCCGGCCCGCGCGAGGGCGCCGGCGATGGCCCTGCCGATACCGGAGCTGCCACCGGTGACGAGGGCGGTGCGGCCGTCGAGGGAGAAGAGGTCGTCGAGGTAGCCCATCAGATCCGCCCGCAGGAGGTCACCTCGACGCGGTCGCCGCGCCCGCCGCTGCTGTAGCTGCTCTCGAACCAGGCCAGTTCTGTGGTGCTCATGTAGCTCCTCGCATTTCCCGCGACAGGCTCTGGGGGAGTCCTCGGTGGTCGGAGCCTGTGGCCGCATCCTGGCATACGGTCACGCCGGCGGCAGCGCGCGGGGCGTGAGCGGCGGCGCGCCATGCCCGCTGGCCGGGGCCTGACGGATCTGTGGTTTCCTCTTGCCCGGTGGACAGTTGCCGGTCCGGCTCGGGGAGGGAATCCATGGTGGGTCAGAGAAGAGCACGACGGGCGGCAGCCGTCGTCGTCCTGGTCGCGGGGCTCGTGAGCGGCTGCTCGTCGTCCGGCTCCGCGGCGGCCGAGGAGCGGCAGCAGGACTACTGCACCAAGCTGGGGAGCTGGCAGGACATCAGAGACGACGCCGTGGCGGCCGGCGGCGCGGGCGATCAGGCCGATCTGGCGGGGTACGCGGCCGTCAGCGCGGCGAAGGTGATCGATCGCGAGGGGCTCGATCGCGGTGGCAGTCATGTGCTCGACGACACCGTGATGGCGGTCGGCGGCGACCCGGTCGCGGAGGGCCGTGCGGCGTCCTACTGCGACGGCTCGGGCTTCGAGACCCTGGTCAACGGGGGATAGGCCCAAGACGGCACCTGGGGCTCCGAATGCGGTCAGAAGCCCGCGCGCGCTCAGCCCGTCGGCTGGAGCAGGTCCCAGCGGTTGCCGTAGAGGTCTTCGAAGACGGCCACCGATCCGTACGGCTCGTGGCGCGGGGACTCGAGGAAGCGGACTCCCTCGGCGGTCATGTGGGTGTGGTCGCGGGCGAAGTCGTCGGTGTGGAGGAAGAAGCCGACGCGGCCCGCCGTCTGGGCGCCGACGGCGGCGGCCTGCCGTTCGTCCTTCGCCCGGGCGAGGAGCAGGCCCGTGCCCTCGGTGCCGCGGGGGCGGACGACGACCCAGCGGGTCCCGTCGCCGCGGTCGGTGTCCTCGACCAGGTCGAAGCGCAGGGCGCGGGTGTAGAAGTCGATGGCCTCGTCGTAGTCGCGGACGACGAGCGTGATGAGGGCGATGGAGGACGGCATGGGGTCAACGTAATACGTATGACCTGGCGGGGGTCAAACCCCCTCCGCCACCCGGTGCCACAATGCCCCGCATGGACGCGGCGGAAATCGAAGGGCTCGTCCGGCGGGCCCGGCGGCTGGCCGAGAGCGGTGGGCGGCGGGTGCTCGGGATCGCCGGGCCGCCCGGGGCGGGGAAGTCCACCCTCGCGGCGCGGCTGGTCGCCCGGCTCGACGGGCTCGCCGTTCTCGTGCCCATGGACGGCTTCCACCTGGCGCAGGCCGAGCTCGAGCGGCTCGGGCGGGCGGGGCGGAAGGGGGCGCCCGACACGTTCGACGCGGCCGGGTACGTCGCGTTGCTCGGGCGGCTGCGTACGGCCGAGACCGGCACCACCGTCTACGCGCCCGCCTTCGACCGCGCCCTGGAGGAGCCCGTCGCCGGGGCCGTCCCCGTACCGCCCGAGGTCCCGCTCGTGATCACCGAGGGAAACTACCTGCTGCACGACGAGGGCCCCTGGGCCGGCGTGCTCCCGCTCCTCGACGAGGCCTGGTACCTCGACCTCGACGACCGGCGCCGCGTGCCCCGGCTCGTCGCGCGGCACGTGCGGTTCGGCAAGGCGCCGGCGGAAGCCGAGCGGTGGGTCGAGCGGTCCGACGAGGTCAACGCCCGTCTCGTCGCACGGGGCAAGAGCCGCGCCCACCTCGTCGTCCGGGGGACCGGTGAGACCCCCTAGTACTCGTTCGTCTCGTTGTTCCACCGGTGGCCGGCCCTCGACGTCACGTCCTGGATCTCCTTGACGAACAGCTGGAACAACAGCTTGGTCGCCTCGGCGTCCCCGAGGCTGAGGCTGAAGTCCCCGTGCTGTTCCGGCTTCATGCCGATGTACCCGGTGAGGTTTCCTTCACCGCCCGAACTCGTCTGGAAGGTGTTGTTCGCACCGAAGATCCGGCGCAGTGCCGCGGGCGCCCCCTTGTCCCCGGACAGGGCCATGTACTCCGGATCGAACAGCAGTGTGTGCGCGCCGGGCTTGAGCGTGAACTCGAGGACGCGGGTCGCCGGGCCGCCGACGACCCTCTTGCCGGCGCCCCCTGCCGCTATGTGGTCCGCGTAGTGCTGGTCGTGCTGGGTCTCGTAGTAGTGGTAGGCCTGGTTCATGTCACCGAGGTGGTTCCTGACCGGCATGGCGCCGACGGTGGAGTTGTCCCCCGTCTTGGCCGCGTGGAACGCGCTCGTGATCTGTCCGTCGTTCTCGTGCTCGCGCAGCCACGCCTCGGTGCCCGCTCGTTTGCCGGCGCCGTTCCATTCGAGGATCGCGTCGGCCTCCTCGATGGTCATGGTCCGGAACAGGCGCAGTTCCTTCTGTCCCGCCGCCTCTCCCTGCGCCGTCAACGCCCTCAGGAGCTGGTTCGCCACGGTCGTGAGGATCGTGTTGAGAGTGCGTCCACCACCCACGCCGGGGGGAGCGACCGCGGGCTTGTCGCCTGCCTGGCCCTCCCAGTAGCCCTTGGTCCAGAGGTCCTGGATGTTCTCCGGATCCTCGACCCGCTGCACGGCCCCTGTCCGCACGGCTCCCGTCTGCTCCGCGCGCTGCGCCGGAACCGGCTCCGCCGACGGCCGGACCGGGGCGGGGCCGGACAGCACCCGGCGCGCGTTCGCCTCGGCCGCGCGCTCGAAGCGGTCGGAGGGGTCGGACACCCGCAGGCCGCTGCCGTCGTCGGTGCCGGCCACGGGGCCCTGGCGCTGCTGGATGACATGGGTGAGTTCATGGGCGAGCGTGTGCCGGTCGCCTCCGCCGTCGCCGATGACGACGTGGTTGCCGGACGTGTAGGCGCGGGCGCCGATCTCGGCGGCCGAGCGCTGGGCCGCGGCATCGTCGTGGATGCGGACGTCGGAGAAGTCCGCGCCCATGCGGGACTCCATGTCGGTGCGCGTGGCCTCGTCCAGGGGCCGGCCGCCGGAACGCAGCACACCGGGCACGGTGGAGCGCTGCACCGGGGCCTGCCCGGGCCGGTGGTGCCCACAGCCGTCGTCGTGCTGGTGCCGCGCCAGGTCCGGCCGGCCGGAGTGTCCGGCCTGACGCACCATCTGGACGACCGCGGCATTGCCCGCGCTGCCCTGCAGGGCGAGCAGTGCCGTGGGGGAGATCGGCGCCGCCGTGGACGCGGCCGCGGCCGTGCCGGCCGGGCGGGCCGGACGCCGGGCCTCCACCTCGTCGGACGACTTCCCGGGTTTATGCGTACGCATGCGGAGCAGGCCTCTCTGAGGTTCGATCAAGTACCTGCTCCTGGATACCCCGAACGGGCACGGCGGTGAAGGGGCGATTCGGGCAGAGTCGACCGGCGATTCGGGGGCCCCGCGACCCGGCCGGTTGCCCTTTCGCGCAACTTCAGCGCACCGGAAGCCCACTGGCCGCCCGCGCGAACGCCCGCACGATCGGGTGCGGCCGGGTCCCGTCGCCCGCGAGTTCCGGCTGGAACAGCGTCGCCAGGAAGAACGGGTGCCCCGGCAGCTCCGCGATCCGGACCTGACCCTCCTCGTCCGCCCCCGTGAAGCGGAGCCCGTGCGCGGTCAGGACGTCCAGGCGGTCGCCCGCCGGCCCGTACGCGCAGTGGTAGCGCTCCGTCGAGCGCTCCGCGCCCAGGATCGACTCGGCCAGCGAGCCGGGCGTCACCCGCACCGCCCCCTCGTGGCCGACCAGGGAGCAGGCCAGCGGGGTGATCACCAGGTCGTCCGCCTCCGCGCCCGGCTCGTTCTCGGCGTGCGCGGCCCGGTCGAGACCGCAGACGTTCCGCGCGTACTCGACCAGCGCGTGCTGGAAGCCCGCGCAGGTGCCCAGGAAGGGGATGCCCTCCTCGCGTGCCGTACGGATCGCCGCCAGCGCCCCCGCCTCGCTCGCGTACGGGCTGCCCGGCAGCAGCCACAACGCGTCGAAGCCCGCCACCGCGCCCGGCTCCTCCGCGTCGCCGCTCGGGATCCAGTACGCGTCGAGGACCAGGCCCTCACGCTCCGCGAGGGCGTCGAGCAGCATCGGGATCCGGACATGGGACTTCACGTGCGGGGAGCGGTCGCCGACCAGGGCGATGCGGGGGGTCGTGGTGGTTCGAAGGTCGATCGGTGTGTTCATGCGGATCATGCTCCGTCAGCCGCCCACTTCACGTCCAACGATGAAATCTGCACTCGGCATCAGCACTGCTTATGTCGGCCTGGATAGGCTTGCGCCCATGACCGACCCCTCCACCGAAGACTGGGAGCGTCGCCTCGCCGCGCTCTGGGCCGAGCCGGACGCGTACGACGAAGCCGCCTTCCGCGCCCGAATCGACGAACTCGCCGCCGAGCTCCCCGCCGACGACCCGCGCGCCCTCTTCGAACGGGGCGCCGCCCACGACTCCACCGGCCTGCCCGAGGAGGCCGTCCGGTTCTACCGCCGGGCCCTCGGCGGCGGCCTCACCGGGCTGCGGCGCCGAAGGGCCGTCATCCAGCTCGCCAGCAGTCTGCGCAACCTCGGCCGGCCCGACCAGAGCGTCGAACTCCTCAACGAGGAGCGGGCGATCCCCGCCGACCGCCTCGACGCCGAAGAGGCGGCCCTCTCCGCCGCCGTCGACGCCTTCCTCGCGCTCGCCCTCGCCGACACCGGCCGCGACCGCGAGGCCGCCTCCCTCGCGCTCGGCGCCCTCGCCCCGCTGCTGCCCCGCTACAACCGTTCCCTCGCGTACTACGCGCGGGCTCTGGTCACCGGCGAACCCGACGCGTCCTGACCGATCCCGTGGACCCGCACCTGCTCCGTACGTACGTCACCGTCGCCCGGCTCGCCTCCTTCTCGGAGGCGGCCCGCGTCCTCGGCTACACCCAGTCCGCCGTCTCCCAGCACATCGCCGCGCTCGAGACCGACCTCGGCATGCCGCTGCTCACCCGCAGACCCGTCGCCGCCACCCCGGCCGGCGAGCGGCTGCTCGAACACGCCGGCTCGCTGCTGCTGCGCCTCGACGCGGCGCGCGCCGACCTCGCGCGGTTCGCCGCCGCGCCGCGCGGGACGCTCACCCTCGTCGCCTCCCCGCTCGCCCTGCACCCCCGTGTCCTCGCCGCCCTGCCCGCCACCGGGGTCACCCTGCGCACCCTGCCGCGCGACGAGGTGCCCGCCGCCGTCGCCGTCGGCGCCGCCGACCTCGGGCTCGTCGACGGGCTCGCCGCGCCCAGCGACCCGCTGCGGCTGCCCGACGTCGCCCCGCTGACCGCCCGCGCCGTCGCCGAGGAACCCCTCGCCGTGGTCCTGCCCGCCGGGCACCCGCTCGCCGGCCGCCCCGGTCTCCGCCTCGCCGACCTGGTCGACGCCCGCTGGCTCGACGCACCCGGTGCCGGCTTCCCGCTCGACCGCTTGCGCGCCCTCCACGGCGGTCCGGCAGGCCACGGCTTCCGCGCCGCCCTGCGCTACGAGGGCACCGACGCCCGTACCCTCGCAGCCCTGGCCGCCGCGGGCCACGGCCTCGTCCTGCTCCCGCGGTCGGCGGCCGCCGAGGCGCCGGGCGCCGTCGCCGTCCCGCTCGCCGCGCCCCGGCTCGTCCACCGCACCGAGCTCCTCCACCCCGGCGGCGGCCACCCGACGCACGGCGAACCCGTCGGTCCGGCCACGGAGTTGACCCGACGTCTCACCACCCCCCGACCCCCCGGTCGCTAGGCTGACCCGAACGGCGGGCACAGTGACGAAAGGCGGGGCGGACGTGGGGTGGTTGCGGAGAGGGCCCAGGAGGGACGGCGAGGACGCGCCGAGGGACCCCGAGTTCTCGTACTTCTCCGAGCGCGAGGCCGCCCTCTTCCGTGGCCGGGTCCGCGAGGCCTTCGCCGAGATGGGGCTCGAAGTCACCGTCTACGCCGAGTCCGTGATCGACGACGCCGGGCGCCGCTTCGGCCTCGGCAACCTCGCCGCCGTCTGCCACCAGGACCCGCGCGGCACCCGCATCTGGCCCCAGCTCGTCCGCCGCCACGTCCGGCTCGTGGTGCGCACCCTCGACGGGCCCTCCGCCCTCGACACCCTCCCGCCCGAGCAGATCCGCGCCCAGCTCTACCCGCGGGTCGTCAGCGGCGAGGGCATCGACCCCGGCACCTTCGGCTACGCGCGGACCGTCGCCCCCGGGCTGTACGAGGTGCTCGCCCTCGACCTGCCGGAAAGCGTCATGACGCTCACCGACGAGGCCCTGGAACGCCTCGGCGACCCCGCCCGGCTGCGCGAACGCGCCCTGCACAACCTGCGCGACCTGCCCGTCGAGGGCCACGAGACCGTCAAGGACGCCGACGGCATGCGCTTCGAGGTCATCCTCGGGGACTCCTTCTACACCGCGAGCCGTGTCCTCGACCTCGACGCCGTCGTCCGCCGCGTCACCGGCCGCCCGCTCGGCGTGGACGGCGCGCTCGTCGCCATGCCCTTCCGCCACCAGCTCGCCTTCCACCCCATCCGGGACACCACCATCGTCCCCGCCCTCGGCGCGATGGCCTCCTTCGCGGCCTCCGGCTACGAGGACACGCCGGGCGCCATCAGCCCGTACGTCTTCTGGTGGCGGGCCGGCACGCTCACCCAGCTCAGCGAGTACGCCGAGGACGACGGGCAGCTGCGGATCGTCGTCGGCGACGAGTTCCAGGCCCTCCTGGAACGCCTCATCGTGCAGGACCCGGACCAGGGCTGAGAGACCTGGGCCGGAGACCGGGCCGAGCGGTCGCGGCCGCCGCGGCCGCCGGGCAGGATGGCGTACGTCGAGGAGGAGACCCATGTCCCAGAGCACCGCGCACGACAGCCACGCGCCCGCCGCGTTCACCGCCGAGGACTACCGGGCCAGGATGGCCCGCGCAGCCGACTCCGCCGCCGAGGCGGGGCTCGCCGGGGTGCTCGTCGCGCCCGGACCCGACCTGGTCTACCTGACCGGCTACCAGCCCACCGCGATCACCGAGCGGCTCACCGTCCTCGTGATCGCCCCCGGCCAGGACCCGGTCCTCGTCGTCCCCACCCTGGAGGCCCCGGACGCCGAGAAGGCCCCGGGCGCCGCCGCGCTCGCCCTGCGCGACTGGACCGACGGCAAGGACCCGTACGCGGTGACCGCCCCGCTGCTCGACGTCGACGGCCGGTTCGGCGTCAGCGACAACGCCTGGGCCATGCACCTGCTCGGCCTCCAGCAGACCCTCCCCGGCACCTCGTACGTCTCCCTGACCGAGGCCCTGCCGATGCTGCGGGCCGTCAAGGACGAGCACGAGCTGGCCAGGATCGCGGCCGCCGGGGCCGCCGCCGACGAGGCGTACGGCGAGATCCTCAAGGTCCGCTTCGCCGGCCGCAAGGAGACCCAGGTGGCCGCCGACCTCGCCGCGCTGCTGCTGCGTTTCGGCCACTCCCAGGTCGACTTCACCGTCGTCGGCTCCGGGCCCAACGGCGCCAACCCGCACCACGAGGCCGGCGAGCGGGTCATCGAGCGCGGCGACATGGTCGTCCTCGACTTCGGCGGCCTCAAGCACGGTTACGGCTCCGACACCACCCGCACGGTGCACGTGGGCGAGCCCACCGACGAGGAGCGGCGCGTCCACGACCTCGTACGGGAGGCGCAGCAGGCCGGCTTCGAGGCGGTACGGCCCGGGATCGCCTGCCAGGACGTGGACCGAGCGGCCCGCAAGGTCATCACGGACGCGGGCTACGGCGACTACTTCATCCACCGCACCGGCCACGGCATCGGCGTCACCACCCACGAGCCCCCGTACATGATCGAGGGCGAGGAGCGGCCGGTCGTCCCCGGCATGTGCTTCTCCGTCGAGCCGGGTGTCTACCTCCCGGGCCGCTTCGGCGTCCGCATCGAGGACATCGTGACCCTGACCGAGGACGGCGCCGGGCGCCGCTTCAACAACACCCCGCGCGAGATGGCGATCGTGGAGTAGGCAGGTCCTGCGGAGTCCCGGTCGTCGCGGGAGCCTCAGCCGTCCGTGAGGACGACCGCGGACTCCGCCGGCAGCCTCAGCAGTCCGTCCCGGCCGGGTGCCTCGGTCCGCTCCCACGCGGCGAGCACCCGGTCGCGGCCGTTGGAGCCGAGCGCGAGGTCCACCGGCTCCTTGCCCAGGTTCACCGCCACCCGGATGTCGCCGCGCCGGAACGCCAGCCAGCGGGCCTCCTCGTCGTACGCCACCTTCACCCCGGCCAGGTCCGGGTCGGTGAGGTCCGGCTGGGTGCGGCGCAGCGCGATCAGCTCGCGGTGCCAGGCGAGGAGGCGCTTGTGCGGGTCGCGTTCGCGCTCCGTACGGTCGAGGACCGAGCGGTCGCGGGTGGCCGGGTCCTGCGGGTCGGGCACGTCCTCCTCGGCCCAGCCCTCCGCCCCGAACTCCCGCCGCCGGCCCCGCCGTACCGCCTCGGCGAGCTCGGGGTCGGTGTGGTCGGTGAAGTACTGCCAGGGCGTCTTCGCCCCCCACTCCTCGCCCATGAACAGCATCGGGACGGAAGGTCCGGTCAGCACCAGGGCCGCCGCGCAGGCGAGCAGCCCGGCAGAGAGGGTGGCCGAAAGCCGGTCGCCCGTGGCCCGGTTGCCGATCTGGTCGTGGGTCTGGGCGTAGCCGAGGAAGCGGTGCGCGGGGGTGCGCCCGCGGTCCACGGGACGGCCGTGGTGGCGGGCCCGGAAGGTCGAGTACGTGCCGTCGTGGAAGAAGACCCGGGTGAGGGTCTTGGCGAGCGCGGCCATCGGGGCGAGCGCGAAGTCCCCGTAGTAGGACTGGGATTCACCGGTGAGGGCGGTGTGCAGGGCGTGGTGGAAGTCGTCGTTCCACTGGGCGTGGATGCCGAGGCCGCCGGCCGCGCGCGGGGTGGTGGTGCGCGGGTCGGCCGAGTCGGACTCGGCGATCAGGAAGTGCTTGCGGCCCTGCTCCTTGGCCAGCTCGTCGACGGCCGCCGACAGCTCCTCCAGGAAGGTCAGCGCCCGGGTGTCGACCAGGGCGTGCACGGCGTCCAGCCGCAGCCCGTCGATCCGGTAGTCCCGCAGCCAGGCGAGCGCGCTGCCCAGGAAGTAGGCCCGGACCTCGTCCGACCCGGCCGCGTCCAGGTTCACCGCCGCGCCCCACGGGGTGTGGTGGGTGTCGGTGAAGTACGGCCCGAAGGACGGCAGATGGTTCCCGGACGGGCCGAGGTGGTTGTGCACCACGTCGAGGACCACGCCGAGGCCGAGCCCGTGCGCCGCGTCCACGAACCGCTTGAGCGCCGCCGGCCCGCCGTACGGCTCGTGCACCGCCCACGGCGCCACCCCGTCGTAGCCCCAGCCGCGCACCCCGGGGAACGGGCACAGCGGCATCAGCTCCACATGGGTGACGCCGAGGCCCGCGAGCTCCCCGAGCCGCGCCGCCGCCGCGTCGAGGGTGCCCTCGGGGGTGAAGGTGCCGAGGTGCAGCTCGTACAGGACGCCGCTGCGCAGCCGCAGCCGCGGGACCTCGCTCCGCCAGGTGTACGCGGAGTGGTCGACGACCGCGGCGAGGCCGCCGGGTCCGTCCGGCAGGCGGCGGGCGCGCGGGTCGGGCAGCACGGGCCCGCCGTCGAGGGAGTAGCCGTACCGGTCGCCGTCGGCGGCGGGCGCGACCCCGGTCCACCAGCCCGGGCGCTCGGCGTCCCGCTCCAGCGGGTGGCCGGTGCCGTTCAGTTCCAGCGTCACGCGGTCACGGGCGTGCGGCGCCCACACCTCGAACAGCACGGGAGGGTCCCCTCGTCGAATGATCAACGGCTACGGGACCCATCCTGGCAGCCGGGAGCCCGCCTCGCCCGGCACGTCGGTGATCTCGTCGGATCCGGCCGGGACCGCTCCGCCGGGGCGTCGGGATCCGCCCCGGCGAAGCGCCGGGCGCTACTCCGCGGGGGCTTGCGGGGTCGCCTCCCACACGTAGTTGACGGACCGCTCGAAGGTCGCGTAGCCGGCCCGGGCGAAGGAGTTCGCCATCGGTACGTTGCCGAGGTCGGTCGCGGCCCGGATGCGGGGCACGTCCTGGGCGGCCAGGACACGGGTGCCCTCGGCGAGGATGTCGTCGATGTAGCCGTGGCCGCGGTGCGCGGGCAGCACGCCGATGTAGGCGATGATCGGGTTGTAGCTGTTGCGCGCGGGGATCACGAAGCCGACCGGCTCGCCGGTCTCGGGCAGCTCCGCGATCCGCCACCACTCGCGGGGCGTGCTGTAGTGCGCGAACTCCTCGTCGTAGTGCAGATCGGCCGCCTCACGGGCCGAGAGCCCGGACGCCAGGTCGGCCTGCCCGTGGGCGTCGAGGGTCCCCTCCATGACCGGAGTCATCAGCGCGAGCAGGTCCTCGCGGTCCGCGACCGGCCGGAAGACGAGCCGGTCGCCGGGCTCCGGCACCGGCGAGCCCTGCCGCCACTCCAGGCGCAGCCGCTCGACGAGCGGCCGGGCGCCCGAGGCCGTCAGGATCCCGAACAGGGTCTCCAGGTACGCACGGGTCTCCGGCACCTCGCGCCAGTCCGCCGGCATGAAGCGGCCGTACTCGGGGCGGGGTGCGCCCGCCGGGACGACCGCGGCGGTCGCCGTCTCCAGGAGCCGCAGACCGGTCTTCGCGGCCTCGTCCGGGGTCAGTTCCGGATCCAGGTCGAAGACGTCGAGGGTCTGGGGCTCGGCGCCTTCCTTGTGGGTCCACCAGGCGATCCGGCCGATGAGCCGGTCGCCGCCGAGCGCCACCCACATCCACTCGGGGCGGCGGCGGCCGGCGGCGAGGTCGTCGGCGAGCTCGTGGTCGAGGACGTAGTCGAGGCGCTGGAAGAGGTCCAGCTCGTGGGCTCCGGCGAGCGGACGGACGGTGATGGCCGGGTCAACGGTCATGTACGGGGTTCCCCCTGGTAGTCGAATCGGCAGACCGTAACAGCGATCCTTTTCGCGGTGCACCGGCATATCGGAGGCCCTTCTGGACACCTCGGGCCCGTCCGGCCGACAATCACGAGGTGACGACACCCTTCGAGATCCCGGCCAACCCGCCGGTCGCTGCCCAGCGGCTCACCGACGCCGAGCGCGACCACGCGCTCGCGGTGCTCCGCGAAGGCGCCGCGCAGGGCCGTCTGTCGCACGACACCTTCCTCTTCCGGATGGAGCGGGCGCTCGCCGCGCGCCGCTCCGACGAACTCGCCCTGCTCACCGCGGACCTGGCGACCGAGTCCACCTGGACCCGGCGGGTGGTGGGCGCGGTGGAGAAGATGTCCGCGTTCACGGCGAAGCTCGGGCGGGCCTGGCAGGCCGAGCGGCTGCCCAAGCTGCTCCTGCCCGCCCCGGGGCCGCATCCGCTGCGGATCGGGCGCGACCCGGTGAACGGGCTGCGGCTCAGCCACGAGACGGTCTCCCGGCTGCACGCCGAACTCTCCCTGCAGGGCGGTCTGTGGGTGCTGCGGGACCTGGGCTCCACCAACGGCACCACGGTCAACGGGCGCAGGGTGGTGGGCGCGGTGGTGGTTCGGGCCGGGGACATGGTCGGTTTTGGACAGATGGCGTTCCGGCTCTCGGTCAACTGAGGGCCTTGACCCCTTCTTGGGCCTCGAATCACCCGTTCGGCGGTATACCTGCTGCGGCCGGGTCTTCCCGGTGATGGGCTGGGGGGACGCGCGCCGCTGACCGACGAGGGGGCGAGATGAGCCACGAGCCGAAGCACACGCCGTGGCGGGACCAGTGGGCCGCACTGCCGCCCATGGCACCCGCCGAACGCGGGCCCGCCACCGCACCGAAGGACGGCACGGTCCGCCGGGTCGCGCCCAGCCCGCTGGAGCCCGGCAGCAGCCGCGACCCGTACCGCACCTACCGGGTGCTGCGCGAGGAGTTCCCGCTCACCCACGACCCGCTGCTGCGGGCCTGGGTGCTCAGCCGGTACGCGGACGTGGCGAGCGCCCTGACCGACGCCCGCTTCGGCCACGGCCACCGGCCCGGCGACCCGCCCTGCGCCGAGACCCACACCGATGTCGACGAGGCCGAGCTGCGCGCGGTCGCCGAGCGCACCGCGTTCGTCCTGGCCCGCCGGATCGCCGACCGCTCGCAGGCCGACCTGGTCGCCGACTTCTGCCACTGGCTGCCGGCCGGCACGGTGGCCGCCGCCGTCGGCGTCCCGTACCGGGACATGATGCGGCTGGTCCGGGGCCGGGCCGCCTCGGCGCTCGCCGGGCAGTGCACGGGCCAGATCGCCGTACGGGAGAAGGCCCTGGCCTCCTTCCTCGCCCACGTCCTGACCGACCCCGACCAGGTCGCGGCCCTCCGCGACGCCCCTTCGGACCTGGTCGCCCGCGCCTGGACCGAGTCGCTGAGGCGCGAACCCCCGGTCCAGATCGTGATGCGCCGCACCCGCGGCGAGGTCAAGGTGACCGGTGGCGTCATCCCTCCCGGCGCCCCGGTCGCCCTGCTCATCGGCGCGGCCGGCCGCGACCCGGAGCGCTTCCGCGAGCCGGACCGCTTCGCCCCCCTGCGCGACGACCCGGGCCAGCTCACCTACGGCACCGGCTTCTGCCCCGCCGTCACCCTCGCCGCCCTGGAAGCCGAATACGCCTTGCGCGCCCTCTTCCACGCCATGCCCCGCCTCCGCCTGGCCGACGGCTTCCGGCCCGTGCGCACGGGCCTGATCACGAGGGCACCACGAAGCCTGCTGGTGCGACCGGGCGGTTGAGCCCGCCCGGCCAAAGATTCCCCGGGCCCGGCGGAGTTCAGGATGCCCATAGCAACGAGATCCCGGTTCGGTCCACATACAAGACCGCGTCCATGAACCGGCGCACGTCGAGCTCGGACGGCCGTCCGATGGCCCGGAGGCCGCCGTCATCCACGAGTCAGGCGACCCCCTCCCCAGGCTGGGCGAGAGGCTCGCTCAGCGCGTGAGCGCGCCCCACGTCTGAGGGCCGACGATGCCGTCTACGGCGATGGCGAGGCGGGTCTGGAATTTGCGGACGTGCCGCTCCGTGACGGGGCCGAACCTCCCGTCGACCGCGAGGGCCTGGACGTCCGGCACGTGGGCGTTCAGGAGGCGTTGGAGCTTGCGGACCGCGGGGCCACGCGAGCCGTTGCTCAGGGTCGGCGTCCCGGATGCTTCCTCCTCCGCCCGCTCACCGCCCGTCAGCATGCCCCAGGTCTCAGGACCCACGACCCCGTCGATCTCGATGTCGACACGACGCTGGTACTCGCGGACACGTTCGTCCGTGACGGGGCCGAAGTCACCGTCGACGTCCAGGGGTCCGAGGTCCGGCACGTGGGCGTTCAGGAGGCGTTGGAGCTTTTCCACCGCCACTCCCTGCGAGCCGCTCCTCAGTGTGGGCGTGCCGATACCGTCGCCCCCCGCGGGCGCTCCGCCGCCTCCTCCCGGGCCGCCAGAGGGCTGGACGTCCAGGTACAGCGCGTACACCCCCAGGTCTCCGTCGCCGTCCGTACCGCTGCAGATGACCATGTCCGTGAACTGCAGTGTGCGCGGATCGTCGGGGCGCTGCCGTATCTGGCGCCGGCTGTTCGCATCGAGCAGCTTGTCCTTCGGGATGAAGACGGCCGCCGGGTTGAACGGGTCGTCGGCGAGGCCGAGAAGGTCGCTCGCGATGTCGACCAGGGCGACGGCCAGGAAGTCGATGAAGGGCTTGGCCAGGGCGGCGCCCGCCGGACTCGTGGCGGAGGCGACGGCCGCCGTCGCCGCGTTGGAGATGGCTTGGGAGACGGCCTGCTTCTCCTGCTCCACGTCACCGGAGTCGTGCTGCACGAGCGCGAGGGACACGCTGAGGTCCTCCGCCGGTCCGGAGTACAGCAGGCGCTGGGCGCTGAAGATCCTCAGCCCTGGAGGCCCGAACGACAGCGTGCCGGCGTCCGGGAACTTCACCGCCGGCTGCGGCGTCATCCCGGTGATCAGCTGAACGCTGCCGAAGATGTCGTCTTCCATCTCTTGCCTGACACGGCATTCAAGCCCTGTCCACACGACCTTCACGTCAGGCATGGCTCATCGGGTCCCTGAACTCGGGGCCGGACGGCGAGGCTGTCCCCCGTGGGCCGCGGCCGGCCGGCCGGGCGAAGTCCCACACCCCACGCCCCGCCCCGGGGTCCGATGACGGAGTGGGGGGAACGTCTCTTACTCACGACTGTAAGCCTGCGGACGCGAGGTGTCCTGCGTTGGCGGGGGCCGGCCGGATCAGATGCCCCCGGCCGCACCCGGCCGCTCTCGCCCGGCCCGCACGCCGCCCTCACCCGGCCCGCACCAGCAGGGCCACCGGTCCGGGCTCGAAGAGTTCCGCCAGTTTCACCGGGGTGTCCGCGCCGCCGGTGAACTCCCGTACGCCGCCGTCCAGGAGATCGAGCCACCGGCCCTCCGGCAGTGCCAGGGAGGTGTCCTGCCAGCCGCCCGCCTCCGCCAGGCGCAGGGAGAGGCGGGTGACGGCCGTCAGGACGCGGTCCGCGCGGGTGTAGGACAGGCAGTGCGGGGCCGCAGGGCCGGTGGCGGTCAGCGGGGCGTAGTCGCCCAGGGGGCCGAAGAGCTCCGGGTGGCTGCGGCGCAGGCCCAGGGCCGCGCGGACCAGGGTCGTCTTGTCGTCGTCCTCGCCCGGCACGAAGGAGGCCCGGTTGTCCGGGTCGACCAGGGCGCGGTAGTCCCGCTCCGTGCCCTGGTACAGCTCCGGCACCCCCGGCATCGTCAGCTGGACGAGCGTCGCGCCGAGGATCTGGGCGCGGATGTGCGGCTCCAGGGCGAAGGCCGTCTCCGAGGCCGTCCGAAGCGGGATCCGGCCCGGGCCGGCCGCCACGAAGTCGGTGACGGCCCGCTCGTACGCCGGGTCCGGCTCGGTCCAGCTGGTGTGGAGTCCCGCCTCCCGTACGGACTTCAAGACCGCGGGCCCGAGCCGCGCCGCGTCCGGGGCGCCGAAGCCGAAGGCGGTCTGCCAGGCCGTCCAGGCCAGGTGCGGATCGGGCGCCGGCACCCCGGAGACCTCATCCAGGAGCTCCGCCCACCGCTGCGGGCACTGGGCGAGGACCGCGATCCCGGCCCGCACGTCCGCGCTGCGTTTGGTGTCGTGGGTGGTCAGCACCGTGCCGCTGCCCGGCCAGTCCCGGGCGATGCGGGTGCAGTACGCGTGGAACTCGTCCGGCGGGACGGCGGGGCGGCCCGGATCGCCGCCCACCTCGTTCGCCGAGAGCAGCGGCGTGTAGCGGTAGAAGGCCGTGTCCTCCACCGACTTGGCGCGCAGCGCCGAGGAGGTCTGGGCGAACCGGCTCCGGAAGGCCCGCTGGTCGGGTCCGTCCCCGTACTGCCCGAGCGCCAGGTCGCGCACCACGTCGACCGCCGTCGCCTCCTCCGGCACCGCGAACGCCGCCTTCGCGCCGCGCGCCGCCTCCGGGGTCAGCACCTTCTCCCCGCCGGTGCGGTACGGCCGGTAGACCGGCATCCGGACGAGCAGTTCGCGCACCGCCGTGTGCAGGGCCCAGGGCGCATGGTCGCGCAGCCGCGGGTCCGCCGCACAGATCCGGCCGGCGAGCCGGGTCAGCGCGGCCGTCTCCGCGGCCAGTTCGTGCGTCACCACCTTGTACGCGGCGCGCCGTGCGGTCGCCTCCCAGTAGCCGCCCCGGTCGCCGGCCCGACCGACGAACTCCCGGTAGACGTCCGCGAGTTCGTCGGCGCCCAGGGGGTCGGTGAAGAGGCCGTCCACGTACCGCAGCGCGTCGTAACCGGTGGTGCCCGCCACCGGCCAGGACGCGGGCAGCGTCTCTGGGCCGGTGAGGATCTTCTCCACCACCGTCCAGCACCGCCCGCCCGTCGCCTCCTCGAGGCGTTCCAGATATCCCTCCGGGTCGGCGAGTCCGTCCGGGTGGTCGATCCGCAGTCCCTCCACTACCCCGTCCGCGACCAGTTCGAGGACCTTCGCGTGCGTCGCGTCGAACACCTCCGGGTCCTCGACCCGGACCCCGATGAGGTCCGAAATCGTGAAGAATCGGCGGTAGTTGAGCTCCGTGCGGGCGATCCGCCACCACGCGAGCCGGTACCACTGCGCGTCGAGCAGCCGGTCGAGAGGCAGCCGCTCGGTGCCCTCGCGGAGCGGGAACTCCTGCCCGTCCAGGGCCAGTACGCCGCCCGAGACCCGCATCCGGTCCCGTACCTCCGACAGGCGCCCCGGAAGCACCGGCAGCAGCATCCGCCCGCCGCCCGCCGCCCAGTCGATGTCGAACCAGCGGGCGTACGGCGAGGCGGGACCGTCGCGCAGCACCGCCCGCAGGGCGTGGTTGTGGCGGGGCGCGGCCGCCATGTGGTTCGGCACCAGGTCGAGCACCAGGCCGAGGCCGTGCGCCCGCGCGGTGGCGGCGAGCGCGCGCAGCCCCGCCTCGCCGCCCAGCTCGGCCCGCACGGCGCGGTGGTCGGTCACGTCGTAGCCGTGCGTCGAACCGGGCACGGCTTCGAGGACGGGCGAGAGATGGAGATGGGACACCCCGAGCTCGGCCAGATACGGCACGGCCCGCTCGGCGGCGGCGAACGGGAACTCCGGCTGCAGCTGGAGCCGGTAGGTGGCGGTGGGCAGCGTCCGCTCAGAGGAGAGGCCCGGCGAAGAGGACGTCATGCGAACGTACGTACCCGGTGTGGAGGCTTCCGTGTCATCGACGCATGCACCTGTCCGGATGTATCGCGTTACGTTCGCGCGATGCTCCGGATGTATCGCGACACGCTGTCCCTGCTCGGGCCCGCCCTGCCGGTGGTCTCGTTCCTCGGCCGGCTGCCGACCGCCATGTGCCAGCTCGGCAGCCTCCTCCTCGTCGCCGAGACCAGCGGCTCCCTCACCGCCGCGGGCCTCGCGGGCGGCGCGCTCGCCGCGGGTCAGACGGTCGCCGGGCCGGTGGTCGGGCGGCTCGCGGACCGGCGCGGCCAGCGCCCCGTGGTCCTCGCCGCCTCCCTCGCCAACGCCGTCGCCGTCACCGCCCTGGTGCTCGCCGCCCTCGACCGGGCGGACACCGGGCGGCTGATGCTGCTCGCCGCCCTCGCCGGCGCGACCGTCCCGCAGATCGGCCCGCTGGCCAGGACCCGCTCGGTGAAACTGGCCCGGGCGGCCGGCGGCGACGAGCGGACCGTCGCGACCGTCCTCTCCTTCGAGGGCACCCTCGACGAGGTCTCCTTCGTGCTCGGCCCCGCCCTGGTCGGCCTCGCCGCCTCGATCGCCCACCCCGCGGCCGCCCTGCTGACGGCCGCCGCCCTCCTCGCGTCCTGCGGCACGGCCTTCGCCCTGCATCCGACCGCCCGCGCGGCGGCCGGGACGCGACAGGCCGCTTTCACCCGTACGAGTGCCGCCGAACGGACGCGGCTGCCCGCCTCGACCCATGCCCTGCGGGCCACGATGGTCCTCCAGGGCGCCATGTTCGGCGCCTCACAGGCGGGCATCACCGCCCTCACCGAACGGCTCGGCGCGCCCGACCAGGCCGGGCTCGTCTACGCGGCCATGGGAGTGATGAGCGCGGCCGCCGGGTTCGCGATGGCCGCCGTGCCCGAGCGGATCGGCCTGACCACTCGCTGGCGCGCGGCCACCGCCGGCCTCGTGGTGCTCGCCGCGCCGCTGGTCCTCGTCGACACGCTCGGCCGGCTGTACGCGGGCGTCGTCGTCCTCGGCGTCGCCTACGCGCCGCACCTCATCACCGTCTTCGGGCTCACCGAGCGGAGCGTGCCGCCCACCCGGCTCGCCGAGTCGATGGCCTTCCTCACCAGCGGCGTCGTCGGCGGCCAGGCCCTCGCGCTCGCCCTGTCGGGCATGCTCGCCGACACGCACGGCGCCCCGGCCGCCTTCGGGGTGGCGGCCGGGGCGGCCGTGATGTGCGCGGTGCTGTCCTGGACGGTCCGTACGGGGGCGGAGGCTAGGCCGGCCGTCGCAGCACCGTCAGCGTGAGCGGCGCGAGCGCCACCCGTTCGCCGGCGGCCACCTTCGGGCCCTCCTGCGGTGGCATGCCCTCCGGGTGGGAGGTGTCCACCACGATCTTCCAGCACTCGCCGTGGTTGTCCGGCACCTCGAACTCGAGCTCCTGCGACGAGGCGTTGAACATCAGCAGGAAGGAGTCGTCGGAGATCCGCTCGCCCTGCGGGCCGGGCTCGGAGATCGCGTTGCCGTTGAGGAAGACCGTCAGCGCCTGCGCGTGCGCCGCCTGCCAGTCCCGCGCCGTCATCTCCTCGCCCTCGGGCGTGAACCAGGCGATGTCGGTGAGCTCGTCGTGGGTGCCCTCCACCGGCCGCCCGTGGAAGAAGCGGCGACGCCGGAAGACCGGGTGCTCCCGGCGCAGCCGTACCATCGCCCGGGTGAACGACAGGAGCGTGGCCTCCGGCTCGCTGCCCGCCTTCGGCCAGCGTACCCAGGAGATGTCGCTGTCCTGGCAGTAGGCGTTGTTGTTGCCGCCCTGGGTGCGGCCGAACTCGTCGCCGTGGCTGAGCATCGGCACGCCCTGCGAGAGCATCAGCGTCGCCAGGAAGTTGCGCGTCTGGCGTGCCCTCAGCTCGCGGATGCCGATGTCGTCCGTGTCGCCCTCGGTGCCGCAGTTCCAGGAGCGGTTGTAGCTCTCGCCGTCCCGGTTGCCCTCGCCGTTCGCCTCGTTGTGCTTGTCGTTGTACGAGACGAGGTCGCGCAGGGTGAACCCGTCGTGGCAGGTCACGAAGTTCACCGAGGCGAGCGGGCGCCGCCCGTCGTCCTGGTAGAGGTCGGAGGAGCCGGTGAGCCGCGAGGCGAACTCGGCGAGCGTCCGCGGCTCGCCGCGCCACAGGTCCCGTACGCAGTCCCGGTACTTGCCGTTCCACTCCGCCCACTGCGGCGGGAAGTTGCCCACCTGGTAGCCGCCCTCGCCCAGGTCCCACGGCTCGGCGATCAGCTTCACCTGGCTGACCACCGGGTCCTGCTGCACCAGGTCGAAGAAGGACGACAGCCGGTCCACCTCGTGGAACTGGCGGGCCAGCGTCGCCGCCAGGTCGAAGCGGAAGCCGTCCACGTGCATCTCGGTCACCCAGTACCGCAGACTGTCCATGATCAGCTGCAGCACGTGCGGGGAGCGCATGAGCAGCGAGTTCCCGGTGCCGGTGGTGTCCGTGTAGTAGCGACGGTCGTTGCCGAGCCGGTAGTACGAGGGGTTGTCCAGGCCCCGGAAGGAGAGCGTCGGGCCCAGGTGGTTGCCCTCGGCGGTGTGGTTGTAGACCACGTCGAGGATCACCTCGATGCCGGCCTGGTGCAGCGCCCGTACCGCCGACTTGAACTCCAGGACCTGCTGGCCCCGGTCGCCCCAGGAGGCGTAGGCGTTGTGCGGGGCGAAGAAGCCGATCGTGTTGTAGCCCCAGTAGTTCGAGAGCCCCGCGTCGACCAGCCGGTGGTCGTTGACGAACTGGTGGACCGGCATCAACTCCAGGGCCGTGACGCCCAGTTCCTTCAGATGGCCGATCACCGAGGGGTGCGCGAGTCCCGCGTACGTGCCGCGCAGCTCCTCCGGGAGGTCCGGGTGGAGCATCGTCAGGCCCTTCACATGGGCCTCGTAGATGACGGTGTGGTGGTACTCGGTGCGCGGGCGCCGGTCGTCGCCCCAGTCGAAGTAAGGGTTCACCACGACCGAGGTCATCGTGTGCGGCGCCGAGTCGAGGTCGTTGCGCGCGTCCGGCCGACCGAAGGGATAGCCGTACACCGCCTCGCCCCACTTCACCGAGCCCGAGACCGCACGCGCGTACGGGTCGAGGAGCAGCTTCGCCGCGTTGCAGCGCAGCCCGCGCTCCGGCGCGTACGGGCCGTGGACCCGGAAGCCGTACCGCTGGCCGGGCATCACGCCCGGCAGATAGGCGTGCCGCACGAACGCGTCGGTCTCGCGCAGCTCCACCGCCGTCTCCGAGCCGTCGTCATGGAGCAGACACAGCTCGATCCTGTCGGCGGCCTCCGAGAAGACCGCGAAATTGGTTCCTGCGCCGTCGTAGGTGGCGCCCAAGGGATACGACTGTCCCGGCCAGACCTGCATAGACGAAACTCTTCCACTTCTGATCCGGGTGTAAGGGGTGCACTTCGGCCAGATCCTGCCCGAAACAGGGGCAACCACCTAGGACTTCGACCCGTCCTACCGGGTGACCGTATAGAAAGAGTGGAGAAATCCGGAGAACCTGCAAAATCTGCACCAAGGGGGGAAGTGTGTACGAAATAGTGCGCCGTCACCTGGGCAAGGTGGTGGCCGGCACGGCCATGGCGGTGACGGGGACCGCGATCGCCGTCGCCGTGGCCCTGCCCGGCAGCGCGGGGGCCGACGACGCCCCGCCGGGCCGCACCGCGGCGCAGGGCACGCAGACGGGCGGAGCCGCCGGGCAGCAGGGCGGGGGAGCGGGAACCGACGGGCCCGAGCCGGGTCCCGCGGCCCTGGCCTCCGCGCCGCCCGAGGGGGAGAAGGGGATCGGCACCGATCCGCTCACCGACGACGAGCTGAAGCGGGCCGAGGCCCTGGCGCTGACCCCGCCGGCCGCCTCCGCCCAGCGCGACGTCCAGGGGGGCCGCGGCCCCCAGCACCTCGCCACGGAGCTGGCCGATCCGCTCCCCGGCGAGCAGGGCGGCGGCCCGCGCCGCGCCGAGGTCCGCTTCTACGACTACGGCCGCGACGAGCTCATCACCCGCACGGTCAACCTCGCCACCGGCAAGGTCGAGCACTCCGGCGCCCAGCGCGGCGTGCAGCCCTCCGCCCACCCCGAGGAGCTGCGCGAGGCCCTGGAGCTCATCCTCGGCAGCCCGCTCGGCAAGGGCGTCAAGGAGGACTACAAGGACTCCACCGGCAAGGAGCTCACCTCCACCGCCCAGCTCTGGTTCAACGGTGACGTCTACCGGACCTACCGCGAGGCGAACGTCCCCGCGCAGCTCGCCCCGTGCGGCGAGCACCGCTGCGTCCGGCTGGTCACCAAGGTCCTCAACGGCTCATGGATCGACACCCGCAACCTGATCGTCGACCTCAGCGCCAGGACCGTCACCCGCGTCGGCTGACCACCGGCCCGGCCCACACCGCACGTCCGTACCGAGGGAGTACGCACCCATGTCCATATCGCGACTTCGGCGTGCCCGCAGGCGGGGCGCCGTCCTCGCCGCCGGCGCCCTGCTCGGCACCACCGTCGCCACCACCACGGCCGCCACGCCCGTGAGCGCCGCCCCCGCCCCGCCGCCGGCCGACTGCTCCGCCGCGTACCGCATCCAGCAGAAGCTGGACGGCGGCACCGTGTGGCGGATGTGCTGGCGCTACGACACCGACTCCGGGCTCGTCCTGGACAAGGTCACCTACCAGCCGCCCGGCGAGCCCGCCCCGATCCGGGTCCTGGGCAGCGCCAAGCTCGCCCAGATCCACGTGCCGTACGACGACGGCAACGCCGAGTACGACGACCTCACCGGCGCCGGCTTCGGCTGGGGCCTGCAGAACCTGAAGCCCGGCGAGTGCCCCGGCGGCACCATCACCTCCGTGAAGGTGCCCGACTCGGGCAAGGTCAACGGCCTGTGCACCACCACCCGGGCCCGCGGCCACGCCTACCGCATGGCCAACGACGAGGGCACCAAGGTCTGGCAGGCCCAGGGCAAGGACCTGCTCGTCTACACCGTGAACAAGGTCGCCTGGTACGAGTACATCACCGAGTGGCGCTTCTCCTCCGACGGCACCATCGCGGCCAACGTCGGCGCCACCGGCAGCCTGTCGCCCGGCGACTACAACGCCACCGACGGCCGCGGCTGGCCCATCGGCAAGGGCGCCCGCGACTACGCCACCAGCCACGCCCACAACGTCTTCTGGAAGCTGGACTTCGGCCTCGACGGCGACTCCAGGGGCCGGATCGAGCAGTACGACTCCAAGGTCACCGCGCCGCCGCAGGGCGGCGGCGGACCGACCGTGAAGACGACCCGCACCGCCGTGACCAAGGAGCTCGCCGGCGACGCGAAGAACATGCGCTGGTGGCGGGTGGTGAGCGCGACCGGAAAGAACAAGGACGGCCACCCGCGTTCGTACGAGATCGTGCCCGGCCACTCCAACACCCATGCCGGGCGCGGCTTCACCAAGCACGACGTCTACTTCACCCAGGCACGCCCCTGCGAGCAGTTCGCCAGCAACAACATCCTCGACTGCGGCCGCAACGCCCCGGACAGCGTGGACAAGTGGGTCAACGGGGAGACGCTGACCAACCCGTCCGTGTGGGTCAACATCGGGTTCCACCACATCGCCAGGGACGAGGACCAGCAGCCGATGCCGGTCCACTGGCAGGGCTTCCAGCTCGCGCCCAGGGACGTAACCGCTATGAATCCGCTCACTCCGGCCGATCTCGCCGACCAGAACGGCGCACCGAATCAGGGCAGTTGAGCAACGGACGGCCGATCCTGCTGCATCGCCTCCCGCTACCGGAGTACCCTTCCTTGATCGTTGTCGGAGTTGTCAGAAGGTAATCCACTCGGCCGGAACGGGTGTCCGGAGCAGAAGGCGGTGCGCGGGTGAGCTCGGGAGGTATGGAGCTGCCCCCAGGGGACGCGGGCCACGAATCGGGTCCTGCGGACCCCGTGGACGTGCCGCCCGGTGCGGTGTCCGTCGCCCGCCCCGTGGAGATCGGGGCGGAGCTCGACTGGGGCGCGGAGGCGTGGAGCGAGGTGCGCACCCGGGCCCAGCGGGCCGGCCGCGCCTACATCTGGCTGAATCTCGTCGAACAGCGGCTGCGGGCGGTGGTCGCGGCGGTGCTGCGGCCGGTCTACGAGCCGGTGCACGGCGAGGAGTGGGTGGTGGCCGCGGCGGGACCGGCCGGCCAGGAGTGGGTCCAGCGGGCCGTGGCCGTCCGGGAGGTCTCGCGGCGCAAGGGCTATCTGCTGGACCCGGCCGACGACAACGTTCTCAGCTTCCTGACCCTCCCGCAGCTGCGCGAGCTGATGGTGCAGCACTGGCCGTGCTTCGAGCCGTACTTCGACGACCGGCGCGAGGTCGAGCTGGCGCTCGACGAGCTGGAGGTGACCCGCAACGTCGTCTCCCGCAACCGGGCCCTGTCGCTGACCGTGCTCGCCCAGTCCGAGCGGGCCTCCGCCCGGCTCCTGGAGATCCTCGGGAGCGGGGCGGGGGTGCCCTCGGCCGACCGGCTGCCGGTCGACGCCGTCGAGGACCTGGTGGGGGACCGCTACGCGGACGTGGTCTCCGTCCACCCCGACCGGGTCAGGCTGCAGCGGCAGCTGCCGGCCGAGGACCTGTTCGGCGGCGCCCGGCGCCTCGACGCCACGGGCATAGGTCTCAATCTGCTCGTGCAGAACTTCTCCGGACGGCGCATGATCCGGCTCGCCGAGTCCGGCTGCCGGATCCGGCTGCTCTTCCTCAACCCGGCCAGCAGCGCGGTCAAGCGGCGCGAGCGGGAACTCGGCCTGAAGAAGGGCGAGCTGAGCCGCGCGGTCGAGATGAACATCCTGCACATGCGCAGGGTCCGCTCCAAGCTGCGCGACCCGGGCGCCTTCCAGATCCACGTCTTCGACGAGACCCCGCGCTTCACCGCCTACCTGGTCGACGGGGACGGGCCGGACGGGCTCGCGGTCGTCCAGTCGTATCTGCGCAAGGCACGCGGCATGGAGGCGCCGGTCCTGGTGCTGCGGGGCGGCGGACGGAACGTGGTGCGGGCCGGACAGAGCCCCGATCGTGACGCGGAACACGGACTTTTCGCGACATACCGGGAGGAATTCGAGTCCGTGTGGCTCGACTCCCGGCCGGTCTCCTGACGCTCCCGGCCGGATTGTCAGTGGGGCGTGCGAGGGTGTCCATCACCACGGGGGAGATCACGTAAGGAGGACCCGATGGCTTCGTACGGGGAAGAGCCGGCCGGCTTCGACCTGGAGACGACCGGCACCGACGCGCTGGAGGCCCGGATCGCCACGGCCTCGATCGTCGGCGTCCACGGCGGCCACGGCGACCGGGTGGTCCGGCAGCAGGAATGGCTCGCCGACCCCGGCATCCACATCCCGGCGCAGGCATGCGCCTCGTTCTGTGCACCCGCACCAGGCACGTCGCAGGTGTCCCATGGCGAGGCGCGGCGCCGACTGGAAGCCCACGCCGGAACGGCGGCTGCGCGATGAGCTGGATCAGCGGGCCGTTGGTGGCCTTCGACCTGGAGACCACGGGCACCGACGTCGAGACCGACCGCATCGTGACGGCGGCGGTCGTGCGCCTGGATGCGGCCGGGGCCGTCTCGGCTGAACGGACCTGGCTGCTGAATCCCGGAGTAGCCATACCCGAGCAGGCGTCGGCGATCCATGGCATCTCGACGGAGCATGCCCGCGAGCACGGAGCACCGGCAGCTTCAACCATCGAAGAGATCGCGCAGGCCGTAGCCGAGGGGCTGCGCTCGGGGACGCCTTTGGTGGTGATGAACGCACGCTACGACCTGTCACTGCTGGATCGCGAGTGCCGGCGGCACGAGGTCGCGTCGATCAGCGAGCGGCTGGGCAGTGTGCCTTCGCCCGTCATCGATCCACTGGTGATCGACAAGCACATCGACAAGTACCGGAAGGGCAAGCGGGCCCTCCACGCGTTGTGTGCTCACTACGGGGTGTCGCTCGACGACGCGCACGATGCGAGGGCCGATGCCGTGGCCGCCGCCCGCGTGGTGCGACGCATGGGCGAGAAGCACCAGCCCGTGGGCCTGATGCCCTTGGCGGATCTGCACGACCTTCAGGTGCGTGCGGCGGCCGAACAGTCGGTGTCGTTGCAGGCCTATCTGCGGCGTGCCGTGGATCCGACGGCAGTCGTCGAGCCGGCCTGGCCGCTCATTCCCCGGAGCGGATGACCGCGCCGGTCAGCCCTCTCCGGGCGCGAGCGCCTGCAGGTGGGAGAGAGTGACCCGGCGACGTGGAAGGTCGACCTCCACGATCTTCACCGTGAGGGCGTCTCCGAGCTGGACCACGTCCTCGCTCAGGGCCGGTCCGGCGGTAGCGGGCCGGATGGCCCTCAGTTCGTGTGCTGGGCCAGGTGGTCGAGGAGCAGGGCGTTGAGCCGCTCCGGCTGGTCGAGCTGGAGCCAGTGGCCCGCGTCCTCCACGCGCTCGTAGCGCCAGGGGCCCGCGACGTGCTTGGCGGTGTCCGCCATGGACTCCTCGGTGAGGAAGCGGTCGCCGGTGGACCACACGCCGAGCACCGGGACCGGGGCCGGGAGCGGGGGCAGCGGGAGCGCCGGCGCGAACTGGACCTCGGCCGGCACGCCCGAGCGGTAGATGTTCAGCGCCGCCGTCAGCGCCCCGGGCGCCCGCAGCGGCTCCAGGACGGCCTCGGCGTCGGGGTGTTCGGCCAGCATGCCGCGCAGGTTCGCGTGGTCGTCGTGCGTCAGCCAGCTCTCGGCCAGGCCCGCATGCTGGAAGAGCAGCATGTACCAGGAGCGCTGCTTCTGCTCCCAGCCGGCGTCCCGGATGGCCGCGAAGTGGCCGACGGACAGGATGGTCAGGCTCCGCACCCGGTCCGGCACGGTCTGGGCGAGGCCTTGGACGATGCCCGAACCCCAGTCGTGGCCGACCACATGGGCCTGCTCGATCTCCAGCCGGTCGAGCAGCTCGAGGAGGTCCCCCACGTGCTTCCCCGGGTGGTACGCCTCCGGGCCGCCGTCCGGCCGGTCGGACGCGCCGAAGCCCCGCAGGGTGGGGGTGACGACCTGGTACCCGGCGGCCTCCAGCGCGGGCACCTGGTGGCGCCACAGGTGGTGGGAGTCCGGGAAGCCGTGCACGAGCAGCACGGCCGGTCCCTCGCCGGTCACCTCGACGTCCAGGGTCACCTCGGACAGTTCGACACGCATCGCAACACCCCGTCATGACATGGGAATTCGGTCCCCGCCATGATGTCAGAACGGGTACCAGCGCACCTCGGCGTCGCCGTCCCGCAGCGAGGCCACCCGCCGCTCGAACTCGGCCAGCGCCTTGGGGTTGGTGGGCGCGTGCTGGGCCACCCAGGCGCAGCTCGCGGTCTCCCGCGCCCCGCGCAGCACCGTGCAGCCCTCCCACGCACGCACGTCCCAGCCGTAGGCCTCGGTGAAGGCGTCGTAGGCGGCCGGGTCGAGGCCGTAGCGGTCCCGGGAGAGGGCGAGGACCACCAGGTCGTGCTCGCGCAGATCGGAGGAGAAGGTCTCCAGGTCCACCAGGACCGGGCCTTCGGGGCCGACATGGACGTTGCGGGGGAGCGCGTCGCCGTGGATCGGTCCCGGCGTCAGGTGCGGGGTGAGCGCGGCGGCCGCCGGGGCGAAGGAGTCGCGCCGCTCGCGCAGGAAGGCCGCGTCGGCCGGGTCGATCGCGTCGCCCGCGAGCCGCAGCCAGCGCTCGACCCCGCCGAGCAGCTCCCGGCGCGGCAGGGTGAGGCCGGCCGGCTCGGGAAGGGCGTGGATCCGCCGGAGCAGCGGGGCGAGGTCGCGCGGCTCGGCGGGCCGTACGGCCTCCGGCAGCCGGTGCCACAGGGTGACCGGGTGCCCCTCGGCGACCCGCGGCTTGGGTTCCGCGGCCCGTACGGCGGGGATGCCGGCGCCCTCCAGCCAGCCGGCAAGGGCCAGCTCCCGCTCGGCCCTCGGCAGCAGCTCGGCGTCGCGACCGACCTTGACGACCAGCTCGCCGACGGCGAAGACGGCGTTCTCCCCCAGGGCCAGCAGCGCCGCGTCCGCCTCCGGCAACCCCGTGGCGGCCAGGATCTCCCGTGCCCGGGCCTCGTCCATCGTTCTCTCCCCAACAGCAGGTCCACCAGTAGGTGCGATTCCGCCAAAGTCTCGCATCCGTGCAGGTCACCTTGACGAACCGACGGTCCGTCAGGACGATGACCGAGTCCGATGCAAGGTGGCGAAACCGTGCAGAGGGGGCGAAATCGATGAGTGTGGTGACCGCCACGAAGCGGTCCGCAGGTCGCACCACCCCCGAGAAGGTGCCACGACCGAGCCGGGACCACGGTGCCTGGTTCCTGGTGCTGCCCGCCCTCCTGCCGATCCTCGTCCTCAGCGTCGGCCCGCTCCTCTACGGCATCGCGCTCGCCTTCACCGACGCCCAGTCCGGCCGCACCCAGGCCACCCGCTGGATCGGCGGCCTCAACTTCCAGGACCTGGCCCACGACACCCTCTTCTGGGAGTCCTTCCGCATCGGCCTGCTGTGGGCGGTCGGCGTCACCGTCCCCCAGTTCCTGCTCTCCCTCGGCCTCGCGCTCCTGCTCGACCAGAAGCTCAGGCTGCGCTGGCTGGCCCGGGCGCTGGCGATCGTCCCCTGGGCGATGCCCGAGGTCGTCGTCGGCATCATGTGGCGGCTGGTCTACAACCCCGACGCGGGCATCCTCAACGAGACCCTGCGCGACCTCGGCCTCGGCGAGGGCCGCGCCTGGCTCAGCGGACTCGCCACCGCCCTGCCGGCCGTGATCGTGGTCGGTGTCTGGGCGGGCCTGCCGCAGACCACCGTCGCCCTGCTCGCGGGCGTCCAGAACACCCCGCGCGAACTGCACGAGGCCGCCGCGCTCGACGGCGCCGGCGCCTGGCAGCGCTTCCGCACCGTCACCTGGCCCGCCCTGCGGCCCGTCGCCCTCGCCATCACGGCCCTGAACTTCATCTGGAACTTCAACTCCTTCGCCCTGGTCTACGTGCTGACCAACGGCGGACCGGGCGGCCGCACCCGGTTGCCCATGCTCTTCGCCTACGAGGAGGCCTTCCGTTACGGCCAGTTCGGCTACGCCGCCGCCATGGGCTGCGTGATGGTCGCCGTCGTCTCCGTACTCCTCGCCCTGTATCTCGTCGGACGGCTGAAGGGGGACCAGGACCGGTGAGCGCCTTCCGCACCAGCGGGCCCGCGCGGTTCGGCCAGTACCTCGCACTCCTCGCGTACCTGGTCTTCCTCGCCTTCCCCTTCCTCTGGCTGGTCTCCACCGCCTTCAAGCCCGCCACCGAACTGGGCTCCCTGCACCCCACCTGGATCCCGCAGGACCCCACGCTCGACAACTTCCGGCAGGCCTTCGACGAGCAGCCGCTGCTCCGGGCCGCCGGGAACAGCCTGCTCGCCGCGCTCGCCGCCGCCCTCGTCGCGGTCCTCGTGGCCACCCCCATGGCCTACGTCCTCGCCCGCCACCGCTCGCGGCTCACCGCCGCCGCCACCGGCTGGGTCGTGGTCAGCCAGGCCTTCCCCTTCGTCCTCCTGATCATCCCGCTCTTCCTGATCCTCAAGAACCTCCACCTCGTCAACAGCCTCGCGGGCCTGACGCTCGTGTACGTGGTGTGGTCGCTGCCCTTCGCGCTGTGGATGCTCACCGGATACGTACGGGCCGTGCCCGTGGAGCTCGAGGAGGCCGCCGCCGTCGACGGCGCCGGCCGGCTCCGTACCCTCGTCTCCGTCACCGCCCCGCTGCTCGCCCCCGGCATCGTGGCCACCGCGCTCTTCGCCTTCATCACCGCGTGGAACGAGTTCTTCTTCGCGCTCGTCCTGCTCAAGACCCCCGAGCAGCAGACCCTGCCCGTGGTCCTCACCCACTTCCTCGGCGCCGAGGGCGTCGCCGACCTCGGGCCGCTCGCCGCCGCGGCCTTCCTCGCCACCCTCCCCTCGCTCGTCGTCTTCGCCGTCATCCAGCGCCGGATCACCGGCGGCATGCTGGCCGGGGCGGTGAAGTCATGAGGCGCCTTCGGGTGCTCGGTGCGGCGCTCGCCGCCCTCGCCCTGCTGCTCACCGGCACCGGCTGCACCGCCGACGGACCCCGTGACGGCGCCGGCGGGGTGATCCGGCTCCGCTTCCAGTCCCTCGCCTGGCAGAAGGAGTCCGTCGACGCCAACAGGCGGCTGGTCGAGGAGTGGAACGCCGCCCACCCCGGCATCCAGGTCGACTACGTCCAGGGCAGCTGGGACTCCGTCCACGACCAGCTGCTCACCTCGTTCGAGGGCGGCGAGGCTCCCGACCTCATCCACGACGCCTCCGACGACCTCGCGGACTTCGCCTACGGCGGCTACCTCGCCGACCTGCGCCCCCTGCTGCCGGAGCGGCTGCGCTCCGACATCCCCGCGCACAGCTGGCAGACCACCACCTTCGGCGACGGGATCTACGGCGTGCCGTTCCTCCAGGAACCGCGCATGATCATGGCCGACCGGAAGATCCTCACAGACGCCGGCGTCCGCGTCCCGACCGCCGAACGGCCCTGGACCTGGGCGGAGTTCCGGCAGACCGCCAAGGACCTGACCGCGGCCATGGGCGAGGGCCGGTACGCCGTCGCCTGGCCCCTCAAGGAACCCGTCTCCGTCTCCCTCAACCTCGGCCTGTCGGCCGGCGGCCGGCTCTTCCACCGCGGCGCCGACGGCAAGGTCACCCTCCGCTTCGACGAGGGCGACGCGGTCGTGCCCGGCACCATCCGCGCCATGGTCGACACCGACCGCACCGCCTCCCGCTCCACCCTCGGCAGCGGCGGCTCCGACACCCTGCCCGGCTTCTTCGGCGGGAAGTACGCGATGGTCCCGCTGGGCTTCTCGTACCGCCAGCAGATCGTCCAGCAGGCGCCCGAGGGCTTCGACTGGATCGTGCTGCCCGCCCCGGCCGGGGCCGGTGGACTCGCACAGGGCGTCAGCCCGCAGACCCTCTCCATCGCCGAGGACAGCCCCCACAAGAAGGAGGCCGCGCAGTTCCTCGACTTCTTCCTGCAACCCCGCAACACGGTCCGGCTCGCCCTCGGCGACTGGATGCTCCCCACCTCCACCGCCGCCCTCGCGGACCCGGCCCTGCACACCCCCGCGTACGGCTGGGCCACCGGTGCCGCGGTCGCCCGGCAGCTGCGGCCCGCGCCCGCGCAGTCGGTGCGCGGCTACCCGGAGTGGAAGGACAAGGTGGCCACCCCCGCCTTCCAGGAGTACTACAGCGGCGCCATCGGCACCGCCGAGCTGAGGAAGCGTCTGGTCGAGGACGGCAACCGGGTCCTGGCCCGCTATCAGCGCGGATAAGCATTAGACGAGACGTTTCGTCTTGTCTAATGTGAGGGTCATGACCACGACCCCGCGCTCTCATGTCGCCATGTTCTCCATCGCCGCCCACGGCCATGTGAACCCCAGCCTCGACGTCATCCGCGAACTCGTCGACCGCGGCCACCGCGTGAGCTACGCGATCCCCGCCGCCTTCGCCGACAAGGTCGCCGCGACCGGCGCCACCCCCGTCGTCTACCGCTCCACCCTGCCGACCGACGACGACCCCGACGCCTGGGGCACCGAACTCATCGACAACATCGAGCCGTTCCTCGCCGACGCGATCCAGGCCCTCCCGCAGCTCGCCGACGCCTTCGACCGCGACCGGCCCGATCTGGTGCTGCACGACATCACCTCGTACCCGGCCCGTGTCCTCGCCCGGACCTGGGGCGTCCCCGCCGTCTCCCTCTGGCCGAATCTCGTCCCCTGGGTAGGATACGAGGAGGAGGTCGCCGAGCCGATGTACGCCGAGCTCAAGGCCTCGCCGCGCGGCAAGGCGTACTACGCCCGGTTCGAGGAGTGGCTCGCCGCGCACGGCGTCGACACCCATCCCGACCCGTTCGTGGGGCGCCCGCGCCGCGGGCTCGTGCTCATACCGAGGGCGCTCCAGCCGCACGCCGACCGGGTGGACGAGTCCGTCTTCACCTTCGTCGGCGCCTGCCGGAGCGAGCAGGCCGACCCGGGGGAGTGGCGGCGGCCCGCGGCGGCCGAGAAGCTGCTCCTCGTCTCGCTCGGGTCCTCCTACACCAAGCAGCCGGCGTTCTACCGGGACTGTGTCGAGGCCTTCGGCGGCCTCGAGGGCTGGCATGTGGTGCTGCAGATCGGCAAGTTCGTCGATCCGGCCGAACTGGGAAAGGTTCCGGACAACATCGAGGTGCACCGGTGGGTCCCGCAGCCCGCGATCCTGAAGGAGGCCGATGCCTTCGTCACCCACGCGGGTGCGGGCGGCAGTCAGGAGGGGCTTGCGACCGCGACGCCGATGGTCGCCGTCCCGCAGGCGGTCGACCAGTTCGGCAACGCGGACATGCTCCAGGCGCTGGGCGTCGCGCGTCATCTGCCGATGGAGGAGGTCACGCCCGAGCGGCTGCGCGAGGCGGTGCTCGCTCTGGTCGCCGACCCCGAAGTGGCCCGCAGGGGGCGGGAGATCAAGGAGTCGATGGCACGGGAGGGCGGAACGAGCCGGGCGGCCGATCTGATCGAGGCGGAGATTGGTTAACTCCTTGACCAGTAGGGCGAGTTGAGTGGACTCGCCCTATTTCCTTATTAAGAAAGCTTGTTGAAAAAGTCACAGGATTGTGAAGGCCTTGATTTGCACTCGTCAATCGGTCAGGGTTTCGAAGCAGCTACCGGAGACTTTCCTTCCGATGGCTCAACCCCCCACAAATCCTGACGAGGAGACCCCTCTTCATGGCAATACACAAGCGTGACCGCAGCAGGACGAAGCTCGTCGCCGGCGCCGCCGCACTGGCGGCCGCGGCCGGAATCACCGTCCTGACCACGTCGTTCGCCGGTGCGGCCCCCACGCCCGCCGAAGGAACGGTGTACGGACTCGGCGTCGAGGGCGCCGTCGCGGGCAGCTACGTCGTGCTGCTCGACGAGACGACCAACCAGGCGGGCAAGAGCGAACTTGCGAAGGAGTACGGCGGGAACCTGCGCCGTAGCTACGACTCCTCCGTGAACGGCTTCTCCGTGAACGGCCTCACCGAGACCGAGGCCAAGCGCCTCGCCGCGGACCCGGCCGTCGCCAAGGTGGTCCAGAACCGCAAGTTCAGCATCAACGCCACCCAGGCCGACCCGCCGTCCTGGGGTCTGGACCGGGTCGACCAGACCGACACGGCGGGCGACGCCAAGTACACCTACCCCGACAGCGCGGGCGAGGGCGTCACGGCGTACGTCATCGACACCGGAGTCCGCACCACGCACAAGGACTTCGAGGGCCGCGCCAGCTCCGGTTTCGACGCCGTCGACAACGACGACGACGCCTCCGACGGCAACGGCCACGGCACCCATGTCGCGGGCACCATCGCCGGCGCCTCGCACGGCGTCGCCAAGAAGGCGAAGATCGTCGCCGTGCGCGTCCTCGACGACAGCGGCTCCGGCACCACCGAGCAGGTCGTCGCCGGCATCGACTGGGTCACCAAGAACCACCAGGGCCCGTCCGTCGCCAACATGAGCCTGGGCGGGGGCGCCGACCCGGCCCTCGACGAGGCCGTCAAGAAGGCCATCGCCGCCGGCGTCACCTTCGGCGTCGCCGCCGGCAACGAGTCCTCCGACGCCGGCGAGGGCTCCCCGTCCCGCGTCCAGGAGGCGATCACCGTCGCCTCCTCGACCAAGGACGACGAGCAGTCCAGCTTCTCCAACTTCGGCTCGGTCGTGGACCTGTACGCCCCCGGCTCGGACATCACCTCGGCCTGGAACGACAGCGACACCGGGACGAAGACCATCTCCGGTACGTCGATGGCGACCCCGCACGTGGTCGGCGCCGCCGCCGTCTACCTCGCGGCTCACCCCGACGCGACCCCCGACAAGGTCGCCGAGGCGCTCGTCTCCGGAGCCACCGCGGACAAGATCAGCAACCCCAGCCCCGGCACCGCGAACCGACTCCTGAAGATCGTCGAGTAGCGGACACCACCCACCGAACCGGCGACCGCCGTGCCCTCCCCCACGGGGCGCGGCGGTCGCCCTATGGTGTGCCCATGACGACCTATGCCCTCCTGCTGCGCGGGATCAACGTCGGCGGACACCGCAAGGTCCCCATGGCGCAGCTCCGTTCCGTCCTCGAAGAGCTCGGCCACCGGGACGTGAGGACCTACCTCCAGAGCGGCAACGCCGTCTTCACCACGGAGCCCACTGACGGCGGAGACACCGACGAGGAACTCGCCGCGGCCATCGAGGCGGCCATCGAGAAGCACTTCGGCTTCCGCGTCGACTGCCTCGTCCGCGACCACGCCTACCTCACCGCCGTCGCCGCCGACTGCCCCTTCCCGGCCGCCGAACTGGAGGGCAAGCAGTTGCACGCCTTCTACTTCTCCGGCCCCGTCACCGAGGAGCGCTACGCCGCACTCGACCGGGACTCCTTCCTGCCCGAGGCGTTCGCACTCGGCGACCGCGTCCTCTACCTCTACGCCCCCGAGGGCCTCGGCCGCTCCAAGCTCGGCGAAGCCCTGTCCCGCCCCGCCCTCCACAAGGACGTCACCGTCACCGCGCGCAACTGGAACACGGTCGCCAAACTGGCGGAGATGACCGCGCCCCAGAGCTGAAGTGGCCCGGTCGACAAGGCGTCGAACGGCCCCCTGCTCAGGTCCACCCCCGCCTAGGCTTCCCTATGACGACGACCGTGGCCTTCTCCCTCGACCCCGGCCGCGCCTTCGCCCGAGACCGGCTGTCGCGAAAATTCAAGACCGGACGGGCCGCGCTCCCTAGGGTCGAGAACATGAACGAGACCCACGCCCACCTCGCCGCCTGCGCCGCCGAAGCCGCCCGCATCACGCGCGGCATCACCCCCGAGCAGCTCGCGGGGCCGTCCGTCTGCGCCGACTGGACGACCCGCGAGCTCGCCAACCACCTGGTCCTCTACACCGCGCACGGCCTGGAACACCGTGCCCTGCGCACCGAACTCCCCGAGGAGACCAGCCGCCGCGACTTCACCGCCGACCCCGACTGGGCCGAGCGGTACGCGGCCCAGCTCGACCGCGCGCTCGCGGCCTGGGAGCGCCCCGAGGCATGGGAAGGGGACGTGGACCTCGGCGGCAGCACGGTGCCGGCCGGTGAGATCGCCGCCATGCTCGTAGCCGAACTCGCCCTGCACGGCTGGGACCTGGCCCGCACGACGGGCCAGGACTTCACGGTGCCGGAGGAGACGGGCACCTTCCTGCTCGACGTCGTCGAGCGGTACGCGAAGCTCTACCGCGAGTACGAGGGCTTCGCCGATCCGATCCCCGCCCCGAACGACGCCGACGCCCTCACCCGCGCCCTCGCGGCGAGCGGCCGCAGGCCCTGGCCGGCGACCGCCACCGGCTGCGGGACCGGGACCGCCTCCTCGTAACGTTCGAGAAGCAGACGGGCCAGTTCGGGAGAAGGGCCGAGGACGTCCGCGAGGGTGTCGGCGTCGGCTGCGCCTGCCGCGATGCGGTCCGGGAGGCGGCCCGGGGCGATCACGTACGGGGCCACGGCCACCCGGCGGACGCCAGGGTCGGCGCGCAGCGCCCGTACCGCCTCGTCCGTGCGGGGAAGGGATGCGGAGGCGAACGCAGGTCGCACGGAGCACCAACCGGTGCGCCGCAGCTCCCGCGCCGTTTCTGCGATCACTGCGATCGCCTCCGGGTCTGTGGAGCCCGCCGAGGCCAGGACGACCCCGGTCGTGCTCTTGTCGCCGGGCGTCAGCCCGGCCTCGTACAGCCGCCGTTCCACCGCCGCGATCAGCAGCGGCGAGGGGCCCAGGACCTCCGCCTGGCGGATCCGCAGGCCGGGCGGGGCCTGCCGCAGTACGGCGGGGATGTCGGCCTTGGCGTGGAAGGCGCGGGTCAGCAGCAGCGGCAGCGCCACCACCTCCCGCACGCCCTCCGTGGCGAGCCGGTCGAGCACCCCCGTCACCGAGGGCAGGTTGAAGTCCAGGAACGCCGTCTCCACGCGCAGCCCCGGCCGCAGCGCGCCGGCCCGGCGCACCAGAGCCTGGACGGTCGCCGCGTGCCGCGGGTCGCGGCTGCCGTGGGCGATGACGAGGAGGACGGGTCCGGTCATCGTCAGGCCTTCACCAGCAGGCCGCGGCGGCGCAGGACCGCGCGCTCCAGCGGGCTGAAGATCAGCAGGTCGATGGCGACACCGACCAGCAGGATCAGGATGATCGCCAGGAAGATGCCCGGCATGTCGAAGTTGTTCCGGCCGTTCTCCAGGAGCTGGCCGAGGCCCAGGCCCAGGTCGGGCGAGGAGGCGATGATCTCCGCCGCCATCAGCGAGCGCCACGAGAACGCCCAGCCCTGCTTCAGGCCCGCGAGGTAGCCGGGCAGCGCGGCCGGCATCACGATGTGCCAGGCACCCTTGAGCCCGGTCGCGCCCAGCGTCCGCCCGGCCCGCAGGAACAGCGGCGGCACCTGGTCGACGCCGGCCACCAGGCCGTTGGCGATGGACGGCACCGCGCCGAGCAGGATCACCGCGAACATCATGCTGTCGTTGAGGCCGAGCCAGAGGACGGCCGGTGCGACCCAGGCCACCGAGGGCAGCGACTGGAGACCCGAGAGGATCGGGCCGATCGCCGTGCGCACCACTCCCACCCGGGCGACGAGCAGGCCCAGCGGCGTACCGATGGCCAGGGCGAAGAGGAAGCCGAGCAGGGCCCGGGACACGCTGGTCCACAGGACGTCGAGGAGCGTGCCCTCGAGCCACATCGTGGTCAGGCTGTCCCACACCGCGCCGGGCGCCGGCAGCTTGGTCTCGTCGGTGACCTTCAGGGTCACCAGGAGCTGCCACACCACCACCACGAGCACGACGGCCAGGACCGGCGGCAGGACCTTCTTCAGGAGGACCTCGCGTACCGGGGCCCGGCGGACCTGCACGCTGTCCAGCGCGTCGAGTCCGGCCTCCAGGCCGGCGAGGTCGTCGGCCTTGACGGCGGCGGTGGTCGTCTCAGTGCTGGCCATGGCGGCGGATCTCCCCACGCAGTTCTTCGGTGATCTCGACGGACAGCTCCGCCACGGCGGCGTCCTCGATCCGGCGCGGCTGCGGGATGTCGATGGTCCACTCCCGGGCGATCCGGCCCGGCCGGGAGGAGAGCAGGACGACACGCTCGGCCAGCCGCACGGCCTCGCGCACGTTGTGGGTGACGAAGAGGACCGACAGGCGGGTCTCCCGCCAGATCCGGGTCAGCTCGTCGTGCAGCACGTCCCGGGTGATCGCGTCGAGCGCCGCGAACGGCTCGTCCATCAGCAGCAGATCGCTGTCCTGGGCGAGCGCCCGGGCCAGCGCGACCCGCTGGCGCATGCCGCCGGACAGCTCGTGCACCCGCTTGTCGTACGAGCCGCCGAGCCGCACCAGGTCGAGCAGCCGCTCGGCCTCCGGGCGGCGCTCCGCCTTCGGCAGGCCCCGCAGCTTCAGGGCGAGTTCGATGTTCTTGCCCGCGGTCAGCCACGGGAACAGGGCGTGCTCCTGGAACATCAGGGCCGGCCGGCCGCCGGGGGTCTCGATGGACCCCGCGGACGGCCGGTCGAGCCCGGCGACCAGGTTGAGCAGGGTGGACTTGCCGCAGCCGGAGGCACCCAGGAGGGTGACGAACTCGCCGGGGGCGACATCGAGCGAGATGTCGTCGAGGACGAGCTGCCCGCCGGCGGGGCCGCCGAAGGACTTCGAGACGTGCTCGATGCGCGCGGCGTGACCGGCCGCGGCGACGCGGTCCTCGGCCTTGGCGAGCGTCGTGGTCGTGGCCATGGTCGTCACCTCCTGGGTATGGGCTGCGGACTTCGTTACTTCACGCCGAGACCGGCGTCGGACACCTCGGGCTTGCCCGCGGCCTTCAGGACCTTGTTGAGCGGCTTCAGGTCGTAGATGCCGTTCAGGTCGGGCTGCTTGAGGAGACCGGCCTTGACCGCGTGGTCGGCCTGCGCCTGGAGCGTGGCGGCCAGCGGGTCGTCGACGAACTGGATGGACGGCCAGGCGCCGTCGATCACCTTCGCCCCCAGCGGCTTGCCGCTCAGCTCCTTCAGCCTGGCGTTGGCGGAGGCCTTCGCCCTCTCCGGGTTGGCGTTGATCCACTCGTTCGTCTTCACCGAACCGCGCAGGACCGCCTCGACGACGTCGGGGTGCTCCTTGAGGAACTTCTGCGACACGATGATGTTGGTGATGACGAACTTCTTGTCCGGCCACAGCTCCGACTCGTCGAGCAGCACCTTGGCGCCCTCGCTGACCAGCTTCGACGCGGTCGGCTCCGGCACCCAGGCGCCGTCGATGGAACCGGACTTGTAGGCGTCCGGGGTCACCTTGTTGTCCGTGCGGAGCACCGAGACGTCGCCCTTGCCGCTCTGGGCGTCGACGTTCCAGCCCTGCTCCGAGACCCAGTTGAGGAAGGCCACGTCCTGGGTGTTGCCGAGCTGCGGGGTGGCGATCCGCTTGCCCTTGACGTCGGCGACGCTCTTGATCTTGTCCGGGTTGACCACGAGCTTCACGCCGCCGGAGGCCGCGCCGCCGACGATGCGCAGGTTGGTGCCCTTGGACTTGGTGTAGCCGTTGATGGACGGCGAGGGGCCGATGAAGCCGATGTCGATCGAGTCGGCGTTGAGCGCCTCGATCTCGGACGGGCCGGCGTTGAAGGCCGACACCTTCAGCTGGGTGCCGCCCAGCTCCTTCTGGAGGATGCCCTCCTGGTCGCCGACGAGGGCCGTGGCGTGCGTCAGATTGGGGAAGTACCCGAGCCGTACGGTGTCGGAGGAGAGTTTTTCGCCCTCCGCTGCCACCTTCTTCTCGTCGTTCTTGGCCTGGGAGCCGTAGCCGCAGGAGGCGAGCGCCCCGATCAGCAGGGGCAGAGCGGCGGCGGCCAGGCCGCGGCGCAGGGTGGTACGGGTGGTGGCAGGCACGGGAGGTGTTCCCCTCGATTCAGCGACTTCGAAGTCTGCGTTTATGTCGTTCGGGGTGGAGCGGGTGGAGCGGCATCGCGCCGCCGCAGCGGCGCACGGAGGTCAGCACGCACATCGCGCGACACCTCCCCGGCCCGCACCGAGGGCACCGGAGCCCACGCGGCCGCCCTCCTTGGCGAAGGTGGCGTAGAAGCCCTGGTTCATCTAGAAGTCCCACCCTTCTTCGTCGTCCACGGTCACGACGGCCTTGGACGTGGCGAACGACTCGCCCGCCATGCCCGCCGCGAGCGTCGTGCCGTCCGCCGGGTCGATCAGCAGGAACGAGCCGGTACGCCGGGAGTCGGCGTACGCGTCGAGCGCGAGCGGCTCGGCGGTACGGACCTTGACCCGGCCGATGTCGTTGGCGACGAGCTGCCCGGGGTTCGGGTGCTGGGAGAGGTCGTCCAGGGTGAGCCGGGACGGGATCTCCTTCACAATCGCCTTGACCGTACGGGTGGTGTGCTTCAGCAGCACCCGCTGGCCGACGCTGAGCGGCTGGTCCGCCACGTGGCAGACGGTGGCCTCGATGTCCTGGCTGGTCGCCGGGGCGTCCCCGCTCGGGGCGAGCAGGTCGCCGCGGGAGATGTCGATGTCGTCCGCGAGCCGGATGGTCACCGACTGCGGGGCCCAGGCGATGTCCACGGACTCGCCGAGCGCGTCGATCCCGGTGATCGTCGAGGTACGGCCCGAGGGCAGCACGGTGATCTGCTCGCCGACCCGGAACGCGCCGGCCGCGATCTGGCCCGCGTAGCCCCGGTAGTCGGGGTGCTCGGCGGTCTGCGGGCGGATCACGTACTGGACCGGGAAGCGCGCGTGGCAGGCCGTCAGGTCGTGGCTGACGGGGACCGTCTCCAGGTGCTCCAGGACCGTCGGACCGCCGTACCAGTCCATGTTGGCGGACGGCTCCACCACGTTGTCGCCGGCGAGCGCGGAGATCGGGATCGCGGTGATCTCCGGGACGCCCAGCTCGGAGGCGTACGTCGTGAACTCCTCGGCGATCGCGGCGAAGACGGGCTCCGCGTAGTCGACGAGGTCCATCTTGTTGACGGCCAGGACCACGTGCGGCACCCGCAGCAGGGCGGCGACGGCCGCGTGCCGGCGGGTCTGCTCGACCACGCCGTTGCGGGCGTCGACCAGGACCACGGCCAGCTCGGCGGTCGAGGCGCCGGTCACCATGTTCCGGGTGTACTGCACGTGTCCGGGGGTGTCGGCGAGGATGAACCGGCGGCGCGGCGTCGCGAAGTAGCGGTACGCCACGTCGATGGTGATGCCCTGCTCACGCTCGGCCCGCAGACCGTCGGTGAGCAGCGCCAGGTCCGGGGCCTCCTGGCCGCGTGAACGCGAGGCGTGCTCGACGGCCTCCAGCTGGTCGGCGAGGACCGACTTGGAGTCGTGCAGGAGCCGGCCCACCAGGGTGGACTTGCCGTCGTCGACCGACCCGGCGGTCGCGAAGCGCAGCAGGGTGGTGGCCGCCAGCTCGGCGGGCGGCTGCTCGGTGGACGTGCTCATTAGAAGTACCCTTCGCGCTTGCGGTCTTCCATCGCGGCCTCGGACAGCTTGTCGTCCGCCCGGGTGGCGCCCCGCTCGGTGAGCCGGGAGGCGGCGATCTCGGCGATCACGGCGTCCAGCGTGGTGGCGTCGGAGTCGACCGCGCCGGTGCAGGACATGTCGCCGACGGTGCGGTAGCGGATGAGCCGCGTCTCGACGTTCTCGGTGTCCTTCGGGCCGCCCCACTCGCCGGCCGTCAGCCACATGCCGTTGCGCTGGAACACGTCGCGCTCGTGGGCGAAGTAGATCTCCGGGAGCTCGATCTTCTCCCGCTGGATGTACTGCCACACGTCCAGCTCGGTCCAGTTGGAGAGCGGGAAGACCCGGACGTGCTCGCCGGGGGCGTGCCGGCCGTTGTACAGCTGCCACAGTTCGGGCCGCTGGCGGCGCGGGTCCCACTGGGAGAACTCGTCGCGGAGGCTGAACACCCGCTCCTTGGCGCGGGCCTTCTCCTCGTCGCGGCGGCCGCCGCCGAAGACGGCGTCGAAGCGGTGCTGCTGGATCGCCTCGGTCAGCGGCACGGTCTGCAGCGGGTTGCGGGTGCCGTCCGGGCGTTCGCGCAGCTTGCCCGCGTCGATGTAGTCCTGCACGGAGGCGACGTGCAGCCGCAGCCCGTGCTCGGCGACCACGCGGTCGCGGTACTCGATGACCTCGGGGAAGTTGTGCCCGGTGTCGACGTGCAGCAGCGTGAAGGGCACCGGCGCGGGGGCGAAGGCCTTCAGCGCCAGGTGCAGCATGACGATGGAGTCCTTGCCGCCGGAGAAGAGGATCACCGGCCGCTCGAACTCGCCCGCCACCTCACGGAAGATGTGGACGGCCTCGGACTCCAGGGAGTCGAGGTGCGACAGCGCGAACGGGCTGTCCGTACTGTCGTGAAGATGAGCGACGGTGGTCACAGCAGACCCCTCTCGGTGAGCAGCGCGTGGAGCTGCGCCGCGGACTCCTGCACGGTCTGGTTCTGGGACTCGATCCGGAGATCGGGCGTCTCGGGCGCCTCGTACGGGTCGTCGACGCCGGTCAGGCCGCTGATCTCGCCGGCGGCCTGCTTGGCGTAGAGCCCCTTCACGTCGCGGACCGAGCACACCTCCACCGGAGTGGCCACGTGGACCTCGACGTACGCCGTGCCCTCCGCCTGGTGGCGCTTGCGGACGGCCTCGCGGCTGTCGGCGTACGGCGCGATGACGGGGACCAGGACCTGCACCCCGTGCGAGGCGAGCAGCTCGGCGACGAAGCCGATCCGCTGCACGTTGGTGTGCCGGTCCTCGCGGGTGAAGCCGAGGCCCGCGGAGAGGAACTCGCGGATCTCGTCGCCGTCGAGGACCTCGGTGCGGTGGCCCTCCGCGCGCAGCCGTCCGGCCAGCTCGTACGCGATCGTGGTCTTGCCGGCGCTCGGCAGGCCCGTGAGCCAGATGGTGGCACCGGTCACGTGGTTCTCCTGGGAAGTGTCGAGGGTGGTCATCAGCCGTGCAGCCCGCATTCCGTCTTGGCCCGGCCGGCCCAGCGGCCGGCCCGCGCGTCCTCGCCCTCGAGGACCCGGCGGGTGCAGGGCTCGCAGCCGACGGAGGCGTAACCGTCCATGAGCAGCGGGTTGGTGAGCACACCGTGCTCCAGGACGTAGGCGTCGACGTCGTCCTGGGTCCAGCGGGCGATGGGGGAGATCTTCACCTTCCGGCGCTTCTCGTCCCAGCCGACGACCGGGGTGTTCGCCCGGGTCGGGGACTCGTCGCGGCGCAGCCCGGTGGCCCAGGCGCGGTACGCGGTCAGGCCCTCCTCCAGCGGCTTGACCTTGCGCAGCGCGCAGCACCGGTCGGGGTCGCGGTCGTGCAGCTTCGGCCCGTACTCGGCGTCCTGTTCCTCGACGGTCTGACGCGGGGTCAGGGTGATGACGTTGACGTCCATGACCGCGTCGACGGCGTCACGGGTGCCGATCGTCTCGGGGAAGTGGTAGCCGGTGTCGAGGAAGACGACGTCCACGCCGGGCATGGCGCGCGAGGCGAGGTGGGCGACGACCGCGTCCTCCATGGAGGAGGTGACGCAGAACGTCTTGCCGAAGGTGTCGGCGGCCCACTGGAGGATTTCCAGCGCGGAGGCGTCCTCCAGCTCGCGGCCGGCCTGCTCGGCGAGTGCCTTCAGGTCGGCCGCGGTCGCGTCCTGAGTGATCGTCATATCTGTTCCCTCCCAGAGTGGTTGCTCGGAGTCCCGGGGGCGAGCAGCCCCAGGAACTTCAACTGGAAGGCTCGGCTGCACGCGGCGCATTCCCATGCGCCATGGCCCTGCTCGCTCGGACGCAGGTCCTCGTCCCCGCAGTAGGGGCAGTAGAAGGGGGCGGCCCGCTCGCTCACGACAGGGCCTCCTCGGAGGCGCGCGACGCCCAGGTGGCGAAGCGCTCGCCGGCCTCGCGCTCCTCCTGGAAGCGCTTGAGGACCCGCTCGACGTAGTCGGGCAGCTCGGCCGAGGTGACCTTCAGGCCGCGGACCTTGCGACCGAAGCCGGCCTCCAGGCCGAGCGCGCCGCCGAGGTGGACCTGGTAGCCCTCGACCCGGTTGCCGTCGTCGTCCAGGACCAGCTGGCCCTTGAGGCCGATGTCGGCGACCTGGATGCGGGCGCAGGCGTTCGGGCAGCCGTTGATGTTGATGGTGATCGGCTCGTCGAACTCCGGGATGCGGCGCTCCAGTTCGTCGATGAGCGAGGCGCCGCGGCCCTTGGTCTCGACGATGGCCAGCTTGCAGAACTCGATGCCGGTGCAGGCCATCGTGCCGCGCCGGAACGGCGAGGGGTTGACCCGCAGGTCCAGGGCTTCGAGGGCGGAGACGATCGACTCGACCTGTCCCTCCTCGATGTCCAGGACGATCATCTTCTGCTCGGCGGTGGTACGGAGCCGGCCCGAACCGTGCGCCTCGGCGATCTCGGCGATCTTGGTCAGGGTGGTGCCGTCGACCCGGCCGACGCGCGGGGCGAAGCCCACGTAGTAGCGGCCGTCCTGCTGCTTGTGGACGCCCACGTGGTCGCGCCAGCGGCCGGCCGGCTGCTCGGGGGCGGGGCCGTCGAGCAGCTTGCGCTGCAGGTACTCGTCCTCCAGGACCTGGCGGAACTTCTCCGGGCCCCAGTCGGCGACGAGGAACTTCAGGCGGGCGCGGGTGCGCAGCCGGCGGTAGCCGTAGTCGCGGAAGATCGAGATGACGCCCTCGTAGACGTCGGGCACCTCGTCCAGGGAGACCCAGGTGCCGAGCCGGACGCCCAGCTTGGGGTTGGTGGACAGGCCGCCGCCGACCCAGACGTCGAAGCCGGGACCGTGCTCCGGGTGGTTCACGCCGACGAAGGCGATGTCGTTGATCTCGTGCGCCACGTCGAGCAGCGGCGAGCCGGAGATCGCGGACTTGAACTTGCGCGGCAGGTTGGAGAAGTCCTTGTTGCCGACGATCCGCCGGTAGATCTCGTCGATCGCGGGCGTGCCGTCGATGATCTCGTCCTCGGCGATGCCGGCGACGGGCGAGCCGAGGATGACACGCGGGGTGTCACCGCAGGCCTCGGTGGTCGACAGGCCGACCGCCTCCAGGCGGTTCCAGATCTCCGGGACGTCCTCGATGCGGATCCAGTGGTACTGGACGTTCTGCCGGTCGGTGATGTCGGCGGTGCCGCGCGCGAACTCCTGGGAGATCTCGCCGATGACCCGCAGCTGCTCGGTGGTCAGCCGGCCGCCGTCGATGCGGACGCGGAGCATGAAGTACTCGGCGTCCAGCTCCTCCGGCTCCAGGACACCGGTCTTGGTGCCGTCCAGGCCCTCGCGCCGCTGGGTGTACAGGCCCCACCAGCGCATGCGTCCGCGCAGGTCGTTGGGGTCGATGGAGTCGAATCCACGCTTGGAGTAGATCGTCTCAATACGTGTCCGTACATTGAGACCGTCATCGTCCTTCTTGAACTGCTCATTGCCGTTCAGCGGGGTGAAGTGCCCCGCGGCCCACTGACCCTCGCCACGGTGGCGCCCGGTCTTGCGGCGTGCGGCGGCGGGAGTGGGGTTTTCCGGGGTGGCGGCCATGGCGATATGTCCTTCGGGACTGCGAGAGGGCGGCTCTGACCTGCACACTCGCGCTGGGATCGGAGGTGGCGCGGCAGTGCGCAGAGACAGGACTTCAAAGAGAGATGTGCGGCGGTGCTGGTTTTCTCAGCGCGCCGAACACATGGCGCTGGACATGCGGCCTAGGTCGACGTGCCGCCGACTCACCAAGGCAATTCCAGTTCCAGACATGACGGAAGCGTGTCACGGGAGTTTGGACCCAGTCCAGCATCGTCCAGGATGTGGACAAGAGTGTCTCGCTCAGCGAGATGGTGTGGCATGGGTCACGCGAAAGGGGCCCAGTTCAGGGCCCCTTTGGCGGGTGGCGGCCGGAGGCGGTTCGCGGCCGGCCGGCGGCTCGGGCGTGGGCGGCGGCCGCGGCAGGCGCGGGAGGCCGGCGGCTCAGCCGTGGGCACCCGGCCACGGGCCGGGGTTCTCGCCCTCCGCGACCTGCTCCACCTTGGTGTCGAAGAGCCGGAAGCCACGGCGCTCGTAGTTGGCCATCGCGTGCGGGCCGTCCAGCGAGCAGGTGTGCAGCCACACCCGCTTGGTCGGCTCCCGGTCGGGCCACCGCTCGGCCAGATCCCAGGCGCGCTCCACTCCGTACGACAGGAGGTGCCCGCCGATCCGCCGGCCGCGGAAGGCGGGGATCAGGCCGAAGTAGACGATCTCCACCACACCGTCCGGCTGCGGGTCCAGCTCCACGTAGCCGGCTGGCGTCCCCTTCTCGTACGCCACCCAGATCTCGGCGCCCGGCTTCTCCACGATCTCCCGCCACTGCGGGTAGGTCAGCGACAGCCGGTCGGTCCACTGGATGTCGCCGCCGACCGCCGTATAGAGGAAGCGGCTGAATTCCGCCGAGGGCACCTCGGCGCGCACGACCTTCACGTCCTGGCCCTCCGGTGCGGGGGAGGGGCGCAGATCGGACGGCGAGGTCTGTTCCAGGGACCAGGTGGTGAGAGTGATGCTCATGGGCTTATCGCATCATGCGGAGCCCGGGATTCCTACCGATGGCGGACACGAACCGGGTGCACTCGGACACAGTGTCCGCCATACGGACAGTCGGGACCCCGTGCCCCTGGGGCGCGGCCTGCGCCGCGCCCCAGGGGCGGGTCCCGTCAGGCCCCGGCCGGGTGGCGCGGCTCGCGCCACATCGCCCACAGGACCGGCCCGCCGCCCGGCAGCTCCAGCTCCTCGCGCACGGTGAAGCCGAAGTGCTCGTAGAAGGAGAGGTTGGCCTCCTTCGAGGACTCCAGGTACGCGGGCAGGCCCGCCGCGTCCGCCTTCGCCAGCCCCGAGCGCAGCAGGGCCGCGCCCTGCCCCGTGCCCTGGGCGGCCGGGTCGGCGCCGAGGAGTGCCAGATACCAGTGCGGTTCCCGGGGCGTGTGCGAGGCGGCCGCCTCGACGGCGTCCCGGAACGCCCCGGCCCGGTCGCCGAGGATGATCATCAGTTCCTGGATGGTCTCCGCGTCCGGCACCGCCTTCGCCTGCGCCTCCGGCGGCACCCAGAAGGCCGCCGCGGACTCGGTCCGCTCGCACACCGCGTTGCGGGCGTACTGCCGGGTGAAGATCGTGCTGAAGTAGCCGCCGAGCGACGCCACACGCGTGGCGTCCTCAGGGAAGAACCAGCGCATCATCGGGTCGTCGTCGAAGGCGCGGGCCAGGGAGCGGCTGATCGCCGGGGCATCGTCGGTCACTGCCGTTCTGGGCATGTTCGATATCGCCATACGGGACATTCTGCACCCGATGATCTTGAACGGCGGGGCCGGGGTCCCCCTGGGCTACGCGCTGGTGCCGGAGCGCGCCGCGAGGACCGCCGGAGCCGTCGACTGCGGCAGCAGATCCGCCGGGTGCGCCGGGCGGACCAGCTCCACCTCGACCTCCTCGCTGAAGCGGTACGGCCGGTGGGCGAGCACCCCCGCCAGGTTCCGCCGCACCCGCGACATCTCCGCCCGCACCGTCACCGTCCGCGTCCGGTCCCCGAACACGTCCTGCGCCAGCTCCGCCGCCGTCCGCCCCCCGGGGTGCAGCGCCAGCACGTACAGCAGCTCGGCATGGCGCGGGCTCAGCTCCTGCGACCAGCTGCCCGCCGCCCCCGACACCGCCACCGTGCAGCGGCGCGGCCGGCTCAGGTCGAGCACCACCCGGCTCGCCGCACCCGAGGCGGCGCCCTCCGGCCCGGTCTCCTCCTCCACCCGCAGCAGCCAGCCGCCCGGCAGCGGCTCCACCGTGCACATCCCGAGCGACGGCAGCCACACCCGACCGGCCCGGAACGACTTGGGCAGCGCGAGCCGGTCCACCGGCGCCATCCCGGTCACCGCCGCCGTCCAGCCGTGCGTGTCCACCGCGATGGCCCGCCCGCCCACCCGGCACAGGATCGGCGCGGCCACCGAACGCAACCGCTCGATCGACCGCAGATGGCGCTGGCGCATCTCCGCCTCCGCGAGCTGCGCCACCGAACCGACGAGCGCCAGCGTCGCCGGATGGAAACTGGACGCCGGTCCGCTCACGTCCACGATCCCCAGCAGGCGCTGGTCGCGCGGGTCGTGGACGGGCGCCGCGGCACAGGTCCACTTGTGCAGCGTCTGTACGTAGTGCTCGGCCGAGTGCACCTGCACGGCCCTGCCCATCGCCAGCGCCGTGCCCACCGCGTTCGTCCCGGTGGTCTGCTCGCTCCAGGCCGCGCCCTCCTCCAGACAGATCCCGTTGGCCTGGCGCAGCACCGCCAGATTGCCCTCCCGCCACAGCACCCGGCCCTGCTCGTCCGTCACCACCATGATCTGCATGGACGCGTCGGCGATCCCCGCGAGACCCGCGCTCAGCGTCCGCATCACCTCGCCGAGCACCGTCGTCCGGCGCCGCTGCTCCAGCTCGTCGCGCTGCAGCAGCACACTGCTCGTACCCTGGTCCGGGTCGAGACCGATCCGGAACATCCGCTGCCAGGAGGCGTCGATGACCGGGCGCGGCGCCACCGGCGGCGTCCGGCCGGCCAGGGTCTCCTCCCGCACCTTGTGCAGCAGCCGGCTCGCCTTGACGGCGTCCATCGCGGCCAGCCGGTTCAGGTCGAGCTGACTGTTGTTCATCGGTCCCTCCCAGCCACCCGTGGTGCTGAATCGCCGTATCGGTTCTGCGCTGCCATGGTCCTGCCGCCCATCGTGCCGCTCCATCGAGCCGTGCGCGGGGCGCTTCGGGTAATCCTGCAACCCCTTGCAACTCTGGCAACCCCCGCCCCCGTCCACGACGCTTGAGCCGAAGCGGAGGGTGGTGCCGTGTCGGCGCAGCACCACCCTCGGCTTTTCCGCGCGTGCCGACCCCCTCGGGTCCACCCCTGGCACGCGCGGCCACTCACCCGTCCGACGGGCTCCCCGAACCCGCGTTCACCCCCTTTCCGTCACCGGCCGCGCCCGCTCCACCACCGCCGCCAGATCCAGCGTGTGCGGCAGCGTCCCGAACGCCGCCCCCCAGTCCCCGCCGAGCCGCGAGGCGCAGAACGCGTCCGCCACCTCCGGCGGCGCCCAGCGCACGAGCAGCGCCCCCTGCAGCACCCGCGCCATCCGCTCCGCGAGCCGCCGCGCCCGCGCCTCGATCCCCTCCAGGTCCGCCAGTTCGGCCAGCATGTCCCGGATCGCCCGGTCCAGGCGGTGATCCGCGCCCCGGGCCAGCCCCACCTCCCGCAGATAGGCGTTCAGCGCCCCCGGCTCCCGTTGCAGCGCCCGCAGCACGTCCAGCGCCTGTACGTTCCCCGCGCCCTCCCACACGGAGTTCAGCGGCGACTCCCGCAGCAGTCGCGGCAGCCCCGACTCCTCCACGTACCCGTTGCCGCCCAGGCACTCGAGCGCCTCCGCCACCACCGGCGTACACCGCTTCGTCACCCAGAACTTCGCCACCGGCACCGCGATCCGCAACAGCGCCCGCTCCTCGTCCGTGTCCGCGTCGTACGCCGCCGCGAGCCGCAGCCCCAGCACCGTCGCCGCCTCCGACTCCAGCGCCAGATCGGCCAGCACGTTGCGCATCAGCGGCTTGTCGACGAGCAGCCCCCCGAACGCCCTGCGGTACGAGGCGTGGTGCACGGCCTGCGCCACCGCCTGCCGCATCAGCGCCGCCGAACCGAGCACACAGTCCAGCCGGGTCGCCGCCACCATCCCGATGATCGTGCGGACCCCGCGCCCCTCCTCGCCGACCCGGCGCGCCCACGTCGTCCCGTCGAACTCCACCTCCGCCGAGGCGTTCGACCGGTTGCCCAGCTTGTCCTTGAGCCGCTGGATCGCGAAGGCGTTGCGCGCACCGTCGGGCAGCACCCGCGGCACCAGGAAGCACGTGAGCCCTCCCCCGCGGCCTCCGGCACCCGAGCCGCCCCCAGGAACCTGCGCGAGCACCAGGAAACCGTCCGACATCGGGGCCGAGCAGAACCACTTGTGCCCCGTCAGGACGTACTCCCCGTCGGCCGCCAGCGGCTCCGCCCGCGTCGTGTTCGCCCCGACGTCGCTGCCGCCCTGCTTCTCCGTCATTCCCATCCCGAGCAGCACCCCCGTCTTCTCCAGCGGCGGCCGCAGCCCCTCCTCGTACACGCGCGAGGCGAGCAACGGCTCCCACACCGCGGCGAGCTCCGGATCCGCTCGCAGCGCCGGCACCGCCGCGTGCGTCATCGACAGCGGACAGCCGTGCCCCGCCTCCACCTGCGAGGCCAGCAGGAATCCCGCGGCCCGCCGCACATGACCACCCGGACGGCCCCACGCGTCCGTGAGACCCGCCCCCACCCCACGCCCGAGCAGCCGGTGCCAGGCGGGATGGAACTCCACCTCGTCGATCCGGTTGCCGTACCGGTCGTGCGTCCGCAGCCGGGGTGGGCACTCGTTCGCGAGCCGCCCCCACTCCTGCGCCTGCGCCGAGCCCGCCGAGACCCCGAAGGCCGTCAGCTCCTCCCGCGCCTCCGCGGACACCTCCGGCGGCAGGTGCCGCTGCACGGCCTCCGCGAGGGCCGGGTCGGACGAGAACATGTCGTACCCCACCAGGGGCGGAGCCTGGTTGGTCACGGTGTGGGTGGTGGCTGCCATGCCGATACGGTAAGGAGGTGCAGGCAGCAAACGAAACACCCGAACGGCCCGAGCGGCGGCCCTGGAGCAGGCTCCACCGGGCCCGCGTCCTCTACCGCAACGTCTCGAAGCGGAAGATGGTCTGGCTGCTCCTCAAAGACACCGTCAACTCGTGCATCGAGTACCGCATCCTCGGCCTCGCCGCCGAGGCCGCCTTCTTCACCCTGCTGTCCCTGCCGCCGCTGCTGCTCGGTCTGATCGCCCTCCTCGGCTACGCCGACGAGTGGACCAACACCAACACCGTCGCCAGCATCGAGGAGAACATCCTGCACGCCGCCGGAACGGTCCTCTCCGACCGCGGCGTCAACGAGATCGCCCGCCCCCTCCTGGAGGACGTCACCGAGGGCAAACGGCCCGAGCTCATCTCCCTCGGCTTCGCCATCGCCCTGTGGTCCGGCTCCCGCGCCGTCAACGTGTTCATCGACACCATCACCGTCATGTACGGCCTCGACGGGCACCGCGGCATCGTCAAGACCCGGCTGCTCGCCTTCCTGCTGTACATCGTGGCCCTGCTCATCGGCGCCGTCGTCCTGCCCCTCGCGGTGGTCGGCCCCGACCGGGTCGTCGAGCTCGTGCCCTGGGGCACGGAGGTCGTCTCCGTCCTGTACTGGCCGGCCGTCATCCTGCTCTCCGTCGCCTTCCTGACGACGCTCTACCACGTGTCGGTGCCGGTCCGCTCCCCGTGGATCGAGGACATCCCCGGCGCCCTCGTCGCCCTCGGCATGTGGGTCCTCGGCAGCTTCCTCCTCCGCATCTACCTGACCAGCCAGGTCGAGGGCCCCACCATCTACGGCTCCCTCGCCGCCCCCATCGCCGTCCTGCTGTGGATCGGCATCTCCGCCTTCGCCGTCCTGGTCGGCGCGGCCGTCAACGCGGCCATCGACCGCGTCTGGCCCTCGGTCGCCACCGCCGCCGCCCGCGAGGCCACCGAACGCGCCCGCGCCGCCCAGGCCGCCGACCTCGTCGCCCGCCTGCGGGCTGAGGCCGACGACGTGGACGAGGACGACCCGGACATGCCGTCGGAGTTCCCGGAGCGGTGGTCGCGGTTCCTGCCGCCGGACGACGTGAAGTCGCGCTTGCACTCGGGGTGGGAGAAGGAGTGAGGGGGCCCGTCCCGGACGCCCGCCCAGGTCTTCGCCCCGATCGCGTCGCGGTACCCGGTGGTGGCCGACTTCAGGTCCACCGTGGCGGCCTTGACGGGTACGACTTGCCGGCCAGGTAACCGGTCGACGACCTGGCCGCCCAGGTCCCGGACTTCGCCGCCGAGGTCTCCTGGAGGATCACCGGCGTGGCGGTGACGGCGGCCGTGGCCTTGTTGCCCGCCCGGTCGTACGCCGAGAGGGTCCGGATCCGTCGGCGCTGCCGGTCACCCCCTGCACGATCAGGACTCCGGATGGGCGCCCGCCACCCAACGGCCACCGGGAAGTGGCCGTTCGGAAAATGCTTGGCGATCCCGCGGGGGCACCCGCTACGGTGTGCGCATCGCGAAGATCGCGGTGCAGGGACCTTTCGACCAGGAGGTGTGACCGATGGCTGTCGTCACGACGGGCGTTGCCCGCATCCAGATGCTCGTCCACACCACCTCCGTGGCCACCGGCTGACGTCTCTCATCGGCTGCGTACGCGCGCAGCGCCGGGGCCACCCCTGTGAAGGGTCCCCCTTGTCTTTCTCCAGCTCCTCCTTCTCCACCACCACTTCCGCGTCCACCTCCTCCCTGCACGCCTACGGCTGGGACGAGGAGTGGGCGACCGCGTTCGCCCCGTACGCCGCACAGGGCCTGCTGCCCGGCCGCGTCGTCCGTGTCGACCGCGGCCAGTGCGACCTCGTGACCGAGGCCGGGATCGTCCGCGCCGACACCTCGTTCGTCACGCCGCACGACCCGCTGCGGGTGATCTGCACCGGCGACTGGGCCGCCGTCGACCCCGAAGGCGTCAGCGACCCCCGCTACGTACGGGCCTGCCTGCCCCGCCGTACCGCGTTCGCCCGCTCCACCTCGTCCAAGCGGTCCGAGGGGCAGATCCTCGCCGCCAACGTCGACCACGCCATCATCACGGTCTCGCTCGCCGCCGAGCTCGACCTCGGCCGCATCGAGCGCTTCCTCGCCCTCGCCTGGGAGTCCGGCGCCCAGCCGCTGGTCGTCCTCAGCAAGGCCGACCTGGTACCCGACCCCGTCGGGCTCTCGTACCTGGTCGAGGACGTCGAGACGGTCGCCCCCGGCGTCCAGGTGCTGCCCGTCAGCTCCCTCACCGGTGAGGGTCTCGACGTGCTCCAGGCCGTCGCCGGCTCCGGCACGAGCGTGCTGCTCGGTGTCTCCGGCGCCGGCAAGTCCACCCTCGCCAACACCCTGCTCGGCGAGGACGTGATGGACGTCCAGGCCGCCCGCGAGGTCGACGGCAAGGGCCGGCACACCACCACCACCCGCAACCTCCTCGTCCTGCCCGGCGGAGGCGTGCTCATCGACACCCCCGGACTGCGGGGCGTCGGCCTCTGGGACGCCGAGACCGGCGTCGGCCAGGTCTTCGCCGAGATCGAGGAGCTCGCGGCGGAGTGCCGCTTCCACGACTGCGCGCACGAGTCGGAGCCCGGCTGCGCCGTCGCCGCCGCCATCGCGGACGGCACGCTGCCCGAGCGGCGCCTCGACAGCTACCGCAAGCTGATCCGCGAGAACCAGCGGCTCGTCGCCAAGACCGATGCCCGCCTGCGGACGGAGATGCTCAAGGACTGGAAGCGCAAGGGCGCGGAGGGTCGCGCGGCGATGGACCTGAAGCGCGGGCGCGTCCGGTAGTACGGGTGGGGGACCGAGGGACCACAGCACACCGGGCTCGGCGTCCGAAAACCGCCAGCCGGGCCCGGTGCGGTCCCGCACACTGGAACCCATGACGGACACGCTCGCGGGCCCGGTCGGCGCCCCGCCCACCGACGAGGACACCCGGTACGAGGCGGTCACCAGCCGGGACGCCCGCTTCGACGGCGCGTTCTTCTTCGCCGTCTCCACCACGGGGATCTACTGCCGTCCCAGCTGCCCGGCCGTCACCCCCAAGCGGCGGAACGTCACCTTCTTCCCCACCGCCGCGGCCGCCCAGGGCCACGGCTTCCGGGCCTGCCGCCGCTGCCGCCCCGACGCCGTGCCCGGCTCCGCCGAATGGAACGTACGGGCCGACGTCGTCGGCCGCGCCATGCGCATGATCGGCGACGGCGTCGTCGACCGCGAGGGCGTACCCGGACTCGCCGTACGCCTCGGCTACAGCGCCCGGCAGGTGCAGCGCCAGCTCACCGCCGAACTCGGCGCCGGGCCCGTCGCCCTCGCCCGCGCCCAGCGGGCCCACACCGCCCGGCTGCTGCTGCAGACCACCGGCCTGCCGGTCACCGAGATCGCCTTCGCGTCCGGCTTCGCCAGCGTCCGCCAGTTCAACGACACGATCCGCGCCATCTACGCCCGCACCCCCACCGAACTGCGCACCGAGTCCGGCACGGGGACGGGCAAGGGCATGGGCATGGGCATGGGCATGGGCAAGGGCGCCGCCAGCGCCACCGCCACCTCCCCGTCCTCCCGCACCGCGCTCCTCGCCGGGGTGCCGCTGCGGCTCGCCCACCGTGGCCCGTACGCGGCCGACGAGGTCTTCGACCTGCTCGCCGCCGAGGCCGTCCCCGGCATCGAGGAGGTCGTCGGCGAGCCCGGCGCCCGCACCTACCGGCGCACCCTCCGGCTCCCGTACGGCACCGGGATCGTCTCCGTCGACGAACGCTCCCCGGGCCGCTGGCTCGAGGCCCGCATCCACCTCACCGAGCTGCGCGACCTCACCACCGCCGTCCAGCGACTGCGCCGCCTCCTCGACCTCGACGCCGACCCGTACGCCGTCGCCGAACGCCTCGGCGCCGACCCCGTACTCGCCGCGGAGGTCGCCGCGCGGCCGGGCGTCCGCTCGCCGGGCGCGGCCGAGCCGGAGGAGTTCGCCGTACGGACGGTCGTCGGCCCCGAGGAGGCCGCGCGGCTCGTCGAGCGCCACGGCACGCCCCTGGAGACCCCCTGCGGCGGCCTCACCCATGTGTTCCCAGAGCCCACCGCGCTCACCGGCCACCCGCTGGCCGGCCCGCTCGCCCGCGCGCTCGTCGACGGCACCGTACGACTGGACCCCGGCGCCGACCGGGCCACGACGGCCGCCGCCCTGGCCGCAGTCCCCGGCCTGACCCCGCGGACCACCGCCGTCATCCGCATGCGCGCCCTCGGCGACCCGGACGTGGCCCCGGAGGACCGCGCCGACCACCCGGAATGGCGCCCCTGGCGCTCGTACGCGACGCGCTACCTGCGGGCCTGACCACGACCTAGCCTTCAAGGCCCCAGCTGTGGATGCGGCGCGGCCGGATCCGTACGACCTCCTCGCTGAAGTGGGGCCCGAGCGCGTGCGAGCCGACCAGGAGCTCGGCCTCGCCCCGGATCTCCACGCCCCGCACCCGCCACGGCCGCACGCTCGCCAGGTCGTCGACGACCAGGGCCACCTTCGGGTTGCCTTGCAGGTTGCGCCACTTCTTCGTGCGGCCCATCGCCGCGCCGCCGACCAGGACCGTGCCGTCCTCCTGCGGGAAGAACCCCACCGGGTTGGCCTGCGGCTGGCCCGACGGGTCGACCGTGGCCATCCGGGCGAGGCGCTGGGTCCGCAGATAGGCGGCCTCGGCCGCGCTGAAACCGTCGAAATCCCTCATGCCCCCAGCATCACGCGCAGCACGCGCCCGGGTATCGGCACCGAGCCCGATCCGTGGCCGATTCGAGTCCTAGGTCCTCAGCCCCAGATCACCGCCCCCGCCCACGCCCCCACGATCAGCAGGCAGGCGAACAGCTCGACGAGCACGCTCGTGCCCGCAGCACGCATCACCGTGCGGGTGGCCGCCCTGGCCTGGCCGTGGCCGCCGAGGCGCAGGCGCTCGGAGAGGTAGATCCCGCCGACGAAGCCGGGGATCGCGCCGAGCACCGGGACCAGGAAGAAGCCCAGGAACGCGCCCACCCCCGCGTACACCACCATCCGCCGGGTGATCCCCACGCCCCGGAAGCGCCGGGGCGGCAGCTGCCATACGACCGCCTGGGTGAGGAGGAGCAGGCCCGTCGAGGACACCAGCAGGATCCACGCGAGCCCGGTCTGCTCGTGCAGCGACCACCACAGCATCGCCGCCCACACCAGCCACGTCCCCGGCACGCCGGGCGTCAGGACCCCGAACAGGCCGAGCAGCATCACACACGCGATCAGCAGGAGCTGCCACACACCCATCTGCCAAGGGTGCAGGACCGCCGGTGTTCCCGCAGGTCAAGGCGGACGGACGGAGGAATGCCGGGACGGGGGCGGGGCGCGGAGGGACTGGGGGGCGGAGTTACGGGTCCGGTCAGCCGGCCAGGGGCAGGGCGGCGGCGATCAGGTCGCGCTCCTTGCGCCCGATCAGCGGGAAGATGATCTTCAGTGAGCGCTCGCTGTACGGCGACGACAGCACGAAGGACGAGTTGAGGATCCGTTCCTTGATCTCCGAGCGGAACAGGCCGGCCCGCTGGATCGTCATCGTGTGCTCCACCGGCTTCGCGAACGTCGGGTCCGCCCGGAAGACGAGCATCCGGCGGTCGGTCATCGCCAGGTACATCGGCGTCGGCACCGGGATCACCGACATCGCCCCGCCGCTCACGATCGCCGACGCCACGCCGAACGCGGCGGTGCGGCCCACCGAGACCGAGCTCAGGTTCACCAGGGTCGTCACCTCCACCCGCTCCCCGGGCTCCAGCATCGGGGTGACGGTGGCCAGCAGGGCGCGGCGGCGCCTTCCGTTCATGGGTCGTGCTCCTGGGCAGGGTGGACGGGAAACCGGGCGCTCACCCTGCCATACGCGGCCCGGCGCCTCAGAGGCGGGCCACCCATCCCTTCTCGTACGCGTGCCAGCCCAGCTGCAGCCGGGTCGTCACTCCCGTCAGCTCCATCAGCCCCTTCACCCGCCGCTGCACCGTCCGGAGCCCCAGGTCCAGCTGCTTGGCCACGCTGGCGTCCGTCATGCCGGCGAGCAGCAGCGAGAGGATCTCCAGGTCGGTCGGGTCGGGGCCCGGGGTCTCGTCCTCCGTCACCTGCGCGCCCGCGCCGAGCCGCAGCGGCAGCGCCTCGCGCCACACCGACTCGAACAGGCCCATCAGCGATTCGAGCAGGCCGCTCGCGTGCACCACGAGTGCCGCCGGCTCCGCGCCGCGGCCGGTGAGCGGGACCATCGCCAGGGAGCGGTCCGCGACCACCAGCTTGGTCGGCACCCGGTCCGCCACCCGGATCTGCTCCTCGCGGCCCAGCGCCGCCGACAGCTCCATCAGGCCCGACGGCAGGGTGAGCACCTCGCGCTCGATCACCACCCGGTAGCGCACCCCCCGCTCGGCGGCCTGCGCCTCCGCGTCGTTCTCCATGCCGGACACCGCGATCGGCTTGCCGGTCACCAGCGCGCACACCTCGTCCGTCGCCCCGAGCTGGAGCTGGAGGAAGCGGTGGGTGACGGCGCTGGCCCCGGTGACCACCTCCACCAGGTCGTGCACGACCGGCTCGGTGGCCTCGGCGCGGTACTCCTGGGCGAGCAGCGCCGCCGCCAGCTCCGCCTGCTCCAGCTCGTGCCGCTGCTGGGTCAGCAGTGCGCCGAGTGCCACCCCGGGCGGGGCCGCCACCCAGCGGCCGGTGCGGGCCGAGGACTGCGCGGCCAGGCCCTGCGACTCCAGGCGGCGCAGCGCCCGCTCGGTGTCGGGCTCCGGCAGCGCGAGCCGATGCGCCAGGTCGGAGACCTCCGCCGCGCCCAGTGAGACCAGGGCCCGGTACGCGGACTCCTGCCGTTCGTCGAGACCTATCGCACCCAGCATCACTGACCCCACCCCTCGCCGGACGTCCCCGGACGAGCCGGGGCAAACCCCGGACGGCCGGCGGACGCGTTCGTTCCGTTGGTGCACTGGCGGGAATCGGCCACGGCGCATTCCCGCCTTGCCCATCCTGCCTGCACCACCCTCACCTCTGCCAATGTGGCGCCACCGCAGCACCAACAGCCTCCGGACATGGGCGTCTTGTGCCCGCATGCCCGGAATCAGATGGGGAGAGCGATGCGCCCGATTTCGCGTACGGCCCTGGGGGCGGCGACCGCCGCCGTCCTGGCCGTCACCGCGGTCGCGGCGTCCGCGGCCGCAGCGCCGCAGGACGACCCGGCGACCGGCAAGCGACCGCTGACCGGCAGCGAGGCCGCCGCCCGCGCCGGACAGCGGCCCGCCACGGTCACCCTCGTGACCGGCGACCGGGTCCTGGTGACCCGCGACGCCGCCGGCAACCCGGCCGCAGCCGCGCTGCCCCGCGAGGACGGCACCGTGCCGTTCGTCCAGACCCGCCGTTCCGGCCAGGACCTCTACGTCTACCCCGAGGGCGCCACCGCCGCGCTGGCCGCGGGCCGGGTCGACGAGGAGCTGTTCAACGTCACCGGACTGATCCGCCAGGGTTACGACGACACCGGCTCCACCACCCTGCCGCTGATCGCCGTCTACGGTACGGATCTGGCCACCGCCCGCTCCCTCCCCGCCGCCCCGCGCGGCGCCACCCGCGGCCAGGTCCTCAAGACCGTCGACGCCGTGGCCCTCAAGGCCGACAAGAAGCAGGCCGCCACCTTCTGGGCCGACGTCACAGGACCCGCCGCCCGCTCCGCCACGGGCGGCCTGAAGAAGCTGTGGCTCGACCGCAAGGTGCAGGCCACCCTGGAGCGTTCGACCGCCCAGGTGCACGCCCCCGAGGCCTGGGCCGCCGGCTACGACGGCACCGGCACCAGGGTCGCCGTCCTCGACACCGGCGCCGACGCCGACCACCCCGACCTCAAGGGCCGGATCGTCGCCGCGCAGAACTTCACCGACTCCGACAGCGCCGACGACCACCAGGGCCACGGCACCCACACCATCTCCACCGTCGGCGGCACCGGCGCCGCCAGCGGCGGCAAGAAGAAGGGCGTCGCCCCCGGCGCGGCCCTCCTCAACGGCAAGGTCCTCAACGACGGCGGATCCGGCGCCACTTCGTGGATCATCGCCGGCATGGAATGGGCCGTCGCCCAGGGCGCCGACGTCGTGTCCATGAGCCTCGGCAACCCCGCGGAGACCGACTGCACCGACCCGATGAGCGCCGCCGCCGAACAACTCGCCCAGAACAAGGGCACGTTGTTCGTCATAGCCGCCGGCAACTCCGGACCGGGCAACAACACCGTCTCCGCGCCCGGCTGCGCGCCCAGCGTCCTCACCGTCGGCGCCACCGACCGCGACGACTCCACCGCGTCCTTCTCCAGCCGCGGCCCGGCGGCCGACGCCGCCCACACCCTCAAGCCGGAGATCGCCGCCCCCGGCGTCGGCATCTCCGCCGCGGCGGCCGGCGGCCGGGGCGTCTACGCCTACCAGTCGATGTCCGGCACCTCGATGGCCACCCCGCACGTCGCGGGCGCCGCCGCCATCGTCAAGCAGCGCCACCCCGACTGGACCGCCCAGCAGATCAAGGCCGCCCTCGTCGGCTCCGCCGACAGCGGCGTCCCCGGTGACGCCCGCGAGGTCGGCGGCGGCCGCCTCGACGTCAAGGCCGCCGTCGACCAGACGGTCCTCGGCGCCCCCGCCGTCCAGGGCGGCACCTTCGACTGGCCGCAGGACACCAGCGACCGCACCACCGTCTCCGTGCCCTACACCAACACCGGCGACGAGCCCGTCACCCTCTCCCTCGCCGTCGAGAAGGTCACCGGCAACGACGGCTCCGCCGTCCGCACCCCGGTCGCCCGCCTCGGCGCCCGCACCGTCACCGTCCCCGCCGGCGCCACCGTCCGGGTCCCGCTCCGGCTCGACCCGACCGCCCGCCTGGAGCGCGCCCAGTACGGCGACGTCACCGGTCGCGTGGTCGCCACCGGCCCCGGCGGCGTGCACGTCTCGACCCCCTTCGCGCTCTACGTCGAGGCCGAGACCCTCACCCTCCGGGTGAAGATGACCGACCGTCAGGGAAAGCCCGCGGCCGGCTCCTCCTCGCTCGACGTCATCGGCACCGACGACGCAAGCGGTGAGCGCCGCTTCAACGAGGGCGCCGCCGACCAGGTCTTCCGCCTGCGCGCCGGCAGCTACTTCCTCTCCTCCTTCGTCACCACCCCCGACGCCGGCGAGGGCGCCACGCTGAACGACTCGGTCAGCTACCTGGCCCGCCCGCAGCTGGAGCTGAAGAAGGACACCACCGTCGTCCTCGACGCCCGCAAGGCCCACCGGCTGTCGGTCAGGACCGACAAGGCCTCCGAGGTCCGCGGCGCGACCCTCGCGTTCGCCCGCAGCTGGGACGACACCTGGCTGCACAGCGGCACCGCCGCCGGTCCCCGCACCATCCGCGGCTACTACGCCTCCGTCGAAGGCCGCGCCGACGACGGCGACTTCGAGTTCGGCAGCTACTGGCGCACCGCCGCCCCGCAGATCCGCGAACTGAAGACCCGCGACGGCCTGCTCCTGCACCCCCTCACCGCCTCCACCGGCTCCGACAACCTCGACGGCACCGGCTCCGCCCGGCTCGTCGACGCGGGTACCGGCACCCCCGACGAACTCGCCGCCGCCCAGGTCAAGGACCGGATCGCGCTCGTCCGCCTGCCCGACGACAGCACCAGCGCGGGCGCCCTCGCCCGCAACGCCAAGGCGGCCGGCGCCGTCGCGGTCGTCACGTACCACCAGGCCCCCGGCCGCTGGTACCCCGGCGGCAGCTTCACCGGCCTCGGCCTGCCGGTGCTCTCCGTCCCCGCCGCCGAGGCGACCGCCCTGCTCGGCAAGCTGGCGGCCGGCGAGGTCACCCTCGCCTGGCAGGCCAGGGCGAAGAGCCCGTACCTCTACAACCTCGCCTTCCCCGAGACGGGCCCCCTCCGTGACGAGCGGGACTACCGGGTACGCGACGACCGGCTCGGCCGCACGGACTCCCGCTACGGCTCGGCCGGCATCGCCACCGACTTCATGGACTTCCCGGCCGCCTACCGCCCCAACGGCACCGCCGTCTCCTACGGCTCCCTGGAGACCGTCCCGGCGCCCGGCACCCGCACCGAGTACCACACGCCCGGCGACACGACCTGGCAGCAGCTGGTCGGCAGCAGCTTCCCCTTCGGCGAGCTCATGGTCGGCCCCCGGCACGCCTACACCCAGGGCGAGCGCCGCACCGAACGCTGGTACGACGGAGTCGTCGCCCCGACCGCCCCGCGCGACGCGACGGGCAAGGAGGTCCTCGTCGCCGAGCGCCAGGGCAACCTCATCGGCTTCGCCGACGCCATGTGGGGCGACAACACCCACCACGCCGAGCCCGGCTCCTTCGGAGACATCGGCGGCCTGCGGCTCAGCCGCGACGGCGAGGTGCTCGGCGAGTCCGGCTGGCCGTTCGGCGTGTTCGAGGTACCGGCCGAACCCGGCACGTACACCCTCGAACAGCACACCATGAAGATCGGCAGCAAGGTGTGGGCCCGCTCCACCTCCGTCAACTCCCTCTGGAAATTCACCTCCAAGCTCGACGAGAACGTCTATTCTCAGGGCATCCCGATTCTCTTCCCCCGGTACGACCTTCCGGAGGACGGACTCAAGACCCTCGCCGCGACCGACGGCCAGCAGATCGGCCTCAGCGCCACGGGTCACGCCGGCTACCACGCCGGCGCTCTCACCTCGGCCAAGCTCTCGTACTCCTATGACGGTGGCGAGACCTGGACCGCAGCGCACATCTCCCGGAAGGGCGACGCCTGGACCGCGACCGTGAACCACGCGGGCGCGACCGGGAAGCAGGTCACCCTGAAGGCCGAACTGACGGACGCCAACGGCAACTCCGTCACCCAGACCGTGGTCCGCGCTTACGACGTGCGCTGATCACGCCGGTCCGCCGGGCGTCCTTCCCGTGGGGGGTGGGGTCGCCCGGCGGACCACACCCGTTTCCCCACGCCTTTTTCCGCGACACATTTCCGGATGTCCCGGTTTCTGACGGCCTGTGCGGTGGACAATAAGGGCATGACTCAGCAGGGGGACAACTGGTGGGACAAGCTCTACGACGCCTCGGCCCCGGACACCGCGCCGGTCCCGACGCCTGACAGCCTCGACGAGCGCTACGACTCCGCGTCCCGCACCGCCACCGTGGAGCTGCCCGCCGACGCGGTCGCCGCCGCGCAGGAGGCACCGCCGCCGACCGAATCGCCCACGGTCCAGGTCCCCGCCCCCCGCCCGCGCGCCGGTCACATCGGCACCCGGCCCCCCACCTACGAGGCCGAGCCCACCGCCCTGCCCGCCGCCCAGCCCGGCGAGCTCGGCGAACTCGTCGCCGACACCGTGCTCGACGGCGCCCGCTACGGCGCGTACACCCTGCGCGCCGCCTCCGTCCGCGGCGACTCCGCGCGCTTCCGCGGCGAACCCCGGCGCGACGCCCTGCTCACCGCCCGCTTCGGCCAGGACGAGGCCGCCCTCGTGCTCGTCGCCGTCGCCGCCGGACGGCGCGCCGCCGGACAGGCCCACCTCGCCGCAGCCGACGCCTGCCAGTGGATCGCCGAGTCCGTCGGCCGCAGCCACGTCCGGCTCTCCGAGGACATCCGCTCCGGCCGCCGCGGCGATCTCAAGTCCGGCCTCCACCGGCTCACCGACCGCACCTACGGCAAGCTGCGCGCCCGCGCCGCCGAACGCGGCCTCGACCCCGACGAGTACACCGCCGGCCTGCGCTGCCTGCTGCTCTCCGCCGACCCCGACTGCCGCACCCGGATCTTCTTCGGCATCGGCCCCGGCGGTCTCTTCCGGCTCCGCGACGGCGCCTGGCAGGACATCGAGCCGCTGCTCCCCGAACCCTCGGCGACGGTCGGCGCGCCCGTCGTCGGCTTCGGCTCCCCGCCCGTGCGGAAAGCCGGGACGACGGCCGAGGCGGCCGAGGCGACCGAGGCGGCCGAGGTGGCCGGGACGCCGGAGGCCACCGAGGACGGTGACCGGTTCACCATGGACCTCGGCATCACCACCGCCCCCGGACCCTTCGTCGAGGACCCCCTGCCCCCGCCCGCCGAACCGTTCCGCTTCCGCGCCTCCGTCGCCCGCCCCGGCGACACCCTGCTGCTCGCCTCCCACGGGCTGGCCGAGCCGATGCGCGGCGAACCCGCCCTCGCCCGCGAGCTCGCCACCCGCTGGGACGGCGCCGAACCGCCCGGGCTCGCCGCCTTCCTGGCCGACACCCAACTGCGCGTCACCGGTTACGCCGATGACCGTACGGCGGTGGCCGTCTGGGAGGCGTGACCTCTCCGCCCATGGGTTGATGGATCCATGGCCAAACAGAACGTCGCAGAACAGCTCGTCGACATCCTCGTCCGGGCGGGCGTCCAGCGCCTCTACGGCGTGGTCGGCGACAGCCTGAACCCCGTCGTCGACGCGATCCGCCGCAACGCCGCCATCGACTGGATCCAGGTGCGGCACGAAGAGGTCGCCGCCTTCGCCGCCGGGGCCGAGGCCCAGATCACCGGCAGGCTCGCCGCCTGCGCCGGCTCCTGCGGCCCCGGCAACCTCCACCTCATCAACGGCCTGTACGACGCCCACCGCTCCATGGCCCCGGTCCTGGCCCTCGCCTCCCACATCCCCTCCAGCGAGATCGGCCTCGGCTACTTCCAGGAGACCCACCCCGACCAGCTGTTCCGCGAGTGCAGCCACTACAGCGAGCTGATCTCCAACCCCGAGCAGATGCCCCGGCTGCTCCAGACCGCGATCCAGCACGCCGTCGGCCAGGGCGGCGTCAGCGTCGTCTCGCTCCCCGGCGACATCGCCTCCGAGCCCGCGCCCGAGCAGGCCGCCGAGACCGCGCTCGTCACCTCCCGGCCGACCGTCCGCCCCGGCGACGGCGAGATCGACGCTCTGGTCCGGATGATCGACTCCGCCGACCGGGTGACGCTCTTCTGCGGCAGCGGCACCGCCGGAGCGCACGCCGAGGTCATGCAGTTCGCCGAACGGGTGAAGTCACCCGTCGGGCACGCACTGCGCGGCAAGGAGTGGATCCAGTACGACAACCCGTACGACGTCGGCATGAGCGGACTGCTCGGTTACGGCGCCGCCTACGAGGCCACCCACGAGTGCGACCTGCTGATCCTGCTCGGCACCGACTTCCCGTACAACGCCTTCCTGCCCGACGACGTCCCGATCGTCCAGGTCGACGTACGGCCCGAGCGGCTCGGCCGGCGCTCCCGGCTCGACCTCGCCGTCTGGGGCGACGTGCGCGAGACCCTGCGCTGCGTCATCCCGCGCGTGCGGGCCAAGACGGACCGCCGCTTCCTCGACAAGATGCTGAGGAAGCACGCCGACGCCCTGGAGGGCGTGGTGAAGGCGTACACCCGCAAGGTCGAGAAGCACGTGCCGATCCACCCCGAGTACGTCGCCTCCGTGCTCGACGAACTCGCCGACGACGACGCCGTGTTCACCGTCGACACCGGGATGTGCAACGTCTGGGCCGCCCGCTACATCACCCCCAACGGGCGCCGCCGGATCATCGGCTCCTTCAGCCACGGCTCCATGGCCAACGCCCTGCCCCAGGCCATCGGCGCCCAGTTCACCGACCGGGGCCGCCAGGTCGTCTCCATGTCCGGCGACGGCGGCTTCTCCATGCTCATGGGCGACTTCCTCACCCTGGTGCAGTACGACCTGCCGGTGAAGGTGATCGTGTTCGACAACTCCTCGCTCGGCATGGTCGAGCTGGAGATGCTCGTGGCCGGACTTCCCTCGTACGGAACCACGAACAAGAACCCCGACTTCGCCGCCATCGCCCGCGCGGCCGGCGCCTACGGCGTCCGCGTCGAGAAGCCCAAACAGCTCGCCGGCGCACTGAAGGACGCCTTCAGGCACAAGGGCCCGGCCCTGGTGGACGTCGTCACCGACCCCAACGCGCTCTCCATCCCGCCGAAGATCAGCGCCGAGATGGTGACCGGTTTCGCGCTCTCCGCCAGCAAGATCGTCCTGGACGGGGGAGTGGGCCGGATGCTCCAGATGGCCCGATCCAACCTGCGCAACGTGCCACGGCCCTGACGCGCCGGCGCGCTCATGAATGCGGGCCTCCCGGTGGGGCATGCATCCCCGTGAGCCTGTTCGATCCGACGCAGGGGTGGGGGACACGGGATATGGCCCGGGAGGCGCGACAGCCGACTCGACTGCTCAGAAAGGTGGGATGCGCGGAGCTGACCGCGGTGCCGGAGGTGAGACACGCCTTGCGCACGATGCTGGGGACCTGGGGGGCGCCGGGCGCAACCGACGTCGCGGAACTGCTCACCACCGAGCTGGTGACCAACGCCCTGATCCATACGGACCACGGGGCGGTCGTGACCGCGACCGTCGCCCCCGCGCAACTCCGGGTCGAGGTACGCGACTTCGTCTCAGGACTCGCCGCCACACACGTACCGCACGCCGACGACGGCACGCACGGCAGGGGACTCGTCCTGGTCCAGGCGCTCGCCGACTCCTGGGGGGTCGAGAACCACGGCGTGGGCAAGGTGGTGTGGTTCGAACTGAACGGCGGGGCCGCCGAGGGCGGCCCCGCCGCAGCGTGAAGCGGGTGTCCGGTCGTCGTGGCCGACCGGCCTGACGCGGTCGATCAGCCGAACTGCTGCTCCAGGTCGGCGAGCTTGCGCTCGAGCGAGTCGAGCCGGGGCAGTGTCTGGGTGTCGTCCTCGGCGGTGAGGTCCACCATCCGGGACTCGCCCGGACGCGGCTCAGCGCCCTTCACGGCTTGCAGGGAGGGCCGGGGTCGAAGCGGCAGTTGTCCGGGGTCCGCTATGGCGGGCTCCGCGACAGCGGCCTGCACCGCCGTCGCGGAGCCCGCACCCGCACCGGAACCCAGTGCCGAGACGTCCACCTGCCGGCCGCCACCGCGGCCGAACGCGCGGTGCTGCCGGTTCAGCGCCCGCAGCCGCGCCCGGTCCAGCTTCGCCTGCTCGCGCCTGCGCAGCCGGTTCTGCTCCTTCTCCCGCCGGTCCTCGCGCACCTCGTCGACCGCCTCGTCCAGGGTCCGTACGCCCTCCAGGAGCATCAGCGACCACGCGCCGAAGGTCTCCCTCGGCGCCCGCAGCCAGCGGACCATCCGGATCTGCGGCAACGGCCTCGGGATCAGGCCCTGCTCGCGCAGCGCCGCCCGCCTGGTCTGCTTCAGCGCCCGGTCGAACAGGACCGCCGCCGACAGGGACATGCCCGCGAAGAACTGCGGGGCGCCCGCGTGACCCATGCCCCGCGGCGCGTGCACCCAGTTGAACCAGGCCGCCGCGCCCGCGAACGTCCACACCAGCAGGCGCGAGCCGAGGGCCGCGTCGCCGTGGCTGGCCTCCCGGACTGCGAGCACCGAGCAGAACATCGCGGCGCCGTCGAGACCGAAGGGGACCAGGTACTCCCAGCCCCCGGAGAGGTTGAGGTTCTGCCGGCCGAAGCCGACGAGCCCGTGGAAGGAGAGCGCCGCCGCGACCGCGGCGCAGCAGAAGAGCAGGACGTACGACGCGGTGCCGTAGACGGCCTCCTTGCGTCTGCGGCGTTCCTCGCTGCGCTCCCAGGAGTCGTCGGCCGCGGCCTGGTCACCGGCGCGCTTCCCGCGCGCGAGCACCGCCACCGCCGTCAGGACTCCCGCCACCATCACGCCGCCAGGTAGCAGCCAGTCCAGCGATATGTCGGTCAGTCTCATAGCGGTGTCCCTTGCCTCGCGTCGTGCCTCGGTAGTGCTTCGCAGTAGGGCGATACGGCCGCCCATACTGGCCGACCTTGCGGGGCGGGTACGGGGTTTCGGGGCAAGAGCACGCCATCGGGGGGCGTCGGGCATACGAATAGGTGTGATCTGGTCGAACTGGTGGGTGCGGATCGCGGGTTGCGTTCGATTACTGCCACCCGTGGGGGTGGCGTAGCCGGCTCGTCAGGCTGTCGCCGTGAGTCTGCGGACCCGCTCCGCGTCGGCGGTGCGCGGGCACGTCAGGCACGTGTCCTCGGGGCGGAGCGTGTAGAAGAAGCAGCACGTAGCCCGGTCACGGGTCGCGCGTACCGCCCCGCACGCCTCCGCCGAGCCCTCCAGGTCGCGGAAGCCCGCGCCGCCCACGTAGGGCTTGGGTGGGTGGGGGGCTGCGGCGGTCGTCGTCGGGGCCGTGGTCGTGGTCGGGGTCTGGGTCGTGGATCTGGCCGGGGTCCTGGCCGGGGTCCTGGCCGGGGTCCTGGCCGGGCCCGGGGGTGTGGTCCTGCCCGGCAGTAGTCGGGTCAGCTCCGCCAGTGCCCGGTCCTCTTCGCCGAGGCGGGTCGCGATGTACCAGAGGCCCTCGACGATCTCGTCCGTGACCATGCCCCACCGGGCCCGGCGGCCGCGGCGCATCCGCGGTCCCACGCCGGACAGGACCTCCTCGAAGTGCTCGGCGAGCGAAGCCCGCACCTCGGCGCGCAACGCCTCCTCGTCGGGTACGACCCTCGCGCCCGGCAGCGTGGCCGCCGGGTCCCCGGGCAGGCAGGCGAACTCCTCGACCCGGACCGCGAGCCGTCCCAGGGCGCGGTGGAAGGCCACGTTCCGTGCCGGCAGGCGGGGCACCCTGCGGTTCAGGAACCAGGGCACGGTCACCAGGAGACACGTGGGCCACGCGTACCGGTGGAGGCCGAAGCTCGCGATCACGTCGGGGCGGGCCGTGGTCCCGTAGTCGCGCCCCACCTGCGCCTCGTCCCAGGCGAGGAAGGCGTCCAGGCCGTCCCCGCCGGCGCCCAGCTCGTCCGCGCCGATCCAGCCCGCACCGCGCGGCGTCCGCTCGTCCCGGCCGCGCTCGTCGATGCGCAGGGCGGTGAAGACCTCGCCGAGTCTCGCGTAGGCGGCGGCGACGGGCGAGGCGGGGGAAGCGGGGGGAGACGGCAGCAGAGCGGGCACGGCCATGGAGGACCACCGAATCGCGATCGTTAAGAGGTTAGCCTTACCTTACCCGATGCGTACGGTGTTTGAACTGTGACGCCGTCCGCCTATCGTGCACAAGGGACCCAGGCACCGCGAGCCGGGCCCGGTACGAAGGCGCAGGAGGACCCGGGTGGAGCAGGGCAGGAGTCGCGAGCGGAGTTCGGACCGCTCCGCCGCTGCGGCGTACGCAGGGGCGGCCCGTGTTCCCGAGCAAGTCCGTGGTGAGCACGTTCACAGCGAGCCCAGCGGGCTCGCCCCCCGGCCCGTACAGCGGCATTCCGTGCGCGGGCAGATCCTGCAGGCCCTGCGGACCGCCCTCGTCGGTGGCGAGCTCGTGCCCGGCGAGGTCTACTCCGCGCCCGCCCTCGCCGAACGCTTCGGCGTCTCCGCCACCCCCGTCCGCGAGGCCATGCAGCAGCTCGCCACCGAGGGCGCCGTCGAGGTCGTCCCCAACCGCGGGTTCCGCGTCACCGAACGCACCCCCCGCGAGCTCGCCGAGCTCGCCGAGGTCCGCGCGCTCATCGAGGTCCCCGTCATGCTGCGGCTCGCCCGCACCGTACCCGCCGCCCGCTGGGCCGAACTCCGGCCGCTCGCCGAGGCCACCTCGGCCGCCGCCGCCCGGGGGGACCGGGCCCACTACGCCGAGGCCGACCGGGCCTTCCACCGTGCCGTGCTCTCCCTCGCCGGGAACGAGCAGCTCCTTCTGGTCGCCGACGACCTCCACCGACGGTCCCAGTGGCCCCTCATGAGTGCTCCCGCCACCCGGCACGGCGAACTCGTCGCCGACGCGGCCGAGCACAGCGCACTGCTCGACGCGCTGATCACCCAGGACCTCGCGGTCGTGTCGTCACTCGTACGGGAGCACTTCACCGGAGCGCAGGACTGACGACTAAGGTCGACCACGTCAGCCCGTTCGTCCGAAACCGCGCCGACCGAGAGGTGCCCATGCCGTCCGTCCGCGCGGAGCGCCCCGGGGCCTCGGCCCTGCTCGGCTGGCTCACCGACCCCGAGGCCCCCCGCCTCTGCCTCGTCACCGGCGCCCCGGGGCTGCTCTCCTGGCTCGCGGGGCAGGCCCCTCGTGCTGCCGGGCGGCGCCGCACCCATCGGGTGCTCGTGCCGCTGCGCGGGCAGTCCGCGCTCGGTGTCGCCTGGGCCGTCGCCGGTCATCTCGGGGTCGTCGCCTCGTCCCCCGCCGATCTCGTGCGGGTGCTCGCCACCACCGAGAGCGGGCGGGCCTCCCGTACCTTGCTGCTCCTGCCTGCCCTGCATGCTGCCGCGGAGCCCGAGGCCATCGCCTCGCTGCTGGGCGACCTCGCCCGGCTGGGGCGGGTGCGGCTGGTCGTCGAAGGCCGGGAGGGTACGCCCGAGTACGCCCTGCTCGCCTCGGGGAGGGTTGCCGTCGTCGACGGGGACGAGGAGGGTGAGGAGCCCGGGTTCGTTGCCGGCTCCGTCGGCCTGGACCTTGCCGATCCCCTCGCCGTGTGTGGCGCTGATCCCATCGCCGTCACCACCGGGTACGTCCGCGATGCCGGCGACCCGCACGGTGGGCTCCGGGCCGCCTGGCTGCGGGGTGGGCAGGCGCTCTGTCTGGCCCGGGATGCCGCCGAGCGTGCGCTGGTGCTGCTTGCCGTTCTCGGGGACGGTGCCGATCCGCGGTTGCGGCCCGCGCTCGAAGGGCTTGCCGCCGGGGGGCCCTGGCGGGTGCGGTGGGCGCGGGTCACCGGGGACGTCGCGCCGCCGTGGCCCGGGCCGGTCGCCGCGCTCGCCGTGCAGGGCGGCACCTTGCTCGCGGCGGATCTGGGCGGGGTCGTACGGCTGCTGGGCGTGGGTGACGCCCGTCCGCTCGGGCGACTTGATCACCCGGTGACCGGGCGCGTCAGGGCGCTGGCGCCCGCGCCGGACGGGACCGTGCTGCTCCTTGACGAGCGGGGGCGCCTGCACACCGTGCCGGGGAAGCAGCCGCGGGCGCCGTACCTGCGGCGGCTGACCGAGGCGGTCTCCGCAACCTTGACGCGGCATCCCGGTACCGCGCTCGCCGCCATCGCGGGGTCCGTGGTCGTCGGCGACCGGCTCGGGTCCGTGCACGCGTTCGGGCTCACCGGGCTGCACCAGGCCGCGCTGCACAGCGGGCGGGTCACGGCCGTGGCCGCGGTCGAGTCGGCTACGCCGTTCGTCTGCAGCGGGGGGATGGACGGAGCGGTGCGGCGCTGGACGCCGGGGCAGGAGGCGGATCCCTCGCCCGTGGCGGAACGGTCTTCTCCGGTGGTGTCGCTGGATGCCGCTGAGACGCCGTACGGGGCGGTTCTCGGGGTTGCCTGGGCTGATGGCGTTGTCGAGCTGCATCGGTTCGAGCAGGGGGATCGGCTGGCGTTTCGGCCTGGGCCGGCGGTTCGGGCCGTGGCCGTCGGGGAGGACGGGGCGCTGTTGGTCGGTCTTGACGAGGCCCTGGTCCGGCTGGAGCGGTAGGCCCCTCCCCGGCCCCCGCTCCCGTTCGTGGCGGGTGCTGCTAGATCGCCGGGCGTGGGGTCAGCTGGGCGGCCAGCCAGGTCGGTACGCCGCCCAGGAGGCGGAACAGGCGGGCCGCTTCGGCTCGTAGGCGGCCTGCTTCCGGTTCCGTCTCCGCTTCCGCCAGGGAGGCCAGGGCCGGGGCGGTGCCGACCAGGTAGCCCAACTCCTCGCGGATGCGCAGGGATTCGGCGAAGCCGTGCCGGGCCTCCGTCAACTCGCCCTCGCGCAGGGCCAGTCCGGCCAGGTGGCGCCACGTGGAGGAGAGGAGCAGGGTGTCGCCCTGCTCTGATGCTCCCGCGTGGGCCCTGCGGTACGCGGCGCGGGCCGCCTGGGGGGAGTCGCCCAGGTTCTGGGCGATCAGGCCCCGGCGGAAGTCGAGGAGGGGGCGGCCGGGGGTCTCCGGGGCGATCAGGGCTGCTGCCCGGCCCAGTGCCGCCCTTGCCTCGTCGGCCCGGTCGCGTACGCCCAGGAGGGTGGAGGCGTAGGCCAGGTACCCGCGTTCGCAGGCTGCCGCCCCACGCTCCTCGTCGGTCTGCGCCACCGCTTCGGCGGCGCGCAGGGCCTCTTCCGCCTCGGCCCAGCCCTGCTCGGTGTACAGGCAGCGTTCGATCAGGAGGGCCGCTCGCTCCAGGGCCGCGGCCGGCTCGGCCGCGCGTGGGGTGAGGAGTTCGGCCGCGTCCGTCCAGCATCCGCGGGAGCGAAGCCTCCAGATCGCGGTTTCCAACGGGGTCCCCCGGCCGTACTCCACATTGCCCTCCCCAGAGCGCGCCATCGAGCTGTTGAGTAGGACGGCATCTCAGCACGAACGCGACGGCCCGGCCAAGGGGTCGGGTGAAACTTTTCACAAGGGGAGACGGCGGAACGGCCGGAAAGGGCGGCAGTCGGCTGCCGCCCTTTCAGTTGGCGTGATCACCCGAAGAGATGAATGCCGTTCAGCTCATGCGCAGGGCCAGGAAGAAGTCCAGCTTGTCTTCGAGGCGGGACAGGTCGCGGCCCGTGAGCTGCTCGATCCGGCCCACCCGGTAGCGCAGCGTGTTCACGTGGAGGTGCAGGCGGGTCGCGCAGCGGGTCCACGAGCCGTCGCAGTCCAGGAACGCCTCCAGGGTCGGGATGAGCTCGGCGCGGTGGCGGCGGTCGTAGTCGCGCAGCGGGTCCAGGAGGCGGGCCGTGAAGGCGCGGCGGACGTCGTCCGGGACGAAGGGCAGCAGCAGGACGTGCGAGGCGAGCTCGTGGTGGCCCGCCGCGCAGACGCGGCCCGGGCGGGCGGCCGCCACCCGGCGGGCATGCCGCGCCTCCTCCAGGGCGCCGCGCAGGCCCTCCGCGGAGTGCACGGCGGCGCTGACGCCCAGGGTCAGGCGGCCGTCGTCGGCCAGGCCGGCCGAGAGGGGGGTGCGTACCGCGGTGAGCAGTGCGTCCGCGTGCAGGCCGAGGGAAACGGCGGGGAGGTCGTCCTCGCTGTCCGGGAGGGGGGCCGCCGCCAGGGGGACGAGGGCGATGGCCTCGTCGCCGCTGTGCGCCACGGCGATCCGGTCCGCCGAGTCGGCGCCCGAGGTCGCGGGGTCGACCAGGATCTCCTCCAGGAGCGCCTGGGCGATCGGGCCGCTGTCGACGGCGTTCTGGCCCGGCTCCTGCTCCCACTCGACCCGGGCCACCACGACCTGCCAGTGCGGGGCGCTGCCGAGGCCCGGCAGCAGGACCGGGGCGGCCACCCGGAGGCGGGCGGCGATCTCGGCGGGGGCGGCGCCCGTCTGGACCAGTTCCAGGACCTCCTGGGCGAGCCTGCGCCGCACCGTACGGGCCGCGTCGCGGCGGTCCCGCTCCACGGCGATCAGCTGGGTCACGCCCTGCAGGAGGTCGAGGCGGGCGGCCGGCCAGTCGCTCGCGTCGGCCTCCACGGCGAGCAGCCAGTCGGCCAGGACGGTCTCCCGGACGTCGCGGGAGGCGGGCGTTGCGCCACGGCCGGTGTTGCGGATCGGGAAGAGTGAGTACGCCGTTCCCTCGATGCTCAGGCGGTGCGGGCCGCGCCGTCCGGTGCGGGTGGCAGCCAGGTGCTCGCCGGCCAGACTGGCGGCGAGAGCGGGCTCAAGGGGCTCTCCGGCACCCGCGATCTGGCGGCCGGTGGGGGAGAGCACCCAGGCCCGGAGGTCCAGGTCGGAGCCGAGGAGGTCCAGGACGACCTCGGGTCCGCCGCCTGCCGGTCCCGAGGTCATCAGACGTCTGTGGCGGTCGACGACCGCGGCCAGGTCGCCGGCCCGTTCGCCGGAGACCTGTCGAACAACATGCTCGGTGATCGTCGCGAACGCAACGGACTCGTTTACTGCGAACAGGGGAAGTCGGTGGCGTGAACACGCCTGTACGAGATCATCCGGGATGTCCCCGAGTTCGGCCTCGCCGGCCGCCAGCGCGGCCACCCCTGCCGAGGCCAGAATCCGGACGAACGGCTCGGCGTCCTCCGGGTCCCGGAGCCAGGCGAGGCCGGTGAGCACCAGCTCGCCCCCGGACAGGTAACGGCTGGGGTCCTTGAGGTCCGTCGTCATCACGCCGCGGACGGTGCGGTCGAGCTCGTCGTCGCCGCCGAGCAGGCGCAGCCCGAGCGCGTCGTTCTCCAGCAGTGCGCGCAGCCGCATGATGTCGCCGCCGTTCCTTTGATGGGTGTCGCGTTGTCGTCGGTGGCGTGGTGCCGCCGTTTCCAGGGGGAAACGGTGAGGTAACTGTTCCACGCCTTTCGTTCGAATCTACAAGACAAGGATGGCCGCCAGCCAACTCCTTCATGTTTTCGGTGACTGCACCCGGGCCATCGTGGCTTGTGTACTAGGCCACACACACCGCGTTAACAGCACATGAAGAGATCGTCGAGGGCCGGCCGTCCCCCCGGGCCCGTACGGACGACCCCCCCGTTCACTCGAAGCACTAGAAGAGAGCCACCATGGACTTCCTTCGCCCCGCCAGCTGGGAGGAGGCGCTCGCCGCCAAGGCAGAGCACCCCACGGCCGTGCCCATTGCGGGTGGTACCGACATCATGGTCGAGATCAACTTCGACCACCGGCGTCCCGAGTACCTCCTGGACCTCAACCGGATCGAGCTGCTGCGCGAGTGGGAGGTCGGAGAGGAGAACGTCCGCCTCGGCGCCTCCGTTCCGTACACCCAGATCATGGAGAACCTGCGCGCCGAGCTCCCCGGCCTGGCCCTCGCCTCGCACACCGTGGCCTCCCCGCAGATCCGCAACCGCGGCGGCGTCGGCGGCAACCTGGGCACTGCCTCCCCCGCCGGTGACGCGCACCCCGCGCTCCTCGCGGCCGGCGCCGAGGTCGAGGTCGAATCGGTCCGTGGCAGCCGCTTCATCCCCATCGACGCGTTCTACACGGGCGTGAAGCGCAACGCGCTGGAGCCCGACGAGCTCATCAAGACCGTCCACGTCAAGAAGGCGGACGGGCCCCAGCAGTACTCCAAGGTGGGCACCCGCAACGCCATGGTGATCGCCGTGTGCGCCTTCGGGTTCGCGCTGCACCCCGAGACGCGGACCGTGCGGACCGGCATCGGTTCGGCGGCTCCCACCCCGATCCGCGCCAAGGAGGCCGAGGCCTTCCTGAACGCGGCTCTGGAGGAGGGCGGCTTCTGGGACAGCGGCAAGATCATCACCCCCTCGATCGCGAAGCAGTTCGCCGAGCTGTGCTCGGGTGCCGCGAACCCGATCGACGACGTCCGAGGCACCGCGAAGTACCGCCGCCACGCCGTCGGAATCATGGCTCGCCGCCAGCTCGGCTGGACCTGGGAGCAGTACCGCGGCAACGGCCGCACGCTTGAGGGAGCTGCATAACCATGCGCGTGAATTTCACGGTCAACGGTCGTCCGCAGGAAGCCGACGACGTCTGGGAGGGCGAGTCCCTTCTCTACGTTCTGCGTGAGCGCCTGGGTCTGCCCGGCTCCAAGAACGCCTGCGAGCAGGGCGAGTGCGGTTCCTGCACGGTCCGTCTCGACGGCGTGCCGGTCTGTTCCTGCCTGGTCGCCGCCGGTCAGGTCGAGGGCCGCGAGGTCGTCACCGTCGAGGGCCTGGCGGACTTCGCCAAGGAGCGTGCGGAGCACACCGGCTGCGCCGGCGGCGCCTGCGGCACCTCGCTCGACGCGGCCAAGAAGTGGGAGGCCAAGCCCGGCCAGGACTCGCAGACCGGTGAGGGCGTCGAGCTCTCCCCGATCCAGCAGGCGTTCATCGACGCCGGCGCCGTCCAGTGCGGCTTCTGCACCCCGGGTCTGCTGATCGCCGCCGACGAGCTCCTCGAGCGTCAGAGCGACCCGTCCGACCAGGACATCCGGGAGGCCCTCTCCGGCAACCTCTGCCGCTGCACGGGCTACGAGAAGATCCTCGACGCGGTCCGCCTGGCGGCCGCCCGTCAGGGAGAGGCGGTCTGACCATGGCGCAGAACACGCGCACCGTTCCGGCGGGCACGCCGACGAACGTCACCCAGAACCACACCAAGGGCGGCATCGGCGAGTCCACGCTGCGCCCCGACGGCACCCTCAAGGTGACCGGTGAGTTCGCCTACTCCTCGGACATGTGGCACGAGGACATGCTGTGGGGCCAGACCCTGCGCTCGACCGTCGCGCACGCCGAGATCGTCTCCATCGACATCTCCGAGGCCCTCGCGATGTCCGGCGTGTACGCCGTGCTCACGTACGACGACCTGCCGGCCGAGATGAAGAACTACGGCCTGGAGATCCAGGACACCCCCGTCCTGGCCCACGGCAAGGTGCGGCACCATGGTGAGCCGGTGGCCCTGGTCGCCGCCGACCACCCGGAGACCGCCCGCCGCGCGGCCGCCAAGATCAAGATCGAGTACAAGGAGCTGCCCGTCGTCACCGACGAGGCCTCCGCGCTCGCCGAGGACGCGCCGCTCATCCACGAGGGCCGCGACGACCACCACTCCGGTCACGTCCCGCACCAGAACATCGTGCACCGCCAGCCGATCATCCGCGGCGACGTGGCGGAGGCCCGCAAGCGGGCCGACGTGATCGTCGAGGGCGAGTACGTCTTCGGCATGCAGGACCAGGCCTTCCTCGGCCCGGAGTCCGGCCTCGCCGTACCCGCCGAGGACGGCGGTGTCGACCTCTACGTCGCCACCCAGTGGCTGCACTCGGACCTCAAGCAGATCGCCCCCGTCCTCGGCCTGCCCGAGGAGAAGGTGCGCATGACGCTCTCCGGCGTCGGCGGTGCCTTCGGCGGCCGCGAGGACATCTCGATGCAGATCCACGCCTGCCTCCTGGCGCTGCGCACCGGCAAGCCGGTCAAGATCGTCTACAACCGCTTCGAGTCCTTCTTCGGCCACGTGCACCGCCACCCGGCGAAGCTCCACTACGAGCACGGCGCCACCAAGGACGGCAAGCTCACGCACATGAAGGCGCGGATCGTGCTCGACGGCGGCGCCTACGCCTCGGCCTCCCCGGCCGTCGTCGGCAACGCCTCCTCGCTGGGTGCCGGTCCGTACGTGATCGACGACGTCGAGATCGAGGCCGTCGCGCTCTACACGAACAACCCGCCCTGTGGCGCGATGCGCGGCTTCGGCGCGGTCCAGGCCTGCTTCGCGTACGAGGCACAGATGGACAAGCTCGCCGCCAAGCTGGGCATGGACCCCGTCGAGTTCCGGCGGATGAACGCCATGGAGCAGGGCACGATCATGCCGACCGGCCAGGTCGTGGACTCGCCGGCCCCGGTCGCCGAGCTCCTTCGCCGGGTCAAGGCCCGCCCGCTGCCGCCGGAGCGCCAGTGGGAGACGGCCGGCGAGGGCGCGGACGTCCGCGCGCTGCCCGGTGGTCTGTCGAACACCACGCACGGCGAGGGTGTCGTCCGCGGTGTCGGCTACGCCGTCGGCATCAAGAACGTCGGCTTCTCCGAGGGCTTCGACGACTACTCGACCGCCCGCGTGGTCCTGCAGCTCATCAACGGCGAGCCCGTCGCCATGGTCCACACGGCCATGGCCGAGGTCGGCCAGGGCGGTGTCACCGTGCACGCCCAGATCGCCCGCACGGAGCTGGGTGTCACGCAGGTGACCATCCACCCCGCCGACACCCAGGTCGGCTCCGCCGGTTCGACGTCCGCCTCCCGGCAGACGTACATGACCGGTGGCGCGGTGAAGAACACCTGCGAGGCCGTCCGCGAGAAGGTCCTGGAGATCGGTCGCCGCAAGAACGGCTCCTACCACCCGGCGTGGGCCACCGCCGAGCTGCTCCTGGAGAGCGGCAAGGTCGTGACCGACGGCGGCGAGGTCCTGGCGACCATCGCCGACATCCTGGAGGGCGAGGCGCCGATCGACCTCGAGCTCGAGTTCCGGCACCGCCCGACCGTGCCGTTCGACCTGGTCACCGGCCAGGGTGACGGCCACGTCCAGTACACCTTCGCCGCGCACCGCGCGGTGGTGGAGGTCGACACCGAGCTGGGCCTGGTCAAGGTCATCGAGCTCGCCACGGCCCAGGACGTCGGCAAGGCGCTCAACATGCTCTCCGTCGTCGGCCAGATCCAGGGTGGCACCACCCAGGGCCTCGGCGTCGCGGTGATGGAAGAGATCATCGTGGACCCGAAGACCGCGAAGGTGCGCAACCCCTCCTTCACGGACTACCTGATCCCGACGATCCTCGACACGCCGACCATCCCGGTCGACGTACTCGAACTGGCCGACCCCAACGCGCCGTACGGCCTGCGGGGACTCGGCGAGGCCCCGACCCTGTCGTCCACCCCGGCCGTCCTCGCGGCGATCCGGAACGCGACGGGCCTGGAGCTCAGCAAGACGCCGGTACGTCCCGAGGCGCTCACCGGCACCCTGTAAGACCTCTCCGGACGGTGCGCGCCTCCCAGGAACGTCACACTTCCCCGCCCGCACCGTCCGGGGATGCTCCACCGCAGTGACCGCAGTACCGATTCACCCGTTCGTCTCGGGCCGTCCCCCGGGTCGTGCAGCCAACTTGATATCCCAAATCCCGCAGTTTCGATCAGAGCTTCCGAAGTCTGATGCGGGTGCCCCTTTGAACCTTGGGAGTAGGCCCCATGACCCAGTCGTCAGTGGAGCCCAAGACCACGGCCGAGGACGCGGGCAACGGCTCGCGCAACCCCGCCGGCAGGTCTTGGCTCGACCGGTACTTTCACATCTCGGAGAGAGGATCCTCCGTCGCGACGGAGATCCGCGGCGGCGTCACCACCTTCATGGCGATGGCGTACATCCTCCTGCTCAACCCCCTGATCCTCAGCGGCAAGGATGTCGCAGGAAACGTCCTCAGCCAGCCCGCGCTGATCACCGCCACAGCGCTCTGCGCGGCCGCGACCACTCTCCTGATGGGCTTCTGGGGCAAGGTCCCGCTCGCCCTCGCCGCCGGCCTCAGCGTCTCCGGCGTGATGGCCTCGCAGGTCGTGCCGGTCATGACCTGGCCGCAGGCGATGGGCATGTCCGTGGCGTACGGCGCCGTGATCTGTCTCCTGGTGGTCACCGGCCTCCGCGAGATGATCATGAACGCGATCCCCCTCGCGCTCAAGCACGCCATCACCATCGGCATCGGTCTGTTCATCGCCATCATCGGCTTCGTGAAGGCCGGCTTCGTGCACGAGAACCCCGCCCCCGGCGGCGGTCCCGTCACGCTCGGCCCGGCCGGTGAGCTCGAGGGCTGGCCGGTCCTCATCTTCGCCTTCACCCTGCTGCTGATCTTCGCGCTGCAGGCCCGCAACATCCCCGGCGCCATCCTCATCGGCATCGTCGCCGGCACCCTCGTCGCGGTCCTCCTGAACGCCGTCGCCGACATCCCGGCGAAGGCCTGGTTCTCCGGCCCGCCGGAGCTCGACGGCAGCGCGGTGTCCGCCCCGGACTTCTCACTCATCGGGGACGTGTCCTTCACGGGCTGGGGTGATGTCGGCTACATCACGATCACCATGATCGTCTTCACCCTGGTGCTCGCCGGCTTCTTCGACGCCATGGCGACCATCCTGGGCGTCGGCACCGAGGCCAAGCTCGCCGACGACAAGGGCCGCATGCCGGGCCTGTCCAAGGCGCTGTTCATCGACGGTGCCGGCGGCATCCTCGGCGGTGCGGGCGGTGCCTCCGGTCAGACGGTCTTCGTCGAGTCCGCCACCGGCGTCGGCGAGGGCGCCCGTACCGGTCTGGCCTCCGTGGTCACCGGCGGATTCTTCGCCCTGTGCCTCTTCTTCACGCCGCTCACCGCGATCGTGCCGCAGGAGGTCGCCGCCGCGGCCCTGGTCGTCATCGGCTCGATGATGATGCAGAACGCCAAGCACGTCGACTGGAGCGACCGCTCCGTGGCGATCCCGGTGTTCCTCACCGTGGTCCTGATGCCCTTCACCTACACCATCACCACCGGTGTCGCGGCGGGCGTCATCTCCTACGCGGTCATCAAGAGCGCGCAGGGCAAGGCGAGGGAGGTCGGCGGCTTCATGTGGGCGCTGACGGCCGTCTTCGTCATCTACTTCGCGATCCATCCGATCGAGAGCTGGCTGGGCGTCGGCTGACGCCCCTGACGCCACCTCCACACATTCCCTGAGGAGTTCGAGATGCTGGACATCGCCGAGGAGCTGCACCGGTGGGTCGAGCAGGGACGCGAGTTCGCCGTGGCCACCGTGGTGGCCGTCGGCGGCAGCGCGCCCCGGCAGCCGGGCGCCGCGCTCGCCGTCGACCGAGACGGCACGGCGATCGGATCCGTCTCCGGCGGATGTGTGGAGGGGGCGGTCTACGAGCTGTGCCAACAGGCACTCGAAGACGGCCGGACGGTCGTCGAGCGCTTCGGCTACAGCGACGAGGACGCCTTCGCGGTCGGTCTGACCTGCGGCGGCATCATCGACATCCTCGTCACCCCGGTCCGCGGCGGGGTCTACCCCGCCGCGCTGGCCGCCGCCGTCTCCGGCGAGGCGGCGGCCCTGGCCCGGATCGTCTCGGGCCCCGACGACCTCATGGGCCGGGCCCTCCTGGTCCGCCCCGACGGTTCGTACGAGGGCGGTCTCGGCGGCCACCCCGAGCTGGACCGCACCGCGGCCGGCGAGGCCCGCGCGATGCTCGACGGCGGCCGCACCGGCACCGTGGAGATCGGCGCGGACGGCAGCCGCTGCGGACAGCCGCTCACCCTCCTCGTGGAGTCCTCCGTCCCGGCCCCCCGCATGATCGTCTTCGGCGCGATCGACTTCGCGTCCGCGCTCGTCCGGGTCGGCAAGTTCCTCGGCTACCACGTCACCGTCTGCGACGCCCGACCGGTCTTCGCCACGAAGCTCCGCTTCCCCGAGGCCGACGACATCGTCGTCGAGTGGCCGCACCGCTACCTGGCGTCGACGGAGGTCGACGGCCGCACCGTGCTGTGCGTCCTCACCCACGACGCCAAGTTCGACGTGCCCCTCCTCCAGGTCGCCCTCAAGCTGCCCGTCGCCTACGTCGGCGCGATGGGCTCCCGCCGCACCCACGAGGACCGCAACAAGCGGCTGCGCGAGGTCGGCGTCACCGAGCTCGAACTCGCCCGCCTGCGCTCCCCGATCGGCCTCGACCTCGGTGCCCGTACGCCGGAGGAGACGGCCCTGTCCATCGGCGCCGAGATCGTCGCCAACCGGCGCGGCGGCAGCGGCCTCACCCTCACCGGCGCGCACACCCCGATCCACCACGACGCCCCCCGGGAGCCCGCCGGGCGCATCGGCTCGGTCGCCTGATCGCCCGGTCGCCCGGTCGCTCGTGGTCTCGGCGCGCTCAGAGCGCGAGCGTGCGGAGGTGGGCGCAGGCCTCCGCCTCCGTGGCGTGCACCGCGACCGGGTGGTGCGCGCCGCGCTCGTACACACCGGTCTCCCAACCCGCCCTGCCCGGGACCGACCGGAGGTAGACGAAGTCCGGCGGGGTGGGCACCGGTTCGTGGACGCCCTCGATCCAGTACAGCTCGCCGGGCACTCCGGCCTCCCAGAGTGCCCGTGCGAGCCGTTCGCGTTCCGTCACGCGGGCAGGCGGACCAGATAGCCGTTGTCGAGCAGCCACTTGACGTTGAGGCGCTGCCCCTCGCCCGGGTTCAGGAGGGCTGCGTCCAGCTTGATCTGGCGGCCGCCACCGGGCTGTTCGAACCAGGGGGCGATCGAGCCCTCCCAGACCACGAACTCCTTCGTCACCTCGTACAGGTGGTAGTCGCAGGGGAATGCCGCCTCACGGGTGCCGAGGCTCTGCGGGGGCAGCGCCCGCTTGCCGAAGGCGTCGCCGGCGGGGGCGAGGTAGGAGCCGAACTCGGAGCCGAAGCGGTCCAGCCGCTCGCCCTCCAGGAGGAGTTCGGGTGCCTTGTCCACCCTGCCGTTGACCTCGGCGAAGCCGTCGTTCGGTGGGTACTTCCAGCTGCCGGTGCCGGCCGGACCCTCCCAGTACTTCTTCAGGAAGTCGGCGGAGGAGAGCTTTCCGGTGCGGTGGTAGCGGTTGACCAGCGGGCCGACCGGCTCCTGCCACTTCTTCGGCAGGTGCTTCGGGCCGAGCCGCTTGTCACCCCCGAACTCCCCGGTGCAGGGCGCCGGCGGGGCGGCCTGCGTCCGCGGCTTCCCGGCGGGAGCGGTGTCGGCCGCCGCCGGGACGGCGGTGAGGGCGGCGGTGACGCCGAGGGTGGCGAGGACGGCTCGGATTCTCAGGGCGGTACGGCTGCGCTCCACGCGGGGGTCTCCTCGTAAGGGGTGGCCAGTCGGTGCGCGGCACACGGTAGTGGATCATCTGCGCAGAGTGACCGGTCACGGGTGCGAACCGGCCATGTCGGGGGCGTGCGGGGCTCAGCCCTTGCGCAGGCCGTTGAGGAGCAGCTCCGCCAGCTGCCCGTACGCCTCGGCGTCGGCCAGGCCCGTCGTGGCGGCGACCTGGCGCTGCTGGATGCGGACCATGACGGAGGAGATCACGTCGGCCGCGAAGGTCACGTGGACCTCGCGGAAGACGCCTGCCGACACGCCCTCCTCGATCAGCTGCTGCACCCGGCCGGCCGCGGCGCGGGTGTTGCGCTCGTAGACCTCGGCGGCCGGTTCGAACGCGGCCACGTCGTCGAAGAACTGCGGGGAGACCGGGGCCAGTTCGGCCGCCACGGCGCGCAGGTACGCGGCGAGCCGCTCGGCCGGTCCTGCGGCGGCGGCGAGGACCGACTCGACGCGGACAGTCGCGCGCCGGAAGAAGTGGACCACGGCAGCCCGGACGAGCTGCTCCTTGCTGCCGGCGAGGCCGTAGAGGGTGCGCTTGGAGCAGTGCAGCCGGGCGGCGAGATCGTCCAGGGTCAGCTGGGCGAAGCCCTCGCCCACCAGGAGTGCCACCAGCTCCTCGAAGAGCTCGGAGCGGCGCGCGGCGCCGCGCCCGGTGAGCTTGGGGGTGTCGACGGCTGAGGTCTCGATCACCCGAACAGTATGCCGGTCGACCCGTTCGGGGGGTTACGTGGGCCGCCTTCTGCGCTACTCTCACCGGTACTGACGTACCCTTCGCAGTACCGTTTGTGTCGTGACTGGAGTCGCCATGGATGTCGACCGCCTGCTTCCCACCCCCGAGGCAGCGGACCTCATCGCCCTCACGCGGGAGATCGCCGACAAGGAGCTGACCCCCCGCGTCGACGAGCACGAGGCCGCCGAGACGTACCCGGAAGGCCTGTTCGCGACCCTCGGCGAGGCCGGTCTGCTCGGCCTCGCGTACCCCGAGGAGTTCGGTGGCGGAGGCCAGCCCTACGAGGTGTACCTCCAGGTCCTGGAGGAGCTCGCCGCCCGCTGGGCCGCCGTCGCCGTCGCCACCAGCGTCCACACCCTCGCCTGCCACCCCGTCTACTCCTTCGGCACGCCGGAGCAGAAGGAGCGCTGGCTGCCGGCGATGCTGGAGGGCCGCCTCATCGGCGGCTACAGCCTCTCCGAGCCGCAGGCCGGATCCGACGCCGCCGCCCTCGCCTGCAAGGCCGAGCTCCTCGACGACGGCACCGCGTACCGCGTCACCGGCAACAAGGCGTGGATCACGCACGGCGGGAAGGCCGGCTTCTACGCGCTGTTCGCCCGTACCGCCCCCGGCAGCCACGGCATCTCCTGCTTCCTCGCTCCCGGCGCCACCGAGGGCCTGAGCTTCGGCAAGCCCGAGCGGAAGATGGGCCTCCAGGCCGTCCCCACCACCTCCGCCCACTGGGACGGTGCCCTTGTCGACGCCGACCGGCGCATCGGCGACGAGGGCCAGGGCCTCCAGATCGCCTTCAGCGCCCTGGACTCCGGCCGCCTCGGCATCGCCGCCTGCGCCACCGGCCTCGCCCAGGCCGCGCTCGACGCCGCCGTCGGGTACGCCAACGAGCGCACCACCTTCGGCCGGAAGATCGTCGACCACCAGGGCCTCGGCTTCCTCCTCGCGGACATGGCCGCCGCCGTCGACTCGGCCCGCGCCACCTACCTGGACGCGGCCCGCCGCCGCGACCTCGGCCGCCCCTTCAGCCGCCAGGCGAGCGCGGCCAAGCTGATCGCGACGGACGCGGCCATGAAGGTCACGACCGACGCGGTCCAGGTCCTCGGCGGCTACGGCTACACCCGCGACTTCCCGGTCGAGCGCTACATGCGCGAGGCCAAGATCATGCAGATCTTCGAGGGCACCAACCAGATCCAGCGCCTGGTCATCAGCCGCCAGTTGTCCCGCTGAAGGCGCGGCTCCGGCTCCGTTTGACGGCCTCTTGCATCCGGCGTAGTCCGGAAGGGGGGATCAGGCCGTTCCCTTCCGGAGAGGAGCCCCATCATGCTCGGCGAACTGATCGCTGATCTGCAGGGAGACACCACGGGAATCCGGGTGCTGTCCACGGACGGAGGCCACCCCGTCCTCGAGGCGTCCTTCACGGCGACGGGCACGCTGCTCGGTGCCGACGTCAAGGACATGGGCACGTACGAATCGGTCCTGCGCGCCGACGGCACGCTCTTCGGGGAAGGCCAGGGGGTCGTCATGACCAAGGACGGCCAGACCGTCACCTGGCACGGCTCCGGCGTCGGACGCATCGACGAGGCCGGCACGGTGCACTGGCGCGGCGCGATCTTCTACGAGACCGCCGCCGCCGAACTGAGCCGACTCAACGGGATCGCCGGAGTATTCGAGTTCGAGACGGAGGACAGCGGGAAGGCCACCGCGAAGATCTACGAATGGAAATAGACCTCCGGCGGCCTCATACGGGCCGTCGGCTCGTATGAGGAGTTTCATGGACATCGCAGGTTCCGCCGCGCTCGTCACCGGTGCCGCATCGGGGCTCGGGGCGGCCACCGCCGCCGCGCTCGCCGCGAAGGGGGCGACCGTGTACGGGCTCGACCTCGACAAGGCCGTCGCCGGGGCCGGGACGCCGGTGGACGGGGTCGTGCTCGTCGCGGCCGACGTCACCGACGAGGAGCAGGTCCGGGCGGCGCTCGGGCGGATCGAGGAGGACGGGGCCGAGCTGCGGCTCGCCGTGAACTGCGCCGGGATCGCGCCGTCCGCGCGCGTGCTGGGCCGCAAGGGGCCGCATGATCTGGAGCTGTTCAGGACGGTGCTCGACGTCAACCTGGTGGGCACGTTCAACGTGATGCGGCTGGCCGCCGAGGCCATCGCGCGGCGGGAGCCGGACGAGAACGGGCAGCGTGGGCTCGTGGTCAACACCGCCTCCATCGCCGCCTTCGAGGGGCAGGTCGGCCAGATCGCGTACGCGGCCTCCAAGGCCGGTGTCGCCGGGATGACCGTCACCGCCGCCCGTGACCTCGCCCAGTACGGCATCCGGGTCGTGACCGTCGCCCCGGGCATCGTCGACACCCCGATGATGGCCGGCTTCAGCGACGAGGTGCGGGCCGGGCTCGCCGCCAGCGTCACCTTCCCGCAGCGACTGGCCCGCCCCGAGGAGTACGCCCGTCTGGTCACCATGATCGCCGAGCACGACTACCTCAACGGCGAGACCATCCGGATGGACGGCGCCCTGCGGATGGCCGCCCGCTGACCCGGCACCCCGCCTGACGTCCGGCGTGGCACCAAGTGCCGCTGCGCGAGGGATCCGAGTGCTAGGTTCGGGGCATGAGCAGCAACCCCGCCAAGCCCTCGATGCGTGACTCCCTCGTCGCGGCGGCCTTCCAGCTCTTCCTGGAGCGCGGCTACGAGCAGACGACGGTCGACGACATCGTCAGGACCGCCGGGGTCGGCCGCAGGTCCTTCTTCCGGTACTTCCCGTCCAAGGAGGACGTGGTCTTCCCCGACCACGAGCAGAGCCTCGCCGACATGACCGAGTTCCTCGCCGCGAGCGAGGACTCCGACGACCCGCTGGCCCGCGTCTGCGAGGCCACCCGCCTGGTCATGCGGATGTACGCCGAGAACCCCACCTTCTCCGTCCAGCGCTACCGCCTCACCCGCGAGGTGACCGGCCTGCGCACGTACGAGCTCTCCGTCGTCTGGCGGTACGAGAAGACCCTCGGCGACTACCTGCGCACCCGCTTCGCCGACCGCCGCGACGGCACCCTGCGGGCCAACGTGGTCGCCGCGGCCGTCGTCGCCGCGCACAACCACGCGCTGCGCCACTGGCTTCGCTCGGGCGGCGAGGGCGACCCGCTGGCCGAGGTGGACCGGGCCCTCGGCTTCGTCAGGGACACCCTGAGCCCGGACGCCGCGCCCGCCGGGGCCGCGGGGGAGCCGGAGACCGACGACGTGGTCGTGGTCATCGCCAAGCGGTCCACCCCGATGTGGCGCGTGGTGCGCGAGGTGGAGTCGAGTCTCGGTGAGGGCTGAGAGACGCTGAGTGACGCCGGGAGGCTTCGGGAGACGGCTGGGCCACATGGGGGTCTCAGTATCGTCAAATGAGGGAACTCAGGTCTTTATTTGCTGGCACTCAGTGCCATATCTTTGCTCCATGCACGGTTGAGCCGCCGAGTGCAAGGAGAACGCATCGTGTTCCACACCGGATCCACGGGCCTGCGGAACGGGACCGCCGTTCTGGCCGACGAGTCGGCCGCCGAGCCCGAGCTCTACTTCCAGCGCTGCCGCTGGTGCCAGACCACGACCTTCCAGCGCCTGCTCTGCCCCACCTGCGGGTCGACCGACCTGGCCCCCGAACTCAGCGCGGGCGAAGGCGTGATCTCCGTACGGCGGGCCTTCACCGCCGCCGAGGCCGATCTCTGGCCGGTGCACATGACCGAGGGCTTCGTCGTCCGCTGCCGGGTCGACGGGCCCCCGCACGCCATACGGCCCGGAGCCCGGGTCAGGCTCGCCTCCGACGGTGTCGCGACGGGGCGCAGGCCGGTCGTCCGGCTCTGCGAAGAGGTCGCGCTCGACGGCTGGTACTGAGGGCGAGCGCGGGTGACCGGGCCCGGCCGAGGGCATACGGGAGGGGGCGGGTGGCACAGAGTGCCACCCGCCCCCTCCCGTAGGTGAGGTCAGCGCGCGCCGATCTCGTCCGTCAGCTGCGGCAGCACCTCGAACAGGTCGCCCACCACGCCGTAGTCGACCAGGTCGAAGATCGGGGCCTCGGCGTCCTTGTTGACCGCCACGATCGTCTTCGAGGTCTGCATGCCGGCCCGGTGCTGGATGGCACCGGAGATGCCCGCCGCGATGTACAGCTGCGGCGAGACCTGCTTGCCGGTCTGGCCCACCTGGTTGGCGTGCGGGTACCAGCCCGCGTCCACCGCGGCGCGCGAGGCGCCGACGGCCGCGCCGAGCGAGTCGGCCAGCTTCTCCACGACGGCGAAGCCCTCGGCCGCGCCGACACCGCGGCCGCCGGAGACCACGATCGCCGACTCGGTCAGCTCCGGACGGCCGGTGGAGACCCGCGGGGTGCGCGAGACGACCCTGGCCGCGTTGCCGGTGAAGGCCACGGTCACGCTCTCGACCGCACCCGCGGCCGGAGCGGCCTCGGGGGCGGCGGAGTTCGGCTTGACGGTGATGACCGGCACGCCGTGCGAGACGGCCGACTTCACCTGGTACGAGGCGGCGAACACCGACTGGGTGGCGACCGGGCCGTTCTCGCCGGCCTCCAGCTCCACCGCGTCCGTGATCAGGCCGGAGCCGAGGCGCAGCGCCACGCGCGCCGCGACCTCCTTGCCCTCGCCCGAGGAGGTCACCAGGACCGCGGCGACACCCTTGTCCTTGGCGATCTGCGCGAGCGCGTCCACCTTCGGTACGACCAGCTGCTCGCCGAACTCGGCGCCGTCGGCCACGTAGACGGTCGCCGCGCCGTACTCGCCGGCCTTCGCGGCGATCGAGGCCGCGGCCTCGCCCGCGCCGAGGACGACCGCGGACGGCTCGCCGATACGGCGGGCCAGCGTCAGCAGTTCGAGGGCCGGCTTGCGGACCGCACCGTCGGCGTGGTCCACGAGAACCAGGATCTCAGCCATGATTCCTTGCTCCTGAGGGATGATGACGGTGGGTCAGATGAACTTCTGGGCGGACAGGAACGCGGCGAGCTGCTTGCCGCCGTCGCCCTCGTCCGTGACGATCGTGCCCTGCGTACGGGCCGGGCGCGCCGTGGCCGACTCGACCAGGGTCCACGAGCCGCCGAGGCCGACCTCGTCGGCGTCGATGCCGAGGTCGTCCAGGTCCAGCTCCTCGACCGGCTTCTTCTTGGCGGCCATGATCCCCTTGAAGGAGGGGTAACGGGCCTCGCCCGACTGGTCGGTGACCGACACGACGGCCGGCAGCGGGGCCTGGAGCTGCTCGCTGGCGGCGTCGCCGTCACGGCGGCCCGTCACGACGCCGTCCTCGACGGAGACCTCGGAGAGCAGGGTGGCCTGCGGGAGGCCCAGGCGCTCGGCGAGCAGCGCCGGCAGCACGCCCATGGTGCCGTCCGTCGAGGCCATGCCGCAGACGATCAGGTCGAAGCCGGTCTTCTCCAGGGCCTTGGCGAGGATGGCGGAGGTGCCGATCACGTCGGTGCCGTGGATGTCCTCGTCGTTGACGTGGACGGCCTTGTCGGCGCCCATCGACAGCGCCTTGCGCAGCGCGTCCTTGGCGTCGTCCGGGCCGACGGTGATCACGGTGACCTCGGCGTCGTCCGCCTCCTCGGCGATCCGCAGCGCCTGCTCGACGCCGTACTCGTCGAGCTCCGAGAGCAGACCGTCCACGGCCTCGCGGTCGGTGGTCAGGTCGTCGGCGAATCCGCGGTCGCCGGTGGCGTCGGGAACGTACTTCACACAGACAGCGATCTTCAGGGTCACGGCCTGTCTCCTTTCAACGGGCGGGTGGTTACGGGAGGTTGCGGGCCATGACGATGCGCTGGACCTGGTTGGTGCCCTCGTAGATCTGGGTGATCTTGGCGTCGCGCATCATGCGCTCGACGGGGTAGTCGCGGGTGTAGCCGTAGCCGCCGAGGAGCTGGACGGCGTCGGTGGTGACCTCCATGGCGACGTCGGAGGCGAAGCACTTGGCGGCGGCGCCGAAGAAGGTCAGGTCGCCGTCGACGCGCTCGCTCTTGGCCGCGGCGGCGTAGGTGAGCTGGCG